>NZ_DBFBTX010000005.1:2500-903377 GCF_048309325.1 Veillonella parvula
TGGTAAGCAGGGCAGTAAAAGTAGGGCAGTAGAAGATGGAGGAGCAACGCGACGACAGATTCACTGCATCACTTTCTTCCGAACGTAAGATTTACCGAACTGCGAAGCAGTGAAGGGAAATCCACAGTAAGGAAGCAAGTAGGGCAAGTTAAAGGTAATAAGAATTAAACGACGACAGATTCACTGCATCGCTTAGTTCATTATTTTTTAATTATATTATCAATTAATTGATAATATAATTAATGAAGGTCTAATTATAAATTTTAATAATTACTATTTATTACATATTCTATTCATGCATAGAATTATCACTTTTTTATATAGGTCCCTATCTAGCCTAGTAAATACGTGCTTTATAGCTATCTTTCTGATATTTAATAATATACCAAAATGTACCAAAAATTACTCGTTTTAATTATATTTCATATCACTTTCACTATGTTTTCACGAACTATCTATATACTAGCTATAGTTGATTGAGATCAACTAAGGAAATGGAGGTCTACTACTAATAACTTTTACCTGTCCCTTTTACAAATAATACAAACAACACAAAACAATACAACACATAAAACAACACTTAAATACACAACAATACTCTCCCTGTGTATAAACAAAACAATACATATACAAAACTCTCTAATTATATATACCATCTCCCGTATATATAAAGGTAAAAGTTAGGTAGACATAAGAGCCCTTGAAAGAGGGCTCTTTTCCTTTAATATTTCTTATTATTTATTGATTAATAAGCCTATATTTCTTGACATAGTATGTAATATTTGTTAAACTAATCAAGTATCAAGCAAAGCTTGATGAATATAGGGGTATAGCTCAATTGGTAGAGTAGCGGTCTCCAAAACCGTTGGTTGTGGGTTCAAGTCCTACTGCCCCTGCCAAAATTTGGATGGCGGTCTTCGGGCCGCATGTCCATAAAATTACTCAAAAAATATTAAAAAATGCTTGCGTAGCCGCAATCATTATGTTAATATAAGTGAGTACCTTGTACATGACTCAGTAGCTCAGCTGGATAGAGCGTTTGACTACGAATCAAAAGGCCAGGGGTTCGAATCCCTTCTGGGTCACCAAATTAAAGCATCACAGTAATGTGGTGCTTTTTTATTTTGCTTTTTATATGTATATAAAGGACCCTACATATTTATGTAGGGTCCTTTTATGAGCTAATGATCTTTATTTAATTAACTAAGTTTTATTATTTCGCATGTGGCTGATCTGATTCAGCTACTACGTTAACGACAATTTCTTGATCTGCAGAAATAAGATTCATAATGATGGGGATTGGCTGTTCGATGGCTTCAGCTATACTTTTAATTTGTCGCATTGCAACAGGATAAGGTGTTGTTCCATCGCTTTGAAATAATTCTTCCAATTGGGTGATTTCTGCTTGACTTAGATTCGATTTATTTGCGAATTCTTCAACTGTCATATTATGTTGTTCGCGATAGCTTTTAATGATTTCACCGATATACATAATCGCCTCCACTTGAATTATATTAATACATTTTTATTTTATGTGAAAGTTCGATAAAACTCAAGTTAGATTGAAATGATACTTCATATTATTGATACATAATGGTTTTATATTATAAGATGAACATATAATGATACTGATATATATGGAAATGAAAAGAGGTTTGCTATGAAGACGAATAGAAAACAACTTTTAATTGTTTATATATGTTTAGCATTAGGGGCTTGGAGTGCTAGCGCTGGCATCAGCTTTAGTCAATCAAATAGAGATACGAATCAAACGCGTCGAGATAATACGATAATACAGCATAAGTCTGAAAAAACTGTTGACGATTCTGACCAAGGCAGTCCTGTTATTGCATCGTATTACAAAGATGGCAAAAAAAAGAAGAAAAAGAGTACTGCTGCTGATGAGACTAAGCTTTCAGAGAAACAAAAAGCAACTAAAGAATTGAATGAACATTCTTGGGTAGAAGAAGCGGGAAAACATCCCTTACCGTATGCGGTTGTGGAAGGGAACGCGGTCAGTGAAGAAGAGTTAGCCCACTGGTGGAAGGTTTTTAATGATCCCGTATTGGATCAATTAATTGATTTGACCCTCAAAAATAATCGGCAGTTAGAGGTAGCTCGTTCTCGAGTTAGACAAGGACGGTTACAGTTGGGTATTGCTGAAGCACAGCGATTACCTTGGCTAGATGCTTCCGGTTCATGGTCGGCTAATAGAGGTCAGGGTGAATGGGATTCAGACCGAGAAGCGATAAAGAATTTACCTATATCTGATAAGATGACGAGAAATGTAGAAACCGGTAAATTGGGAATTGATGCGCGATGGGAAATTGATATATTCGGAAGACAAAAAGCAAAATCACGTGCTGCATCGAATTCGTTACAAGCATCACAGGCGGATTTATATTCCACCTGGGTATCTTTGAGCGCGGAAACCGCATTACAGTATATGTCGTTAAGAACTTTACAGGAGCAATTGCGCATAACAGAAGATGATGTGAAGCGTCAACAGGAAGCGTTGGAACTGATTAAGATAAATAATCAGTCTGGTATTATTAATGAATTACCTGTGCAACAGGCTACATATGCATTATCTCAGACTCAAGCGGAGATTCCTTCATTAAAGAAAAATATAGCTTCCACAATGGCTGCTCTTTCTATATTGACAGGAACAGTTCCAGGCGAGATTGACGGGTTATTGATGGAAAATACTTCATTACCTACGGTGAATCCACACATATTTATCGGCATACCGGCGGAAGCTTTACGACAACGGCCTGATATTCAGGCGGCGGAACGACGTATTGCGGCGCAACAACAGAAAACCAAGGCTGCAAAGGCTGACCTTAAGCCTAGGTTTTCACTAAATGGCAGTATAGGCTTGGAGTCGTTTTCATCGGGAGGTCTTATTTCGGCTATCGGTAAAATGATAGGAATAGGACCATCTATCACTATGCCTATTTTCAATGCCGGTGCTATTCGTAAGAATATAAAAGTACAAACGGAAAAGGAACAGGAATACTTGGCACTTTACGAAGAGACTGTTTTGAAAGCTGTAGGAGAGGTCCGAAATGCGGTAACGGATGCATCTCAGGATCATATTAAGTCTGAGGAATTGAAATCTGCTGTAGAATCTGCACAGCAAGCGGAATCTTTGGCGCAAACCAATTTTGACTCTGGTCTTAGCGATTACTTAAGTGTTCTTGATGCACGAAGAAATGTATTGTCTGCAAGGCGGCAATATATCATGAGTCGGGGGCAAGAGTTTGCTGATACCGTTCGTTTATTCAAATCCTTAGGCGGTGGTTGGGAAGCCATGGACATGGATCAGGAGGCAGAGGCGGACTCGCATGCTAAGAAATAGTGTGAGAAACGGGGAATGATTATGAAAGAGAAACTTGATGTCCTTAAAGGGTGGATGGCGAATAATAGAAAAAAGTGCGCAGGTATAATGATTGCCTTTCTAATAATTTTGGGTGGAGTAAGTTATTATGCTTATAATCAATACGAAGCGTACATTGCCTCTCATCATATTGTGTTGCAAGGCAATGTGAATCTGCGTGAAGTTAATGTTGCATTTCGAGGAAGTGACCGGATTGCCAGCCTTTTGGTGGATGAAGGTGCGGTGGTGAGCCAAGGGCAGATTTTGGGGTATTTACATTCTGATGAATTGAATCTTGCTGTACAGCAGGCTAAGGCTACCATTGCAGCACAGGACGCTATAGTGGCCAAGTTGCAGGCCGGCAGTAGACCAGAAGAAATCGCTCAAGCATCGGCACGAGTTACATCTGCAGAAGCTGCGTTAGCTCAATCGAAACAGGAAGCAGAGAAGTTACAAAAATCCTATAATGCTTCAAATGGTAAGGCCGTTAGTCGACAGTCTGTAGATGATATACAGGCGAAGGTGAAAGTATCGGAAGCCAAATTAAACGAGGCTCAGCAAGCATACAATTTAGCTGTCGCAGGGCCAAGACAGGAAGATATAGCACAGGCCCAAGCCCAATTGGATGCGATGAAAAGCGAACTGGCCCGTCAGGAGTTTTTGTTAAACCAAACCGTATTAACAGCTCCTATAGACGGTGTTATAACGGCCCGATTATTACAGGTCGGTGATATGGCTTCACCGAATACACCTGTATTTAAATTGGCTGAGAATACTAAGAAATGGGTACGTGTATATGTGAACGAACGGGATTTAGGAAAAATTTATAACGGTATGGATGCAAATGTAACAACGGATACATATAAGAACGAACCGATTCACGGTACAATCGGATATATATCCTCCGTAGCGGAATTTACACCTAAATCGGTAGAAACGAAGGATGTGCGTACTACACTTGTATATGAAGTGCGGGTATATGTAGATGATCCTGATAATCGTCTCCGTTTAGGAATGCCTGCCACTGTTTCCATTGATATATAGAGGTGTGCGGTGAATGATGTATATGCAATCGAAGGGTCACAATTATATAAAGAATTTCCCCTTGTCGGAGATGATCCTATAATAGCATTGGACCATTTGGATTTTAAAATTCGAAAAGGCTGTTTAACTGCGTTGGTCGGGCCAGATGGGGCGGGGAAAACGACTTTGATTCGTTTGATAGCCGGTTTATTGGATGCCACGTCTGGTTCTTTAGATGTCCTCGGAATGGATGTGAAAGCACATTCACAGGCAGTTCAAGATAGACTCAGTTATATGCCTCAGAAATTTGGGCTTTATGAGGAATTATCCGTCAGCGAAAACATGAATCTCTATGCAGATTTACACGGTATTCCTTTGCATGTGAGAACGAAGCGGTTTGAAAAATTACTGCATATGACAGGGCTAGCCAAATTTACTAAGCGTCAAGCCGGTAAATTGTCAGGCGGTATGAAGCAAAAGCTTAGCCTAGCTTGTACATTGGTTCGTTCTCCGGAGCTATTACTGCTCGATGAGCCTACCGTAGGGGTCGATCCATTTTCAAGGCGGGAGTTATGGGAAATCTTAGAGTCGTTAGTACGTACAGATGGAATCAGCGTACTTGTTAGCACTGCATACTTAGATGAGGCGGAGCGTTGTAAAGATGTTTTCGTCCTCAATAAGGGGCGCTTTTTAGCAACCGGGACACCGCATGAGTTGACTCAAATGTCTGAGGAACGATGCTTTCAGGTAAAGATTCCGAAGTCATTGAGCATGCGAAATGTACAGGCCGCATTGATGGATGACAGGAAATGCGTGGCGGATGCAGTTCCGGAGGCCGGTGCTGTGAGGTACATAAAAACAAAAGAAATGCTTTCGATTCCATGGCTTAATGAGTACGGTATGGAGGAAGAACCAGTTCAGAGCCGTTTGGAAGATACCTTTATGATGCTGTTAAAAGAGGATGAAATTGCCTCAAAACAAGGGGCTAAGCCTTTAGATAGTATCGATATGGATTTGGATGAAAGTGCGATAGAGAAAGAACGAAAGCATTTGTTGGCCCCCAATGAAATGGTTGAGCGTCCAGTAGAAATTTCCGTATCTCATTTGGTGAGGACATTCGGTGATTTTACGGCGGTGGCTAATACATCATTTACGGTGCAGCGCGGAGAAGTATTCGGGTTACTCGGACCAAACGGAGCAGGGAAGACGACGACATTTCGTATGTTGTGTGGATTATTGCCTGTAACGAGCGGGGATTTGCGCGTGGCCGGCATTGATGTCGTTAAATCCCGTACGGCGGCAAGAAGCAATTTCGGATATGTAGCGCAAAAGTTTTCTTTGTACGGTAATCTGTCTGTTATGGAAAACTTGAATTTTTTTGCCGGTGTGTACGGCCTTCACGGACAGAAGAAGCCTGATCGTATAGAAGCCGTTATCAGTGAGTTTCGTCTGAATGACGTGAGAGATATGATAGCCGGTGATTTGCCTGGTGGTTATAAACAGCGCTTGTCCATGGCGGCTGCCTTAATGCATGAGCCTAAAATTCTTTTTTTGGATGAGCCCACAAGTGGTATTGATCCTCTTACACGGCGTAATTTCTGGCGACAGATTACTTCTTTATCAAAGCGAGGAACAACGATTATTATTACGACTCATTTTATGGATGAATCGGAATATTGTGACCGTATTATGATTCAGGATGCAGGAAAACTCGTTGTACTGGGAACACCTGATGAAGTTAGACGGATTGCCGGCGATGAGAATTGTACTATGGATGAAGCGTTTATCTCCGTCATACTAAAAAAACGGGAACAGGAGGATGACGTATGAACGGATTTATAAGACGGTTTTCCTCATTGGTATACAAGGAGACCTTACAAGTATTGCGCGACCCTAGCACTATTTTGTTGGGTGTTGTGCTACCTATACTACTTATTATCCTCATCGGCTCAGGGGTTACTTTGGATGTTAAACACGTGCCGATAGCAGTGGTTATGGAACGGCAAGATTCTATGACCCAGAGTGTGTATGACTCCTTATACGGCTCTGAGTACTTTCAACCTATAGCGGTTCGCGATAGAAAAACGGCGGAACTATTGATGGAAAAACGAAAGGTAGATGCCATATTGGTGATTCCACAGGACTTTTCTGCTCAAGTTATGCGTGGACAAGGGAAAGTGCAGGGGATTTACTATGGTGTCGATACTTCGGTAGCGATGAGCATAGAAAGTTATGTAAACTCAGATATTAACTTATGGGCCGTTAAGAACATTCCGTTTATGCTACGTGGTGGATATATAACAATGAACCCTCGCATGTGGTTTAATGAGGCAAATACAAGTACCTGGTTTTTGATTCCTGGGCTCATCATGATTATCATGACGATTGTATCCGTTTTTCTTACGGCTGTCGTTATGGCTAGAGAATGGGAACGTGGTACTTTTGAGTCTTTATTCGTTACACCAGTTAAGCCTATTGAAATTATTTTGGCTAAGGTAGTGCCTTATTATGTATTGGCCATGTTGGGGCTGTTGTTTTGCCTCGGTGTTTCGTATTTCTTTTATGAAGTACCTATGCGTGGTTCCTTATGGATCATCTGCATCGTGTCCACATTGTATTTGATTGTTTCCTTAAATATGGGACTACTTATATCTGCGTTTACGAAGAAACAGTTCTTAGCTTGTCAAATGGCGTTACTTACCAGTTTTTTACCGGCGTTGATATTGACGGGGTTTTTATTTGATCCACATTCACAACCTGTGGTGATTCAATATATTTCACGGCTTTTACCTCCTACATATTTTTTAGAATTACTGAAATCATTGTTCCTAGGTGGAAATAACTGGTATTTGATTATTAAAAATAGTGCCGTATTATCGGGGTTTGCTATTTGCTTTACAATATTGACAATTTATATTACGCGGAAGAAGGTGGAATAATGAATTGGCGACTGTATTGGAATCAAATTGTCTCCATCATATGGAAAGAGCTATTAGCCACCTTTAAAGATCCGAAAACTCGTATAATCTTACTGTTACCAGTTATTATTCAAGGGTTCCTCTTCGGTTACGCCGCAACCTATAATCTCAACAAGGTTCCCTATGTATTGATTGATGAAAGTCATACGCAGACCGCAGCTGCATTAGAATCGACTATTAATTCATCCGGTGTTTTTGAACTGTATCAATCTGCAAACTCTCCGGATATAATCGCACCACTAATAGACTCCAACAAGGTTATTATGGCGGTTATCATACCTCAGGATTTTGAAGAAAACTTAAAGCATAAACAACCTACATCTATTACTGTTATTGTAAATGGAACGAATACAATGACTTCAGGTCTTGCCACAGCCTATATGGGGCAAATCATTTCTCAATTCAATCAGACTTGGTTAGGTGTTGAGCATAAGGGAATCACGATTGAATCTCGTACCTGGTACAATGAAAATCAGCAGTCTTCCTGGACTTTCTTGACAGGTCTCGTTATATTGATCAGTATGACACAAGTTATCATGTTGGGGGGCTTATCTGTGGCGAGAGAACGAGAGCAGGGGACCTTTGATCAATTATTGGTGACGCCCGTATCATCTATGCAAATTTTGATTGCAAAGTCTATACCACCCATGATAATAGGACTGTTTCAAAGTACTGTATTGTTATTAATAGCCATGTTTTGGTTTAAAGTTCCATTTCGGGGCAACATATTTCTTGTGTATGCGGTGTTGTTTACATTTATAAGTAGTAGTATTGGATTGGGGTTATCTATTTCGGCTATTGCAAAAAATATGCAGCAAGTTCTCGTATATGTTTTTGTCTTTCTTTTTCCACTAGCATTATTGTCCGGATTAATCACACCTGTACATAACATGCCGAAAATATTGCAATATCTTACATATGGAAATCCTATGCGGTTTTCTGTTGATGCAATGCGCAGGATTTATTTAGAAGGTGCAGGATTGACGGATATTTGGTTTAATTTTATTCCTATGATTATCCTAATCATTATAAGCATGTCCATAGCAGGATGGCTATTTAGAAATCGCGTTGGATAAAGCTAATGATTAGATTGTTAAACTTTTTATATTTTGTTATAACAATACGGCAGACCTATATAGCATTTTTTTATTAATAAATATGCTACTGCCGTATTGACTAAATGAATGTAGACTGTTAGAATAAAGGCATAGAAAATATCATATTTGGGAATAGGTGCTGAAAAGCATAATAGAGAAGCCGGTTAAAGGCCGGCACGGTCCCGCCACTGTATGGTCGAGCGAGTCTAAATTAAGTCACTGGGAAACTGGGAAGGCTAGATGAGCGATGACGCCGAGTCAGGAGAACTGCCTATTCAACATTCACCATTTGACCTACGAGAGATAGGGAGGAGAAGTTAATAGCTCCTTTTTACGTATTCGTAAAAAGGATTTTTTAGTTCTATTGGATCTAAATTGCATTATATTTGATTTAGATTTTAGTTCTATACGACCTAAATGTCGTGCTATGGTCATGGTGGATTACCTTTTTGGTATTACCAGCATGACATATGTTATGACTGTTAATATATTTTATGGTAAATGTAGGGCATGCATTTATTCATCATCATCCTAAAAAAGAGGCTGACCCAGGGTTCTAGTAGTTCGGATTCTGGGTCAGTCTCTTTTTATTTTGCAAATATTAATTATCGGTAAGATCTTTTAGATAGAGGTCTGTAGCGTTAAGCTTTAGATGAAGTGTAAATAGATATAGAATCGTAGAATAATTAAGAGCTTTTAGATTTAGAATTTGCTTTGGGTTTACATAAATAGTAAGGTGTAATTAGATAGTTGTTTTTCTTGGAATTTATTTTTAGATATATGGATTTTAAGTCATTTATAAAAAAATGATTGACGATGAATTCCATACATGATATTATTATTTCAGTTGAGACGCGGGAGTGGCGGAATTGGCAGACGCACCAGACTTAGGATCTGGCGCCTTAGGGCGTGGGGGTTCAAGTCCCTTCTCCCGCACCAACTTTATTGCACCTTTAGAGGTGTATTTTTTTTGCCTAAAATTAAGTAGTTAATGTGGATATTTATATCGATAAACACTTGTAATTTAATAGTAGGGTAGGTACAGAATTAACTACTACATTATATGTTATAATAAATGAGTTAGAACTATTTAATTAATACAATCATAGTAATACTATATGGTGCAGTATGAATAATACATTAACAAAACTGCTTTCACAGAACCCATCCTTTGTGGATGGGCTAAACGCATTTCAGCGTAAGGGAAAGTCAGTCATATATGGTCTTAGTGGATCTCAAAAAAGTTTCCTCTTAAGCCAAGCTTTTTCTGCAGGTCTTAAAAAGCCTGTAGTCATCGTAGTCCATGATAAGGATCATAAGGAGATGTGGGAGCGAGATTTAGCTTTCTTTTGGCCTAATGTGCCAGTCCAATCATTTCCTATAACAGATCATGTAGACTTTACAACTGTAGCACGTAGTCTTGAAAATCAAGGTGCACAAATGCGAGCATTAGCATTATTAGCATGGCAAGAGCCGGCAGTAGTCATTGCCAATGCTGAAGAGGTTACACAATATGTTGTATCCCCTCATTATTTAAAGGGGCAATCGTTGCATTTTGCTTTGAATGATGCAATTGAACGTGATGTAGCCCTTGAACAGCTCGTAACAATTGGATATGAACGCGTAGACCAGGTGGAACAACGTGGTCATTTTGCCGTGCGTGGAGATATTTTGGATATTTATCCTGTAAATAGTGATCATCCGATTCGCATTGAGTTTTTTGGTGATGAAATCGATACATTGCGTTTCTTCTCTGTTGAGAATCAACGTTCTATTGAACAAATCGAATCCTATACGGTGACGCCTTTCTTTCTTGGTAAAAGTGATGCAGATAGTACTTTACTATCATATGTGAAAGAGGGCACTCTGATTTATGACGAGCCAGGTCGTATTCAAGAGGCGTTAAAGAAATTCTTAAAAGAAGATCCTACACATCGGAAAAATCATTGTGATTGGAATGAACTACAACGCACTGTAGATGCTACGAATCAAGTGGCTTTCACATTTATGCAACAACGTTCTATTGGACTTGCAGGATTTAATCCTATTGGCATTCAAGGGAAGACAATGACGAGCTTTGAGCGTCAAATTCCCCTATTAACAGATGAAATTAAACAATGGCATCGTTTAAATCATCAAGTGGTACTAGTACTAAATAATCAGCAACGACGAGAAGGTATTGAGCGCGCCCTTGAAGGAGAGAATATTGCATTTATTCATAGTGATACATGGATAGCAAAGCCGAACACTGTCGTTATTTTAAAGGGGTTATTAACAGATGGGTTTGAATTGCCCAATAGCCATCTCGTGGTTGTTGTAGAAGGTAATATTTACGGACAGCAAAAGCGCAAGCTTCGTAATAAGCCTAAAAAGGGCCAAGAAATCAATTATTTTACAGATTTAACGCCTGGTGACTATGTAGTACATAATATGCATGGTATCGGCAAGTATATTGGTCTTAAAACAATTGAGACGGAAGGCATTCACCGCGATTATATTGAGATTGCTTATGCTGGAACGGACAAACTGTTCTTACCAGCTAATAATTTAGATCAACTGCAAAAATATATTGGTAACGAAGGTGATGTGCCACGTATTAATAAGATGGGTGGTCGTGACTGGAGCAAGGTTGTTACAAAGGCAAAAAAATCTATTGATGATTTAGCAGATAAACTCGTTGAGATATATGCACAACGAGAAATCACAGAAGGTTTTGCATTCTTGCCAGACCAACCATGGCAGCAAGAGTTTGAAGATGCATTCCCCTATGAGGAAACGGAAGACCAATTACAGGCTACCGCAGAGATTAAAGAATCCATGGAAAGACCTGTTCCTATGGATCGCCTACTCGCTGGTGATGTAGGATTTGGTAAAACGGAAGTGGCTATGCGCGCCATTTTCAAGGCCGTTATGAGCGGAAAACAAGTGGCAGTACTTGTACCAACTACGGTTTTAGCACAGCAACATTTCCAAACTTTTTTGAATCGCTTTGCTCCATTTGGGGTGAAAGTAGATGTGCTTAATCGATTCCGAACTACATCAGAGAAAAAACAAATTCTTAAAGGCGTAGAGGATGGATCTATTGATGTTCTTATTGGAACTCATTCATTACTTAACAAAAAGGTAGTATTCAAAGACTTAGGAATGCTTGTTGTAGATGAGGAGCAACGTTTTGGGGTAGCACAAAAAGAAAAATGGAAAGAGTGGGCTAGCAATATTGATGTACTCACTTTGAGTGCTACACCGATTCCGCGGACTTTACATATGTCCCTTGTTGGCGTTCGAGAAATGTCTGTTATCAATACTCCGCCAGAGGAGCGATTGCCTGTTCAAACCTATGTGGTGGAATACGATATGAATCTCATAGCAGATGCTATCAAACGAGAACTTGCAAGAGGTGGACAGGTCTATTTCGTATATAACCGTGTCGCGTCCATTAATCACATGGGAGAACTATTAGAATCCGCATTGCCTGGCTTGCGTTATGCTGTTGCTCATGGACAGATGACAGGCCGTCAAATTGAGGAGATTATGACCGATTTCTATGAAGGTCATTATGATGTACTCTTGTCCACGAGTATCATTGAAACTGGCTTAGATATTCCTAATGCCAATACTATCATTATTTATGATGCAGACCGTTTAGGGTTATCTCAGCTATACCAAATGCGAGGCCGTGTAGGACGTTCTCGTAGACGTGCTTATGCATACTTTATGTATCGGCCAGATAAAATACTTTCAGAGGCGGCTGAAAAGCGTTTAAAAGCTATTGAAGAGTTCACAGAGCTCGGTGCAGGATTTAAGTTAGCCATGCGAGATTTAGAGATTCGCGGTGCTGGTAATCTCTTAGGTTCACAGCAACATGGTAATATCGCATCTGTCGGCTTTGGTATGTACGTGAGCATGTTAGAAGAAGCGATTGCAAAGGCTCAAAATAAAGAAGTTGAGCGAGATGTATCCATTGATCCGGCCATCGATTTAGAGGTAGATGCGTTTATTGACGATGCATATATCAAAGATAGTGCTCGTAAGATTTCTGTATACCAACGATTGTTACATATTAAATCTAAAGAGCAACTCGATGATATGACGGATGAGCTCATTGATCGCTTCGGTACACCAACCGATCCAGTAGATCGTTTGTTGCGCATTGCTCAAATTAAAGAGCAAGCGCGCATACTGGGCATTAAAAGTATCGTCCGTAGAGATAAGAAGCTCACCATCCATTGGTATGACGATTCTAAAATGGCCGATTGGGACATGGGGGCTGTACGAGAAGATTTATGGAAAAAAATGAAGTTTATGGACACCAAGCCAGCCACATTATATGTGAATCTTAATGGCATGAAAGGTTCTGTTTTGACCATTACGGAAGCGGTGATAAAGGCTCTTAGCCACAAGTCACCGACTAAGGAGGGCCTATGAATCGATTTTTAAAAGGAGCCATGATTTTAACCTTAGCCGGTATTATCGTGAAGGTCATCGGTGCGTTTAGTAAGGTTCTTATCGCACGGATCTTAGGTGGTGAAGGAATTGGCTTATATATGATGGCCTATCCAATCTATCAAATTATCGTTAGTATTTCTGCGGCAGGTATTCCTGTAGCCATATCTATTATGATTGCAGAGAAACTTGCTAATGATGATATGCGAGGTGTACAACAAGTATTTTCCGTATCTTTAAGGGTACTCGCTATATTAGGGCTGGTATTTAGTTTGGCCTTATATGGTAGTGCGCAATGGCTCGTAGACAATCAAATCATCACCGATCCACGTGCTTTAATTGCTATTCAGTTATTATCTCCAGCCATTTTTGTAGTGACCATCCTGAGTTGTTTTAGAGGGTATTTCCAAGGTTTCCAGTATATGGTGCCTACTGGTACGAGTCAAGTATTTGAACAAATCTTTCGCGTGTCTTCTATGGTAGGTTTGGCATACTACTTCATTGATCGTGGACTCCATTTGGCGGCAGGTGGTGCGACCTTTGCTACATTCCCAGGCGTATTGGCAGGGTTACTGGTATTAATTTATTTTTACTACCGACAACGCAATGTTCGAGAGAAGATGCTTTCACAACAGAATCCTAATGCTATTTGTGAAAGTAATGGCACCGTAGTTAAACGATTGTTTAGCCTTGCTATACCTGTTTCTATGGCGAATATTATGCTTCCTATGGTATCACTCATTGATACATTTATCGTTCCAAAACGATTGATGGATATTGGATACTATCTCAATGAAGCAACCACACAATTTGGCTATTTAACGGGTATGGCAACATCTCTGATTGGGTTGCCAATTATTCTAACTACGTCCTTAGCCGCTAGTCTTGTACCAGCTGTATCTGAGGCCCATACTCAAGGTGATGTACATCGCATCGTGAAACGAGCGGAAACGGCGATTAAAATTGCTAATATGTTTACGATTCCAGCCTGTATTGGTCTCTGTGTACTAGCTACGCCAATATCGCAATTAATATATGCAACACCCCACGCAGGGCCTGTTATTGCTGTTATTAGCTTGAGTATTGTGTTCCTCGGTTGGCAGCAGGTTACTGCAGGTGTTTTACAAGGGTTAGGAAGGACAGTAATTCCTATGGTGTCGATTTTTATCGGCTTATTAGTGAAGACATTCTTAGATTATGAATTGACAGGCAGTGTTGAGTTGGGCATTAATGGTGCGGCTTGGGCGACGAATTTAAACTTTGCTATTGCAGCGCTTATTAATTATATTTTTGTAAAAAGATATGTAGGTTCGGTACTGAATACATTAGAGTTATTAAAAATAATAGTATCTGCCATGGCCATGGGCGGTGCTACACAAGTCATCTATGTGAGCACTGTTGATTTATTAGGCAATGGTGGCGCTGTGGCTGCAGCAATTGTAGTGGCTATTTTTGTATATGGTTTATCGTTATGGCTTACTAAAGCTGTCGTAAAAGATGATATATACCATTTCCCAATCATAGGCAAGCGCTTACAAGCTCGACGCAATAGGGAGGAAGCAAAGCTATATGAAGAACAATATTGATATTCAACCTTTAGTCGATGTAGTGAAAACTTTGCGTGCACCAAATGGCTGTCCTTGGGATCAAAAGCAAACGCATGAATCTTTACGTCGCTATTTTATAGAGGAAACTTACGAAGTGGTAGATGCCATTGATAATAAAGATATGCCGAATCTTCGTGAAGAGTTAGGTGATGTATTATTGCAAGTTGTCTTTCACAGTCAATTGGCAGAGGAGGCTGGTCATTTTACACTTCAAGACGTAATTAATGATGTCGCTGAAAAAATGATTCGTCGTCATCCTCGTGTTTTTAGCCCAGAAAATGATGAAAAATCATACACTTGGGATGAATTAAAGGCACAAGAAAAGAAAAATATTCAAAATTCTGTATTGGATGGTGTATCGAAAAGTTTACCTGCTTTAATGGCGGCTTATAAGCTCCAAGAAAAGGCTGCAAAGCTAGGATTTGACTGGGATGAGCTTGATCCTGTTTGGGCTAAAGTTTCCGAAGAAATGGGGGAATTTAAGGAGGCTATTGACCAAAATGATAGAGAAAATATGGAAAAAGAAGCAGGAGATGTGCTTTTTTCCTTGATTAATCTATTCAGATGGTATAAAATAAGCGGTGAAAATGCACTAAATCGCACAAACACAAAGTTCCGACAGCGTTTTTTACATGTAGAAGCTTGTGTTAACCAAAGCGATCGCTCATGGGAAGACTTTTCATTAGCTGAGCTCGATGCTTTTTGGGAGGAGGCTAAAGTGCAGGAAAAGTAACCTAGAGGTTTATACACTTCTAAGGTATTGTAATTTTAAGGAGGTTCTGTCATGAACAAAACAGAATTAATCGCAAGTGTTGCACAAAAAACTGAATTAACTAAAAAAGATGCTGAAAAAGCAGTAAAAGCTGTATTTGACACAGTAGCTCAAGAATTAGCAGCTGGTGGCAAAGTACAAGTTATCGGCTTCGGTACTTTCGAAGTTCGTGAACGCGCAGCTCGTGAAGGCCGTAACCCACAAAACGGTAAAACTATCACAATTGCAGCTTCCAAATCCCCTGCATTCAAAGCTGGTAAAGGTTTGAAAGAACAAGTTAACGCTGCAAAAGCTAAAAAACGCAAAAAATAATCCATATTGGATGTGAAAGAGACCTTTCGAGGTCTCTTTTTTTTATCTATTTATGGTATAATGCACAGAGAAAGGGTGCATTATGAATAACGAAACATCAAGGAAGGTTCTCATCGTGTCTGCCTCAATCGGCACTGGACATATGCAAGCCGCAAGAGCCATAGAAGAATATTGGAAAGAAAAAGAGCCACAAGCATCAATTACCCATGTTGATTTTCTTGATACAGAAACTATGTCTGTAGAGCATTTAATTAAGGGTACCTATATCAAGATGATTGACGTATTCCCCATGCTCTATGATATGATTTATCGCGTATCGAAAGGGGAAAAACGAGGTACCATTATGCAAACCGCATTGTCGTACCTACTTAAAAGCCGCATGCTTAAACTAGTACAACAAGAAGAGCCAGATGTAATGGTCTTTACACATCCATTTCCTTGTGGGGCGGCATCGATTTTAAAGCGTCAAGGTCATATAGATGTACCACTAGTGGCTATTATGACAGACTTTAGTAGTCATCAGTTTTGGCTTTATCCACAGATTGATGTTTACTATGTTGCAACAGAATCTATGGTACCTGAAATGGTAGCTTCAGGTATCGATGAATCTCGTATTCATGTATCTGGCATTCCAGTGCGGCGATCTTTTTTCCGTGATGCTATTGAAGAGTATAGCTTAGAGGAACCTGTGAAAGTTCTTGTTATGGGTGGTGGCCTGGGTTTAGGCTCTCTTGAGACGGCTTTAAAACATCTAGATGAAGTAAATGGTATTGGTGAAATTACCGTTGTAGCGGGACAAAATACGTCTCTTTACGAATCGTTAGTTGTCCTTAGTGAATCTATGAAGACGAAGACCACCGTATATGGTTATACTACCAATATTTCTGAGCTCATGAAATCATCGTCTTTGCTCGTTACAAAACCTGGTGCATTGACCTGTATGGAGGCTGTTACAATCGGATTGCCAATGGTATTCTTTAATGCTATCCCAGGGCAGGAAGAGGCAAATGCAGAACTGTTAGAGCAACGGGGCTGTGCTCGTTGGGCTCGCGACATTCACAACTTAGAAGATGTGGTAACTGCACTGTTAATTAATTCTCCGCGACTTCAACAAATGTCTGAACGTGCTCGCGAATGGCATGTGGATGGGGCTGCTGATATCGTAAATAGTCTCATTGAAATTTTAGATGCTAGTGCACAAGATGAGCTTGTGAAAGCTCAAGAGGCAATTAGCTAACCAATATAGAAAAAGCGATGACCTAAAGGGCCATCGCTTTTTTCTATTGATACTGTTCAATATGTTCTTTTCGAAGTTTTTGTAATGTGACTAAGAAAGCATCCGTACTTTCTGCACCATCCAATAAATCTTTTAATTGGTAAGAGTCATCAAGGGTAACACTCCATTGGAAGGAGTCGTTATCGTCGTACACATTGAATACGACTGGTGTCTCTAAGTCCTCTGGCATATAGCCGTCATCATCGGACACAGTTGCATACGTGCCATCCTCTAAGAGCTCGGTAAATAATGTGTCATACCCATCAATGTCGATAAGTTCAAAGTTGATACTTTCATAAAAGTCTAAAACCATATCCGTCGCCATGTGGACCTCCTCATGAATATATATGTTACGTTTATTCTACTGAGGGCGCCTGTTACTGTCAATGGTAATGTGTAGTATAATAAATAACAGAATCACAAAATAGGAGCGGAATATGAACGTTATTAGTTTACAAAATATAGAGAAATCATATGGTACAAGGCTGCTGTTTAAAGAAGTGAGTATGATTTTTACCACGGAAAAACGATTAGGTCTTGTGGGCATCAATGGAACGGGTAAGTCTACATTTCTAAAAATATTAGCAGGACAAATGGAAGCTGATAAAGGCACCATTGAGCGTAATGGTAAGGCTAGCATTTATTACTTAGCGCAGACACCTGATTTTGATGCGGAAGCTACTTTGCTTGAGGCCGTTCTTGATGGAAATCATCCTCGGTTGCAAATGGTAAAAGCTTTTGAACGTATTAGTCGTGAGTATCGCCAAATGCAAGAGTCTGGTAAAGACGATGCTAAAATATCTCGCAACTATATGAATGCATTGGAGCAAATGGATCAACAAGACGGGTGGCAGGTAGAGCAAGAGGCGCGCATTATTTTATCTAAATTGGGCTTTCCTGATGTGGAGCAAAAGGTAGCTATGTTATCAGGAGGGCAAAAGCGTCGTCTTGCATTGGGGCAAGCATTGCTATATCCATGTGATCTTTTATTACTAGATGAGCCGACTAACCATTTGGATGAAGATAGTATTGATTGGCTAGAGTCGTATTTGAGTGTACGTCAAGGAGGATTATTAATCAGTACCCATGATAGATATTTCCTCGATTCCGTATGTAATGGTATTTTAGAGCTATCAAATCGTCATATGTATCAATACGATGGCAATTATGAAGAATTTATTGCCTTGAAAGCTGATCGAGAGGCTCGTGAAGCTGCTACGGAAGAAAAACGACGTCAATTTTTAAAACGAGAAATCGAATGGGTACGTCGTGGTGCTCTGGCTAGAACTACAAAACAAAAGGCTCGTCTTGACCGTTACGAAAAATTAAAGAATATGGAGAAAACCCGTCGTCCGGATCAAATGGATCCTATTGCGCTGAAGACACGTTTAGGAAAAACCATCTTTGATATTGAGCATTTAGAGTTTTATTTTGATGAACGTCCTATGATTAAAGATTTTACCTATCACGTGGTACGCCATGATCGTATCGGTATAGTAGGACCCAATGGTGTTGGTAAGTCTACCTTTATGAATATCCTTGATGGCACCTACGAAGCGACGAGAGGCACTATTGGTAAAGGAGAGACCGTTCGCATCGCTCACTTTAAACAAGAGCTACCTGAATTTGATGAAGATATGCGCGTTCTCGATTATATTCGTGAGGGCCACTCTTATATGGTACTCGGTGATGGATCTACATTGAGCGCAGGACAAATCCTTGAGCGATTCCTTTTTACCCCAGAATTACACGGTGTACCGATTCGAAAACTCTCTGGCGGGGAACGTCGTCGTTTATACCTCTTAAAATTGTTGATGAGCGCCCCTAACGTATTATTGCTGGACGAACCGACGAATGATCTTGATATTCCAACATTGGAGGTATTAGAGGATTTCCTTGACTCCTTTAGTGGCGTCATCATCACCGTTTGCCACGATCGGTACTTCCTAGACCGCGTAGTGGATAAACTGTTTGTCTTTACCGGCGATGGGCATATTGAAATCGTTCATGGCTCGTATTCTGACTACAAAGATGCTCTTGATGAAAGTAGTGGCAGCAAGCGCCCATTCTATATGCCAAATGATAATATACCGGCTAATTCCAAAGCGGTACGAGTTGTAGAAGGTGGAGAGGCTGATAGCGATGACTCTGTTGATAATCAATCTAATAGGGTAGATACCCTTGGAAATGATAATGTTGTAGCTGGTGATGAAACAGATACTTTCAAAGAAATACCAAAGAAGGGTCTCAATAAAGCAGAAGAAGCGGAGTATGCCAAAATTATGGATGAATTGCCTAAGCTAGAACATTTAGTGAAGGGCCTCGATGTTATGATAAGCCAAGTGGCTACTGATTATGAAAAAATGCAGTCACTGATGGAGGAACGAGAAGAAACACAGACTCAAATAGATGCGCTCACTGAACGGTGGATGGAATTAGAGGAACGCCTATAACTCCTTTTATCATGCTATTTTTTAATATCTGCTATGCAAAGGAATTACGTGTAAGTTTATTGATAAAACTCACAATGTATAGTATAATTTCTACGATTAACGATAACAACGTTACCTAAGTAGGAGGAACTCATGAGTAAGTACCAATTTTTAGACCGTCGTGTGCCAATTGAAGACGGAAATATTGCATTAGTACAAGATTTAACTAAATGTAAAAACTGCTCCTTATGTCGTAAAGCTTGTGCTGTAGACATGGGTGTATTTGATTATTATGATTTAACAACAAATGGGGATCATCCAATTTGTATTCATTGTGGTCAATGTGCATCTATTTGCCCATTCGATTCCATTAATGAACGTTCTGAAATTGATGAAGTAAAAGCAGCTATTGCTGATCCTAATAAAATCGTCATTTTCCAAACTGCGCCTGCCGTACGTGTTGGTTTAGGCGAGGAATTTGGCCTTGAGGCTGGTACGTTTGTAGAAGGTAAAATGGTGGCTGCTCTTCGTAAATTGGGTGGCGACTATATTCTCGATACAAACTTTGGTGCGGACATGACTATCATGGAAGAAGCATCTGAGTTATTAGAACGCGTTATTAATAGTGATGCAGTATTGCCTCAATTCACATCTTGTTGTCCTGCTTGGGTTAAGTTTGCGGAAACATTCTATCCAGAATTCTTGCCAAACCTATCTACGGCTAAGAGCCCGATTGCTATGCAAGCGCCTACACAAAAAACATATTTTGCTGAAAAAATGGGCCTTGATGCAAAACAAATTGTTGCTGTTGCAGTAACACCATGTACAGCTAAGAAGTTTGAAATTCGTCGCGATGAAATGAATTCCTCTGCGGAATACTGGGATACACCAGAAATGCGCGATACAGACTACTGTATTACTACACGGGAACTTGCAAAATGGTTGCGCGCAGAAGAAATCAACTTTGATGATCTTGAAGATTCTGCTTTTGACCCATTGATGGGTGAAGCTTCTGGTGGTGGTATCATTTTCGGTAACACTGGTGGTGTTATGGAAGCGGCTATGCGTGCGGCTTACAAGATGGCGACAGGTGAAGATGCACCTCAAACATTGATTCCATTTGAAGCTATTCGTGGCATGGATGGTGCTCGCGAAGCAGACGTAGTGATTGGAGATAAAACATTACACGTAGCGGCAGTTCATGGTACAGGTAATTTGCGTAAGTTCATCGAACGCATGCGTGCAGAAAATATCCATTATGACTTTATCGAAGTAATGGCTTGTCGTGGTGGCTGTATCGGTGGTGGTGGACAACCACGCGTTAAATTGCCGATGGCTGACAAAGCTCGTGAAGCTCGCATTGCTTCCTTGTATACTCGCGATGCAGAAGTAACTGTAAAAGCTGCTTGTGATAATCCAGATATCCAAAAATTGTATGCTGAGTTTTTTGATGGCAAACCTATGAGCCACAAAGCACATCATATGTTACATACTACCTTTGTAAATCGTTCTGAAGATTTAGGCCCTAATGGCGCTTGTACGCCTGCTACATGCCCTACATCCGTACCTAATTTAAAAAAGGCGGCAGAGGCGGCTAAAGCGGCGGCGGAAGCTAATAGCTAAGAGTTGATGGTTATTAGTTAATAAAAAACACAAAGATAGCTAAGAAATATATAGCAGATAGTTGATATGTTAGTCAGCTATCTGCTTTTTATCTATTTTATATAGTGGAAATATGGTCAATAAAAGCTTTCACAGATGTAGATTCTATATATGCCATATACGCATAGGGGTTAAAATATAGAGATTGGTAAATTGGTTTAGGAATTACCTGTAGTATGCTATAATTAAATTGTTATTATAGAAGCAATCAATACTGGTTCGGGAGGATCTTCATGGCTTTTAAATTAAAAGGAAAAGAAGAAAAATTTTTCAGTATTTTGGAAAAGCATGCTGCACTAACTTATGAAAGTGCGGAAATGATGGAACGCGTGTTTAAGGGGGATATCTCTAAGGAAGAGGCATTTCTTGAAATTGATACAAAGGAAAAAGCTGCCGATGAATTAGTAAATGAAACTGTAGAGCGTTTGCGCAAAACATTTATCACTCCAATGGATCGTGAGGATATTCAGCTTTTGATTGACCAACTGGATACTACATTGGATAATATCAAAGAAATCATGGATAAAATGGTTATGTATCACGTTGGCAAACCAAGTGATGGTGCTATTCGCATGAGTGAAATTGTTGTTAAATGCGTTAAGCATATCAACAAATCCATTGGTTATATGGGTAGTCTTAAAAAGGATCATGTGAAGGTAGAGGGGCGTGTTCACCAAGTATTGAAACTTGAGTCTGAAGCGGATAATATTTATCATGAAGAAATGGCTAAGCTCTTTACAGAGTGTACAGATCCAATTGAAATTATCAAATGGAAGGAAATCCTTAGCGCTATGGAAGATGTAATCGATGGCTGCGAAGATTTGGTTGGTACATTCCGCCGGGTAGTATTGAAGTATGCTTGATGCCCATTATTTAGTATGGCTAGTTGTATTTTTAGCATTAGCCTTTGACTATATCAATGGCTTTCATGATACGGCGAATGCCATTGCCACATCCGTTTCTACACGAGCTATTGAGCCTAAAAAGGCAATTATGATGACCGCTGCTCTAAATTTTTTGGGTGCAATGGTTAGTACAGGTGTTGCAAAGACTATCGGTGGTGATATAGTAATGTCGCCATCTCTTATCGATAGTGGTATTATTTCTGCAGCCCTTATCGGTGCCATTACATGGAATCTTTTAACCTGGTATTGGGGAATCCCAAGTTCCTCATCCCATGCTTTGATTGGTGGTATCATCGGTGCTGTGGGCTGGTCTGTAGGATTTGACGCGTTGAATGAGGCGGGGATTTTAAAAATCTTTTTGTCTCTTATTTTATCTCCGATTGTAGCCATGATTGGTGGCTATATTGTGATGAAAGTATTGTTGCTTATTTTCGGTAGATTTTCTCCGATTGCTTTAAATGATCGATTTAGATCCATGCAAATTGTATCAGCAATTATGATGGCATTTTCTCATGGCTCTAATGATGCACAAAAAGCGATGGGGATAATCACATTAACCTTACTTAGCGGTGGTTTCATCGATACATTAGATGTACCGATTTGGGTAAAACTTTGTTGTGCTACTGCAATGGCTATGGGTACTGCTGTAGGCGGTTGGAAAATTATCTCTACAATGGGTACCAAGATTTTCAAACTAGAAACTATTAATGGGTTCGCTGCTGATTTAAACTCGGCGATTACTATTTTTACAGCTACATTCTTACATTTGCCTGTAAGTACTACACATGTAGTAAGTGGTTCTTTACTAGGTGTAGGCTCTTCTAAACGTATTAAAGCCGTTAACTGGGGGGTAGCAAGATCTATGGTTATGGCTTGGTTTGTAACGATTCCATTATCTGGCATCGTTGCCGCTATTGCTTATGAAGTAGGTCACTTACTATTTGGCTAATTCATATACTTTTTATTATAGTAAAAAAGACTGCAAACGCAGTCTTTTTTGTTTATCAAAATATTCTTCCTATATTGTCATATTTATAAATAATTTGCTTTTCTATTTTAAAATTCTATTTACTATATGTGTACGTGATAGTATCTAAATAGTCTAAAAATATAGAAATAAACTGGTTTGTAAATACTATATTCTATAAAAGAGATTTATCTATATTTGGCAACATTAATGTTACAATTCAAGTTGAATAGGGGAAAATACTTATAAATATGTGTTTTGTTGATTATGCATTTTACTAATAAATGAAGTTTATTACTAATTTATAAGCTGTTAAGAGGTTGTTTAAAGTGAATGGCTATTGCATACTTATGTATCCGAGGTTATACTATCGGTAGAAGGAGTATTTCAAGTGAAAAGTGAGGTATGTATATGGCATGGGGTGGATCTAGACGCGGTGCCGGGCGCCCACGTAATCCTATTAAACGTATTGGTAGAACCTTTCGACTCAGTGATGAAGAGTTTCTTTCGCTAAAGCCATTGATCATGGCTATTAAGGCAAATAATGATAAACGATATAGGCAACAATATAGTCGAGAAGTATAAATAATCAGGCATTGTCACAGCATATACAATTTAATACATTTTAAATCTATTTTACAATAATTCATTATTTCTAAATCTTTCAACTACAACACATCTTTACTCTCTAAACAATATGCTGTGTGCAATACAAGTAGTACGAAAAGGTCCCAATTCATTTGAATTGGGACCTTCTTCGTTATATATAATATACAAAACATATTACATATATTACTCTATATCTTGTTATATTAAATTAGTCTACTTTGATGCCGTGAATTTCTTCGGCTAAACGTTTTAAAGCATCGACGGTACGTACACCAGGTGTGATTTCAGAAAGTTTTACACGAATGAAGTGACCTTCTTTAACGGCTGTGATGTCTTGAAGTTGAGGGTTAGCCTTGATTTTTTCAATTTTTTGTTGGAAATCATCGTCGTTGCGGATAGAATTGCCATAGTCAGCGATAATAATATAATCAGGGTTTTGTGCAATTACTGTTTCCCAAGAACCTTTAGCCCATGTTTTATCAACGCCTAAGCCGCTCATTACATTATCAGCACCGATAAGTTTTAAGATGTTAGTAGTATAACCTTCGAATGCTGTGAATGGTTGACCGTCTTCAGAGTCATAAATGAAAATGCGTTTACGAGGTAAGTCTTTTAGTTTATCCTGGATAGCTGCCAATGTTTTACGTTGACCTGAAACCCATTCTTCAGCTTTAGGTTTTACGCCGAAAATCTCACCCAATTTAATCATGTCGCTGAAGTTGGTTTCTAGGTCAGCCTTAGTAGATAACATGGATTCAGGGATCCAAATATTAACCTTTTGGGAAATCATTTTATCTGCAGGAATGGCTCGTTTGCTGAAAGAATCAGGCCATCCCGTAGCAAAGTCAGGCTTTACGGACATGAATACTTCATAGGAAGGCCATTTATCAGATAATACTTTTACTTTGTCGTAAGCCGCTTGTAAAGGTGGGTAGATTTCTTCTTCTTTGAAAGCCGTCCCAGCCATTTTGTCTTCAAGGCCTAATTGTAACATCATTTCCGTTGTTGCTTGGGACATGGACACTGCATGAGTTGGGGCAGATTTTACGGCAAAGTCTGTTTTTGTACCGTCAAATGTTTCACTCCATGTTACAGAGGTCCCGTTATCACCTGTAGTTTTTGTAGTATCAGAACCACAACCAGCAATAGCGAATGTAGCACATGTCATTGCGATTAATAATAATTTTTTTGACTTTCTTAAATTCTGAAACATAGTAAGTCCTTTCTTTACTAATTAATAATATAAATGATAGCGCCCTTCATCCCAAGAGGTTTTGAAAGGAACTTCAAAAATTGGTTCAAGAATTTCAGGTGTGAGCACTTCGGTAGGGGAACCTTCTTTTAGGATAGTTCCGTTATTCATGATGACTATATGATCGCAATATTGAGCCGCTAGATTCAAGTCGTGAAGGACTACAATCGTAGTGCCTTTAAAAGCCCGTAATTGTTCCATTAGCGCCACTTTGTACTTCATATCTAAATGATTAGTAGGTTCATCTAAAAGAAGTATTTGAGGTTTCTGGGTTAAGGCTTTAGCAATGAATACGCGTTGCTTCTCACCACCTGATAAATGATGAATTTCTTCATTTGATAAATGGGTGATGCCTACTTCATTCATATAATGCTCTGCAATTTTAACATCCTCAGAACTATAGGTGCCAAAGTGTTGTTTGTACGGATACCGGCCCATGAGAACGATATCTTTTACGAGAAAATCATCGATCATAGCGTCTCTAGATTGTGTTAAGACTGCTACCAATTGAGCAAACTCGCGACCTTTATAAGACTCTAAAGGTTTTTCGTTTAATGTGATTTTGTTTTTTGATGGATGAAGTCGATATAGATGGCTAAGTAGCGTAGACTTACCACATCCATTTGGTCCAATTATGGCTGTTATTTTATTGGTAGGAAATGTTACAGAAATATTCTTTAACACTTCTTTGGTTTCATAAGAAAAAGACAGCTGATTAATTTGATACATAGTATCTCCTATAGATATGATATACACTAACCATTGTGTTTATAACGATTCATGATAATCCAAATGAAGAGTGGAGCCCCCAATAAAGATGTAAGCACACCAATAGGGATTTCTTCTGGACTGTAGAGTGCTCTCGATAATACGTCTGACCAGATCATAACGATGCTACCTATGAGTGCACTAAATAGTAATGTATGTTTATGTTTAGGTCCGCCTATAATCCGAGCAAGGTGAGGGATGATAAGGCCGATAAAGCCAACTACACCAACCTTTGATACTAGTGTGGCAATCACAATAGAGGATATGATAACGATGCTTAATTGTAACTGCTTAACGGAAAGCCCCATTTGTGCTGCTTCATGATTACCGAGTAGCAACACATCAAGGTCTTGATTGAACATATAGATATATAGCATAAATAAGATTACGATGATTGCTGTTAATGGTAAATCACCCCATTGTATGCCCGCAAAGCTGCCAAGTAGCCAAAACATGGCACTTCGCACTTGAGCTTCGTGTTTGGCTCCGTAAATAATCATCATCGTTAAGGCTGAGAATACACCAGTCATACCCATACCTATGAGGATAAGTTTTACGGGGCTGTTGCTTTTACCAACACATAAGAGGACTAATATAATTGAAAGTGCTGCGCCTAGGGCCGCAAAAATAGGCGTATTGTACTGACCTAAGAATGGTAGCCCACCCATGATAATAGCGAAAACGGCACCTGTGCTTGCGCCAGAAGAAACACCTAATACATAGGGATCTGCGAGGGCATTGCGTGTGACAGTTTGCATTAATAGACCTACAAGTGATAGACCTATACCTGTTAGAACAGAGTAAATAAGTCGTGGTAAGCGGATATCTGTAATAATCGTATCAGTCATAGATGCTGTAGTATTTGCATCAATCATAGACATAAGTGCTGAAATAATTTGGTCTAGAGAAATGAATTTAGCGCCAAACTGTAAAGCTGTTACTAATGAAATACAGAGGATTAGACATAGTACAAATACTTTTACCGAAGTCTGCATAAAATCTCCTTATTCTATTTTTTATTTAGGTAGTCTAATTCTTATCTAAGTATAGAGAATTTTCAATATATATACAATATTAATACCTGTATAGGTATTATAAGTATTATAAGTATTATAAGTATGAGGATTCATTAAATTATAAATAGCAAAATCTTATGTTAGTTTTATTCATTTTTATAAGTTCATTGTTATTTTGATATATGAAAAATTTATTATAATAGCTATAATAGAACTATATGTACAGAAGTACGTTTAGGAGGTGTTAGTTTGATACAAGATTTATTATCTGAGGATAATGTATCCTTTCATTATCCCGCTGAGACGTGGGAGGATGTTATTCGTCATGGTGGTCAACTGATGGTTGATGCGGGTTTTACGGATCCATCTTATACAGAGGCTATGGTTGAAGTAGTTCGCGAAATGGGCCCATATATCGTATTGGCTCCAGGTCTTGCTATGCCACATGCTCGCCCAGAACATGGTGCAAAGCGTGTAGGAACGGCTTTGGTGACATTGGAAAAACCATTGAATTTTGGCAGTCCTGATAATGACCCTGTATCTGTCGCATTATTCTTATGTGCTCCCAATAAAGATGAGCATATTCAATTGTTAACAGATATTGCTACTTTATTTGAGGATGAAGAATTCTTAGATGCGGCTGTTGACTTTGAAAGTATCGATGATGTTCAAGCATTCCTGGCAGAGCATTTAGACGAGCAATAAACATTTAGAAGGAGGCAAGTATGATTTCTGTATTAACTGTATGTGGTAATGGTATTGGTTCTAGCTTGATGTTAAAAATGAAAATTGAAGAAATTTGTGCTGAAAATGGTATCGATGCACAAGTTGAATCTATCGATTTTAACGCGGCTCAAGGTCGTAAGGCAGATCTCATCGTAACTGTAAAAGAGTTGGCTGAACAATTTGACGATAAAAATGTTGCTATTGTTCGTAGCTATATTAATAAAAAGAAGATTACAGAAGATGTCCTTGAAGCATTAAAACAAGCTGCTCAATAATATGTAACAATTATATATAGGAGGTAGTGCCATGGAAATGGTATTAGAGTTCTTGCGTGATGTGCTGTCTCAACCGGCACTTTTGATTGGTATTATGTCATGTATAGGCTTGATCGCCTTGAAACGTCCGTTTCATAAAATAATGACAGGCACATTAAAGCCTATTCTTGGGTATTTAATGTTAGCTGCAGGTGCAGGTGTTATCGTTAGCAATCTTGACCCATTGGGGAAGATGATTGAACACGGATTCCATATTACTGGTGTAGTGCCAAATAATGAAGCTATCGTAGCTGTTGCGCAAAAGGTACTTGGTGTTGAAACAATGTCTATTCTTGTTGTAGGCTTATTGATGAACTTATGTATTGCACGTTTCACCAAGTTTAAATATGTCTTTTTAACAGGTCATCACAGCTTATTTATGGCATGCCTTATGTCTGCCGTACTTGGTACAGCAGGTTTATCTGGTATGGAACTCATACTTGTAGGTGGTTTCTTAATGGGGGCATGGTCTGCTATTTCTCCGGCTATTGGTCAAAGTTATACATCCAAAGTGACAGATGGTGATGAAATTGCCATTGGTCATTTTGGTAGTTTAGGCTACTATTTATCGGCTTGGGTTGCTAAATATGTTGGAAAAGCTGAAGATAGTACAGAAGATATTGAAATACCTGAAAAATGGGGTTTTTTACGTGACTCAACATTATCTACCGCATTGACTATGATTGTATTCTACTTAATTGCAGCTTTTGCGGCTGGTTCCGAGTTTGTAGCCACTTTATCTGGAGATATGAGCCCATATTTATACGCTGTTATGAGTGCTATGAACTTTGCTGTTGGTGTAACAATCGTATACTCTGGTGTGCGTATGATCCTAGGTGATTTAATCCCTGCATTCCAAGGCATTGCTACAAAAATTATCCCTAATGCAATTCCAGCTGTAGATTGTGCCGTATTCTTCACCTATGCTCCAACTGCAGTGGTATTAGGCTTCCTTAGCTCCTTTATTGGTGGTATTATCGGTATGCTTATCCTTGGTGCTGTAGGTGGCGTATTAATCATTCCTGGTCTTGTGCCACACTTCTTCTGTGGTGCTACAGCAGGTATTTATGGCAATGCTACTGGTGGCCGTCGTGGTGCAGCAGTAGGCGCTTTCCTAAATGGTTTGGCTATTACATTCTTGCCAGCTTTGGCGTTGCCAGTTCTTGGTCAATTAGGCTTCCAAAATACAACCTTTGGTGATGCGGACTTTGCCGTAATGGGTCTAGTATTAGGTAATGCTTATGAATGGGTAGGTATGGCAGGTATTTATGGCATTGTAGCTATTGCCGCTTTAGTACTCATTGTTCCTAACTTTATTAAAACAAAGGGTAAAGTTATTAACTACGTAGAAGAGGATTAATGAAAACAACTGAGCAACATCGTAATCTAGTTGTTCGATATGTATTCCTGACTATTGGGGCCATAAGTTTTGCCCTTGGTACAGCAGGTATCGTACTACCACTATTGCCAACGGTTCCTTTTTATATGCTAACGTTGTTTTGTTTGGCTCGTGGATCTGAACGACTCCATAAAATGTTTTTGGCGTCTAGTTTATATCAAAAGACTGTTGCTGCTTATGAGCGCGATAAAGCGTTAACGTTGCGGACAAAGTTGTCCATTCTCGTATCTGTTAGTGCCATAATGGCCATTGGTGCCTATTTCAGTCAAGATATGCCTATTGCCCTTGTGGTTATGGGCATTGTATGGGTCGCTCATGTCATAGCATTAGCTTTTATTATAGAAACAAAAAAATAGTAATTTATATCCGTAGTTCTGAATATAGCCTCATGAATTAAATTCTTCTAGTTTAATTCATGAGGCTTATTTTATAGTAACTTAGCATAATTCCTAGCGATGATGGTAATTGCTTTATATTACTAAAATGAGCTAACTCATATTTTTGAATCTAAAATGAATTATTACTATTTTAAATTTGACAATGACTATCAATAAGTATACTATAATATAATATTATTAAAATTTATGTTTATAGTATTTGTGTATATGGTGATAGTATGAATCCACATAATCATGCGGTTTCACATGCTGGAACATCTATGTCAAGGCATACGGTATTTGACGGTATCGAGCTAATGTTCCTAGATGTGAAACAAGAGACGATTCAATTTTATGCCAAATCACATACCAAGACGTTTGCTATAAATCACTGTGAAGAGGGGCGCATAGAGTGCAAGTTTTCATCTGGTGAGTATTTATATATGGGGCCAGGGGATATGTCGTTAGGTTGGCATATACGATCTGATTATCAACACGAAAATTACTTTCCTACAAAATTATTTAAAGGAATTGTATTATTAGTGGATGTTGAGAAAGCTCAACCCGTATTAGATGCACTTGTTAGTGATTCTCGAATTGATTTGACTGAGCTGGCCAATCGGTTTTGTGAGCATTCTGATTTTGGTATGATGATGGAAGAAACGGAAACTGTTCGTCATATTTTTTCCAGTTTATATAATGTGCCAGATCAAATAAAAGAGCACTATTTTAAATTAAAAGTGATTGAAATCTTTTTATTATTATCTGTTATCTCTACAGCCAATCCTGAAAAGAGAAGTACCTATAGAAAGCAACAGGTAGATATTGTAAAAGCTGTAAGTGAATATGTATCGACACAGTTTATGAAGCGTATTACTATTGACTCCTTGTCTGAACAGTTTGATATTCCTACATCTACCCTGAAACGTTGCTTTAAAGGTGTATTTGGTACAACTATACATCAGTATTTAAAAGAATGTCGTATTAATGCGGCAAAGCGATTGCTTCAAGACTCAGATCAGTCTATTTTAGAAATCGCTAATGCGGTAGGGTATGAGAATGGTAGTAAGTTTACTAGTGCATTCAAAGAGGCTACTGGTGTAACGCCAAGTGCCTATCGTAAGGTCTAAATAATTTGGACCTTATATTATCCTAGCTAAAAATTTTTGTGCTTTAGGCTAGGTTTGATAGTCTATGAAAATTAAATATTGTCCTAAACGTATATTTTTGGTCTATTCGGAGTAGATATGTATAATACACTTTGCTACTATTAAACCTGTAAATGATTTTCAATGTCATTTGGTTGTAGTGGTAAAGTGTATTTTTATATGCATAGTTAAATATATGTGTGGAGGAAATTTAATGAATAGGAGTTGGGTGCGGGCAAGGAGATATGTCATACTATCCTGTGCAGTAGCGTGCTGGTTGCAAATGCCGGTGGTTATGGCGGACAATGCGACTGTAACAACCGATGTGGTTCATGTTCGCGGTACATGGGCTGAAGAGCAGGCAAAACAAGAGTCTCAGCAGACGACGATTATCACGAAGAAGGATATTGTCAAAAAGCAGGCAAAATCCGTAGAAGATATTGTGTTTTCCGAAACTGGCGTATCTAGAACCGTCGATTCGATGGGGCGCGTCGGCGTATCTATCCGTGGAGCGGATCCTCGTCATACCTTGATTCTTGTGGATGGACAGCCTGTGATGGGCGACCTTGCCAAATATCAAGGTGCTGGTGATGAATTACAACGTCTCGGTACAGAAAATGTGGAACGCATAGAAATTATCCAAGGTGCGGCTAGTGCTAAATACGGATCCGATGCCATCGGTGGTGTTATTAATGTTATTACCAATAAACCGCGTAAGACCGCTGGCCTTCAGTTTAATGCGGAAGGTCGTAGAACTAAAGGCGACGGTGATATCGTACCGTTTTCCAATTTCTTTATGCGCGCTGATTCTGGCTCATTAGGTAAGTTAAAAGTTAATATTCACGGTAGTAAACGTGACATTATGCCTATTTATGCCAGCGAGCAGCGTCGTATCAGCGCTATGACCAATGATGAAGACCACGGTTTTTTAAAGAATTCCCTACGGTATTACGGTACAAATTCTAATATAGGTTTGGCCGCTACGTATGATATTAATGATAAGCAGTCTTTGGGAATTCGCATCGATCGGTATAATGAGGACTTAGAACGGTATGTAAAGCGCAGTACTTCTTATTTGGAACCTCAGGTTCATTACAAACGGGATTTAGACAGGAATAATCTTAATTTGACATATACTGGTCAGGACAATAAGAGTTCTTGGAAAGCGGAACTGAATTATACGCGGACCAAAGAAGATGATGTAACATTAACCAGTGACTATGGGAACAGTACCTATGAAGGGAAAAATACATTAAACTATGTGGATAATGTAGATCATCGTCAATGGAGCGTAACACTCGGGGCAGACACACAAGTCAATAAGAAACATCTCTTGTCTTATGGTATTGGGTTTATACGGGAGACAGGCGAAGGTAGCAGACTTAAAAATGCGCCTCATACCTATAAACGGCATATCGATCCCTGGGATTACGATAAAAGTCTAGCTGTAAAAAACGGTGTTCCTTCATCCACAATTTATGACCATTCTTTCAGAAAAAACGACGCTGGTGTAGAGCAGTGGAATAAGGAGAAAGAATGGTATAACGGGGATAAAAGTAAGCCAAATACATTGCCGGAATTTACTTACGAAGAATATCTTCAATATTTGGATCCCCAGGCGGGAATTGATTCGGCGGCCGTAATGGGGCTTGTGGATGGCCCCGTGACGGAGAGTACGCTGAAAAAACGGAATCCTGAAGCTTATGCGCGATATCAGCAGTTTGCTAAACGTTTATTAGCGGAGAATAAAGAATTTATTGAAGACTATCATTTTAATAAGGAGGGCCGAAAAGATGAAAATGGTAAGTATTATCCAGCACTTTATGATGCCTATTTACCGAGCTTTTACTATGGCGCCGTACCGGATTTTGATTCTACGAAGTTGAAATTAAACGGAGCTTATTTTAAAGAAGAATATTTAAAACGCGTTAATCAACAGACCGCAGGACGTGCGGAGATCAAGAAACAGAATTTCTTTATTCAGGATACGTGGCAGGTTAATAAAAATACTACTTTATCACCAATTATAAGACTGGATCATAGTGATTTATTCGGCTCTAACTGGTCTTTTAATTTCGGCATGACTCACAATGTACATGGAAATGTACACCGCAGATTAAAGGCTAATGTGGGTACCAGCTATACGGAACCCGGTATGGGCGAGCTGTATTATAACTGGGAAATGTATGGCCCGAATATTACAAATGCCACAATCGGTGGCGGTGAAGCCCGATTAGGTTGGTATTGGGTTGGAAATCCGAACCTTAAACCAGAGAAATCCATGAATTTCGATCTTTCTTTGGAAGGGGAAAATAAAAATACCTATGGTAAAGTAACCGTATTCCACAATAATATTCGGAATTATATGTCGATTTACAATACGGGATATTTGATGGATTTTTATCCTCAATATGATGAATCTACCACATATGGAGCGGCGAAATTTGCGCATGCGCCGGATATGATTTACAGTTTCCGTAATATCGGCAAGGCCCAAATCACAGGTCTTCAATTTGAAGTGAAACAGACTTTGAATAAGCACTGGAAAGCCCGTTTGGGATATACGTATTTACGAGCGCTTAATAAGAGCGATAAAGATATGCCTCGTGAATTACTGGATAAACCTCGTCATAAAGTGGATATCGGTGTAGATTTTGAGGATAAGGCTAGCGGATGGAGCGGTAGCCTGTGGGGCGATTATTATATTCATATGCTGGATAGTAACTCCTTGTCTGGTGGCGGTAATTATATGGTATCTTATATTGATCCTAATAATTCCGATCGTTCCGTTATCAGATATAATTTGAATAATAGAAGAACCGCCGATATGTATGAACATAAAACTTACGGCATATGGAATTTGATGATTCAAAAGAAGATTGATAAGGATTCACGAATCTATTTCGGTATTGATAATCTCTTTAACCATCGTGATGATGATCGGGCTCTATCGGCTCGAGTATATCGTATTGGATTAAATATGAAATTCGGTTTCGGTTCAGGTGAAAGTAAAACGAAACTTACGAAGGAGCAGTTTGAATCGTTACCTCCGGTTATGCTGCAAGATTTTATTACGCGTCCTTTCGATACAGACAGAAAACGAGGTACGGAACTGGTAGGTGACTATCGTGTACGTAATGACAGTCATCTTGGATCCGATCGTCCTGCTACGCGGGTGACGACTACTAGTTACGTATCCGACAAGGCGGCAAAGAATCTGGCGGATCGGAAGGAACACGGCTTGAATCAACGTATACGTGTCGGTGTCGATGCTCGCATTAACGATAATACGAATATACGTGTTGTAGGCAGTGCTTCTGGCCAAGCTGGTGTAGATAGCAGTCATGAAACAGAGGGGGCTAAAGGGTTTAATCATCAGAGACTCGATGAATTGGATGTAACTCATCATGAATCTAAGTGGGATTATAGTATTGGACGTATCACGGAATCCATGGGGATTACTGGGTACTGGTTTAATAAGGAATATGACGGTCTTCGTAGTGTTTGGACGAATAAGAATACTCAAGTCCGTATCGGTGTGGGGACCTTTAAACATAGTACGGGAATTAGCGACAGTGCTTATACTCATGCTATTTATACGCATTTTAAACGGGTTCCAACGGTAGAGGAATTCTTAGGTGTTACTATGGATTCGGACGGTGCTAATAAGGAACTCATCGTACCAAATGCAGGGAATACTATTAATTTCTACCAGCAATTAAAAGCCTTGCGCGATAAGGAAGGCGCTTTAGATGCGGAGGTAGGTACATTAAAGAAGAAAATCGATGATATGACTTCCGATATCTGGTCTAAAGAATTTATTGACGGCATGTCTGCGGATCAACTGGCTCCATTAAAAGCGGAGCTGGCAAAGTTGGAAGCATCATTGCCGGATGTGGAAGCTCGTGTGGCGAAAGAACGGGAACCGTTGCGAGCTGCGCAGTTTGATGTGTTGCGCCGGATGCAGGAAATCGCGGTGAAAGCTTATGGTGCAGATGCGGCTAAACAGACTGTATCGATTAAGATGCCGGATGTGTCGGTAACGTATTCTTATAAATCACGATACTATGATGAAGATGATGAACAATGGTATGAAGATGAACGTACTTTCACTCAGAAAATCGCACCGGGAACTATTGGGCTTGATAAGAAAAACCCATTGTTTGAAATGAAGTTGAGTGATACCTCTGTTCTTGCTAATGGCGGAAAACCGTTTATTTCAAATTGGTACAATCAGAATAAGGCGGCTATCCTAGAGGCGTATCGTGCCAAGGCGAAAGATATAGCAACCTATAGTTTCGGTAATAATCCATATACGATGAAATTTGAAGATAATGCCTTTGACGGGCTGGACGAGTCTATTTATAAGGCAAATGTCGTTGATATTAACGACTCCGGCACGTCCGGTCTTATTAACGTAAAAGGAAGTGCCTATTATCCTTCTATGATAGCTTCGTATTTTAATAGCTTGGCTCGAATGCTTGAAAAAGCGGACGGCAACAGTCGTTTGCCGAGAGAGGCGCTAGGCAAATATACAGGTGCTGTTATTCCTTCAATAGGTGTCGTATTGGAGCGGGATACAATTCCACCAATTGAAAAGGCTGCCTATGTTCAAGTTAAACATATGGTAACACCTCGACTTGGCTTAGCTGCGTGGTACTTGCGCTCCTTTGGCGGTAGTGACTATCGCTTCTACACGGCGAATGGTAATGCTACAGAAGCGCATGAATTCAACAATATGGCTAATATTTTCGGCGTTGGAGCTAAGTATCAATTAAATCATAATGTAAGTATTTCCTTCGACTATGGACAAAACCGTAGTGACTTTGGCCGCTTCATGAATGGCAATACTCATTATGACCATAAGGCTGGATCTGCTCAATTCGATATCAAGGGTCGTGATATAGGTGGTGTACCTCATTTCTGGGCATTGCGCTTTGATGTTGGCCATGCCGATATGAATAAACCTGGCTCTTGGAATGCCTATGTGGACTATAAATACTTTGCTCATGGCTCCTTCTTCGGCGGCAATGGCACAGAGGCTGTACCTGACCGTTACTTGGATGGTATTAAGAGCTTTACCTTTGGTGGTGGCTATGTGCCAACTAAAGATCTTCTTTTACAAGCATTCTATACATTTGATGCTAAAGGGATTAATAAACGAGATACCTTATATGGATCTGAAAACTTTAAACTTGGGAATTATACTCGTTTCCAAATGACGTATAAATTCTAAAAATTATGTCCGATTTGTCCGAAACGTATATTTTTGGTCTATTCGGAGTAGATATGCAAGATACACTTTGCTAACATTAAAATGTGAATGATATTCAATGTCATTATATGTTAGTGAAGTGTATCTTTTTATGTTTGTGTGTAAGATACAAGATATATGTTTAGTTATAAGTTTAGGAGGGCACAATGAACCGGTGGGGACATACAAAGCGTACCATAATCCTGTCTAGTGCAGTTGCCTTGTGGCTTAGCGCGCCTCTAGTGGTTTGGGCAGATAATGCGACTGTCACTACAGATGTTGTTCATGTGAAAGGCACATGGGCAGAAGAAGAAGCAAAATTGAACTCACAGCAAGTGCAAATCATTACCAAGAAAGAGATTGAAAAGAAACAGGCGAAGTCCGTCGAAGATATTATTTTTACACAAACAGGTGTATCTAGAACAGTTGATGCTATGGGACGTGTTGGCGTGTCCATTCGCGGTGCAGAAGCGCGTCACACTCTCATCCTCGTAGATGGTCAACCAGTGCTAGGTGATTTTGATAAGTACTCTGGTGCGGCAGATGAAGTACAACGTTTGGGTACAGAGAACGTAGAGAGAATTGAAGTTATTCAAGGTGCGGCTAGTGCTAAATACGGATCTGATGCAGTAGGTGGTGTAGTTAATATCATCACTAAAAAAGCACAAAAGAAACCATCCGTACAATTTAATGCTGAAGGCTTGCGTCGCAAGAGCGATGGCGATGTATTTCCGTTCCAAAACTTCTTCATTCGTGCCGATTCTGGTCAAATGGGCAAGTTAAAGGTTGGTTTATCAGGTAGTAAACGAGATCTTATGCCTGTTCTAGCATCTGTTAAACGTCGTGCCTCTGGGATGGCCTTTGATTATGCAAAACATAACTTCAAGCCAAATGTACTTCGTTACTATGGTGATGCGGCAGATATCGGTCTTGTAGCGACCTACGAGGCAAATGATAAAAATAAGGTGGAATTGCGACTTAATCGTTACACGGAAGATCTTGTGCGCGATGTTAAGCACTCCGACTCCGATTTAGAGCCACAGCAACACTTCAAACGTACGGCAGATCGTAATACAGCTAATCTGCAATGGTCCTCTAGAGCTGGAAAGAGTGACTGGACTGTAGAAACTAATTACTCTCGTATTAAAGAAAATGACGTAGCGCTCATTAACTATACAGGTCGTTCCGCTTATGAAGGCTCTAATGAGTTGCGTTATATTGATAACATCGATCATCGTCAATTAGATATTCGAGTAAATGCTAATACGCAAGTCAATAAAAATCATTTGCTAAGCTATGGTGTTAGCTATGCTCGTGAAGAAGGTTCTGGTAGTCGCTTAAAGAGTTCTCCTAATACAAGTACGATGTACATTGATCCATGGGATTACGATAAAAGCTTGTTAGTAGACCGCCTCGATCGTCTCGTGCGACGTAAAGGCGATAATAGTGTTAAAGTTTACTCTCACATCCATGACTATAAATTCATTAATTCCGGTGGCGGCATGCCGCAATGGGATATGGATTATGAATACTATGGGGCTGAAACAAAGGCACAAAAGCCGGGCATTACGTACGATGATTATGTGAATTATGGTTTATCGGAAAGCAGACTCAGTGAATGGTCAAGCACATCACCGAATAATCAGCCCGTAACGGATGAATTTAAGAAGCGATATTATGCTTTAGAAAATCGGTTGAAATCGGAAAATCCTGAAATGGCGGCGCATCGTGCAAATATCGTAGGCGACTATTTTAAATATGGTGAGTCTAACGATCCAGAAATGCGTAAGAAAGCGCCTAAGCTAAATGGTAAGGCTTTCTTGGAAGAGTACCGTAATCGCGACCAACGCTTGACTACTGGTAGTGGTACGATTCGTAAAATAAACGCTTACATTTCTGATACATGGCAAGTCAATAAGAATTTAACATTGTCTCCAATTGTGCGTTTTGATAATAGTAGCTTGTTTGGTTCTAACGTATCTGCATCCTTGGGTATGACATATAACGTTAACGGTAATACACATCGCAGATTTAAAGCCAATGTAGGTACTGGTTATACAGAACCTGGTATGGGCGAATTGTGGTATAACTGGGAAATGTATGCTTCTAACCCTGTAGGGATTGGGGTAGCAAAACTCGGTTGGTATTGGGCTGGCAATCCTAATTTGAAACCAGAAAAATCAGTCAATTTCGACATGAGCTTGGAAGGTGAAAATAAAAATACATATGCACGCGTAGGTGTATTCCATAACCGTATTAAGAACTATATGTCTGTATACTTCACTGGTGATTTTATGGACTTCGCACCATATCTCAAAGGTGATGCGAAATACCAACGTGCACCGGATATGATTTACAGCTTTAAAAATATTGGTAAAGCTGAAATTACAGGGTTGCAAGCGGAAGTACAACAAAAATTCGGCAAATATTGGTCTGGTAAATTAGGTTATACATATTTACACGCCATCAACAAAAGCGATCCATCCATGCCACGTCAATTATTGGATAAACCAATGCACAAAGTTGATATTGGCATTACTTATGATAACCCTAAATCCGGTTGGAATGGCTCCATCTGGGGTGATTACTATATCAATATGCTTGATAGTAATACTCTTAATAACGGTGGTAACTACTGGCCAGATATCTTGTCTGGTGATGCAGGCGTTTATAAGAAACAAATGTATGAAAAGAAAACATTTGGCATTTGGAATGTAATGATTCAAAAACGTTTCAATAAAAATGCCATGATGTATTTCGGTATCAACAATATCTTTAACCATCGCGATGATGATCGTGCTACACAAGAACGCGTATACCGCATGGGTGTTAACCTTAAATTTGGTGGTGGCGATAGTAGTAAAACTACGGCCATCGGCAAAACTAAGGATGGTTCAAAAGTTAATGCTACAGGGGTTAATGTAGCTAATGGTGAAGTGGTAAATTCTGAATCTGGTGTACAAAATGTAGCTGATGTAGTTCGTTTAACTGACTTTATTCGTTCTGATTTTGATACTACTAAAGAACGTGGTATTACAATGGTTGGCGACTATAGAGCGCGTTGGATGGCACATGATGGTTCTAATAGACCGCAATCTCCATTTAGAGCAAACTCTGCTATCGGTTCTGCAAAAGCCAATATGTACGATGCTAATCGTCATAGTTTTGAACAACGCTTACGTCTTGGCTTTGATGCTCGACTCAATGAGTTCACAAACCTCAAGGTTATTGGTAGCATGAGTGGTATGAGTGGAGTAGATACAAGCTGGACAAAATCTGATTCCAAAGGTCTCAACCATCAACGACTCGATACAGTTGATCTTACAAGACGCGTTAAGAAATGGGACGTATCCGTAGGGCGTTTAACTGAGCCTATGGGCGCTAGTGGCTACTGGTTTGGTCAATCTTATGATGGCGTTCGTGCTGTTTGGAATGGTCATGATTCTCAAGTTCGTATTGGTGTTGGTACTTTCAAACATAGTACAGGTATCACTGATTCTGCATATACACATGCAGTGCATAAAGTTATCTTTAGACCACCAACAGCAGCTGAATTGATTGGTATTAATCGTGATGATTATCCATATGATATTGAGAGTGCTACTAAAACTGGTTCTGATGGTGAGAAGAAGACCACAACAGATCCGGCAGCTCCAGATAGTCCAACTGGTATTTATAATTCCACCTATAAAGGTAAAACAGATAGCCTCTATTTCTATCAACAGCTCAAAGACTTGCAAGCTGAATACGAAGCTTATAAAGAAAGCTTAGACTTAAGATGGAGTAATCCGAACCGTGATCAAGAAATTGAAAAGGCTAATGCTAAATTAGCTGAAACTCAGAAAAAACAAGCTCAAATTATGGGTCGATTACAAGATATTCTTACAAAAGCATATCCTACAGATATGGCAGGGACTAAATTCTCCCTTGATATCCCATCTGGTGGGTATGCAATGTATGAAATCACCAATAAGAAAACAGGGGAAAAACTGTATAAAACAGGCGACATTATGTATAACGTAAATTCCCCATTGTACCCTGAATCTATGAAAGAAAAGGCAAAAGGTCTTATCGTATCCTCTGATAATAAAGAAGCCTTGCTAAATCCTAAAGAGTATGTTGATAAACATGCAGCTGAGATTAATCAATCGATTACAGAAATTGCCAAATATAATGCAAAAGATAACTGGAGTAATTATAACAATAGTGGGCTTGACGAAGTTTGGGTGAAACAAGCTGATGGTACATTTAAGAAATCTTATGATTACTATGGTCAACCGTCAAGTGATTATGAATTCACTGGCTTCTTAGGTGCAAAGACTTACAAATACGATAGTGGTAAATACGTATTTAGTGATTATGATGCTAAAGATGCCATTTACAAAAAGAACTTCACCATGTCCTCTGGTGATTATGGCGAAGGTGGTTCTTACTATGGTTGGGGTATGCCTAATGCATTGTTTAACTATATGTATAATCTTGAAAAAGTTGTACATGACGCAGAGTCTGAAAATAAATTACCACGCGAAGCAATCGGTAAGGTCATTGGTAACTTGATCAGAACAGAAGGTGTAGTTCTTGAAAAAGATACTGTACCAGCCATCGATAAGGCCGCATTTATTCAATACAAGAAACAAATTGGTGCTCGTCTTGGTTTACAAGCTTGGTACTTACGTTCCTTTGGTGGTAAAACACATACATATTTAAATGCTAATGGAAACAGTAATGATGAATACAGCTTCTCCAATGTAGCTCATGTATTTGGTATTGGTGCTAAGTATCAACTTGGTGCTAATGCAGCTGTTACGGTTGATTACGGTCAAAATCGTTCTAACTTAGGACGTTACCTCAATGGTAATACCGTATATCAACATGAACGTGGCACAGCAGACTTTACTCTAAAAGGTCATCAAATGGGCGGCACACCACACTTCTGGATGGCTCGTCTAGATATTGGGCGTGCTGATTTAGATGTTCCGAAATCTTGGAATGCGTTCATCGATTACAAATACTTTGAACATGGCTCCTTCTTCGGTGGTAATGGTACGGGTGCAGTACCTGATCGTTACTTAGATGGTGTTCGTAGCTTTACATTTGGTGCCGGCTATGTACCGCGCAAGGACTTGCTCCTTGAAGCATTCTATACTTTCGATGCGAAGGGCACTAATAAACGAGACACTTTATATGGTAGTGAAAGCTTTAAGTTAGGCGATTATACACGAATTCAAGGAACCTATAGGTTCTAATGCTCAGTCTGTAAACAGGCAGAAAGGTTACTAATATGGAAAATTTAAATTATGTCATTCACTTATTTCATAGTGGCGGGTATGTAATGTATCCATTGTTACTCTTGTCTTTCATGGTTATCGCTATAGCTGCAGAACGTGCTTTCTTCTATCGTAAGTATGCAGGTAAAACATTTGTTGTAACTCATGCCGTAAATGAATTCGCAAAATTACAATGTTGGGATGAAATTGATAAAGTAATTAAAGAGAACCCTTCTATTGCAAGTCGTATTGCGGAAGCAGGTTTAAATAATGATTCTAGCGAAGAAGCAATGAAGACCGCTTTTGCTGATCAAATGGGGGTTGATGCAGTTGGTTTCCGAAAATATATGGACTACTTAAGTGCAACAGTTACAATTTCTCCATTATTGGGCTTGCTTGGTACAGTAACAGGTATGATTGGCTCTTTCAGTATCCTTGACTCCGGTGCGGGTGCATCTGCCATTACTGGTGGTGTAGGTGAGGCGCTTATCGCGACAGCATCTGGCTTATGTGTGGCCATAATGGCATTTATCGTTTACACAATTTTTAGTCATCGTTTGGACTCCATTATTAACCAAATTGAAAATATGTGTGTAAATATAGTTACAGCTAAACGAGAAGGGTGGAAATAGTTATGAACTTGCAAAGCTTTCGTATGAAAACTAAGCCGGAATTCATGATCATTCCAATGATTGATATCATTTTCTTCTTGTTGGTATTCTTCATGATGAACAGCTTGCAAACAGTGGCTCAAAAAGCCTTGTCTGTACAATTACCACAGGCTACTAGTGCTTCTGCACCAGCTCAATTACCAGTGGTTTTAACATTAGATGCGGAGGGTCATATTACGATTGATAACAAGCCAATGAGCATTGACGATGCTGAGGCAATGGTAAAACAACGTATCCAAGAAAACCCTAATGCTAGTGTTATCTTACAAGCCGATAAACGAGCGGCTCATGGTCAAGTAGTAGCGATTATGGACATGTTAAAACAATCTGGCGTTAAACGCTTAGCTATTGCAGCTGAACAGAAAGGATAACTATGGGACTAGGCATATCATGGAAAAAAGCAGCCATTATATCCGCCGTAGTTCATCTTATTGCTCTCTTTATTGCTGTAATCTTTTTTGTAGTGGTTCCAGCCATTCAAGAAATGGATACCTATGAAATCGACCTCACACAAAGTGTGCTCGATGATGGTGGCAGTGGACATGCTGGTGGTGGCGGAGGTAACAGAGCCGATCTGTTCCCAAAACCATTGTCAGCAGATGAAGTAGCGGCAAGAACAAAGGCTGTTGTAGCAAATGTTGAACCATCTACAGCAACAGATATCCCTGATGCAGTAGATGTGGCAGCTAAAGCAAGCGAAAATAAAGGCAATACATCCGGTGATAATTCCGCTGTTGGTGGCACCGGCCCTGGATCTGGTGGCGGATCTGGCGGTGGTCATGGTACCGGTGAAGGCACTGGAGTTGGTGATGGTAGAGGCCATGGTACTGGTACAGGTGATGGTACTGGTGAAGGTGATGGTCATGGTACAGGTAAAGCAGCGTTCAATGTAGAGGGGTTTTATGCAGCTGTAGATAGCCAAAAACAAATTCCTTATGCGGCTATTAAACGTAAAATGAACGTAGATGTTACAATTAATGTAATGGCTAAATTAGATACTAATGGTAATTTAATAGATGTATATCCAACTAGTGGTGGGGATGAGATATTTGTAGAAGCGGCTCTTGATGCAGTGCGACGAGCGACTCCGTATCCAAATGAAACAGGGGATATACAACCAGTAGAAGTTCCTGTACACTTTGTAGTACAGGCCGATGGCGAAGATGAAGAAGAATAAATATATCTAAGTAATAAAGGAGATAATTATGAAATCTATTATTTTATATTCTTCCCTTACGGGAAATACTAAAAGTGTAGCGGAAGCAATGGCTTCCGTTATGCCTGAAGGTACACCTTGCGTCCCTGTAAAAGATGCACCTGAAAATTTAGCTGATTATGATACTGTGTTCGTAGGTTTCTGGGTAGACCGCGGTACAGCTAACAAAGAAGCGGCTCAGTTGATTGAAACTTTGACAAATCCTAACATCGTATTCTTTGCTACGTTGGGTATGTATGCTGATTCTGATCACGCTCGTGAAAGTATCGATAAAGCATCTACATTGTTGCAAAACAAAGAATCCCTTGTAGATGGGTTTGTATGCCAAGGTAAAATCGATCCTAAAGTAATCGAAATGATGTACAAAATGTTCCCACCTGGATCTGCACATGGTCAAAGCCCAGAACGCGATGCGTTACATAAAGCTGCAGAAACTCATCCAGACGAACAAGACTTTGCAAATGCAAAAGAATTCACAAAATCTGTACTTGCAAAGTTGCAAGCCTAATTTCTGAAAGGGGATTGGAGTATGAGTTTAGCAAGTTTCTTTGAGTCCATTCCGGAGAAGCAGCGAAACCTACAACTAGGTTTAGAATGCGATAATCCGATGAGTGGTGCATTTCCTCATAAACGTGTTGTTCATGCAGGTCTCAATGGTACGCTCGTTTCTCCAAAAGAAACGCAAGCCGTTTGGGATGCATTAATGAATGGGGCTCCTAAAAAGGGCGAAATGCAATGCGCTTACATTCATATTCCGTTTTGTAAGACAAAATGCACATATTGTGGATTCTTCCAAAACGGTACGAGTCAAAGTGTTGAAGACCAATATATTGATGGTCTTATCAGTGAATTAAAGCTCGCTAGTGAGCGTCCGAGATTAAAAGATGGCTTAATCCATGCCTTGTTTATCGGAGGTGGCACACCAACATCTTTATCTCCTACAAACTCTGAAAGACTGCTCAAAGCAATTAAAGCGTACTTGCCATTGGCAAATGATTACGAACTTACCTTAGAAGGTCGTATTCACGATTTAATTCCTGAAAATCTTGAAGTTTGGATGGCAAACGGTGTTAACCGTATGTCCATCGGTGTACAATCTTTCAATACAGAAGTACGTCAAATGGTAGGACGTTTAGATACGAAAGAAACCGTATTAGAACGTTTATCTGCCTTGAAAGCTTATGGTCAATGCTCTGTTGTTATTGACTTGATCTATGGTTTGCCTGGTCAAACTATGGAGGTTTGGGAACAAGACTTAGCAGATTTGGTAAGCTCTGGCGTAGATGGTGCGGATCTATATCAATTAAATGTATTTGATGGTAGTGATCTCAATAAAGACATTGCAAACGGCAAAGTTCCAGCTGCAGCCACAACTGCGATGCAAGGTGAGATGTTTGAATTCGGTCGTAAATACCTTGATGAACGCTCCTATCGTCGATTGAGTGCCGCTCACTGGAGTGCTAATAATCGTGAACGTAGCTTGTATAACACTTTAGCTAAATCGGGCGTTTCAATGTTCCCATTTGGCAGTGGTGCAGGTGGTAACGTCGACGGTTATGGTATGATGTTACATCGTGCATTAAAACCATACGAAGATATGGTTACCCGCGGTGAAAAACCATTTATGGCCCTTATGAAACAAAGTGATTTACAACCTATCGTAAACCAAGTAGTAAGTCAATTAGAACAAGGGTTCCTCAATATTATGAGTTTAGTAAAACTGGATTCAAGACTAGATGAATTGAACTGGCTCTATAAATTATGGGAAAAACGCGGTCTTGTTGCCTATAATGGTTTACTTTATAAATTGACTGCAGCAGGTGAATTCTGGACTGTAAATCTTACACAAAGTACATTAGAAGCAGTTGAATATATCCTGACTGGTAAGAATTCCTTTGCTGTAGAAGCAGTAGCTGCACAAGATACAAAAACAACTTCTAAAGACAATCCTAATCAAGAGGTACGTGGCATTGGTCAAGGTAAAGCTAATATTTCTGTGCCAACTGATGAAGATTCTGAAGCCCAACGTAAAGAAGCTCTCATTGCTAAGGCGAAAGCTGAAATTGCAAAGAGTGGTGCTTCTGGGGAAGCAGCAGAACGAATGGTACTAGCTATGTACAATTTGAGTGCTGATGAGATTGAATATATGATGGAGCGTATGATGTCCTAAACTATTATGTTACACCTCAATTCTAACAACCTTTTCCAATAATCAACATATAATATACAAGACATATTACGTGACATATACGTGCTCTCTGTAGTACAAAGTAGCCCCAGACTTCGGTCTGGGGTTTACTTTTTATAGAGCGAAAGGTATTCTGTAGGTATAAGACTTACATGACTTTAAAAAGTATAACAATAGATGTATAAGTCTATAAGGACAATAAAAAACAAATTGTTGTTAAAGTCATAAACCCATAAGTAAGATAGTGAATCTATAAGACGTGAAGTGATATGGCTTGTATAGCTAATAAAAGGTTTAGGAGGTTAGTATGAGTATATTTCCTCAAAAAAATATAGATATCGTAGGCATCGGTGCTAGTACATTAGACCGTTTTATAGTGGTGGATCATTATCCAACGGGTCGTGAGGTACAGCAAGTCGTATCGTCTACTACCGATGGTGGTGGGCCAGTGGCTACAGCACTAGCGGTGGCCGGAAAATATGGTGTTCGTACGGCTATGATTGATAGCATTGGCGATGATATGGTAGGCCGTCACATACTAGCTGACTTTGAAAAATATAATGTTAATACAGATGCAATTCAAGTTGAAAGAGGTGCTAAGAGTGGTGTTGCCACAATTCTTGTAAAACAAAGCACTGGTGAGCGCGCTGTATTCTTTGAACGATCTACAGCAACTGATCCCCATTTTTTAGAGGTTCATAAGCAATTGATAGAGGATGCTTATATTTTGCATATTAATGGTCGACATCGCCAACTCATGCGTTCTGCTATTGCTGTAGCGAAAGAAGCAGGGACTATCATTTCTTTAGATGGTGGTGCTCAGCGTTACGATGAAGATATGAAGGCTATTACAGAAGATAGTCATATTGTTATCGTAGCTCGCGACTATGCTGAAAAATATACGGGCGCAACTAATTTAGAAGATGCTTGTCGTATCATTCATGACCGTGGTGCTTTAATTGCAGGTGTTACGGATGGGGCTAATGGTAGCTATTTTGTATGGCCTGATGGTACAGCGTATCGTTGTGAGCCATTCCCGCAGAAAAGTATAGTAGATACTACGGGGGCAGGGGATAGCTTTCATGGTGCTTTTTTAGCTAATTTAGCACATATAATTAATCATATGAAGGGGCAAGAAACGATTTCAACGAGTAAGTCTCACGGTGCATCTATACGTGCTGTAGAGTTGATCAAACATTGTGCGCACTCCGATTTAGAGAAGGCCGCTATTTTTGCATCTGCGGTAGCTTCTTTAAATACACAAGGCATAGGCGGGCGAAGTCCACTACCAACGTTACAGTCAGTGCAGGAACTTATAGGATAGGACTACGGTTATGTGGCAAAATATTTCAAAAAATCAAGTTCAGCAATATATGCAACAAAATCCTTATCGTCTATTAGCCCTTAGCTTTTTGGCTGCCATGACTATAGGGACGATATTACTTATGTTGCCCATATCAAATGCTCAAAGCAATAGTACAACGCTTGTGGATGCAGCTTTTACCGCAGTATCTTGTGTTTCTGTAACAGGCTTGACGACAGTAGATACCTATTATCATTGGTCCTTGTTTGGCAAAATCGTCATGGTAATCCTTATCCAATTAGGTGGATTGGGGATTGTTTCGTTTACCACTATTATTGCTCTAGTATTAGGGCGACGGGTAGGTCTAAAAAATCGCGTGCTTTTGTCAGAGGATGTAGGGCAAGATGGCATGAAAGGGCTTCTACATATTACGAAGAAACTAACTATTTATACCTTCTGTGTTGAAATTATTGGTGGTATTATCTATACTATTCAGCTATATCCCTATATTGGTGATGCTGCTTTATATACGGGGATTATGCAATCTATTTCCAGCTTTTGTAACGCAGGATTTATATTCTTTGATAATGATCTACCTTATGCCATGGTGGGCGATGTATTATTTAATATAAATACAATGGCCCTTATTGTAATAGGTGGTTTCGGATATCTCGCAACCTTTGATATTTGGTCGCATCGCAAGCTACGACGTTTTGTAGATTTAAAACTACACACAAAAATAATGTTAGTTGGCACAACGGCGCTCATCCTTTTAGGGACTATTATTTTCTTGGGAGTTGAGTGGGCGAATCCCAAAACTTTTGGTCCTTTACCTATATGGAATAAGGTCATGGCTGCTCTATTTCAATCGATTACCCCTCGTACGGCAGGTCTTGCAACTGTAGATTATAATGATTTGCATCCAATTACTCTGTTTATTACCATCATTTTTATGTTTATTGGGGCAGGCCCTAACTCCACAGGAGGCGGTGTTAAAATTAGTACTATTGCTGTCGCTTTTCTAGCATCGCGTACATTATTTAATAACCGTCCTGATACAGAGATTTTTGAACGTCGTATTTCGTTGCTTACTGTCCTTAAGGCAAATGGGATAATCTTTTTATCTATCCTTCTTGTTTTGCTTGCTACTTGTTATTTGGCTTGGGATGAGCCGTATAACTTTATTCGACTACTTTTTGAGGTAACCTCTGCCTTTGGGACCGTAGGTCTTACAACGGGTATTACACCTGATTTATCTGAAAGTAGTAAATGGGTGTTGATGCTTGTCATGTTTACGGGTCGTGTAGGGGTTATGACTGTTATTGGTACTTGGGCGTTAAGAACGGCACCGACTAAACCAATTAGCTATGCAGAAGAGCGTGTATTGTTATAAAAACAGATTAGATTGAATATAAAAGGGGGCATATATGAAACATAAAACGATAGCAGTAATAGGTCTTGGTCAATTTGGTGGCACTGTTGCCAAGATGTTAGCTTCCATGGATCATGAGGTATTAGGTGTAGATATTGATCCAGAAGTTGTACAGAAAATTTCACCATTTATAACACATGCTATAGTTGCAGATACAACCGATGAAGAGGCAATCAAAGCATTGGCGCTAAGCCAGTTTGATATGGTTGTTGTGGCTATAGGTGGCAATCTTCAAGCTAATTTAATGACAGCTATGCTTCTTAAAGAGTTAGATGCACCTAAAATTGTGGCCAAGGCTGAAAATAATATACAAGGTAAAATGCTTCATAAAATAGGTGTAGATCAAGTGATTTACCCTGAATATGATATGGCATTACGCCTTGTACAATTTTTAACTAGAGATCATGTAATGGATTATTTGCAACTATCTAAAAATATTAGTCTCATAGAAGTTAAAGTACCGTCATTCTTGGTGGGGGCTAATTTAAAGGACTCCAATCTGCGTGAGAAATATAATCTTAATGCAGTAGGCATAAGACGCGGTGAGGATTTAGAAGTTCCACCAAACCCGATTACCATTCTCGGTGAAGATGATAAATTATTAGTCATTGGGAATAATTCTGATTTAGATGCATTAACGGAGTAGTATGTATACGAAAGATATATAACTACATCGAAAAAATATGATATAATAAGAATAGAATTCAGTATAGGCCATACGTATTCGTATGGCCTTTTTATATAGAAATGAAGGTTATTATGACAGAGGAACAATATATAGCGGCGCTGATCAATAACCCACATGGGATTCGAAATATTCCAAATCCTACAGAAGCTATGCAACTTACATGTGTGGGACAAAACGGCATGCTGTTACAATATATTAAAGAACCTACTCAAAAGGTTATTGAAACGGCGCTTTCACAAGCACCACGAGCTATACAATTCGTTGAAAATCCTACAGAAGAATTGTTAAAAGCCTTAGTGGAAAAAGATTGGGCGGTTTTAGAATATATCGACAATCCGTCTGATACATTAATAAAAAGTGCGTTAGCTCAATCAGGTTGGGCTATTCGCTATATTGCAAACCCATCTGAAGAATTGCAATTAGAAGCGGTGAAGGCGAATTATGATGCCTTACAATATATCAATGCTCCAAGCGAAGCTGTGCAGTTACAAGCCGTGCAAGAGAGTTACTTAGCCTTGCGCTACATTGATGAGCCTAGCGTAGCTGTACTAGAAGCAGCAGTAAAGCAAGATCCACAGGCAATGCGTCAGATTACAAATCTCACTAAGGACTTGGCTTTGCATTTATTTAAGGTAAGTGCGGCTATCGTCGGTTATATACCTAATACATTGGGCGTTACGGTAGACGAAATCAAAGATATAATTCTAGATGCCATTTCTAGCGATACCGTTGATGAAGACTATGTACGCGAGTTAATCAACAATAAAGCTATCGGTGGACGTCAATCCAAATGGCCTATTGATATATTGTCACTTATTGATAGGTATGGTACTAGAACTGTTAAGAAAATTGCAGTAGGCGAATATTTGAGATATTAGAACGGAGATACAATGAACTTTATAGATACAATGGCAAGCGTTGAGTTAGTGCTTGCTGCTAATCAAGTACCCTTGCTCGTCGGTGAGACGGGTATAGGTAAAACCTCTCTCGCAGCGCGCGTTGCAGAGGTACATAATTGGGAATTAGTAACTATTGACGGAAACCTTTTAAAAGAAGGTGAAATTGGTGGCTTGCCTACAGTAGAAACGGTGACTCATACGGATGGTCATGGCAATACACGGGATGTGAAAACTACAGTATACGCTGTGCATCATACATTGGAACATGTGGCACAAGCCGTAGATAAAGGGCGCCAAGTATTATTGTTTATCGACGAAATTAACCGCGCAGAACATGCAGTTCAACAAGAATTGATGAACCTTATTCTAAACCGTGAAATTAATGGCTTTTCTTTAAGTGATCAAGTGCGCATCATCGCCGCTATGAACCCTGAGGATTCCTTTGATTACCAAACGATTGACATGGACCCGGCACAGCAAAACCGTTTTGTATGGCTTTATATGAATGCTGATTATATGCAATGGATTGACTGGGCTATTGGTGCTGGTATTGAAGAAAAGGTTATTGAATTTATTTCTTCCTATCCAGAATATTTAAATCAACGTCACGAAGACGATATCGATGCCACACCTCGTTCCTTTGAACGCGTGTCCGGTCTATATAGAATTTATAAGAATCAAGAGGGCACAAGTTATAGTCGCGACGTATTTATGAATGTTATTCGTGGTAACGTAGGTAAACTCATTGCGGAGGCTTTTGTAAACTTTATCGAGTCCGATCAAGAACCTCTTATTACCTTTGATGATGTATTGGCAGCGGTTCAAAAACCAGGTGCTATTATGTCTATGGCTGAGCAGGTTAAAGGTGAAAGCCCAACTCGCCTTTATGTAGCAGCAAAAAATATGTTGCATCGTTTAAATCGCAATAGCAATGCGCAGGAAGTACATCATTTTGTGGAGTTTTTAACCTTGTATCCAGGCGATTTGCGCGTAGCGGTTATGAAAGATCTTCGTAACACGTATGAGCGCGTTTACGCTTATGCTATTGAAAATGACCTTTTTGTAGATACTTTCTTTGACGCGCAAAAATAATTTTATGTGCGTAGTTAACCAAATCGAAGCTATCTATATAGATAATCAACTGTAGTAAATTATTAGTTATGAGGTTAATTGATATATAGCATGTGACATATATTAAATTTGTTTTCTAAAGAAACGGGGGTGTAAATATGCAACGAAACTTAGATAAGGATGATATACGTGATGCTTCGGATTTGCTGACTCATATCGATGGTTGGGAAAAGACGGGTTCTTATGATGCGGAAGCTATCGAGGCTCTTGATCGATGGCATGCGAAACGAGAGCGCATACATCGCGAAGCAGAGGCTTTGTATACGCAAATATACGCATCCTATGAGGCCTATGTAGATAGCTATGAAGAACAACATCATAGCATGGCGCCTGAACGTATAGCGGCTGATCTTATGAACCATAATATGTCGGATAGCCATATAGGTACTATCGGTCGTGCTCTTGAAGACGTACAAGTGGAGGGGACAGACCTTTCCGTTATGCAGCAAGCGATAATGACACCTGCCTATGAGCAACGGTTGTGGAACATATTGCATGATGTAAACAGTTTGCTCCTTGAAGAGGACCAATTCTTTGGTTACTTTTACTTACAAATGACTCATCGCATTCGCTTTGATATGGCCAGTGCTTTTGGTATTAATCTTAAACAGGGCGGATATGTATTATATGTAAATCCCTTTATCTTGTTACGCCAATCACCTGATGTGATGAAGGATGGTATTAAGCGTGAAGTTCTTCATATCATTTCTGCTCATTTGATGCGGGTAAAAGCACTGAGCCAAGGCTTTCACAAAACAGCAGTCCATATGGCTATGGACATGGTCGTAAATGATTACCTTGAACATGTAGACCGTGATGCAGTAACGGTAGCCAATGTAAATGCGCGCTTTGGTTTGTTATTAAAGCGTTTTCGTACCATTGAATACTATGCGAAGGCTATTGATAAGGTCATGAAAGAAAAACCAGATCTCTTTGTGCCCATCGATAATGCAGATACAGCGGTTGCTATGGAGTTTGACCCTCAAACTAGCCATGATATTTGGGATGAATCTGATTCTATTGATATAGATACGATGGACCAAATCACGGAGCGCTATATCAATGAAGCATCAAAGGGGGATATGGAAGGCTATGTGAAAAGTCTTATCGATACATTCCAAAAAACGCGACGCGCGTTGCCGTGGTATTTTTATCTCAAAAAGCTGATGGGCAAGATAGCGAGTGGATACAAAAAAACGACGATGCGTCGTAATCGTCGTCAGCCTGAGCGTTTGGAATTGTCTGGTACATTGCGCCAACATAAGGCAAATGTATGGCTAGCTCTTGACATGAGTGGTAGTATAACTGATGTAGAGTTTACGAATGCCTTAGAGCAAGTGTTACAAATCGTGCATGCCTACAACCATCGTATTACAGTTGTAGAATGTGATAATGAGGTGCGCCGCACCTATACGATGGAATCTGTAAAAGATGTAAAACCTCGCCTCGATGTGCGTGGTGCAACAGCCTTTACCCCTGTATTCTCTCTGGCTAATCAAAACCGTGTAGATTTACTTGTATATTTTACGGATGGCAAAGGGGAAGAGCGACTTCGAGAGGCGCCAAGGGGCTATAAGGTGCTGTGGGTGTTGACCGGTGAGAACCCTCAATTATCTTTGCATACCCCATACGGCCTAGTTCGTGAACTCGGCTATGTTGGTGTTGATGAAACTCAAGATATTGATGAGTTTGTACGCATGGCTAACCGTGGGGGCTTTTCTATGGCTAATCAAGAGATTTAGTATATTAGGTTTACGATGTCATTTAATAGTTTTGATTTTGAACTATGATGGGATATAAAAATGACGCAATCCAACGGATTGCGTCATTTTTAGGTCTGTGGATTTTTATTAGCTGTTAAGCTCAATAGAAGAACCTGGATCGATAATGAGTGCTGTTTGGTTATACTTACCTTCTACAAGACTTGTAAATACACCTGGTTCACGGTCGATAACGGGCCATGTTTTGTAGTGAATTGGAATGGAAATACGCGCTTTTACATAAGAAGCAGCAAGAGCTGCATCTTCAACCCCCATTGTGTAATTATCACCGATAGGAAGAAGGGCGTAATCAATTTCACCAAAACGATTTAATAATTTCATATCGCTAAAGAGTGCTGTATCACCAGCGAAGTATAGGATATCTCCGTAGAAATCTACGATACAACCTGCAGCGTGACCGCCAGGGATGCCAGAGCCGTGGAAGGCAGGAACCATTCGAACAGAACCGAATTCAAAGTCGAACTTGCCACCTAAATGCATGGCGTGTGTACGACAACCGGCAGCTGCTGCTTTACCCGCTACTTCAGCAGTAGAGATAACGAGTGCATCATTTGCTTTGGCAATAAAATCTGTGTCGCCATAGTGATCATCATGACCATGACTGACAAAGATATATTGGCATTTGATGTCTTCTTTTTTAGCGATATCCCATGTATTACCAGTCAAGAATGGGTCGAAAATCATGGATACATCGCCACGTGTGAGCATAAAGCAAGCGTGACCAAAATAAGTTAGTTTTGTTTTCATAGGAACACTTCCTTCCTTGTACATACAATTCTTAATTCTATTGTATAATATAATAAATGAAAATAAAACTATTGGTGATAATTTATACATAATTAGTAAGGATGTATTATGGATTTAACACATTTTGATCAAGATGGAAATGCTTGGATGGTAGATGTATCAGATAAGGATATTACAACTCGTACTGCCGTGGCAGAAGGTTTTATTGCTATTAATGATGCTATTTATGAGCGCATCGGGGCGGGAACAATAAAAAAAGGGGATGTTCTTAGTGTGGCCCAATTAGCAGCTATTATGGGGGCGAAACAGACGAGTAACCTTATTCCCCTTTGTCATCCGTTAGCATTAACGAAGGTTGAGGTGCATTGTACTCTTGTTGATGGTGAAAGTCCTGCCTGTACAGATGCTACACATAATCGTGCTGTTAAGGTTCGGGCTACCGTAAAAACGACAGGAAAGACAGGCGTTGAAATGGAAGCACTTACAGCGGTTCAAGTAGGACTTTTAACAGTCTACGATATGTGTAAAGCTATTGATAAAGGGATGATTATAGGCCCTACATATCTTGTAGAAAAAGAAGGCGGGAAAAGTGGACATTTTGTCCGTTCCTTTGTAGAATAATATAGATATAAAGAATAGGGGATTGAAAATGGAAATAGTACTTTATGAGCCTGAAATTCCAGGTAATACAGGAAATATAGCGCGTTTATGCGCCGCCAATCATATGACCTTACATCTGATCAAACCCCTTGGCTTTTCTATTGATGACAAGCATGTAAAACGTGCTGGCCTTGATTACTGGCACTTGGTAGATGTACAGGTACATGAAAATATTCAAGAATTATATGAGAAATATCCTAATCGTAGATATTTCTATGCCACTACCAAAGCAAAGCATACTCATTCCGAGGTGAAATATGAAATTGGTGATATGCTCGTTTTTGGCCCTGAAACAAGAGGATTGCCTGAAAGTTTATTAGATGGTAAAGAGGATACATGCATTCGTATACCCATGGTAGATGAAGCACGCTCTCTGAACCTATCTAATGCGGTGGCAATCATAGCTTATGAAGGTATGCGCCAACTTGATTATCCAGACCTTAAGGCTGAAGGCAATTGGATTCAATCAAAATAAATAGACTTTTACAATTGAGGAATATATTATACTTATGTGTTAGGAGACCTACCAAATCTATATGACCGGTAGCGATTTTAACGGTGTTGTTTGGAGGAGGATATTATGAACTACGATAAAGCTCATGATTTAGCTCACGCAATGCGTGAATCCGAAGAGTACAAAGAATTAATGGCTGCTCAGGAAGCAGTGAAAGCAGATGCAGTAGCAACGGATTTGGTTCGCACATTTATGGCACAACAAATGCAGTGGGAATATGCTAAGTTGTCTGGTGCTCCAGAAGCAGATGAGTTGCAGAAGAAACAAGAGGAATTGATGCCTCAAATTCAAGAAAATGCTGCAGCGACTGCTTATTTGCAAGCGCAAATGCGTTGGAGCCAGATTTCTAATGATATTTACAAAATCATTAGCGAACCAATCACTGAGGGGATGAAAGTGTTAGATCATGGCGAACAACAACCACAACATTAAGGTATTACAAACCGCTTTATTAGAAAAATTACCAAGTACACGTGTACGAGAGCAGGAGCTTCTTTGTCATCATACGACATTCAAAATTGGAGGACCTGCGGACTTATTTATTGAGCCTACTACGATGGCAGAACTTAGTTTTACACTTCGTACCATTCACGAATTAGATGTGCCTGTAACTATTATTGGTTGTGGCTCTAATATTTTGGTGAAAGACGGGGGTATTCGTGGTGCTGTCGTATCAGTTCGACATATGACCCAAATCATGGATTGTAACGAAAACACATTGTGCATTGGTTCTGGGTATATGTTAAAAGATGCTTCTGAATTTGCTTGGGAGAATAGTTTATCTGGACTTGAATTTGCCATTGGTATTCCAGGCACACTTGGTGGTGCCGTATTTATGAATGCAGGTGCTTATGACGGTGAAATGAGCCACGTAGTTACTGCAGTGAGAGCTGTAGATTTCCAAGGTAATATCAAAGAATATGATGCATCTCACTTGGACTTTGCTTATCGTCATAGTGTATTCCACGATAATCATGAGGTTATTGGGGAAGTTATTATGACACTCAAACCAGGCGACAAGGATGCCATCAAGGCGCGTATGGATGAGTTAACAGAAAAACGTGAATCCAAGCAACCTTTGGAATATGCCAGTGCAGGTTCAACCTTTAAACGTCCACCAGGGTACTTTGCAGGTACATTGATTGAACAAACAGGCCTAAAGGGGTTGTCTGTAGGTGATGCGCAAGTGTCCCACAAACATGCAGGCTTTGTCATCAATACAGGTAGTGCTAGTGCAAAGGACGTACTTGATTTGATTGCAGAAGTACAGCGTCGTGTGTACGATAGACATGGCGTACACCTTGAGCCCGAAGTACGTATGATTGGTGAAGACTAATATCAACTAAATACTAATATAAGATTTCTTATGTAACGTTACTCTTTTTAGGGATGATGGATTCATAAGAAATCTTTTTTTATGTCCATTATAAGCGTATGATATTTATATAGTTAGTCTATATTTGGGAGGCGATGATATGAATACTTTGTTGGCCCAAGAGATTCATGATAAAGCACTAGCATGTGGGTATGACGATTGTGGTATAGTACCTCTTGATGCACTTGATTTTTATAAAGAACGAATGATAAAGCGTTTAGAAGATGTACCTCAAAGTAAAAAGGTATATGCACATAGTAATGCCTTTTTAACATTGAAAGAAAACTATCCTTGGGCACAATCTATAGTGGTTTGTACTGAATATTTTGGAGCGTATAAGTTTCCTGCTTCGCTTCAAAAGCGATATGCAAAAGGCTTACTACTATCGTTAGCTAATATCCCTGATGGGGTCGAAGTCAAACAAAGGCGATCTTTTGAAACATGGTTCAATGATAAGAACATCCAATTTATTGGTGGTGAAACAGCAAAGCCTACTGGTGTTGTTCCTTTGCGCCCTGCTTCTGTAGCGGCAGGACTTGGAATTTATAGAAAAAACAATTTCTTTTATGGACCTAAAGGCTCTAATTATGAATTGGTAGCCTATTTAATTGATCAGCCTTGTGAGTATATTCGTCATCTAGAGATACCACCATGTCCAGAGACTTGCGATTTATGTCAGCAAAAGTGTAAAACGAAGTCTCTATCTGCACCTTTTACAATGAATCCATTAACCTGTGTATCTTATATCAATACCTTTGGTGATGGTAAATTGCCAGAAGGTGTGACAGAGGATATGTTGGAAGAGTGGATATTAGGTTGTGATAATTGCCAAGACTGCTGTCCGTTTAATAAAAATCATGATTGGAGTATAGGTAAAGATTATCCTGGGCTTGATGCATTAGAACTTATACTACAGCCAGAATATATTTTGAAAGCCTCTGATAAGGAGATTATAGAAAAGTTGATTCCTAAATTCTGTTTCCATTTAACAGATAAACAAATTCCGTTGTTGCGTAAATCTGCTAAGCGGGCGATAGAGCATAAATAGGTTGTGTCCTAAGATGAGTCAAAAGTATAATCGAATGTTGAAATTGCCATGATTAGAATAGGTGTACTGTTTTGACTTTTTTCTATAGACTGCGTTATAATTAACTGTTGCCAATTTTGGGGAATATACCTGCATAGCCCGTTTTATCGAGGCTATGTGATATAGAATATACTGAAAGAATTAAAGGGAGGATCTTATGATTCGCGAAAATCTTCGTAATGTAGCGATTATCGCCCACGTTGACCATGGTAAAACTACTTTGGTGGACGCGTTATTAAAACAAAGCCATGTGTTCCGTGAAAATGAAAAGGTAGCAGAACGCGTAATGGACTCCAACGACTTGGAACGTGAACGCGGTATTACTATTTTGTCTAAAAACACTGCTGTAATGCATGATGGTATTAAAATCAACATCGTTGATACTCCAGGCCATGCTGACTTCGGCGGCGAAGTGGAACGCGTACTTAACATGGTTGACGGCGTATTGCTTCTCGTAGATGCTTACGAAGGTCCAATGCCTCAAACTAAATACGTTTTGCGTAAAGCCTTAGAACAAAAATTGAAACCAATCGTAGTTATCAATAAAATCGACCGTCCTGACCAACGCGTTAAAGAGGTTGAAGATGAAGTTCTTGAATTATTCATGGAACTTGAAGCTGATGATGATCAACTCGACTTCCCTGTAGTATACGCATCTGCTCGTTCAGGTGTGTCCAAAACTAATTGGGATGATGAAGCTGTAAACATGGAGCCGTTATTCAAAACATTGATCGATGAAATTCCTGCACCACAAGGTGATATGGAAGGTCCTCTTCAATTTATGGTAACTACACTTGATTACGATAACTTCATCGGTAAAATCGCCGTAGGTCGTATCGTTCGCGGTAAAATGAAAACCAACCAACAAGTGGCTATCATGAATGGTGAAAGTACTCGTAAAGCGAAAATCGGTCGTGTGTACACATACAATGGCTTAAACCGTGTTGAAACTGATGAAGCTGAAATGGGTGATATCATTGCATTTGCTGGTATTGACGATATCAACATCGGCGAAACAGTAGCAGATGCTGAAAATCCTGAAGCATTACCATCCATCTCCATCGACGAACCAACATTGTCCATGGTATTCTCCGTAAATAACTCTCCATTCGCAGGCCGTGAAGGTGAATTTGTTACATCCCGTCACTTGCGTGATCGTTTGTTCCGCGAAGTAGAAACTAACGTATCCATGAAAGTAGAAGAAACTGATTCTGCAGATGCGTTCAAAGTATCTGGTCGTGGCGAATTGCATTTGGCAGTATTGATTGAAACTATGCGTCGTGAAGGCTACGAATTACAAGTAGGTAAACCTCGCGTAATCTTCAAAACTATTAACGACCAATTGTGTGAACCACTTGAAGCATTGACTATCGACGTGCCTCAAGAATTCATGGGAACCGTAATGGAAAACCTTGGTCAACGTAAAGCTGAGTTGACTAATATGGTTGAATTAGCCGGTTACCTTCGCATGGAATTCGTAGTTCCGGCTCGTGGCTTGATCGGTTTCCGTGCCCAATTCTTAACAGCTACAAAAGGTAATGGTATTATGAACCATGTATTCCATGGTTATGCACCATATAAAGGTGAAATTCCTTCCCGTACACGTGGTGCTTTGGTAGCATTCGAAAATGGCGAAACTACTCCATATGGTTTGAACTCTGTTCAAGACCGTGGTACATTGTTCGTTGGCCCTAACCAAGACGTGTATGCAGGCCAAGTTATCGGTGAAAATACACGTGAACTTGATATGGATGTTAACCCATGTAAGAAAAAACATGTTACCAACATGCGTTCCAGCTCCTCTGATGAAGCGGTACGCTTGACTCCACCTCGTATCTTCTCCTTGGAACAAGCTCTTGAGTGGATCAACGATGACGAACTTGTTGAAGTAACACCTGAAAGCATTCGTATGCGTAAAACAATCCTTGATCGCAACGCACGTGCGAAAGCAGCAAAGAATAAAAAATAATATATCATGCAGATATATAAAGGCGCTCCTTAGGGGGCGCCTTTTTTATCTAATCTATAAGTTGTTATCTAACATATTCCTGTGGATTATATCTCCATGAAAATAGATGATAATTTTATCATTTATGATTAATGGGTATAAAAATGCGTTAATATACTAAATACGCATAATAACTTGCTGATAGGGGTATTGGTATATACGAAATATTTGTAACGCTGTATAATAATATCAAGTTTGTTGAAATAAGTTATTGATTATGGAGGTTCTTATGAATAAGAAAATCTTAGCTTCTTTATTTGCAGTAGGTTTGGCTGCAGGTTGTGTGTGCTCTTCCGTTGATGCGCATGGCGTATTCTTTGCTAACCGCTTAGATGAAAAAGCGCTAGTACTTGGCGAAGGCCCTGTTGATGATGCATATAGCCCAGAAATGGTAAAAAGTATCATTGGTTTAGATAACAATGGCATGGTAATTCCTGTACAAGTTATTAAACATGAAAAAAATGTAGTAGTTGTACCAAATGATAAATTGGGTATTACAGTAACTGACTTTGACTATGGCTACTGGACAAAAGACAAAGATGGTAAAACTGTTCATAAACCAATCTCTGAAGTACCAGGTGCTCAAAAAAGTACACATGCCATTAAATATGACGTTCACTACTGGAATGCAGAAGCAAAACCTTTCAATAATAAAGATGCTTTCATTCAAATCATTCCATCTGTTAACCCATTAACTCTTAGAAAAGGTGATACATATGAAATCCAAGTTTTGAAAGACGGTAAACCATATGCAAATGCACCTCTTATTAAAGACGTAATTAATGATCTTACTAACGAAAGCAAAGCTGATGAAAACGGTAAAGCAACTGTTGCAGTAAGTGCTAACGGCCTTAACGTAGTAGGCGTTGAAGTGGGCTTCCCAACTCAAACTAAAGGTGAGCAAAATAAATACTTCAGTGCATTGTCCTTCATCATCAATCCTGAATAATATAGGATATACTATTTACTAAGTGTGTGAAATAAACAAGACCTCCTAAGTTGGATTTAGGGGGTCTTTTTATAATTTTAGGGTGTACGTATAAATGCGTTCTGTGAGAGCCTCGTATTAAGCGAGGTAAGAAAGAGAGATTTTTATGAAATTACAACGAAATGTATCAGCTGTGATGGCTGCATTGGTATTAACTGGAATGACCTGCTCTGCATTTGCTACAGAAATTAATGCCACAAGCGATAAAGCGGAGGAATTGCTTGGCTTAACAATGGGGTCACCGGTACAAACACAACCAGAAGTTAAGCATATAGAAGATACCTTGACGGTTAATGTGCATGGTAAAAGCTTAACAGATACAGGTAAAACTAAAAATGTATCAGGTATTTATAATGGATTTGGATCACAATTGACGGTGGATAAAGATTTGATTGTACGCCTTAAAAATGATGCACCAGCCTCAAAAAGGGAACTCGGTCATTACTATATGAGCGCTGTGTATGCTGGTTACGGTGGTAAAGTGCCAAGACTCAGCAAGGACAATCCTGATAGAGATTATGGAGATACTAATATTTACGTCAAAGGCAATGTAGATATCGATGCTATCGGTGTCGGTTTACAAGCTAATCAACGTGGTCATATTATTGTTGATGGTGGTGGACGTATCATCACGCATCCTTTAGAAACTTCTGATACTTACTCTGTGGTGGCAGAAGAGGGAGATGTATACGTTAATACTGGTTCTGACGGAAAACATCCGGGTTCTAAGGAATTGGTCGCTGTTGGCAATGTAGGGTTAATTAATAAGGATTATGGACGTGATCCAAATCATAACGAAATGCCAACGAATATAGCATTAGCTTTTATAACACCTAATTCTAAACTTACGGGTGCTGTATTAAATGAATATGCTGAAAGCAATAAGAACCCTCATAATTCTGGTGCTGATATTTACTTACAAAATGGAGGGACTTGGAATAATGAATGGATTGGTATGGAGCGGCCTACCCCTAAAAGAGAACGTCCATCTGGGGATAATGCAGCATATCTATACAAGGGCAGTAAGGTTCGTAATCTCGTAGGTGGATCAAATCCAACGGCAGCTGGTAATATTCATCCTATTGATGCACGTCCTATTACGATTCAGAACTATAGCGGCTATGTGAATGCTATTTATAAATCTGGCGTACCTGCTAGTGAAGCTGGAAAAGGGCAAATTGTAGTTGAACATGCAGCAGACAATAGCCATATTACCGTTCAAGGTGAACATTCCGGTAATACCATTGATGAGGCAAGTTATAAAAAGGAAATACAAGCCTTAGCTGATAAATTACAATATACTGGCAATGATAAGAAACTGAGTACAACAGTTCAAATTAATGAAGGTATTACTAGTCCTGGTGCTGTTGCAGAACTAGGTGCAGATCATTTTGACTCACAGGGGCGTCTTGTTGTAAATGATACAACAAAGATTAATCGTGCTAGTGAATCATCCTTAGTGAGTGGTTCAAAATCTGCTCTTACATCGACCGCTATGGCATGGAAGAGTAATACCAATGATTTACAACGCCGTTTAGGAGATCTTCGTTTAGCTAATACAAATCAAGGTGTATGGGCGAAATATATAGGCGGTAAATCTAAAATCACAGACGGTGCTAATGCACATATGACGTATAATGGCGTACAAGTTGGCTACGATCATAAGGCTTCTAATGGTTGGATTTTTGGCGGCGCTATTGATTACAGTACATCTAGTAATTCATATGCCAACGGTAGTGGTGATGGCAAACTTGGCGGCATCGCCTTGTATGGCACAAAACAACATGATGATGGTCGTTATTTAGATATCATTGCACGTGGTAATAGATTATCCAATGATTATAAGCTCTACTCCGTAGGTGGACAACGTATGAACGGTGATTACCATACATATGGCACATCCTTAAGCGCTGAATATGGTAAACGTATTAAGAAGGAAAATGGCTTCTACATCGAGCCTAGTGTAGAATTTATTGTAGGTCGTTTGAATGGTGTATCCTATGATGCTTCTGTTGTCGGTGGTGGTTCTATGCATGTGAAAGCTGATGCTGTGAACTCTGCTGTAGGCAGACTTGGTATTGGCATTGGGAAAGAAACAGAAAAATCCAATATCTTCGCTAAATTAGCATTAGCGCATGAATTCTCTGGTAAGGTAAATACAACATATTCCGCACCAGGCAATTCAACAGTACAAACAACAGTAGATTTGAAGGATACATGGCTCGATGCTGAAATTGGTGGGTCTTGGAGCGTCCGTCCTAGTACATATCTATATGGTACATTCACTAAAAACTTTGGTGCTACTGTAGAAAATACATGGCGCATTGACGCTGGGATACGGCATAATTTTTAATTGAATATTGCATTAATGGTCCTTATAGCGTATGCTGTAAGGACCATTAGTATATAAGGAGTTTTTTATGATTAAGTTTCTATTCATTAGGAGTTATAATGGTTAATATTTTATTCATCTGTCATGGCAATATTTGCCGTTCTACGATGGCAGAGTTTTATATGAAGCATATCGTTGAGCAGACTGGACTAAGTGATTCTATTTATATTGAGTCTGCAGCTACATCTCGTGAGGAGATAGGGAACGACACTCATTATGGGACTAAAGAGAAATTAGATGAAATGGGTATTCCCTATACTCGTCGCAAGGCACGACAAGTGACGATGGAAGATTATTACAACTTTGATTATCTCATCATTATGGATGAAAATAATGCGCGTAATTTAAAGCGTATTATTGGGGATGACGTAGATGCTAAGGTTTACAAGGCAATGTCTTTTGTTGGTGAAAGCCGTGATGTGAAGGATCCTTGGTATACGGGAAACTTTGATGAAACCTATGATGATGTCAGTCGTAGCTGTGATGCTCTACTAGCAGTGCTTAAAGAGAAATTTTAAGCGAAATATATAGACTGATGGGTCCTCAATGGTAGCTGAAATTTTAATCTACATTGAGGGCTTTTCTATAAGCCTATCTGCCTCATATACTTTATACTATCGAACCATAGCGTAATATGGTATAATTTTTAGGTATTCATGCGCCTATAGCTCAGGGGATAGAGCGCCGGTCTCCGGAACCGGGTGCGCAGGTTCGAATCCTGCTAGGCGCACCAAATAAAAGGCTTCTCGAAATTTCGAGAGGCCTTTTTTGTATGTATTAATGGGAGAGAAATACATGGCGATATATGCATGAATTAGTTAGAGATAGATAAATACATGAGCTGAGGTGCTGATAAGATTTCGATATAGAGTTTTATATTTAATAATATCGAAATAACATAATAAATGTGATTTGGGTAACACATTTTGTTTTGAGAATGATGTACAATAAGGATAGCTATATGAAAATCTGAACATCCTAGCCGGAACACTAGGACATATAGGGGAGCGTTAAATTACGTAGTGAATTTAACTAAGTGAATATTACTTATATATGTATCAATAGCCCATCCATTTAGGTATGGGGCTATTTAGAGGGGATAATATGACAAATAAAATACAAGAGCTTACCGTCAACGAAGTTTGGCGTGATGAGCAAGACGCATGGGACCATCGTTCTGAGTACTTTGTAGAAATGCACAATCGCGAGGATCGCAAGGCACAGGTCACTGATTTTTTAGCCTTCTTAAAGGATGAGAATTTATTACCTGCAGCGAATGGTCGTACGCTTGATGTAGGCTGTGGTGTTTGTGATTATGCATTGGGCTTAGCTCGTGAAGGATATAAAGCGACTGGTATTGATTTATCTGATGGTATGATTCGTGGTGCTAAACAATTGGCAGAGTCAGAAGGTTTAGACCTTAGCTTATATATCGGCCCTTGGTCTGATGAAACTCGTCGAGAACTCGGTTGGGATAAAAGCTTTGACTTAGCATATAGTATCTTCTGCCCAATTATGTTTGATGTAGAAAATATTCGCGCTATGAATGATGCAAGTAAGGATAAATGCTTGTGGATTGCTTTCAGCGAACGCAGTGACGAAATGGTAGATATGCTATCTGAACATTTCTTTGGTCGTGATTCTTTCCCATGGGATGGCAAGATGAAAGAGTGTTTAGATGCAATCCATGAGATGGGGCATAATGTGAAAGTAATTTATAAAACAGTTCCTGAAACAGAGATTATGTCTCTTGAAAAGGCAGTTAATTATTTTACCATGCGACTTCATAATAATGGATGGGGAGACATGGAAGACATGAAAGAAGAGATTAGAAATCTCATTGAACCACTAGCTATTGATGGAGAAATCCATAATAAGACCGTTGATAAGGTGGCATGGGTTTCTTGGTCTGTGAAATAGGAGATTAGCATGACAGTTGATGAGAAACGTAAGTTAGAACTAAAAACTATGTACCAAATTATTGGCATCTATTGTCATAATAAGCACCACACTCCTAAAGGGCAACTTTGTGAGGAGTGTCAGAAAGTTTGGCAATATGCAGAACATCGTATAGATGTATGTCCTCATATGGAAAGCAAAACCTTCTGTAGCGTATGTAAAACGCATTGCTATGCTCCTACGTATCGTGAGAAAATACGTGAAATCATGCGCTATGGTGGACCTAGAATGTTATTTGTATCACCCATTCAAGTTGTTCGTCATATGTATTTAGAGTGGAAGGATAGAAAAAGGAACCGTACATCTTATGAAAACTGATATGATTGTAAAGACAGGCGTATTTGTAGCCTTGACGGTCTTACTATCTTATATATTTGCTATTCATACTACATTTATACATATTACCTTTGGATTTTTATCAACCGCTATATTTGGCATTCTTTATGGGCCTATGGCAGCAGGTATAATGGCTGCTATTGCCTGTTTTATAGGTATGTCCCTATTTGGGCAAGGGGTATTCTTTCCCGGCTTTATCGTATCTGAATTTCTTGTAGGCTATGTGTATGGATATTTTTTACACGGTCGTAATGTTACATTTAAACAATTACTTTTACCGGAAACGATTGTTACTGTATGCATACATCTGATATTGAATACAATGTGGCTTACAATATTTTATAACAAAGCAGTATCTGCTATATTTATTGGACGTCTTATTAAAAATATCATTTGTTTCCCTTTAGAAATTGCACTGATTTTAATTGTGTATAAAGCAGTCAGCAAGTTTATGGTACAAAAAAAGCTATAATCTTACAGTATACTAAAATGCACCCCTAACATTAGATTATATGTTAGGGGTGCATTTTTATTTGTAAATATAGCCTTTTACGCGAGTGCTTTGTCCAATACAGCTTTGATTAAAGATTTTGTTTGGTCATAGCTTTCACCAGGTTGCGCCTCGTATTGTTTGTCGAGGTCGAACCACAAGTTTGGATAGTATTCATATGGGTGAGTTTTGAAGAGCTCATGAGCATCTTGATCTTCAACCCAGTTGATGTGAATATCTGCGTATGCAGGATTTTCTGCAACGAGTTCATCGATAGCACGGAATGCATTGGCGCAATAAGGGCAACCGTTTAAATGGAAACCTAAGATTTCTTTCATGATATTCAGTCCTTTCAAAATAGAATCTACATATATTTCTATAATTTGAGATTTTATACATATTCATGTACCACAACATATGGTACACTACTGAGTATAACATATCTAGATAAGATATTCAATTTTTTAGATATATCTGATGTCAATATTGAGAATTCGATATGCATGCATTATATAAATAAGGAGATACCTATGATTTCAGGCGCACAGTATTTGGTAAAAGCCCTTCAAGAGGAGCAGGTAGAGTTTTTATTTAACTATCTTGGGGCCGCAACCATCGATATCATGGATGAATTATATAAACAAGATCAAGTAAAGGTTATTTTGCCTCGTCATGAACAAGCCTTAGCTCATGCTGCAGATGGCTATGCTCGGAGTACTGGTAAAGTAGGGGTGTGTATGGTAACCTCCGGTCCAGGTGCTACAAATCTTGTGACTGGTATTGCCACAGCGTATGCAGATAGTGTGCCCCTCGTTTGTATTACTGGACAAGTTGATTTAGGCCTCATGGGCAATGATGCTTTTCAAGAGGTAGATACTGTTGGCATCGTCCGCAATATTTGTAAATATGCCGTTACTGTTCGTGACCGTAAAGATTTAGGTCGTATTTTGAAAGAGGCCTTTTACATTGCTCGCACAGGTCGTCCAGGCCCTGTTGTAGTAGATATTCCTAAGAATATTCAGAAGGCTATGGGGTCAGATGAATATCCAACAGAGATTAATATTCGCGGTTACAAACCAAATACCACTGTTCACGTAGGTCAAGTTAAAAAGGCCTGTTCTATTATTAGTAAAGCTAAAAGGCCTCTATTCCTATTAGGCGGTGGGGTAAGTATTAGTGGGGCCAATGACCTTATGATGGAGTTGGTTGAAAAAACAGGGATTCCTGTTGTAACAACCTTGATGGGAAAAGGTGCTATTGATAGCCGTCATCCATTGTATCTTGGTAATGTAGGGATTCATGGTGGCTATGCCCCTAATGTGGCTATAACTGACTGTGACGTGATGATTTCTATTGGTACGCGCTTTAATGATCGTATTACCGGTAAACTAAGTACCTTTGCACAAAATTGTAAGATTATCCATATTGATGTAGATGCGGCATCTATTTCTAAAAATATTAAGGTTGATATTCCAATCGTAGCAGATGCTAAATTGGCTATTGAAAAAATCTTAGAATATATTGAACCTCACGACCTTGGCGAATGGCCAAAACAATTACAGCAACTTAAGGCAGAGCGTCCTGTCACTCAAGCTGACGAAGAGGGGTTAACACCTCAAACTGTTATCGAGTACATCAATCATCACTATGAACATCCTATCGTTACAACCGATGTGGGTCAAAATCAATTGTGGACTACCCAGTTCCTTGATGTGAAAGGTCAATATCAAATGTTGACATCCGGTGGTCTAGGTACGATGGGTTATGGGTTCCCTGCTGCATTAGGTGCTCAAATCGGCAACCCTGATAAACGTGTATTTGCCATCTGCGGCGATGGTGGTGTGCAAATGAATATTCAAGAATTTGCTACTGCTATGCATTATCGCTTGCCTATAACGCTTATTGTATTAAACAATGGATTCCTTGGTAATGTACGTCAATGGCAACAATTATTCTACGATAAACGTTACGCTTGTACGAACTTGATGATGGATGAAAGTGCTATTGTTACGCGAGACATAATCGACAATGATGAGTTTGAATATGTACCGGATTTTGTGAAATTGGCAGAAGCTTATGGTGCTAAGGCTATGCGCATTACTAAAGTAGAGGACATAGAAAAAGGGTTCCAATTGGCAGATACTTTCAAAAATGGTCCAACCCTACTCGAGTTCATCATTCCAACGGAACTCAATGTGTTGCCAATGGTACCAGCAGGTAAGTCTTTAAGTGATATGTTGTTGAAGGATAAAAAATAGGAGGGGTTATGGAAGTACAAATGAAAAAACGCTGTATTTCAGCGTATGTAGAAAACCAAATCGGTGTACTAGCTAAGATTTCAGGCCTCTTCGCAGGCAAAAATTATAATCTTGATACATTGACGGTAGGGGAAACTGAAGACCCTACCATGTCTCGCATGACTATTGATCTTACTTGTGATGATTTGACGTATGAACAAATTATTAAGCAACTAAATCGCAGTGTGGAGGTTATTAAAGTTATCGACTTTACTGACATGCGAATTACGAAAAAAGAGTTACTATTTATCAAGGTCAATAGCTGTAAAGAAGCGGATAAACAAGAAATTTTCCGCATTGCCAAAACCTTTGATTTGTTAGTTGTGGATTATAATCGTAAATCTGTACTTGTTCAATGTGTAAAAACTGTATCTAAAAATAATGATATGATTGCCTTGTTTAAAGATATGTTCGTGAACCGCATTGAAGTCGTGCGCGGTGGTAGCGTTGCTATCGAAGCCTTATCCACACCTGATAGATAAGGTGTGTACTCTAAATGTACTTTATAGGCGTTTTAGGTCTATTCAAATATATAATACATGTATTTGAATAGACCTATTTTTTGTGGCTTAAAGCGTGTACAACTCGATATGATATAATATGTATATCGACCATTATTGATATAGAGAGCTTGGTTGTATGCCGAGACCTTTAACTATAGGAGGTATTATGAGTTTATTAGATGATATTTTAGCCCATAATAGAGAATACGTAGAAGATCAAAATACAGGTTATGTAGATACAGATACAAAGTGTAGTAAAATGCCTAGCCGTGAAATGGCTATTGTTACATGCATGGATACGCGCCTCGTAAATTTTTTAGAGGATTCAATGGATATTGGGCGAGGTGAGGCAAAGATTGTTAAAACGGCAGGCAATTGTATTACAGGCCCTTTTGATGGTATTGTACGGAGCTTGCTCGTATGTATTTATGAGTTAGGTGTTAACGAAATCTTTATCATTGGTCATCACGAATGTGGCATGGCTAAAACTACAGCAAAAGATTTAACAGAAAAAATGTTAGCTCGTGGCATTTCTCCAGAAGCGATTCACATGGTGCGAAAAGAAATGGAGCGTTGGGCTGATGGTTTTACCCATCCTGCAGAGAATGTAGAAGAAACAGTAGACGAATTGCGTATGAACCCTTTGATTTCTAAAGATGTGCCTATTCACGGTCTTATCTTCCATCCTAGAACGGGTGAAATCGAAGTCATCGTTAATGGCTATACACAAATGAAACAATATTACGAAAAGAATTAGAATTATATGAACAAAAAAAGATTAATTATATCCGTGCTAGCCATTATTTCCTTGGTCTGTGTTACTATAGGTGGATATGTCCATAAGGATGCTATACAGAGTTGTATAGCTAGAACAGCGGCTGTGGTGAGTGGCCAAGAGATAAAACCACTCCTCGATTCTGAAAGTCGTTATATTCGGCAAATTGTAGCTCAAGATAACAGCACGAGTCGTACTATTATGTGGCAATCAGATAGCAGCGAAGCTGATGCGGTAATAGAGTATCGTCTTGTTGGATCCGATACGACTCAAACGATAAGAGCTACAGACAAAGCTTTTACCGATGATGGCAGTACCACCTATATCCATGAGGGTACAGTAACTGGTTTGACGCCTAATACTAAATACGAATATCGCGTTGGTTATGGCGATGATTGTCGCAGTGATTGGTATTCGTTGGAAACTGCTGGTTCCAGTGTGTATGATGTTCTTATCTATCCAGATTCTCAATCTGGCGATTATTCCGGATGGGAGCAGCTTGTTAAGGATTCCGCACATCGCAATTCAAGGACAGCCCTGTATATTAGCATGGGGGACCTTGTAGATAATGGGGAACAAGACTATCAATGGCGCACTTGGTTGAATTCCATCAGACCCTTGAGTGCTAATGTGCCGTTAGCAACGACCTTAGGCAACCATGAGATGTATACATTAGATTGGAAAATGCGCGAGCCTTATGCGTATTTGAATTACTTTGCATTACCACCTAATGGGAATGAAACATTTAATCGCCGTTATTATTCCTATGATTTTGGCGATGTGCATTACGTTGTATTAGATACGATGTTGTATGAAAGTAATCATGAGGATAATCATGATACTCATCATCCTGATTTGTACGATGTAGAGGTTCAGTGGCTACGTCAAGATTTAGCAGCTAATACTAAAAAGTGGACTGTAGTCCTCATGCATCGTGATCCATTCCAATATGCCTTTGATCGACCAGGCGCAAGTCGCGATGTAGGTTTCGATGATGAGGGCGTATTATTTATGCCTATTTTCGATGAGTTTAATGTAGACTTAGTTTTATCTGCTCATTTACATACATATCGCAATCGTGGCCATGTACGAAACTTTGATCGAGATCCATCTGGTCCACTATATATCCTTACAGGGATAGCTGGTGATGCACGACGTCCTAAGTGGAAGCAACATCCTCTAGATGTATATGTAGCACCTCAGCCTGAAACGAATAATTATATGTCTATGACAGTGACACCGAATAAGCTGATTGTAAAATCATTTTTACCTGATGGTACTCAGCTTGACGAATCAGTCATTGAAAAATAAGAAAAAGACACCTCCTTTGGGAGGTGTCTTTTTTTGTCTATTTTTCTCTAATCAAAGGTTGCAAGAATCTATGAGTAAAATTGATTTACAATATAACAAATAAAAATACAGTGGATTTGTATAAATACTTGCTAATTATGGTGTGTAGTATTATAATACGTGTATGGGTTATAAAAATACACAAAATATGTATAAAATATACATACAGTGTATAAAGGAGATAGAGTAATGAACACATTACAAGATTTAATTAAGAAATATGCCTCCCAATATAAAGAACAAGTTGTGGAATGGCGTCGACATATTCATAGCCATCCAGAGTTATCTGGTGAAGAAAAAGATACATCTTTATTTATTCAAAAGGTGCTTGGTGAACTAGGAATTCCCTTTGTAAATGATGTGTCTGATTATGCTGTTATCGGTAAGATAGAAGGTGCTCATACAGGCCCTATTATTGCATTGCGTGCCGATATGGATGCATTACCCATACATGAAATAACAGGAGTGCCCTTTGCTTCACAAAATGAAGGCGTTATGCATGCCTGTGGTCATGATAGCCACATAGCAATTTTGCTTGGTGCAGCGGCGATTCTACAATCCATTAAAGATCAATTACATGGGACCGTGAAACTTGTATTCCAACCTTCCGAAGAAGAAGCTTTATTCCCAGGGGCCCAAGGCATTGTCGATAGTGGTATCCTCGATGATGTAGACGAGATATATGGTCTCCATGTATGGCCTCAACTTCCAGTTGGTGCGGTAGGCCTAAAAAAAGGTAATTTGATGGCTGCATCAGACCACTTCCTTGTACATATTAAGGGCAAATCAACCCATGGTGCGGAGCCTCACAATGGGGTTGATGCTATTGTGGCCGCAGCGAACTGGATTGTAAATGTGGAGTCCATGGTCGCTCGTGAAACTAACCCGATGGAAAATCTTGTATGCACAATTGGAGTGATTAATGGTGGTGACCGATACAATGTGGGCTGTGGCGATGTGTATCTTGAAGGTACTTGTCGTACCTATGAACCAGAGAAACGTGATTATATTGAACGACGATTAGGTGAAAGTTTACAGGCCCTCGATGTGTTGTTTAAAACGGAAAGTACTTTGGATTATAAAAGGGGACATGGTGCAACTATCAATAATCCAGAGGCCATTGATTATGCCACATCCATTGTAGAGAAATATCTTGGTAAAGACGCAGTGGTACATCCTGAGTTCCCATCTATGGCAGCAGAAGACTTCTCCGCCTATCTTCATAAAATCAAAGGTGCGTTCCTTTGGTTAGGCACTGGCTTTGAAGGCAATCCGGCTTTGCATAATGCAGCTTTCACCATCGATGAAAGTATCCTTGAACCTGGTATCACAATGATGGCAGCGTTGGCCGCCGAATATTTACAAGAAAAGTAGTTAAACACATAGTTTGAAATAAGAGGTTATCATGAAAAGTTTACAACATACATCATTTAAAACAATGCTTCAATATACACCAGAGGAAATTAAATACTTCTTGGAGTTAGCAAAAAAATTAAAAGCTGATAAAAAAGCAGGTAAAGAAATCAAAACATTGGTGGGTAAAAACTTTGCATTAATTTTTGAAAAGGATTCCACACGGACACGTTGTGCCTTTGAAGTCGGGGCTGCTGATCAAGGGGCTTTTACAACATATCTTGGTCCTACAGGTTCTCAAATGAATAAGAAAGAATCCTTAAAGGATACGGCTCGTGTTCTTGGCTCCATGTACGATGCCATCGAGTTTAGAGGCTTTGACCAAGAGGATGTAGATACATTGGCGGAATACTCTGGTGTACCAGTTTGGAATGGACTTACCGATATGGATCATCCGACACAAACATTAGCTAATTTCTTAACACTTCAAGAAAATATCGACAAACCGTTGAATGAAATTTCCTTTGCCTATGTTGGACATGGTCAATCAAATATGTGCAATGCTTTGATGAGTGGTGCCGTTAAAATGGGCATGGATTTCAGACTCATTGGTCCTAAACAATACTGGCCAGCTGGTCCGTTCTACGAAGAGTGCTTAAAAGTGGCCAAAGAAACGGGTGCTACTATTACTTGCACAGATGATGTAGCTGAAGGCGTTAAAGGCTTAGATGTTATTTACACTGGTGTGTGGGTAACGATGGGCGATACATATGATATGTGGGAGGAACGTATCAATACCTTTAAACCATTCCAAGTAAATGCAGAAATGATGGCATTAACTGGCAATCCAAATACTAAGTTCTGCCATTGTTTACCTGCGTTCCACAACACAGAAACACAAGTAGGTAAAGATATTTATGAACGGTTTGGCATGAATGGCATTGAGGTAACCGAAGAGGTATTCGAAGGGTCAAACTCTTTAGCGTTCCAAGAAGCAGAAAATCGTCTTCATACTATTAAGGCGGTTATGGTTGCCACATTTAGTGACTATCCATTGAAGTAAGTTCATCTCCCTAGAAGGTGATGTATGGTATAGTTGGTTTTCTATTTATACTGGTTCAAGGGATGTATAAATAGGTGTGAGTCACCAATAGGTGAGAATTGAGGTTTATTATGACACCCCACAGAGTATTTATTGTTGGTCATGAAGGCACAACGGGTCTTAGAATTCATGAACGATTATCCGATCGAAAAGATATAGAACTCTTAGCGACTGCTGATGAGGATCGCAAAAATGTAGAGGCCATTAAAGTGGTTGCAAAAAAGGCAGACATCGTATTTCTTTGTTTACCTGATGCGGTATCTAAAGATATTATGGCGGTTATCGGTGACTTGCCGTGCAAGGTAATTGATACATCTACCGCTTTTAGAACTGATTCTGATTGGGCCTATGGTTTTCCAGAACTTGGTATTAATTATAAGACAGCTATTGCTACTAAAAAACATATTGCAAATCCTGGCTGTCATGCGAGTGGTATGATAGCTTGTATAGCGCCTCTTGTAAAAGCAGGGCTCGTGCCAGTGGATTATCCTTTCACTATTACATCCTTAACAGGCTATAGCGGTGGTGGTAAGAAGATGATTGGTCAATATGAAAGTAGTCCTAAGGACTATTTCCTTTATGCTCCACGTCAATATGGGCTTGGTCAAGAACATAAACATTTACCCGAAGTACAACATGTATGCGGCCTTAGTGAAGCACCAATTTTTATGCCAATCGTTGATGATTACTATTCTGGGATGGAGGTTACAGTAGGTATTCATAGTCGTTTATGTCATAAACCTGTTTGTATTGATAAGGTACAACAAACGTTAGAATACTTTTACAAAGATAGTACAATCGTTACGGTTGCACCATTTACTGAAAATAGCAATAGCGGTATGTTAAACGCTAATCAATTGAGCAATACGGACAGTATGAAAATCTATGTCACTGGTAACGATGAACGCATCATGGTTCACGCCATTTTCGATAATTTAGGTAAAGGTGCATCGGGTGCCGCCGTTCAATGTATGAATATTGCATTGGGTTTACCAGAGAATACTGGTTTAGTATTAGGTTAGAGAGGAATCTATGAAGAATGTAACAAATGCAATGCGGGCGCAGATACTAACGGCGGCCGTTCCATATATAAAACAATATACCGATCAGTATGTTGTCGTTAAATACGGTGGCAATGCTATGACCGATGAAAAATTAAAAAAATCTGTTATGAAGGACTTACTGCTACTCCAATTGGTAGGTGTAAAAGTTGTGCTCGTTCATGGTGGAGGACCAGCTATCAATAGTACCTTAGAGGCGATGCAAATTGAATCACATTTTGCTAATGGATTACGTGTTACCGATGAAGCAACGATGGATGTTGTACAAATGGTGCTAACCGGCAAGGTGAATAAAGGGCTCGTGGCGGATTTAACGGATCTTGGTGGCAAAGCTGTTGGCCTTTGTGGCGTAGATGGCAACATGATTCAAGTTCATAAACAAAACGAAGAACTTGGTTACGTAGGTTATATTGATACCATTGATACGAGTATTATCCATGACGTAATTAGCCATGGCTATATTCCGGTTATTTCTTCTATTGGCATGGGAGCCGATGGCAAGACATATAATATTAATGCGGATACGGTAGCCGCGAAAATTGCAGGTGCCCTCAAGGCGGAAACCATGGTGACTATGACCAATATTGATGGTGTACTGCGAGATGTGCATGATCCAGATTCTTTAATTTCTAAAATTACGATGGCCGAGGCCGCTCAGTTAAAAGCGGATGGTGTCATTGCAGGCGGTATGATTCCAAAGGTAGATTGCTGCTTAGAGGCCATAGAAGCTGGGGCACAAAAGGTATTTATCATCAATGGTGAAATTCCACATGCCATTCTTATCGAGTTATTAACCGATGAAGGCCTTGGCACCATGTTTGTTGCTTAATATAGTAAACATAATACTGGTAATCATCTATTGGGTATCTTTTACATAGATAGACGACGGCATGACCGTACATTTGGAGGATATAATGAGTAATGCAATCGATTTTGAACAACAAGATAAAGAATATATAGCCAATACGTATGGTCGGTTCAACGTATGCTTTGAAAAAGGAAAAGGTTCTCTCTTGTGGGATGTAGATGGTAAAGAGTACATCGACCTTGGTTCTGGTATTGGCGTAACCGCTTTTGGCGTTGATGATGATGAGTGGACTGATGCTGTTACTAAGCAGTCTCATGCGTTGAATCATATTTCTAATTTATACTATTCCTTGCCACAAATTGAGCTAGCGAAACAGCTCTGTGCGAAAACGGGGATGAAAAAGGTATTTTTTTCTAACTCTGGTGCGGAGTCTAACGAATGTGCGATTAAGGCAGCGCGTAAATATAGCCATGACAAATATGGCGAAGGGCGTCATATAATTGTTACCTTAGTTAATAGTTTCCACGGTCGTACTATTACCACCTTGTCTGCGACAGGACAAGATGTATTCCATCAACATTTCTTCCCATTTACGGAAGGCTTTATTCATACCCCAGCCAATGATATTGATGCGGCTTTGAAAGTCCTTGCAAATCCAGCTGTTTGTGCCATCATGATGGAACCTATCCAAGGTGAAGGTGGTGTTATGCCATTAGATAAGGAGTTTGTCCAAGCGGTAGCAAAATATGCGCATGAACACGATCAACTGGTACTCATCGATGAGGTACAAACTGGTAATGGTCGTACCGGTAGTTTATATGCATACCAACAATTTGGCATTGAACCAGATGTGGTATCTACTGCAAAAGGCTTGGCCGGAGGGCTACCAATGGGTGCAACCTTATTCAATGAAAAAATGCAATATGTATTAAATGCTGGCGCCCACGCTACTACTTTTGGAGGTAATCCAGTCTGCGCGGCTGCAGGTAATACCATCATTAGTCGTTTAACTCCTGAATTTCTTGATTCTGTAAAAGCAAAAGGGGAATATGTAAAGGCCATCTTAACTGGTAAACCTGGTGTCATTGGTGTTAGCGGTATGGGCCTCATGCTCGGCATTGAAACTACAGTTGATGCTAAAGCCGTTATAGCTAAATGTCTTGAAAAAGGCGTAGTATGCTTATCTGCTAAAAATAAGGTGCGTCTTTTACCAGCTCTTAATATTCGACAAGAACAATTAGAAAAAGCTATTGCTATTTTGGCTGATGTGATTGAAGAATTAGCGGCACAGTAAGAAGTAAGATTTTGTTTAACTTTCATAAATATTGTTTACTATAGTTATGTAACATTGAACTATGGAAATAAACCGATGATTGTATAGACTTTACTCCGTATTCGTGTTACCCTAAAAGAAACAGTCTATATTGGAGGAGTAAATATGAATACAGAATCCTTACGTAATGAAGTATTGGTTCCAGCGGTAGCAAAAACGTTGGACATTGCTGCTAAAGCAAAACCTACAAAAGAAGAAATTATCACAACGGCGAAAATCACCGCTGCTGTGACAGTTGCAACAGCTGTTGTATCCTTAGCGGTACAAGCAGTATTACGCAACCGATAAGAAACTGAGAAAACGACATGGCGTTGCCTGTCGTTTTCTTTTACATTTACCCTGTTATTCCCCTAAACAAAGGGTTTTTCTTGGCACAGTAGGTTTTGTAATTATAAATTGGTAAACTGTTTAATCAATATATATTAGAGATGCATATTGATATGCGATTGATATACTGAAATTAGAGAATATTAGAGGAGGCGATATGATGCATAGTCGCGATTTAATAAAGCGATATAAAGGCTACGTTCAAGATTGGCGTAGATATTTTCATAAACATCCTGAGCTCAGCAATGAAGAGTTTGAGACGACAAAGATTTTGGCTAAAGAATTAGAATCAATGGGCGTAGAGGTTCATGTAGACACAGAGCGTGGTATCGGTTTAATCGGCATTATCCATGGTGCTAAGCCTGGAAAGGCTATCGCATTGCGCGCCGACATCGATGCACTGCCAGTTCATGAACATAATACAGTGGATTATAAATCTGAAGTAGAAGGTAAAATGCATGCTTGTGGTCATGATGGACATATGGCTATTTTGCTTGGTGCGGCTAAGATGCTAATGTCTATGAAAGACCGTATTGAAGGCGATGTGTATTTAGCATTCCAACCTGCGGAAGAAACTGGAGCAGGGGCTCCGGATTTTATTAAGTTTGGTGATTGGTATGATAAGGTAGATGCTATCTTTGGTGGGCATGTGTGGATCGATTTGCCAGCAGGTCTCATATCTGTTGAGGAAGGCCCTCGTATGGCTGCGAGTAGCCAGATTACTATTAATGTAAAGGGTAAACAAGGTCATGGTGCACAGCCTCATCAAGCGATTGATGCAATCGTGGTGGCTAGTGCCATCGTTATGAACTTACAAACTGTAGTTTCTCGCAATGTGAGTGCCCTTGATTCCGTCGTTGTTACGATTGGTAATATTCATTCTGGCTCAGAATGGAATGTCATCCCTGGGGAAGCTTCCCTGGGCGGTACAGTTCGCTTCTTTGATCCAAATCAAGAACAATATATTGTCGATACTATTCGCCGCATTGTAGAACACACTGCAGAAGCCTATGGAGCGACTGCTACATTAGAATATATAAAAAAAGTGCCCCCTACTATTAATGATCCTAAAGCCAGTGAACTGGCAGAACGTGTCGTTATTGATACATTAGGTAAGGACAAGCTTTCTAAGATGCGTAAAGTCATGCCTGGAGAAGATTTTGCTTGGTATTTACAAGATAAACCAGGATGCTTTGCCTTTATTGGTATTCAAAACCCTGAAGTAGAAGCTACATACGATCATCATAATAATAGATTTAATATGGATGATACTGTATTATCTGCAGCATCTGCGGTATATGCTGAATATGCAATTCAGTGGTTAAAAGAACATAACTAAAATTCTATGTAAGAGGTACTTATGAATATAGTTATATGTCTCATTATTATTGCTATAACAGGTATATTATTGATGAAGCGCTATCAACCACAGCCTATTTTGATTGGTATGGGAATCCTCATGATGTTCATCGCTTATGAGGGAAAATGGATTGATGCCATATTAGTTGATGGTCAATCTACAGGGGTTCTTATATTTGATGCCATGGATATCGTAAGGATAACGACATCTAATAATATAGTTAATCTGGGCCTTATGATTATGACTTGTGCAGGCTATGCAAAATATATGGAATATATTGGGGCAGGAACGCGACTCGCAGATACTTTTATCCGCCCTTTATATCGCCTTAATCGACCATATATTGTGTTAGCCCTTATGTTTTTACTCAATATGGGATTAGCTATTTGTGTTCCCAATCCGTTGAGTCTTGCTCTCCTCATGATGGTCACAATGTATCCTGTTTTAATTCGATTAGGTGTAAGTCCTATAGGGGCGGCTGCAGTTATTGCTACGGGACACCTTGTGGATGTAGGACCTGGGGCGGTGTCTACTTTATTGATTGCAAAGGTATTAAATATTCCTGTGCCAAACTATTTTGTAGGTTATCAGTTGAGGATTTATTTCTTAGTTGCTATTGTGACTGCAATAGCGCACTTCTGGTGGCAGAGATATCGAGATCGAATTGATGGTCCTATGGATGTAAATGATCTTGAAAGTATTCCTAAAGCGCCTATTGGTCCCAAGCTATATATGATATTTCCATTATTACCATTGTGTTTTATCTTAGGCTTTAGCCAGTATGGTTTTTCTGGTGTAAAGATGAATGTTACTCTTGCCATGATGCTTGCCTTTGGCATTGCTCTAATGGCAGAATTAATTCGTCATCGAAATCTGAGAACTGTACTTAAGAGTACCACAGTTTTCTTTGAAGGTATGGGGAATCAGTTCTCTTATGCAGTGACTCTTATTATAGGGGGGCAAATCTTTGCGCAAGGTTTGGTTAGCCTAGGCCTTATTGATTCGTTAGTTAGTGCACTTCAAACACTATCTTTAAACTCTATTGGACTTACCTCTGTTCTTGGAGGGGGTATGCTAGGACTTAGTATGGTTACAGGTAGTAACGTAGCACCATTATTTACGTTAGTTCCACTAGTACCTAATATTGTATCTAATCTTAGCCTAGATCCAATTACAACCATGTCAGGGATGCAAAATGGTGCAAGCTTAGGTTTGTTTCTTAGCCCTATTAGTCCAGTAATGGTTGGCGTAGCTGGTGTAGCTCATATTAAATCAGTAGACCTACTTAAACGAACTGCAGTACCTGTTCTTGTGGCATTACTTACAAGCTGTGTGGGAATATGGGTACTTTTTTAATTTTAATTTAAATTTACAAAACCCTCTTTACATGTTTTGTAAAGAGGGTTATTATATTTCAAGATTAATACATATGTAATTAAAATGGTTTCCTGTAATAGCGCATATTTTAGCGCTTTGCGGATAAAAAGGACCTTTCTTTGCCGGACGGTTCTAGAAGCCAGAAAGGATGTAATGAACGATCAAGTTTCTATTTCAACAGCAAATATTCGTGGTGCTTTTGGGGCATTTTTTATCCCCGGTATGTACACAGCTTTATGGGCTGGTTTCGTGCCATATTTAAAAGCAAAGCTTAGTATTGGTGAAGATGTATTAGGTTCCATGATTTTGTTGCTCGGTGTAGGTTCTTGTTTATCCATGGCTATAGCAGGTAAGCTTGTAGAAAGCTTTGGGTGTAAGAGAGTCGTTTTGTTAGCTAGCTTTATTGGTATGGTATCTCTTGCCATCGTTACTATGTGTCCTACTATTGCTACAACAACAGTAGCCCTATTCTTTTTTGGTATTGGTGTAGGCCTTAGTGGTGCTTCTGCTAATTTACAAGCTATCCTAACGGAAAAGGTGAGCAAAAAACATTTGATGGGTGCCTATCACGGAGGCTGGAGCTTAGGTGGTTTTGCTGGTGCCGGTGTTTTACTTGTGTTTTTAAAAATCTTATCTTTTTCTGTTAATGAAAGTATTTGGGGGCTACTCATCGTATTATTTATTGCGATGGTCATAGTTAGCCAATTTATGTTGACCTTTGGTAGTGATCCAAATGCAAAGATTACTAAAAAGTCTAAAAGCCCATTGTCCTTCCATCCAATCGCTCTTATTTTTGGTTTATTGTCCTTTGTGTCTTACTTGGTAGAAGGTGCTGTAGGGGACTGGAGTGCATTATATTTATTTGAAGATAAAGGGATTGTTATCGAAGAGGCTGTTATGGGTGTAATGCTCTTTAATGGTACTATGTGTATAGGCCGGTTGCTTGGCAATAGATTAGGTAAACACTTAACATCTAAGCAAGTTGTTGTTGGTGGCTACTTACTTGGCTCTATTGCGATGGGGCTGATCGTATTCTTACCAGGACATGCCTCCATGTATACTTACTTATTATTGGGTATTTCATTAGCTATGATAGTACCAAACTTATTCTCTGCGATGGGGGAACAAAATGTCATTCCTATGACACAAGCGGTCGCTACATCCACAATGCTCGGTTATATGGGGATTCTGATGGGGCCTGCCTTGATTGGCTTCATTGCGCACGGTACAAGTCTTACAGTAGCATTTATTGTATTGACTACATTGCTTGTTGTAAGTGCAGGTATTGGTAAATACGCATACCATTTAATGAGTAAAGACTGTGGTCTTAGTGAAGAACAGATTTAATAGTCTATAATTAAGGAGCTACGATTTTCGTATCGTAGCTCCTTTTTCATATTTTTATATTTTATGTATTTCTCGCATTAAAAAGACACAGGTTTTGAACCTGTGTCTTTTAGCGTTATTATATATTGATTAGATTAGCGATCGCCATTGAAGATAGAGTTTTTAACAAGTACATAGTCTACTTTGCGAATGGCTTGTAGAGTTGTACCGCCAGCGTAAGAGATAGCGGATTGTAAATCTTGCTCCATTTCAGTTAATGTATCAAAGATAGAACCTTTGGAGTCGATGAAGATTTTTTTGCCTTCTACGTTTTTGCGCTCACCTTTTTGGAACTCAGAAGCGGAACCAAAGTATTCTTTTACAGCTTTGCCGTCAACGATTTTTTCTTCCCCTGGGGATTCTTCATGACCAGCAAATAGGGAGCCAATCATAACCATAGTAGCGCCAAAGCGAATAGATTTGGCGATGTCACCATGGTCACGGATACCACCGTCAGCTATGATAGGCTTAGTAGCTGCTTTTGCACACCAACGAACTGCAGCCAATTGCCAACCGCCAGTACCGAAGCCAGTTTTTAATTTAGTGATACATACTTTACCAGGACCGATACCTACTTTCGTAGCATCAGCACCAGCATTTTCAAGTTCACGAACTGCTTCTGGAGTACCAACATTACCAGCGATAATGAAAGTTTCAGGCAAGTTCTTTTTAATGTATTGAATCATTTCGATGACTGCATTGGAATGACCATGTGCAATATCAATAGTGATATATTCTGGGGTTAAGTTTGCTTTCTTGAATTCATCAACTAAGGCAAATTCTTCAGCTTTTACGCCGATAGAAATAGAAGAATATAAGTTAAGGTCGTGCATGCGTTTTACAAAGTCCATACGACGTTCTGGTTGGAAACGATGCATGATATAGAAATACCCTTCACGAGCTAATTTTTCAGCCAACTCTTCGTCGATGATAGTTTGCATATTAGCAGGTACTACTGGCAAGCGGAATGTGCGTTTACCTAATTTTACATGTGTATCACATTCGCTACGACTGGAGACAATACATTTATTAGGAATTAATTGCACGTCTTCATAATCAAAGATGTTAGTTGTATTAATCATAGTTTCTATATCTCCTTCGAGTATTACATATTGAACCTGTACCATTATACAAGAGACTCATAAAATTTTCAATACGTTCCGAATATTTTGTTTGGTGTAAGGGATAAACTGTAGTACAATACAAGTAGATTGTGTAAATAATATATTCATTTATAGATATATGGTAAAAGGAGGTTGATTAATGTGGAACAGTCTAAAATCCGTATGCTTGCTGAAGCTGGCGTAGCAATTGCCATTGCTCAAGTGTTGTCATTTATTACGATTTTCCATATGCCACAGGGGGGCTCTATTAAGGCGGCAGCATTGGTACCACTCATGATTTACGCGTATCGTTGGGGCGGAACACGAGGTATCTTCGCAGGTGTTGTATATGGTATATTACACTTTATTTTAGGCTTTAAATCATCTGTTCATTATTTAAGTATTATATTAGACTACCTGGTTGCTTACGGTGCTATTGGCGTTTGTGGTTATTTTAAAGATTCTCTTTCTGGTCTTATCACTGGATCCATCGTAGGTATTGTATTGCGTTGGGGAGCATCTGTTACGAGCGGTGCTGTAGTCTTTGCTAGCTATGCTCCACAAGGGCAGAATCCTTGGGTTTATTCCATGATTTATAATGCATCCTATATGGTGCCAGATGGTCTTTTAAATATTGCAGTTTTACTATTCATCTACCAAGGTGTTAAACGAGGTTTACAACGTCGTGGATAAATTAGGTTTAATTATTTTGGCTGGAGGACTCAGTACTAGAATGGGGCAACCTAAAGCTTTGTTGCCTTGGATTAATGGTGAAAGTCTTATATCTCATGCACTTCGTAAGGGATTAGATGCAGATGTTCAAGATATTCTTATCTCTATCGGTGATGACGAGCAATTAGGACTTGCTATCCAAACTCATATTATAGATACATTATCGAACGATGAGAAAAATAAGGTTTCTATTGTTCGGGATTCTGTTGGGCGATGCGGACCTTTAGGGGGGCTGTATAGTACTCTAGCTGTTGGTACTAGCTCTGCTTATGCAGTAATGGCAGTAGATATGCCATTCATGGAAATGGATTTGTATTATGATTGGCTCTATCAAGTAGAGCATAATGATTGGAATGCCATCGTCCCATATAGTGAAAGTGGTAAATCTGAGCCAATGGCCGGTATTTATAGACCACATATTGCATCCTTAATTCAATCTATTCTTGTTAGTGAAAATGTATCGTTGCATCATGCCCTCGATGTTATTGGTCATGTAGAATCTATTGATGCTACTGATTTTAGTTGGGAGCTAAGCAATATTAATCGATTTGAAGACTATCAATGGGCGCGAGCTTTAGCGGAAAATGAATTCTGCCGTGTACCTTTAATTAGTGTGGTCGCATCGAAACGTAAAACAGGTAAGACTACTGTTGTAACGCGCCTTGTGTATGAGTTACAAAAAATCGGTTTATCCGTTGGTGTTGTCAAAAGCGATAAGCATGGCTTTCAGATGGATCATGAAGGAACAGATACAGACCTTGTCTATAAAGCTGGAGCTGATGCGGTTGCAATTGCAGGGCCTACTGAAACAGCGATTCGCATACGCACGAAAGAACAATCCAACTTGTATGAAATATCACAGTTTATGCCTGTAGATATAGTTATACTAGAAACGAGAGCCCAAGGGATTGCCCCAATTATAGAGGTTACTCAAGAGGGATATACGGAAGAGCTAATCTCGGATCCGATGGACCGAGTGGCGACGATAGAAATTGGCAAATTGGATCAAGACGTACCTGAATTGGTACGCCACATACAGGAAATGATGAGGAGTTTAAATGGCCGTCGTTACTGTTGAGAAGGCACTCCAATTGTGGGATGAAGCCTTACAAACGCAAGTTCATAAAGTTGAAACGATTGCAGTTAAGACTGCGAAGGGATATGTACTAGCAGAGGATATTATTGCGCCAACGGATGTACCTGCTTTTTCAAAATCTGCAATGGATGGATATGCCATCGCCTATGAAGAAGGCCGTAATGAATATATCGTTGACGGTATCATTGGTGCTGGTGTTATATGGGAACATCCCGTAGAAGTTGGTCATGCGGTGCGTATTATGACTGGTGCACCGGTACCAGACACATGTGATACTGTCATCATGCAAGAACAAGTGGTTGGCACTGGTGAACCACAAACTACAATTACGATTCAAGGCAAATATCGTTGTGGTGATCATATTATTCCACAAGGTGAGGAGTGTGTTGCCGGCACCATTGTGATCCCACGTGGTACAGAGGTAACATCTACAGTACAAACCATTTTGACGGGGCTAGGTATGACGGAAATATCTGTTAATGCCATGCCTCGTGTATTAGTTCTTACCTCTGGCCATGAGGTTATTGAACCTGGTGAAAGTTTAACACCTGGTAAAATCTACAACTCTAATCGAGCTATGATCTGTGGGCTCTTGGAGGATTTAGGTTTTCATAAGATAACACATTATCATGTAAGTGATGCTCCGGAGGAGTTAGACTCTGAAATCAACCATGTGTTGAAGCTTAGTGAAGAAGCAGATGTTATTATCAGTTCTGGTGGTGTGTCGGTAGGCCTTTTCGATACGATGCCTCTTATTTATGAAAAACTAGGAGCAAAATCTATCTATGCCCGTATTCAAATGCGACCTGGTGCAGCATCTTATGGTGCGGTTACCCCAAAAGGTCAGATTATCTTTGGTTTGTCCGGTAATCCAGGGGCTGCCTTTAATGGGTGGCATTTAATCGTAGCACCTACCTTGAAGCGTTATAAAGGGTTGGCTAATTGGACGACTCCAGTGGTGGCTTGTGTAATGGATACAGAAATCTTCAAACGTAATGCTTTTGATCGTTATGTACAAGGGAAAGTCATATTTTGCGGTGGAGCGCCACGTTTTGTGGCTAATCGTCACTTTAATAGTAGTAGTATGTTAGGGCTATATACTGTGAATGCATTGGCATGTATTCCACGAGGAACTCATGAAGTACATCCTGGTGATACATTTAATGTGTATCTATTAGGCTTGCTGCCTGCAGTTTAGACCCTTTTGATTTTTAGACTCTTACTCTAAGGCATTAGATTTTTTAGAGTTATAGCGTTTTAGAGTTTTAGATACAAATATACTAGTTAAAAAACTATAATATTTATAGCTAACCATAATGTAAAAAAGACGAGGTTTCTTAGGAGGCCTCGTCTTTGCGTTTATTCAAAACATTTCGTTTATTGAAAAATAATTTTAATTTTGTTACCAAAGATACTGAAATTAAATCTCAATTAAATTATAATAAAATTAAGGGAAGGATATTTTTTAGTTATATCAATTGGTTTTGATAAAATTGTTGTAATCTACTTTTTATTTACTTTTACTATTATATAGCTATATAAGGAGTGATTTCTATGAGTAAGACTTTCACAAAAAATATCCCGGTAAACGAAATTTTACATCTAGGCGAACACCTAGAGTATAAAGAGGGGCAAGTGATTAGTATTACAATTGCTCAAAATGAGCGACTCAGCATTACACTATTTGCGCTGCCTAAGGGGGAAGAAATCTCTACGCATGTAACAGTAGGCGATGCGATTGTTCAAATTCTCGATGGAGAAGCGCACATCGTTGTCGGTGATACGGAGCACAATGTGAAGACTGGTGAAACCTTGATTATGCCATCTGAAGTGCCTCATAGCCTCGACGCACGAGAAAGCTTTAAGATGCTGTTGACCGTAGTTAAATAAATATATCATAATAAATGCATCCCTTGGATTAGGAAGGGATGCATTTTTATATGCTTTGAAAAATGAAATCGTTAAGATGTGCCTCATAATTAGTTGTACTCGGGAGAATGCTAGATGGATTACTTTCATTATACATATAAACACAATCATATAGATTTCAATAGTGATATATATAAGGTTAGTACATATCATTACAACTGGCACAGTGGCGTTGAAGTCTTGATCTTGTTAAAGGGCAGAATCGACATGAGTTGTAATAGTGAGGTTTTTACAATGGAACCTCTTGATACCATTATTATTTCCCCTCAAGTGGGTCATGCTACGTTGGCGTTGGAAGAAGATACGACAGCTCTTGTTATTCATGTCGGAAAGGATTTCTTTCAGCAGTTTGATCCAAACTTTGGAATGTATCAATTTGTATTACGTTCTGATGAAAGTAATCGGTACGACTCTTTCTTTACCACATTGCGTCATCATGCGGCTATGATGATGTTATTGATGGTGAATGGTGAAAGTCCTACTAATCGATTAGATGTGGAGTATCATTATTTATCTTTAGTTAGCGATATATATAAAGAAATTAATAAGGTTAAATCTATTCATGTACATACAAAGCCTGTCGATATAACAGTAGCCACCTTCGATAAAATGATTGCTTATATAGATGAGAATTATCAGCAAAAAATTGAATTAGAAAATCTTGCAAAAATAGGTGGCTATAATGTGAACTATACATCACAATTTTTTAAACGCCAATTAGGGGTTTCCTTTTTAGAGTATTTGTTGCGGTTGAGATTACGAGAGGCTACAGTTCGTTTAGTTAATTCTAATGATGCAGTTGCACATATTGCAAGTAGCTGTGGTTTTGCGGATATTAAAGCTTTTAATGTAGCTTTTAAAAAACATTTCCATACCACGCCATCTGAATATCGTAAGCAAGCAAACGAAATAGGACGTAAAACAAAATTACATGATTGGAAGGAAATTATATCAACACAAGAACAGGATATTATAGAGATACTACAATCTTGTTTACCATATCAAGATGATTCTACTAATAAGATTAGATTAGAAGTGGCTAATCAAAAGTTAAATGACGTTAGAGAACAACTTGAGATGGTTGTAAAAAAATTACAAGATTAACTGGTATTGTTATATACCATTGTAACTGATTATAGTTGCATATTTTTGAGATTAAATTTGAGCGGATATACAATCATTAGGTTTAGGTGATTTTGTATATTTGTTAATCCTATTAAAATATATGGTGAAAGAGCACTACGTTCTGATGGTAGTGCTCTTTTTTTTATAATCATATAGGTGAAATTGTATATTTTTAATGGGTTAAAAGAAAATAATTAAGGAAATTTTGTATGTGTTTGACAGACTTTCACCAATAAAAATCAACTTGTAAATTGGATAGTTATATACTGAAAAAAGAGTAGAATAGAATCATCGAAAGGAGCTAAGGTTCCGAAACAGAAATAATCACGTCTTAAATATTGAAGTCTTTTTGGAGGTTTGCGATGAGTACGAAGGAACAACAAGTACAAGAAATGACAAATAAGATAGCTAATTTCATTTCTTATATGGCAAAGGTATTGCCTGATGATGTACAAGAAAAAATTCATGAATTGGCACAGGATGAAAAAAATCCTATGGCCAAATCTATTTATGAAACAATGCAACATAATATGGATTTAGCAGCTCAGCTTAATCGTCCTTCTTGTCAAGATACTGGTGTATTACAATTTTGGGTAAAGGTTGGATCTAATTATCCCTTACTAGGAGAATTAGAAGATATTCTAAGAGAAGCAACTTATAAGGCTACACAAGAGGCTCCATTACGATTGAACTGTGTAGAAACTTTTGATGAGTTTAATACTGGTAAAAATATTGGCCTCACTGCACCTTATATTCACTGGGATATCATTCCTGGTTGCGATGATGTAGAAATCTTCCCTTATATGGCTGGTGGCGGGTGTTCCTTGCCAGGGTCAGGTAAAACATTGATGCCAGGCGAAGGCTATGAAGGTGTTGCTAAGTTTGTTCTTGATTTGATGACAAGTTATGGATTGAATGCGTGTCCTCCACTATTGGTAGGTGTAGGGATTGCTACAACTATTGATACCGCTGCTGGATTATCTAAAAAAGCATTAATGCGCCCTGTATCTTCAAAAGCACCTAATGAAAAAGCGGCTTATATGGAACAATTGTTAGAAGATGGAATTAATAAGATTGGTATTGGACCTCAAGGTATGGGTGGGGATAAAACTGTTTTAGGTGTGAATATTGAACATGGTACACGTCATCCATCTGTTATTTCTTGTGCTGTTAGTGTAGGTTGTTGGAATCATCGTCGCGGCGATCTCGTATTTGACAAGGATGGTAATTGCACAGTTAAATCTCATAAAGGAGTGACATTATAATGGCTAAGAAAATATTAACTACACCTATTCAACAATCTGATTTAGCAGGCATTAAGCCAGGCGATATGATTTATTTGACTGGGCATATTACAACCTGTCGTGATATGGGGCATCGTCGTGTGGTAGAAGAAGGTAAAACGTTACCGGTTGATGTTAAAGATGGGGCTATACTTCATGCAGGTCCAATTATTCGTACTATAAGCGATAATGAATTTGAAGTTGTATCTGTAGGACCTACTACATCTATGAGGATGGAAAAATTCGAATATGAATTTGTTAAAAAGACAGGTGTACGTCTCATTGTAGGTAAAGGTGGCATGGGGCCTGAAACAGCACGTGCCTGCAAAGACTTTGGTGCACTACACTGTGTATTCCCTGCAGGTAATGCCGTACTTGCTGCTACAGAAGTCGAAAAAGTAGAATCTGCTAATTGGCGTGAATTAGGTATGTGTGAGACTTTGTGGACTTTTAAGGTTAAAGAATTTGGTCCGCTCATCGTATCTATTGATGCAGACGGTAATAACTACTTTGAAAATAAAAAAGTAGAATACAATGCGAAGAAAGAAGAAGTGTTAGAAGCGATTTATAAACACGTAAACTTCATTAAATAATCTCATTGTGAGCTTAACTTAATAGGGGGATTATACGGATTTTGTACAATCCTCCTTTTTTGTACCCTTTTTTAGGTATATTACACGTATTGGGAGGTATATATGGATACGAGTGTAATGATAACTCTTGGCTTCTTGATATTTGCCATCGTCATGTTTGCGTGGGAGAAAATCCCTTTGTCTATTACCGCTATGGTTGTAGCGGTAGGCCTACACTTAAGTGGGGTATTATCCGCTAGAGAAGCATTCGTAGGTTTTGTGGATCCAAACGTCTTACTATTTATGGGCATGTTTGTTATTGGTGAAGCTTTTTTTTGCAACAGGTGTCGCAGTAGGTGTAGGTAATGTAGTTCATAAGTTTGCTAAAACTGAAACATCTTTGCTCGTTGCTGTTATGATGATTACAGATATTTTATCTGGTTTCTTATCTAATACTGGTACAGCTGCTGTACTGATTCCTGTAATTATCGGTATTTGTAAAAAGAGTGGTTTTAAACAAACTAAGTTATTGATGCCTCTCGTATTTGCGGCAGCCATGGGTGGTAATCTCTCACTTATCGGTGCTCCTGGTAACATGATTGCTCAAGCAGGATTACAACAAGCAGGCTTAGGTTCTTTTAATTTCTTTGATTATGGTTTAGTAGGCTTACCAATCCTTATCGTAGGTACTATATTCTATGCTACAATTGGTAAACGTTTCTTACCAGATGCTCCAAGTCATCAACCAGATGGTGCTTTTGAAGGTAATGATGATTATAGTCATGTGCCATCTTGGAAGAAATGGACTGCTGCGATTGTATTGATTCTGACAGTCGTTGCTATGATTTTTGAAAAACAATTAGGTGTAAAACTTTATGTAAGTGCTTGGATAGGTGCGCTTGTTTTAGTAGCTACTAATGTTATTAGCGAAACGGCAGCTGTTAAATCGATCGACATGAAAACAATTATGCTATTTGCTGGTTCTATGGCTCTCGGTGATGCAATGGTAAAAACTGGTACTGGTAGTGTAATTGCTGACATTATTGTTAATAGTCTTGGAGCAAGCCCATCTCCAATCGTTGTGTTAGTAGTAATCTTTGTGCTTGGTGTGTTTATGACAAACTTTATGTCTAATACAGCTACTTGTGCTTTACTAGTTCCTATCGGTCTTAGCCTAGCATCTCAACTTGGCTTCGATCCTAAAGCAGTTCTTGCAGCTATCGTAATTGCAAGCTCCTTGGCATATGCAACACCAATTGGTATGCCTGCCAACACTATGGTATACAATATAGCTGGCTATAGCTTCATGGATTATGTGAAAGCTGGTTTACCACTTATCGTTGTATCTAGTATCGTAGCACTTATTTTACTTCCAATCCTATTCCCATTCTAATAAGATAAGTATTTGGTATATATTGAAAGCTCTGATGTATATTTACGTCAGGGCCTTTTCTTGCTTACCTGCATATATTGTGCTTGTTTTATTATATATTAGATAGATTACTAAATTTGTTAGACATAAGTATTAGACATTAGAGAAACTTTCACATATAATAGAGTAATGTAAGTGTACAAATATACATTCACAGTAGACATATATTACAAAACGTATACGTCTATCTAATAGTTGTTATATAGGTTTATGTGGCCATGGTGCCGAGGAGGCTTTATGTTAAGCGATATTGAGATTGCCCAACAGAATACAATGGAGAAGATTCAGGTTATTGCTGATAAATGTGGGTTAACACCTGATGATATTGAACAATATGGTCATTATAAAGCGAAAATTTCCTTTGATGCCATTCGCCGATTTGAATCTAAACCAGATGGTAAGTTGGTGCTAGTCACAGCGATTACGCCAACACCAGCCGGGGAAGGTAAGTCTACAACGAGCATTGGTCTCGTACAAGGCTTACAAAAAATTGGTAAAAATGCTATCGCTACATTACGTGAGCCATCCTTAGGACCTGTTTTTGGGATTAAGGGTGGTGCAGCAGGTGGTGGTTATGCTCAAGTTGTACCTATGGATGACATCAATCTTCACTTTACAGGTGATATGCATGCTATTACAGCGGCTAATAATTTATTATCCGCTATGATCGATAATCACATCCATCAAGGCAATGAATTGCAAATCGATTTGCGTCAACTTTCTTGGACACGTGTTTTAGATATGAATGATCGTGCTCTTCGCAATGTGACAGTTGCACTCGGTGGTAAAGTATGTGGGTTCCCTAGAGAAGATCACTTCATGATTACTGTAGCTTCTGAAATCATGGCTATTCTTTGCTTAGCTAAGGACTTAGAAGATTTGAAAGAACGTTTTGGTCGCATCGTTATCGGTTGTAACTTAGCAGGTAATCCTGTTTATGTTCATCAACTTGGTTGCCAAGGTGCGATGGCTCTCCTTATGAAAGATGCTATCAAGCCGAATCTTGTACAGACATTGGAACATACACCAGCTATTGTTCATGGTGGTCCATTCGCCAATATTGCTCATGGTTGTAACTCCATTGTAGCTACAAAACTAGGGCTTAAACTTGGTGATATCGTAGTTACTGAAGCCGGCTTTGGCGCTGACTTGGGTGCTGAAAAGTTCCTTGATATTAAATGCCGATACGGCGATATTTTCCCTGATGCAATCGTTATCGTAGCTACATTACGAGCTCTTAAAATGCATGGTGGTGTACCAAAACAAGAGTTGAATACAGAAAATGTTGAAGCCGTAACTAAAGGTTTCAGCAACTTACAAAAAGCAATTGAAAACATGCGTTATTTCAATGTGCCTGTATTAGTGGCAATCAATAAATTTGCTAGCGATACAGATGCAGAAATTGCTGAGTTGACTCGCCTATGTGATGAGTTTGGCGTGCCTGTAGAGCTTAATGAATGTTGGGAAAAGGGCGGCGAAGGCGGCACTGATATGGCGAAAAAAGTTGTAGAGTTACTTGAAGGCCCTAAGCCAACACCTAAATTCGTATATGATTTGGAAGATAGTTTAGAGGATAAAGTTAATAAAATCGTTAAAACTATTTATGGTGGCGATGGAGTTATCTTTACGGACAAAGCCAAAAAGCAAATTAAACAATTAGCAGATTGGGGACTGGATCGTTTGCCTGTATGTATGGCGAAAACGCAATATTCCTTATCTGATAATCCAGCATTATTAGGGGCTCCAACAGGATTCACTATTACTGTATCCGATATTCGTGTTGCCAATGGGGCAGGCTTTATTGTATGTCGTACAGGTGATGTAATGGTAATGCCAGGCCTTCCTAAACGTCCTGCTGCTCTTAATATGGATATTGAAGCAGACGGCACAATTAAAGGCTTATTTTAATAGATATTGTTTATAGTAGAACGTTTCTTAACTGGAGATTTATAGTGTCTGCTATAATTAGTTATATTTTTTATTGTGTTCAATATTTGTAGATTTTATAGTAATTACAAAGCGATAACAAGACATATCTTGTTATCGCTTTTACATGAGGTCTTGTTATGAAATTAGTAGAACAACGAGTAATAGATTTTGTGGCTGTTACTGCATCGAAAGAGCCAACACCAGGTGGTGGTGCTATTGCAGCACTAACTGCCGCAACAGGTGCGGCTTTAGCAGAAATGGTGGCAAACCTTACATTTGGTAAAAAAGGCTATGAAGCGGTTCAGACTGAAATGGAAGTGCTCCAAGCTAAAGCAGAAGAGATTCGCAATCGTATGCTCGAATTATCTCAAGCTGATGCGGATGTATTTAACATCTTTATGAAGGCATTAGGTTTGCCAAAGAACACAAATGAGGAAAAAGCTATACGTACAGCGGCTATTCAGCAAGCTTACAAAGATGCGGCTATGGTACCTTTTGAGATTGGAGAATTAGCGAATCAAATATTTGATTTAGCAGAATTAGCCTCTCGTAAGGGGAATCAAAACCTTATTACAGATGGTATTATTGCGGCTATTAATGCGCGTGCTGCGGTGAAATCGGCTTTTTTGAATGTGCGTATTAATTTATCTGGTATTAAAGATGAAAGTTTTGTAGAAGAACTAACATCTAAGATGTATGCCATTGAAAAAGATCTTGATGTTAAAGAGTCGGCTATCATAGGGTTATATAAATAATAAAAAATTATAATATAAATCGAATAATATAACCGAGCAAGCTATAAAAGTTCGGGAAATAATATAAAGAGAGCCTATTAATACATATAAAATAATAGACTCTCTTTTTTCTATTGTTATAATCCGAACGATAGTGTAAAATAAATGGGTGATATTTCGAGGTTTTATGTAGGAGACATTATGACAGATCAGAACCAAATAAATACAGTCGATAGTATGTTGCCCATACCACAGCTCTTTGCCTTTGGTTTACAGCATGTACTTGCCATGTATGCTGGAGCTGTTGCGGTACCGATTATCGTGGCACAGGCGATGAATTTACCTGTGGAGGACTTGATTCGTCTTATTACTGCAGACTTGTTTACTTGTGGCATTGCGACCTTAATTCAAACATTAGGCTTCGGTAATATAGGTGGGCGTATCCCTATGATCCAAGGTGTTACCTTTGCATCTGTCGGACCTATGACTATGATTGGGGCACAGCATGGTATGACTGCCATTTACGGCGCCATTATTGTAGCAGGTTTATTTACCTTTCTAGTAGCTCCATTCTTTAGTCGTCTAATTCGACTGTTCCCCCCTGTTGTAACGGGAACCATAATTACTCTTATTGGGATTAACTTAATGCCAGTTGCCATTAATTGGATGGGGGGCGGCGTAGGAAATCCAGAATTTGGAAGCTATACAAACATAGGCCTTGGGTTTCTTACGTTCTTAATTGTTGTATTTGTATATAAGTTTGCTAAAGGTTTTTTAAGTAATCTTTCTGTATTAATCGGTTTGATCGCAGGCACAGCAATTGCCTTTGCAATGGGCGTTGCTAATTTTGACGAAGTTGGTCGTTCGCAATGGGTTGCTTTCATTGAACCATTTTATTTTGGTTTGCCAACCTTTGACTGGGCTTCTGTACTATCTATGATTATCGTCATGCTCGTTGTTATGGTAGAGACTACAGGTGATAGTATTGCTATTGGTGAAATTGTGGATAAGCCAATAGGTCGAAAAGAATTGGCTTCTGTTATTCGTGCCGATGGTATTTCCACTTTAATAGGGGGAATCCTCAATAGCTTTCCATATACAGCCTTTGCTCAAAATGTAGGACTTATAGCCGTTACAGGTGTTAAAAGTCGCTTTGTGGTAGCTGCATCTGGAGTAATCTTAATTTTGTTAGGTTTATTTCCTAAACTAGCTGCTATAGTTGCTAGTATTCCAAATGCAGTACTTGGTGGTGCTGGTATTGCTATGTTTGGTATGATTGTTGCCAGTGGTATCCGCGCTCTTGGCAAGGTTAGTTTTGATGGTAATCATAACTTGATGCTTGTGGCGATTAGTATTGGAGTGGCTATGATCCCTATTGCGGCGCCGAACTTTTATGCTAATTTCCCTGATTGGGCACAAATTATATTAAAATCTGGCATTACCTTTGGTAGTATTATGGCAATCTTGCTTAATTTATTACTAAATGGTGTTAATAAAGGTGACGAAATTAAAGAAATGGGTCGCCGATAATAATAACTATATGAGAACTCTACCTCTTTCGGTAGAGTTTTTTTAGTGAATAAAATCACAGGAAAAACATTAGAATATTATGCTATAATATATAGATAATTGTAGAACTATTTTGTGATGCTTTCATAAAATAGAAATATTAATTTGTATTTACAATTAAGTGTTTATAAAAGTTATGTATATGGAATGTTCCCATAAGAAGGGAAGGACTACGTGGCAGACGGAAAAATTATTGCTATCTCCATAAGTGAGAGAAAAGGGCAAAAAAAACATAATATTGAATCCGCCAATCTCATTGTTGATCATGGGATGGAGGGAGATGCTCATGCAGGAAATTGGCATCGCCAAATCAGCTTGCTTGGTATTGCGAGTATTGATCACATGAGGGCACAAGGTGCAGATGTCAAACCTGGTGATTTCGCTGAAAACATTACAGTAGAAGGCATGGTTCTTTATGAATTAGCTGTAGGGACTCACTTACAAGTAGGTGATGATGTGATTCTTGAAATTACTCAAATTGGCAAAGAATGTCATCAAGGTTGTGAAATTATGAAACAAGTTGGTTCCTGCATTATGCCTACACAAGGTATCTTTGGTAAGGTTCTTAAAACTGGTACGATTCATGTAGGTGATGAAGTATCTATTATTAAGTAATTTTGTATTAGTAAATGAGGTGTGTTATGAAAGACGCATGGGGTCGTACAATTGAATATGTACGTCTGTCGTTGACAGATGCGTGTAATTTTTGTTGTCCCTACTGCCGACCTGCAGAAATTACTCCTCAAAGTCAAACACAACTATTATCTGTTGATGAATGGATGAATATATTAGGGGCCTTCCATCATATTGGTGTGAAGGCAGTACGCCTCACAGGCGGTGAGCCTTTGCTCTATCCACATATCGAAGAGTTACTAGGTCGCATTAAAGAAACAGGTTGGTTTGAAGATATTTCTATGACTACCAATGGTAGTTTATTAGCCTCACGAGCGCAACGGTTAAAAAAACTTGGCTTGAATCGTGTGAATATTAGTTTGGACTCTCTTGAAACTGAAGCTTTTGCCACCTGTGTTGGTAAAGAGGGGCAGTTGGAGTCTGTTCTCGACGGTATACGTAGCGCTATTAATGCTAACTTTAAATCCGTTAAGATTAATACGGTTTTATCTCGTTATTGGTCCGATGATGAAGTTAAATCTTTATTACAATATGTTGAAAAATGGCCTGTTGTTTGGCGGTTTATTGAATACATGCCGTTCCAAGGTGATGCCTTTCATGGACCTACCTTTGATGAATGGAAGGAACAATTAGAACGCGTTAGTGGCGGATCTCTCACAGAGGTTCATTCTGTTTATGGCTTTGGTCCTGCTACATATTTGGCACTACCTAGTGGTAAGGCTGTAGGCTTTATATTCTCTATGTCTCATAGCTATTGTGACACTTGCAATCGTGTACGTCTTACATCTGACGGTCAAATGCGATTGTGCTTGTTGCGAGATGATGAGGCTGATCTCGTATCACTCGTACGCAAAGGTGTATCTATAAAGGACTTAGCTAATCATATTGAACGTGCTTTGCAACGAAAACAAGAACGACATGATGGTATAGGTATGGATCAACCTGAGCGTCCAATGTGGCGAATCGGAGGGTAGTATGGGATTTTTTGATTTTTTAAAGCCTAGATCAAAGGAGAATGTTGAATCCTGCTGGCCTGGAGGCAAGATGCTTCAAGTCCATATAGAATACAATACACAAGAAACCGTATTTACTTATTTTGGTCGTTATGGGTTACAGTTTAGCGTTCCTAAGTCTAATTTGACGAATGTTATTGTAAAAGAAGTAAGTCGCACTCATAGTGTGCTTCAACTATATAGTGGTGAAAACTGCGTAGGGACTAGTGATCTACTCCCTACTGAGGCCTGTAATATTATGAAGGATTGGGTATTACAATATTAATAATATGAATGTTGATATTTTATAGGAGTGTAATAAATTTTCTTTACATTCCTATAAAATAAGCATATAATTATTCATGTCATGGACCACTAGCTCAGCTGGCAGAGCACCTGACTCTTAATCAGGGTGTCCAGGGTTCGAACCCCTGGTGGTCCACCAGAGTAAAGAACTCACATTTTGTGTGAGTTCTTTTTTTGTGTAAATATTTTTCTTTTAGCTTTTTACATATCTTTTTAGCCTTTATATAGTTATTTACATGGTTAAAATACGTTGTGGTTTAATCCTATTTTTCTCAAACGAGTAGTCATTGATTTAATTAAGTTTATAAACTTTGATATTAATTGAATATAGTATTGATACAATATAATATATTTTATAGACAGTAAAACTATAATAGCTTATGATGGTTTTATAATAGTTTTCTCACTAGGAGGTACCAAATGGCAGTAGATGTTTCTAGAACACAAGATGTGTATAAAGATGCTGGCCAAAGTGTCAACTTCACCACTTTGTTATTAAACCGTAAAGATCATGAGGCAGAGCTTGAAGTGATTCAAGATATGGCAGATCGTATTCAAGCCATTAAACGTTCTGTTAGTATTCGCGCTAATGGGGAAGGTTTGGGCATTGCCTTTGGCTTTAGCCGTAAGGCATGGGATTATTTGTTCCCTAATGCACCGGTACCAAAAGAGTTAGAAGACTTCGAAGGCATAAAAGGTGATAAACAAGATGTACCCGCTGTAGCAGCTGACTTATTTTTGCATGTCCGCTCTAATGATGAATCTGTTACGTATACTGTAGTAGATCAAATTATGGAGTTCTTACGCCCTATTACATCTGTTGTAGATGAAACCCATGGCTTCCACTACGAACAAGGTCGTGCGATTATTGATTTCGTTGATGGTACGGAAAACCCTGTTGGCCAAGAGGCTGTAGAGTGGGGCGTTATTGGAGATGAAGATCCTGAATTTACTAATGGCTCTTATGCATTTGCACAGAAATATGAACATGATCTTGATGCATGGCGTGCACTTCCTACAGAAATGCAAGAAAAATTCATTGGTCGTCGCAAATTTAGTGATATCGAATTGGAGGATGATGAAAAAGATCCGGCAGCTCACAATGTAGTGGCTCAAGATAATCGTGATGATGAAGAACACAAAATCGTTCGTATGAATGTTCCATTTGCCCAACCAGGACATGGCGTACGTGGTACATATTTCATCGGTTATGCTCGTTACTGGGATGTAACTAAAACAATGCTTACCAATATGTTTACGCAAAACGATAAATTGCTTGATTACTCCAAACCTATTACTGGCATGTTATTCTTCATCCCATCTCTTGATACATTGGATGCTATTGCGGAAGGTGAACTATAACCGAATTCTGATTAATATTGGAAAGCTGTATATTCACTTAATTAGTTAGTAATATTTGGTTTTATTTACTAGATTAAAAATTTATTATATAATTCTATAGAAAGCGCCCCAAGTGGGCGCTTTTATGCTATAATAAATCTATTAAACTCGTAAAAATCCATTGTAGTTATGAATGAGGTATTCCATGAATTATACTAGCACCCGAGGTACCGTTGCGGTAAATGAAACATATGCATTGTTGCACGGCTTAGCAGAGGATGGTGGCCTATATGTACCATCTTTATTTCCTACAAACTGCTTAACTTACAATGATGTGAAAGATAAAAACTACCAAGAAGTAGCAGCCGTTGTTTTAGCAAAGTTGTTTCCATGCTTTTCCGAAGCTCATTTAAATGAAATGATTAATTCTGCTTACTGCGATGCTAATTTCAGCACCCGCGATATTGCACCATTACACTCTTTATTGGAAAAGGTTTCCGTATTAGAACTATTCCATGGCCGCACACAAGCTTTCAAAGATATGGCATTATCCTTATTTCCATACCTTTTAGTAGCTGCTAAGGAGGCTGAGGGTGAGAAAAAAGAGGTTCTTATCTTAACGGCTACTTCTGGTGATACTGGTAAAGCAGCTCTTGAGGGCTTCAAGGATGTACCGGGAACTCATATTCAAGTATTCTACCCGACTGATGGCGTTAGTCCTATGCAAGCGGAACAAATGCAAAAACAAGAAGGGGAGAATGTTAATGTTACGGCTATTCATGGCAATTTTGACGATGCTCAACAATTCTTGAAACGCCTCTTTGTTGATAAAGCGACTGCTGAAGAGGTTGCTGAAAAAGGAGTTATGTTCTCCAGTGCGAACTCTATCAATATTGGTCGTTTAGCTCCACAAGTAGTTTACTATGTAAATGCCTATGCTGAACTGGTTGCACAAGGTGCAATCCATGAAGACGAAGCTTTCAACGTTGTAGTTCCAACAGGTAACTTCGGTAATATCTTGGCTGCTTACTATGCTAAAAAAATGGGGATTCCTATCGGCAAATTGATTTGTGCATCTAATCAAAATAACGTACTTACTGACTTCTTTGAAAACGGTACCTACGATATGAACCGCCCATTCTATACGACGATTTCTCCATCTATGGATATTCTTGAATCCTCTAACTTTGAACGATTCTTATATTATATTTCTGGTGAAGATAGCGAACGTACAGTAGGATGGATGAAAGATCTTAAAACAACAGGCAAATTAACTGTTAATGAAGAAGAGTTCAAACGTGTTAAGACTGATTTTGCTGGTGCCTATGTAGATGATGAAGAAACGAAAGCAATCATTGAACAAGTATACAATTCTTACGGTTATGTAATGGATCCTCACACGGCAGTTGCTATGGGGGCGTATATGAAGGAGTTGGAGAAGCATCCTGAAGATGGCGCTCGTCATACAGTGATTGCATCTACAGCACATCCATTTAAATTTCCTACACCAATCTGTGAGGCATTGGATATCAAGGTGGGCGAGACTCCTTATGAAAGCTTAGATAATATCTCTGCTGTAACAGGTGTTGCCTTCCCTAAACAATTGGAAGCCTTACAATCCAAACCATTGCGCTTTACAAAAGCAATCGACAAAGAGAATATGAAACAAGAAATCTTAGATTTTGTAGATACGTTCTCTAAATAATACAATGCCGCCTTTCCTTAGAAGGGCGGCATATCTATATGTTTTTTATTGAGTAATCATTTTTTATTGATTAACCAATTAAATTCATTTTCTCATTAAATTAACATTCATCATATATGATATGGAATTTTGTTAGTATGTATTGATGTATTCATTATTTATAGAAATATGGGTTTATAATTATATAGAGAAATATAATTATAGGAGGGGCTATGGCTAAAAAGGGCCTTATATATGCATTGTTATCCGCACTTTTATTTAGTACGATGAATGTATTTGTAAAACTGTTAGGGACAAATATTCCACCTGGGGAGATCGCTTTTGCCCGTGGGTTCTTTGGGACTGTTGCGGTGCTCATTATCATGTATGTGAAGGGCATCCGTTTTTCAAAAGAGAATCGGGGGCTCCTCGTCATGCGTGGCTTATACGGCGGTTTTGGTATGGTATGTAATTTCATAGCATTGGTACACATAAAATTATCTGATGCAACAATTCTATTTCAGACGACAGGAATATTTGTTTTTATCTTTAGTGCTCTGTTTCTGAAGGAATCGATACCTAAAGGGGCTGGCAAATGGCTTGGAGTCATTTTGATTGCTGTCTTAGTAATGGTGAATCCTTTTAGTTATGAATCATTTTCTTGGTATGCATTGGTAGCAATTTTAGGTGCTGCTTTAGCTGCGGCGGCCTATACGACGATACGAACTATTAGTAAACGCGGACAACATAGTAATTTTGAAATCATGGCCTATTTCATGATTACTGGCATGATTGCGGGCCTCGTCACTACTGATAAGCTCGTTATGCCTCAAGGTACAGATTGGCTCATTATCTTCGCTATCGGTGGTATTAGTGTAGTGGCTCAGTTTTTCTTGACTGGCGCCTTTGTTACGACCAATGCTGTAGTGGCTCAATTCTTGCAATACGTTGGCGTATTTATTAGTTCCTTCTATGGGTTCTTGATCTTTGGTGAAAGCTTATCCATAGCAACAGTAGGAGCTGGTATTGCTATGTTTATATCCTCTGTCATGTTGGCGCGTCTTAAAGAACAGAGTGGTCCATTAAGAGAGGGCAAGGTTATAGAGGATAAAATTAAATAAATGTCGAATATATACAGTATCAGACTGTATATGACAGTGGGGGTGCTGATTACATTCGTGATTGGCACCTTTTTACATAAAAGATAAAATACAGGGGTATTAGTTAGTGATTTATTGTAATGAAATATACTAGAGCTTTTTCATTTTGAAAGTAGCTACAGACGGAGGAGCTATGTATATAAAATGGATGCATATTGAAAACTATAGGAACCTAGCCGATGTAACGCTAAGCTTTCACAATGATATTAATTACTTTGTCGGTGAAAATGCGGTAGGTAAGTCTAATTTTTTAGATCTCTTAGAAATTATCATGGAGTGCCATGGGTTCATTGAAAGTGATTTCACGGATGTAAACAAGCCTATCCGCATTGATTTTGAAATATCTTTGGGTGAGTTAAATTATAAAAGCATGTATACTGCTGATGAAGGCCCCACCTACCGTTTACGACTTGAACAAGTTGTACAAGAGGTATATCCACGATTATACAGAGTCACTGATGCAGGGATTGAACCTATGGCGTTATCTATGATTCGTCATGCCTTATATGTGTGTCATCGCGACACCTCAGAGCAGGAACTGTTTTCTATACCGTCCTCTATATATGTAGAATTAGGACAGCTATTACAAGCTTATGTGTCTCGATTAGAAATGCCTACTGATGATTTTCAGCGTGAAATTGTTAGTTTACGTAAGGATTTAGATCCTTACTGTATGCTCAATATTCAACATCTTGTAGAGGTATTGTCTACATCCTCCGCTATGGAACGTAAGTATTCTGCTGATAATGTACGATTGATTATGGCTGTGGCTCTCAAGATTTTGGCTCAAATTTATATGAAAGTGAGTAGTGCAACTACAAATTTAGAATCTTTACTTGTGTATGATGCAAAGGGACACAAGTTTTTACCAATCTTTATAAGTGTAGATGAGCCTGAGCTACATTTAAGTCCGTATTTGCAACGGGCTGTGCTCAATTATTACCGTCAAATTGCAACTAATGAAAATGAAGAGTTTTTAGCATTGCTGCGAGATATTTTTAAAATAGATGGATTATTAGGACAGCTCTTTGTGGTTACTCACAGTACGGATGCACTAGTTGACGATTATCGTCATATTATTCGGCTTTATCGGGATGAAAATAATATGGTCTGTGCAGCGTGTGGAGTTACTTTCAATTTCCCTAAAGAGGTAGAGAAACACTTGATTATGCATTTTCCTGAGGCAAAAGAGGCTCTATACGCTCGGTGTATTATCATCGTAGAAGGGGAGACGGAGTATGGTAGCTTTACAGGCTTTGGTAAAAAATTAGGCGTGGACTTTGATTATTTTGGCATCTGTCTTATCAACGCTCGGGGCGAATCCTCTATCAGTAAATTGCAAAAATTGTTTAATAGATTCTCTATTCCTACAGTAGCTCTCTATGATCGCGATGTAGAGGGAAAATATGCAAAAGCACATAGCAATATATTCTATACGGAGGAAATTTGTTTTGAAATGGATTTTGTATCGTATCTACTTGCGATGCACAAGCGTTCCATAATGGATGCCATCATCAAGGACATTATTGATGACGCTCGTCCAATGGTAACAAAGGATATGGCGCGGCGTGGTTATGCTAAATTAGGTATTACTAAAAGCCAAATTGTACAACGTTGTTTACCGAATATTTCGGATCGTAAGTTGGATGATTTACATATCTATTACTTCTCTTGGTTCTATGCCAATAAAGGGGTAATTGTAGGGCGACGTATTAGTCAATTTTTAGATACTTCTATGATACCACCTGCATTTATTGCAGTAATAGAGCGTGCTAAACTTCTTTCGCTAGGTTTAGGTTAATGGAGTAATACATTACTACTTCTAATTAATAGAGTCTGACCAAAGTTTGGTTAGACTCTATTTTTTCGAAGGTAACATAGCGTTTTAGAGTGTAGGCATAGGAAATATGGTGTAAAAAATACGCATAATAAGCGATTTATTACAATAATAGATAGAATTATGAAAAAATATATTAACTAAATTTTAAAAACTACATCGAAATTTCTTGACATCTTTTTATCTTTATTTTATGATTAGTACTGTTATTAATGCATTCTCAATTAAACGTATCTAGGAGTATGAAAATGAAAGACTTTTTAAATGACTTTAAAGCATTTGCTTTCAAAGGCAATATGATGGACCTAGCTATTGGTATGATTATTGGTGCTGCTTTCACAGCATTGGTTAATTCTGTTGTAAACAACCTATTCATGCCTGTTCTCAGTGTATTCACAGGTGGTATTGATTTTAGTAATTTGTACTTGCCATTGAGCACAGGTTCTAAAGATGCATTCATGGCTGGTGCTGATATTGCTACAGCTCGTGCAGCTGGATCTGTATTGCCATATGGTACATTTATTACTGATTTGATTCAATTCTTGATTTTGGCATTTGTTGTATTCTTGATGGTTCGTGGTTTGGCTAAAATGATGAAATCTGCGAAAGAAGAGGAAGTTGCAGAAGCACCTGCAACGAAAGAATGTCAATTCTGTAAATCTGAAATCAATATCAATGCAGTTAAATGCCCTAACTGTACTGCAGATTTGAACTAGTTCAAATTTAAATTATACATAAAAGGAGTGAGGTTTTGACCTTACTCCTTTTTGTTGTATTACGTTAGCTTTCTAGTATAAAATATAATTATAATATATAGAATTTTTTAGGGAGGGATATACATGGAAAAGAAACCTCTAGTAGTAGTAAATGGACTGGTTCGCAAAGATGCGATTGCATATTTAAAAGAGCATGTAGATGTGCGCCAATGGACTGAAAAAACAGTGATGCCTCGTGAGGTACTGAAGGAATGGCTCATTGATGCGGATGGTTTGTGGTGTGTACGACCTTTAGATGTAGATGGTGATCTTGTAAAGAATGCGCCAAATTTAAAGGTTATAGCACAAGCGGCCGTAGGTTATGATAATGTAAATATTGATGAACTAACAGCGGCAGGTATTCCTTATGGCAATACGCCAGGTGTTCTCAATGAAACGGTAGCAGAACTTGCATTTACGTTGATTGCTACGGCTAGTCGTCGTATTATAGAAAATGCTAACTTTGTAAAAGACGGTCGTTGGGCTCAAAGACCTTCTAACATTAAAGGTTTTGATTTAAGTCGTCGCACTCTTGGTATCATTGGCATGGGAGCTATCGGCGTATCCATTTCTCGTCGTGCCCGTGCGTTTGGTATGACTGTTGTGTATCATAATCGTAATCAACGTTTGGATGATAAGATTCATAAGACTACTTATATGGAGTTAGATGATTTATTAGCCATTAGTGATGTAGTATGCGTTATGGCTCCATTGACAGATGAAACATATCATATGTGTGATGAAGCGTTTTTCAAGAAGATGAAGAATACAGCTTTATTTGTTAATGTTGGTCGTGGACCTATCGTAGATACTGATGCACTTATCAATGCTCTTAAAACGGGTGAAATCGATTATGCTGCCCTCGATGTAACGGATCCAGAACCATTACCAGCGGATCATCCATTGTTAGATGTAGAAAACTGCCTTATTGTACCACATATTGGCTCTTACACAGATAGAACTCGTTATGACATGTCTATTTTGACAGCGGATAATATTATTGCCGGCGTTCATAAGAAACCTTTAAAAACATGTGTAAATGAAGAAGTAAATTATAAGAAACCTCAAATGGATGTAGAGTCTGCGCTAGAAGAGCTTAAAAAGGCTGGCGTTGATTTAACTGATTTCGACTAAAAGTGGAAGACATTAAAAGATATGCGGTTTTATACAAAATATGGTAAAATAAAAGAATATTTTTCCTATGGAGGTAAGAACGTTGGAACATAAAGACATTGAAAAAGATGTAGCTCCTGAAGAAGTTGTATCTGTTAACTTTATTGAAGCTATTATCAACAAAGATAACGAAACTGGCAAATACGGTGGCCGTGTATTGACTCGCTTTCCACCAGAACCAAATGGTTACTTGCATATTGGACATGCTAAATCTATTTGCCTCAACTTTGGTATTGGTAAACAATACAATGGCTTAACAAATCTTCGCTTTGATGATACAAATCCTGTAAAAGAAGATGTCGAATATGTAAACTCCATCATGGAAGACGTTAAATGGCTTGGATTTGATTGGAATGAACAACCACGCTATGCATCTGATTATTTTGACCAAATGTATGAGTATGCTAAGAAATTAATCACCCTTGGCAAGGCTTATGTAGATGATCAAAGTGCAGATGAAATTAAACAAAATCGCGGCGATTTCTCTACTCCTGGTGTCAATAGTCCATACCGTGAGCGTAGTGTAGAAGAAAACTTGGCACTCTTCGAAGAAATGAAGGCTGGCAAGTATAAAGATGGGGAAAAGGTATTGCGTGCAAAAATCGATATGGCGCATCCTAATATCGTAATGCGTGATCCTGTTATTTATCGTATTGTAAATACAGAGCATCATAATACGGGTAATGAGTGGAAAATTTACCCTATGTATGATTTTGCCCATCCTATTGAAGATGCTATTGAACGCATTACGCATTCTATTTGTACATTGGAATTTGAAGTTCACCGGCCATTATATGATTGGGTGTTAGAGGAATGGGATGATACTGAAATTCCTCAACAAATTGAGTTTGCTCGCTTGAATGTAACTAAAATGGTTATGTCCAAACGTAAATTGCGTGCTCTTGTTGAGGCAGGCCTTGTAGCTGGTTGGGATGATCCCCGTATGCCGACAATTTCAGGTTTGCGCCGCCGTGGTTATACACCGGAATCTATTCGTGATTTCTGTGATCGCATTGGTGTAGCGAAGGCGGATAGCGTTGTTGATATTGCTTTGCTTGAGTTCTGTATCCGTGAAGATTTGAAACTCAAAGCTACACGCCCTATGGTAGTTATTGATCCTGTGAAAGTTGTTATTACGAACTATCCAGAAGGTCAAACTGAACTTTGCACAGTTGAAAACAATCCAGAAAATGAAGAGTTGGGTAACCGTGAAGTTGTATTCGGTCGTGAAATCTACATTGAACGCAATGACTTTATGGAAGAACCAGTTAAGAAATTTTTCCGCTTGGCACCAGGTAAAGAAGTACGCTTAAAAGGTGCATACTTCATTACATGTACTGATGTTATTAAAGATGAAAATGGCAATATTACAGAAATACACTGTACATATGATCCAGAAACTAAGAGTGGTAGCGGTTGCACTCGTAAGGTAAAAGGGACATTGCACTGGGTTGAAGCATCTACTGCAGTAGATATTGAATCTCGCTTATATGATTATTTACTTAAAGAAGATTCGGATGGTAAAGACTTCTTGGGCGATTTCAACCATGACTCCTTACAAGTATTCCATAGTAAAGGGGAAGCATGTCTTGCTAATACTGTACCAGGTGATCATTTCCAATTCTTGCGTCAAGGTTACTTTGTAACTGATAAAGACAGTACTTCAGACCATATTGTGATGAACCGTATTGTTGGTTTACGCGATAGTTGGGCTAAGGCACAAAAGAAATAATATAACGCTTATTTTATATTACTATAATGTTAAAGAACCGCTCCTTGGTGGGCGGTTCTTTAACACTGGGTTATTACTATAAATACTTTAATGACAATAGATATTTAGAATAGCCTAAGCCATTGTTTGGCTTTAATCTCTAGATGTTGTATTGCTAGCTTATTATATTAAAGCTTTGATGAGGAAAAACATGAAGAAATTAGTATTACTTGCTACGGCAGCGGCTGTGTTGGCATCTGTGCCAGCTACTGGTTCTGCAGCAAATATCAAGTCCATTTTAAATAGAAGTCAAACTGTAACATATCAAGGTGTTAAATTGCCTGAAGGTGTTACTATGTATCAAAATAATCCTAAAGCGTTGTTTGCTGGGGAGGGTAAAAAAGATATTAAGTCTGTACTTCTTGAGTCGGGCGCGTCTTCTGCAGACGTATATACATTAAACATTAAAAACGCGAATGAAATGCAATATGCTGTTTATGCGAATGTTGTGTTAGGTAAACAATTATTTGGTCGCATGAGTGAAACAAAACATTTGAATACAGATTCTTCATCTCTTGGAGTATTAGCTGCGGCTATTAACAATGGCGATAGTCCTGTACTTGGTACTTTCACGGTAATAAACCCATTAGTAAAACAAGGCAATGCCTATGAAGGCACATTGAAATATAAAAGTGTAGCTAATAATAATTCTTATAATGAGATATTACATATTAGTATTTCTAAAGATAAATATACAGGACCAAATGCTCATTTAATCGCTGTTGATGAAGCTAATGATAGTGTTGTATTCCCTAAAGTTAAAGGTTTATTACATACCAAATAATAAATAATTATTGAAAATATATATCAATTATTCTTGACAATTTTTCTCATCAAGAGTACTATGAGCCTATAGGAATTATTCTCATTAGAGGTAATTCTAACGATGTGCAACAGGCAGGTACTATTATGATGAATTCAATTGACCATATCATTGGATATCATTGTGCACCGGCAATTCGAGGTATTAAGCTATCGAACTTGGTTTCTATTCCACGGGACATGAATGAACAAATCCAATTTGTATTGACAGAATATAATAAAGCGTTCAATGAAAAAGGATTGTTCTTCTTTGAATTATGTCGTTGTAAAGCGCGAAGACTATTATTGGTATTCCGTGAGAAGCAATTAAGAGACTATGTACGCCAACCTGCGGTGATGTTATTTTTGAAAGCCTACGGTTATCATGATCGAATGAGCATTATGGAGATGCTTGAACATCTTAGATATCGTATGGAAGTAAGCATTGAGTTTCCACATGAAATCGGCATTTTTTTAGGTTACCCATTAAAGGATGTGAAATGTTTTATTTCTTATCGTGGTGGAGGATACCGAATGTGCGGAGAGTGGAAGGTTTACCATGATGTGGTAAATGCGCAACGCTCTTTCTTGTGTTACAAAGCATGTCGTGAATTTTGTCAAACTCAATTGATGTTGGGAAAAACATTTAGTTCATTGGTCGCAAGAACGGCCTAGGAGGTACAAGATGATTGGTGTAATTTTTTGGTCCGGTACAGGCAATACAGAACGCATGGCTTATGAAGTAGCTGAAGGTATTAAAGCTGCAGGTCAAGAAGTTGAAGTAAAATCCGTTTCTGAAGTATCTGTTGATGAAGCAGCAGCTTATGAAAAATTAGCTCTTGGCTGTGCTGATATGGGTGCAGAACAATTAGAAGAAGGCGAATTTGAACCATTCTACACTGAACTAGAAGGCAAGTTGAGTGGTAAAAAAATAGCGATCTTTGGCTCCTATGGTTGGGGTGGCACTTGGTTGGAAGATTGGGGCACTCGAATTAAAGATGCTGGTGGCGAATTAGTGGCTGATGGCGTAGCAATCTTGGGCGAACCTGATGATGATGGTAATGCACAATGCCAAGAATTAGGTAAAACATTAGCAAATGCTTAATTTGATTTCAACTACTAAATAAATACTAATAGTTAATAATAAAAAGGCTGTAATGACGATAATTCGTTATTACAGCCTTTTTTTCATGTACTTATGATTGATATGATAAAGCAAAGGTCATTAAAAATTTTAATATCGTTAAGTAAATGTGATGAAAATCATAATATTTATTTATCTTTATCTCTATTTGTGTATATAAGCGTATAATTATAAATAACTTTAATGCATAATTATATTGCATTTTTGTACACATAGCCCTATAATTTAGTTAAAGAACCTAACAAAAATTTAGGTTGATACAAAAATAGTTAGGGTTAATTTTATATTAACTATTAACTGGGCTGGCGTTATTTAAACTGGAAAGGTTAACCAATGACATTGGAAGAGGGGTTATTTCAATGAGTACATTAGAGCGAATAAAAGTCATAGCCCATGGATTAGCGGCGCAATTTGGCCCATCCTGTGAAGTATTGATTCATGATTTACAAGGGGATATCAATTCGTCTCTTGTATATATTGAGAATGGAACTATAACTAATCGACATGTTGGTGATGGTCCATCGCATGTGGTTTTAGATGTGCTGAGTCATGACGATGGTAGCGAGGGTAGATTTGGTTATCTCACAAAAACTAAAGATGGCCGAATATTAAAATCTTCTACCATGTATATTCGTGATGATACAGGTCGTATAGCATACTTGTTGGGGATTAACCAAGATATAACAGAGTTTGTTTTGATGCATCGGCTTTTGGATAGTCTGGTCAATACAGGTCAGGAAGATGCAGGATCTGTTGAAAAAATTACGACGAGTGTATCGGAACTATTAGATGATTTATTACTAGATGTAGAACGTATAGTTGGTAAACCAGGACCATTGATGAATAAGGTGGAACGCTTAAAAGCTATTACCTATTTAAACGAAAAAGGGGCTTTTCTTATCTCGAAGTCTTCTGAGAAGATAGCAGAGTATTTTAATATTTCTAAGTTTACTCTTTATAGTGATTTAAATACTGTAAAGGAAGAATCCTAGGAGGCAAATATGGAACGAATTCAGTGGAAACGTAATACGATGGCACCATCTAGCGACAAGTTTTTGTCCGTTATGGATGTTAGAGAGGTTAAGAAAGCTAAAGCGTTTCATGAAAGTTTTCCACAATATAGCATTACCCCACTTGTATCGCTTAAGAATTTAGCATCTCATATCGGTGTTGATGCACTCTTTGTAAAAGATGAATCTTACCGATTTGGCCTTAATGCATTTAAGGTATTAGGCGGTTCCTATGCGATGGCAAAATATGTGGCGCAACAAACTGGTAAAGCTGTTGAGGATGTACCATATGATGTATTAACATCTGCAAAATTAAAAGAAGAGTTTGGTCAAGCTACATTCTTTACTGCAACTGATGGTAACCACGGTCGTGGTGTAGCATGGGCAGCCAATAAATTAGGTCAAAAATCTGTAGTATTTATGCCAAAGGGCTCTACAGAATATCGTAGAAAACAAATCGAAAACGAAGGCGCTACCGTAACAATCGAAGACTTCAACTACGATGAGTGTGTACGCTTAGCAACTAAAAAGTCTAAAGAAGTTCCTAACGGTGTTGTAGTTCAAGATACTGCATGGGAGGGTTATGAAGAAATTCCAAACTGGATTATGCAAGGCTATGGCACAATGGCTATGGAAACAGCAAATCAATTAGAAGCTGATAATTGTAAAGTTCCTACACATGTATTTGTACAAGCTGGTGTAGGATCCCTTGCCGGTTCTGTAGTGGGTTACTTCACTAATCTATACAGCAATGTGGCTAAAAAACCTAAATTAGTTGTTGTAGAAGCGGCAGCAGCAGCTTGTTTATACAAAGGCGCTGTAGCTGATGATGGTAAACCTCGTATCGTAGAAGGTGATTTAGAAACAATTATGGCAGGTTTAGCTTGTGGTGAACCGAACACGGTTTCTTGGGATATTTTAAGAAATCATGCAGATGTATTCGTTTCTGCGCCTGACTGGGTGGCACGTTTAGGCATGCGCGTTGGTGGTGCACCAATTAAAGGCGATACTCCAATTACTACTGGTGAGTCTGGTGCAGTTCCATTAGGTCTTGTAATGGCAATTATGACGATGCCGGAATATGAAGACTTACGGAAAGAATTAGAATTAGATGCGTCTTCAAAGGTACTCTGTTTCTCCACTGAAGGTGATACGGATCCTGAAAGATATAAAAATATTATGTGGTATGGTGAAGATCGTTAGGAGGCATTAATTATGGATTTACAAGCAATTAAACAAGCAGCGGCAACTTATGGCCCAGCGATGACAAAGTTTTTACGTGAGATCGTAGCATTTCCAGGAGAAAGTGCTGAAGAAAAAGATCATGTAAAACGTATAGAACAAGAAATGAAAGATCTAGGATTTGATGAAGTTGAAGTAGATCCTATGGGGAATATTCTCGGATATATGGGCACAGGGAAAACTCTCATTGCCTTTGATGGACATATTGATACAGTTGGTATTGGCAATCGTGACAATTGGGATTTTGATCCATATGATGGTTTCGAAGACGAAACTAAAATTGGTGGCCGTGGCGTATCTGACCAATTGGGTGGTATTGTATCCGCTGTATACGGCGCTAAGATCATGAAAGATTTAGGCCTTCTTAACGACAAATATCGAGTACTTGTTGTAGGTACAGTTCAAGAGGAAGATTGCGATGGTCTTTGCTGGGAATACATGATTAAAGAACGCAATATACGTCCTGAATTCGTAGTATCCACTGAGCCAACTGATGGCGGTATCTACCGCGGTCAACGTGGTCGTATGGAAATCCGCGTAGACGTACAAGGCGTATCTTGCCATGGTTCTGCGCCGGAACGCGGTGACAACGCTATCTATAAAATGGCAGATATTCTTCAAGACATTCGTGATTTGAATGCTAATTCTGCCGATGAAAGCACAGCAATTAAAGGTCTTGTTAAAATGCTTGACCCTAAATTCAACCCTGACCATTACGAAGAAGCTCGCTTCTTAGGTCGCGGTACAGTAACTACTTCCCAAATTTTCTATACTTCTCCAAGCCGTTGTGCAGTAGCTGACTCCTGTGCTATTTCCTTGGATCGTCGTATGACTGCTGGTGAAACTTGGCAAAGTTGTTTGGCAGAAATCGAAGCGTTGCCACATGTTAAAGAATATGGTGCGAAAGTATCCATGTACGAATATGCTCGTCCATCTTGGACTGGTTTAACCTATCCAATCGAATGCTACTTCCCAACATGGGTAATTCCTAAAGATCATAAAGTAACAGAAGCTTTGGAAGAAGCATACACTAGCTTATATGGCAATGAACGTATTGGTGCAGAAGATACAGTTGAAATGCGTAAAGCTCGCCCATTAACTGATAAATGGACATTCTCCACAAATGGTGTATCTATCATGGGTCGTAATGGCATTCCTTGTATTGGCTTCGGTCCTGGTGCAGAAGCACAAGCACATGCTCCTAACGAAGTTACATGGAAACAAGATCTTGTAACATGTGCTGCTGTATATGCATTATTACCATCTGTATACTGCAAAGACTAATATCATGTTCTGTGAATTAGATCTATTTAATACGGGAATAATTATAACATAGTTGATAACTACAAATTTAATATGGTACCTCCCCATTTGATGAGATACCATATTAAGTTAGATCCTAAGTAGCCCTTTAGGGAATTGAAAGAGAGGACTTACAGATGACAGACTTCAATAAAAGTATTGAAACTTTACAAAAACTAGACGTTAGTAAAATGTACGGCGAAGATTTTTTCTTAACTTGGGAGAAATCTGATGATGAATTGCAAGGTGTTTGGGCAGTAGCTGATGCATTACGTGCTCTTAGAGAACGCAATATTTCTACTAAAGTATTTGACAGCGGTCTTGGTATTTCTTTATTCCGTGATAACTCTACAAGAACACGCTTCTCCTTTGCTTCCGCTTGTAATTTGCTAGGTCTTGAAGTTCAAGATTTAGACGAAGGCAAATCTCAAATCGCTCACGGTGAAACAGTTCGTGAAACAGCTAATATGATTTCCTTTATGGCAGATGTTATCGGTATTCGTGATGATATGTATATCGGTAAAGGTAATGCTTATATGCATCAAGTTTCCGATGCAGTTAAAGAAGGTCATGAGGATGGTGTACTAGAGCAACGCCCAACGCTTGTAAACCTACAATGTGATATCGATCATCCTACACAAATCATGGCTGATACAGCTCATATCATCAAAGAATTCGGTGGTGTAGAAAACCTTAAAGGTAAAAAGATTGCTATGACGTGGGCGTACTCTCCATCCTATGGTAAACCTTTATCCGTACCTCAAGGTGCTATCGGCTTATTCACTCGTCTAGGTATGGAGGTCGTTTTAGCTCATCCAGAAGGGTATGAAGTAATGCCGGAAGTTGAAGAAATCGCTAAGAAACAAGCTGAAGCTAGTGGTGGTTCATTCCGTAGAACTAACGACATGAAGGACGCTTTCAAAGATGCAGACATCGTATATCCTAAGAGTTGGGCTCCATTCGGTGCAATGGAAAAACGTACTAAATTGTATGGTGAAAACGATCATGAAGGTATTAAAGCATTAGAAAAAGTTCTTCTTGAAGAAAATGGTAAACATAAAGATTGGGCATGTACGGAAGAGATGATGAGTATCACAAAGGACGGTAAAGCTCTTTACTTACATTGCTTACCGGCAGATATTACAGGTGTAAGTTGTGATGAAGGTGAAGTGGACGCAACAGTGTTCGACCGCTATCGTATACCTCTTTACAAGGAAGCAAGCTACAAACCATATGTTATTGCAGCTATGATTTTCCTTAGCAAATTTAAAAATCCTGTAGAAACCTTAAAAGAATTAGAACGGAAGGGAACCGAACGAGTTCAACCGTAAAGTAAAGTTTAGGGGCCATCCGTATTGATGGCTCCTTTTATTCTTAATAGTTTGTTATGAGGCATAACATGAAAAAGAGAGTTGTAGTAGCATTAGGGGGAAATGCATTAGGCAATTCCTTACCAGAACAGAAAATTGCAGTAAAAAGTACAGCTAAAACAATCATTGATTTAGTAGAAGCTGATTGTGATGTAGTGGTAACACATGGTAATGGACCTCAAATTGGTATGATCAACAATGCGATGGCTGCGTTGACTCGTGAAGTAGAGGGTCAACCAAATACTCCATTATCTGTATGCGTAGCAATGAGTCAAGCCTATATTGGTTATGACTTACAAAATGCTCTTCACGAAGAGCTCTTAAATCGTGGTATTAAAGATTTGCCAACAATGACTATGGTTACACAAGTACTTGTTGATCAAAATGACTCAGCTTTTCAAAATCCTACAAAACCAATTGGTCACTTTATGACTCAGGAAGAAGCTGAATATGCAGAAAAGAATTACGATTATGTGGTAAAAGAAGATGCGGGTCGTGGTTATCGTCGTGTGGTGGCATCTCCAGCACCAAAAGAAATCATTGAACTAGAAGCAATTAAAGGTTTAGTAGGTAAACAATTAATTGTTGCTTGTGGTGGGGGAGGTATCCCAGTAACTAAAGAAGGTAATGAACTTCATGGTGCAGCTGCTGTTATCGATAAAGACTGGACTAGTAGTTTATTGGCCCAAGAAATTGATGCTGATGTTCTCGTTATTTTAACAGCTGTTGAAAAAGTTGCCATTAACTTTGGTAAAGAAAATGAAAAATGGCTTGATGAAATAACCGTTACACAAGCTAAAGAATATGTATCAGCTGGTGAGTTTGCAGAAGGCTCGATGAAACCAAAGGTAGAAGCCGCTATAGCATTTGCAGAATCCAAAAAAGGCCGTGTTTCTATTATTACATTATTAGAGAAATCTAAAGATGGTATAGCAGGAAAAACAGGCACGCGTATCGTATTATAATAATATATAAGTTTATAAGTATGCATTTCAACGAATCGTTGAGGAGGTGCCCAAATGATTATATTAGGAAAAGGTACTGTTATTACTCGCGACGCTGATAGACCTATCATTTATGATGGTGCTGTTGCTATCGACGGGACTCAAATTGTTGATATTGGTAAATATAATGAATTATGCGAAGCTTATGCAAACGCAGAAATTATTGATGCTCATGGTGGCTTGATTATGCCAGGTTTCATTAATGCACATCATCATATTTACTCCGCTCTTGCACGAGGCTTATCGTTGCCAGGTCCAGCACCGACTAACTTCGGTGAAATCTTGGAAGGCCTTTGGTTCTACTTAGATAATAAATTGACCGCTCCTGATGTAAAAGCAAGTGCATTACTTACATATTTAGGCTGTATCGAAAATGGCGTAACTACTATTTTTGATCATCATGCAAGTTATGGTGAAGTGCCTAACAGCTTATCCATCATTGCAGATGTAGCTAAACAATTCGGCGTTCGTTCTTGTTTGTGCTATGAAGTGTCAGATCGCAATGGTCCGGATCAAATGAAAGCGGCTGTGGCAGAAAATGTCCGTTTTGGTAAAGAGGCGAAACAAGATTCATCCAGACTGGCGGCGATGATGGGCTTGCATGCATCTTTCACATTGAGCGCGGAAACATTAGATTATGTGAAAGCTCATAATGAGGATCAGTTGGGATATCATGTTCACGTTGCAGAAGGGCCAGAAGATTTGGCAGATAGTAAAGAAAAATATGGCATGACACCTGTTAAACGACTTGTTGAAGCTGGCATTTTAGGTCCTAAGAGCATCGCTGGTCACTGCGTACACGTAACTGATGAAGATGTAGCATTGTTGAAGGAATCTCAAGCTAAGGTTGTACATAACCCAGAAAGTAACATGGGTAATGCAGTAGGCACAACAGATATCTTGAAACTATTAGATGCAGGTATTACTGTTGGTCTTGGTACAGATGGTTATACAAATGATATGCTCGAATCTTATAAAGTAGCGAACTGTCTCGTGAAACATGAGCAACATAAACCATATGTAGGCTGGGGAGAAGTACCTCATATGCTATTTGAAAACAACCGTAACATGGCTAATGAATTCTTCGACACTACGGTAGGTATCCTTAAAAAAGGTGCCGCAGCTGATGTAATTGTTCTTGATTACGCAGCACCAACACCACTTGATGAAAATAACATCAATGGTCACTTGTTATTCGGTGCTAATGGTATGTATGTGGTAACAACTATTAGTGATGGTGTACCACGCATGATTGATCGTAAATTACAAGGCATTGATAAAGCTGAAGTAATGGACGAAGTTTTAGCAACATCTAAAGGTTTATGGAAACGACTAAACCCATAACGCAAGCGCTTTAAAGGAGTGTGACATTATGAGTGACATTATGTATCCGGTAAGTTTCGGAAATTTGATGAACCACATTATGACTGAGTACAAGATGTACAATCGTATTTACAATGTAAATAAAATTCATCGTACGAATCATGATCAACGCTTATCTATCTTTGGTAAATCCATTGAAAATCCTGTAGGTCCAGCAGCTGGCCCTAATACACAGTTGGCACAAAATATTGTGGCATCTTATGTAGCTGGTGCTCGTTGTATTGAATTAAAAACCGTACAAATCATGTACGGTGAAGAACTAGGTATTCCTAGACCTTGTATCTACTCTGTAGATGAAGCATATAATGTAGAATGGTCTTCTGAATATAGCTGTGATGAAGCTGCTGATGAATACATTAAAGCTTGGTTCGCATTAAAATTAATCTCTAAAGAATTAGGATTAGGCGATCCAGATGGATTCTTATTCATCATGAGTGTTGGCTACAACTTAGCTGGTATCAAGAGCCCTATGGTTGATAAATTCATCAACACAATGCGCAGTGCATCTCAATCTCCAATGTGGGATACTTGTAAACAATGGTGCCTTGACCACGTAGATGAATTTGAACATATTGATGCTGATTTCATCAACTCTATTGGTGATGAACTTTGTCAAGCAATCACATTGTCCACAATGCACGGTTGCCCAGCAGAAGAAATCGAATCCATTTGTTCGTACCTTATCAGTGAAAAAGGTCTTCACCTATACTTAAAATGCAACCCTACATTGTTAGGTCCAAAACGCATTAGAGAATTATTGGATAAAGCTGGCTTTGAATACATTGACTTTGAAGACCATCAATTTGAAGTTGACCTTCAATTCGATAAAGCTGTTCCAATGTTAGAACGTCTTATCGCTCTTGGTGAAAAACACAACAAGATCTTTGGCGTTAAATTGACAAATACATTCCCTGTACAAATTCACAACAATGAATTGCCAGGCGAGCAAATGTACATGTCTGGTAAATCCTTGTTACCCGTAACAATTGGTGTAGCTGAGCTTTTAAGTGCTCAATTCGGCGAACGTTTACCAATGTCTTATAGCGGCGGTGCTGTAAAACAAAACATTAAAGCTATCTTTGATTGTGGTATCTGGCCTGTAACAGTATGTACAATTCTTCTGCAAGGCGAAGGTTACAATACTTTCAAAGGTTTAGCAGACGAAGTAGAATCTACTGATTACAAAGCTGCTTTAAAAGTTCATAAAGAACTTATCGCTGAACTTGCTAAAGACATCGCTGAGAACAAAATTTTCAAGAAGAGCGATGCTATGAAGAAGAAACGTGAAGCAATGCCATCCTTCCCTAGTACACGTAGCTCTGACTATCACTGCCGCGTAGTTTGTGGTGCTTGTGTTCGCGTATGTCCTAATAGATGTAATGAAGTCGTTACTGTAAATGATGCTAAATTGATCGTCCATGTTGATCAAAGCTGTAATGAGTGTGGTAACTGTGCATGTCATTGCGTAGAACCTTGTCAACCATACAAGGATCGCATTACATTCTTCCACAATGCTGAAGCTTTAGCAGATAGTACAAATGATGGTTTCTACATCACAGGCACTAGCTGTGGTTATCGCTTCAAAGGTGAAGAAGCCGTATGTGACATTGATGCATTACCTGAAGAATTGAAAGGAGTTGTACATGCATTCTGTAAAGAGCATGTGTACTATGTATCATGATTATCATACAACAAGGGGAATTGGTCTTAACTGATCGAATCCTTACCGGAGATTTATTAATTGATGGTGATAAAATTGTCGCCATCGATGAACACGTTCCTGTTCCAGAAGGGGCTAAAGTAATTGATGCAAAAGGTTGCTACGTATTCCCAGGATTTATAGATCCTCATACACACTTTCAAATGACCAATGCTTTAGCCTCGACTGCGGATGATTTTGATAGTGGTACGAAGGCTGCTATCCTTGGTGGGACTACTTCAATTATCAATTTTGCTTCTCCTGAGGATGGCTCCCTTTGTAAAGGCTTAGAGGTTCATAAGGAGCGTGCTGCAGGGCATTGCTCCTGTGACTACAAATTCCATATGGAGCTTGTAGAAATGAATGATACGGTGGCCAGTGAAATACCGAAAGTGGTTAAAGCTGGTGTATCATCCTTTAAGGTATATTTAGCTTATGGGTTCCGTTTAACGGACCGAGAAATTTATGACGCTATTGAAGCTATAAAACCAACAGGCGCAATTGTAGGGGCTCACTGTGAAAATGGGGACCTCATCGATGCACTCGTAGCTGATAAGCGTAAGTGCGGTGACTTAGATATAAGTAACCACCCACTTACAAGACCTGCTATGATTGAATCGGAATCGATTAAACGATTTAGTACAATCGGCGCTTCTCTAAATTATCCAGTACATGTTGTGCATGTAAGCTCTAAGGAAGGGGTAGAAGAAATCCTTCGAGAACGTGCACTAGGGCATGCAGTGACTTGTGAAACATGTCCACAGTATTTGGTACTTGATGAATCACGATATAGTTTACCTGATTATGAAGGGGCTAAATACGTGATGAGTCCACCTCTTAGAACTGAAGTAGATCAAATGACATTGAAGGACGCTTTAGTAAATGGTACTTTCCAAACTATTGGCTCCGACCATTGTAGCTTCAATTTTGAAGGGCAAAAATTAAAAAGTCGTCATGACTTTACTCGTATTCCTGGTGGCATTCCAGGTGCTGAGGAACGGGGCATCGTTGCTTATGATGTATTGGTAAACCAATGCAATATGAGTGCCGTAGATTTTATGAAATTAGTTAGTGAAAACCCAGCAAAGCTATATGGCATGTATCCCAAGAAGGGTACATTAGCTGTAGGTAGTGATGGGGATATAACAATTGTAGATAAGCATATAGAACATATGCTTTCAAAAGAGTCCGCCCATACAAAGGCTGACTATATACCTTACGAAGGAATATCTGTAACTGGCAAGGTTCGAGATGTTATCCTTAGAGGTCACCATGTGGTACAAGATGGATCCTTAACAGAATCGTATCTTGGTGAATGTATTCCTTAATGAGAGGAGGGCTATATATGTACCGCTTTCAAGTGAATGGCACCCAATATGAGGTTCAAGAGGATCAACGTTTAATTGATTTCTTGCGAGCTGATTTAAAGTTGACGGGCACTAAAGAAGGTTGTAGTGCTGGTGCATGTGGTACGTGTACAGTAATTATAGACGGAAAAAAAGCAAAGGCTTGTGTAAGCAAACTATCTCAATTAGACGGTAAATCAATTGTCACGATTGAAGGTTTATCTGAACGAGAAAAAGCAGTATACACCTATGCTTTTGGTGAATGCGGAGCGGTGCAGTGTGGTTTCTGTATACCAGGTATGATTATTAGTGCAAAAGTATTGATTGACGAAAATAATGACCCTACACCTGACGATGTTAAAAAGGCGATATTAGGTAATATTTGCCGTTGTACAGGCTATGTAAAAATTGAAGAGGGCATTATGCTAGCTGCAAAAATGTTCCGTGAGAACTTACCAGTTCCAGAAAAGGATACAAATGGTAATGTAGGCGCTCGTTTACACCGTGTAGATGCGGAGGAAAAAGCATTAGGTACTGGACAATACTCTGATGATATCTATATGGATGGCATGATTTATGCCAAAGCATTGCGTTCTAAATACCCACGAGCTAGAGTTGATCGTGTTGATGTGTCTAAAGCTCTTGAACATCCAGCATGTGTAACGGCATTGACTGCTAAGGATGTACCATTCAATAAGACTGGTCATTTAGTACCGGATTGGGATGTACTTATCGCCGAAGGTGATATTACACGTTATGTAGGCGATGCAATTGCACTTGTTGCAACTACAGAAAAGAAATACTTAGACGAAGTATTGGCTCTAGTTGAAGTTGATTATACTGAATTAGAACCCGTACTAGATCCATTGGAAGCACTAAAACCAGATGCTCCTCAGTTACATCCAGAGGGAAATGTATTATCTCGTCAAACATTATCTCGTGGCGATGTAGATAAGGCTATTGCAGAGGCTGCTTTTGTAGTAACAAATCATTATTCCACACCTCAAACCGACCATGCATTTATGGAACCAGAATGTGCCGTTGCATATCGTGAGGGTGATGAAATTCATCTGCATTCAGGTAGCCAAAATGTTTATGATGATCGTCGTGAAGTTGCTCGTATGCTTGGTATTCCGAATGAGGCTGTAAAGGTTCACAGTATGCTCGTAGGTGGTGGCTTTGGTGGTAAAGAAGATATGACCGTACAACATCATGCATCACTCGTAGCTTGGCTTACAGGAAAACCAACTAAGGTACTTTTCTCCCGTCAAGAAAGTCTCAATATTCATACTAAACGTCATGCGATGGAAATGGATATTACAACAGCTTGTGATGCGGAAGGTAATTTGGTAGCAAGTAAGGTAAATATCGTTTCTAATTGTGGCGCGTATGCATCTTTAGGTGGTCCTGTACTTCAACGTGCTGGTACTCATTCTTGTGGCCCTTATCACTTTGATAATTTTGCCTTTGATGGTGTATGTGTTTATACAAATACTGTTCCTGGTGGTGCATTCCGTGGGTTTGGCGTAACACAAACTATCTTTGGTCAAGAGCAAAATATTGATGAATTAGCTGCGTTGGTAGGCATGGATCCTTGGGAATTCCGCTACAAAAATGTTGTACGCCCTGGTGACTCATTACCAAACGGCCAAATTTGTTCCAAAGAAACCGCTTTAGTAGAATGTTTGGAAGCTGTAAAAGATGCATATTATGCCTCTGATCGTACTGGCCTTGCGGTATGTTTGAAAAATAGTGGTATTGGTGTAGGACTACCTGATACGGGTCGCGTTATTTTAGAAGTACGTGATGGTAAAGTTCGTATTCGTACGGGTGCCGCTTGTATTGGTCAAGGCATGGCTACTATGGCAACACAAGTACTTTGTGAAACGACAGGCTTAACGGCGGATAAAGTATTTGTAGAACGACCTGATACAGTACGTACACCAGATTCTGGTACAACTACTGCATCTCGCCAAACGCTCTTTACCGGTGAAGCAACGCGTAAAGCAAGTCTTCGCTTAAAAGAAATGTTAGATACTAAAACATTAGAAGAACTGAATGGCGTAGAGATTTATGAAGAGTTTCTCGGTGAAACAGATCCATTTAATTCTGATAAATCGCATCCAAAAAATCACGTTGCCTATGGTTATGGTGCATGTGTAGCAACAATTGGTGAAGACAATAAGGTTGCTAATTTACATGTAGCATACGATGTAGGTCGTGTAGTGAACCCTCAATCCTGTACAGGTCAGGCCGAAGGTGGTGCCATTATGGGAATGGGGTATGCCGTTACAGAAGACTTCCCTTATAAAGAAGGGTATGTAACATCTAAATACGGTACGCTAGGACTTCTTAGAGCTACCCAATGTCCTCCAATTCATGTAAGTCTTATCGAAAAAGGGACACCAGAACAATATGCATACGGTGCTAAAGGTATTGGCGAAATCTCTAGCATTCCGATTGCACCGGCTATTGCAAATGCGTATCGTCGTATCGACGGAGAACCACGTAGGTCCTTGCCGATTAAACATACAGGTTATAAAAAATAGAATATTTGCTTAATGGTAGGGGCTTTTGCCCCTAGCCATCAAGGTTCCCACGTGAAGTCGATGAGATTTCTAAACTCTATCATGTACGATAGTATGACTATATTGTTTAACTAGTAACTAAAACGTAAGATATGAGGTGATTCTTATGAGTAAAGGTGCATCTGGTGTCGACCATGTAGATGGTATGCTGCCAATCCCGCAGTTATTCGCTTATGGTTTACAGCACGTTCTGGCTATGTATGCTGGGGCAGTAGCTGTACCAATTATTATTGCACAAGCTATGCATTTGCCAATTGAAGATTTAATTCGTTTGATTACAGCTGACTTATTTACATGTGGTGTAGCTACATTGATTCAAACATTAGGGTTCGGACCTGTCGGTGGTCGCATTCCTCTTATTCAAGGTGTAACATTTGCTTCTGTAGGTCCAATGATTCTGATTGGTCAGCAGCATGATATTACTACCATTTACGGTGCGATTATCGTAGCTGGTCTCTTTACATTCCTTGTGGCACCATTTTTCAGTCGTTTGATTCGGCTATTCCCACCTGTAGTAACAGGTACTATCATTACTATTATTGGTATCAACTTGATGCCAGTAGCTGTTAACTGGATGGGGGGGGGCGTAGGCAATAAAAACTTTGGCGATCCACTATACATAGCTCTTGGTGTAGCTACATTTGTTCTCGTTGTATTAACTTATCGATTTGGTAAAGGTTTCCTTGGTAATTTGGCAATCTTAGTTGGGCTTATTCTCGGTACAGCCTTAGCTATGATTGTTGGTATTACAGATTTTTCAGAAGTAGGGCGTTCTCAATGGATTTCTGTTGTGACACCATTCTATTTTGGCCTTCCAACCTTTGACTTTGCTTCTATTGTATCTATGATTATTGTAATGCTCGTAGTTATGGTAGAAACAACTGGTGATAGTATTGCAGTTGGAGAAATCGTAGATAAACCTATTGGTCAAAAAGAGTTGGCTGCGGTACTTCGTGCGGATGGCTTATCCACTATTATTGGTGGTATCCTTAATAGTTTTCCGTATACAGCATTTGCTCAAAACGTAGGTCTTATTGCTGTAACACGTGTTAAGAGTCGTTTCGTTGTAGCAGCATCTGGTGTAATTTTAATTTTATTAGGCCTTTTCCCTAAATTAGCCGCTATCGTAGCTTGTATTCCAAATGCTGTACTAGGGGGCGCAGGAATTGCTATGTTCGGCATGATTATCGCCAGTGGGATTCGTTCTCTTGGTAAAGTTAGTTTCGATGGTAACTATAACCTGATGCTAGTTGCCATTAGTATTGGGGTATCCATGATTCCTCTTGCAGCACCTCAATTCTATACACACTTTCCAGCATGGGCTCAAATTCTTTTGAAATCTGGTATCACAGCTGGTAGTATAGTAGCTGTTATTTTAAATGTAATGTTTAATGGTTTTGGTTATAAAACTGTTAATGAACCTAATCGTGCGACTCGTAAATATCGTCACTTCACACGATTCAAAGGTTATCCTAAACATTTCTACCAATAAGATATAGTTAGACGAGTTTACTCTCATGCGATTATATGTATTGTCTCTCACAGTAGAAACCTTGTTAGTATAGGTAAAACATCAATATATATGTTTTCGTTTGTTAAAAAGATCTCACTCTGATTTGGAGTGAGGTCTTTTTTTATGGAATCGTATACTACTTTGGTATATAATTAAATAATATTATTGTAAAGGAGACGCATTATGAAAGACGAGCGATTTATAGTTATATATAGAATAGAAGCGAGTACATATGAAGAAGCAAAATCAATTGCTTGGGCTGTTCAAGTGGAGCAAACCATAGAATTTCCTTATGAGTTTGTAACGGATCCATACATTAAAGAAACTATTACTGGTCGACTAGAATCTCTTGAACCTATAGTAGAAGACTCTCCTTATATCAATGTAGGTGTGATGCCAAATGCTGTAATTGACACCTCTCGTTACTATTTGGCTCGTATTTCATATCACGTAGATACCACGGCCTTAGAGGCTACACAATTTTTAAATGTTGTCTTTGGTAATTCTTCGTTACAGCCACATATTTGGGTAGTAGATATTGAACTATGTCCAACACTTTACGATGTGTTTAAGGGACCACGATTTGGCTTGCAAGGAATTCGTTGTTTAGTGGAAACCCCGACGCGTCCAATGATTCAAGCCGTTGTAAAGCCGATGGGAACACCAAACGGGGAATTGGCTCGCATGTGTGGAGCCTATACACGTGGTGGGGCAGATGTCATAAAGGATGATCATGGTATTTCTAATCAGTCCTTCTCTCAATATAAAGATCGTGTAAAACGATGTGCTTCTATGGTACAGGAAATGAACACTACACATGGGACACATACATTATATGCAGCAAATGTATCTGGTGATGGCACAGACGTATTGGAACGCGCTTATTTTGCCAAAGAGGCTGGTGCTACAGCTCTCATGGTGGCTTCAGGTCTCGTTGGTTTCGGTTGGTTACACAAATTAGCTACTGATGAAAAATTACGATTGCCTATTATTCATCATCCCGCTTATTCTGGTGGATTTGTGAGCCCTGGTGTATCTGGTGTAGCCGATTACTTACAACTAGGTTTATTACCTCGTATTTTTGGGGCTGATATGCCAATCTTCGTATCTTATGGTGGACGCTTTACTTTTACAGAGGAACAATGCAAGAGGATTTCCTCTTACATTAAACGACCAATGGGCTTGATGAAGGCGGCTTGCCCTGCACCAGGTGGTGGCGTTACAGATACTCGTCTTAATGAACTTGTTGAGCTGTACGGAAATGATACGATGTTCCTTGTTGGAGGCGATATGTTCCGCAGAGGGCCAGATATTGAGGCTAATATGTCGTATTTTGTAGAGCGTCTGACTAAATTATCTGAAAGAACGTAATAATAGCTTGAATTTAAATGAGTTAATACAATATTTAACTAAATAACTAAGCTATTGACTTTTACAGAAATAATAGATTTATGATTAAGTATATGGAGTGTTTTGATGAGTGAATCCTCACCGTTGGAGGTCCATGTCCTTGCCAGTGGTAGTAAGGGCAATTGTACAGTGATAAAAAAAGGGAACTCCGTCATATTGCATGATGTAGGCATCAGTTGTCGACGCATTGTCAATGGGTTAAAAGAATTACAAATTGATATGGCACAGGTAGAGGGTATATTTGTCAGTCATGAACATAGTGATCACATTGCGGGATTACAACAATTACTAAAACGATTTGATATTCCTGTGTATACGAAGCAAGGCACCTGGCGTGAAATCCAAGATAAGTTAATCGTGCCAAAGAATCGATTAATCGAGCTTACAAAGGGCAGTTTGACGTTGGGGAGTCTAATTGTGGAACCTTTTTCGGTAAGTCATGATGCGGCTGATCCAATTGGTATAAATGTGTTTGCTGGGAACGATAAGGCAACTATTGTCACTGATACAGGCGTGATTTCAGATGATATTTTACGTAGAATTGATGATACGACTCTGTTAGTGCTAGAGGCGAATTATGATCCTCATATGTTGCGATTCGGACCATATCAGCCGTTTTTGAAACAAAGGGTGGCTAGTGATGAAGGTCATTTGAGTAATGAAATGGCTGCGCAAGCACTACTCATGATGAAACGTCCTGATTTTATGCAAGTTATATTGGCCCATCGTTCTGAAAATAATAATAACTCTGTCCTTGTTACCCAAACTATTGGCAAAATGCTTGTGGATGGTGGTGTTCGTATTGGACCTGAAATGAAGTTACAACATGGTCAGCCTAATGAAATTGTGTCCATCCAATCTGTGAAGAGGTAAAAATGAGATTTTATGTAGTCTGTATCGGCAAATTGAAGGATGCTTATTTACGTGAGGGCGTAGCAGAGTTTGTGAAACGCATGCGCCCCTATGGTGGCATTACAATTACAGAGCTGAATGAAAGTAAAATTGGAGATAAGCCGAGTAATGCGGATCGCAAACAAGTCGTTGCAGAAGAAGGAGACCGTTTATTAAAAGCGGTCCCTAAAAATGCGTATACCGTATTACTTGACGTGTATGGCAAACCAATGTCCTCTGAAGAACTCGCTAAGACGGTATCTAAGCTTGAGGTGGATGGTGTTAGCGATATGGCTTTCATTATTGGTGGTGCCTTTGGGGTGAGTGATACATTACGTCAGGCTGTAAATTATAATTTATCTTTTAGCCCTATGACTTTTACTCATCAAATGGTTCGATTGCTACTTGTAGAACAAATTTATCGAGCATCAAAAATCAATCGTAATGAACCTTATCATTGGTAGAAGACGTAGACTTAAAAATTATTTGTATAATACTTTCAGAAAAAAGGAGTTTTATTATACTGTGGCGAATAGTATAATAAAGCAAGATGTATTTGTAAGGAGGAATTCACTATGAAAATCCAAGAAGTAATGAATAAATACCCTGTTACTGTTGGCAAAGATGCGCCAATTTCTGATGTAGCTGATTTATTGGTTAAATATAATTTAACAGCTGTGTCCGTAGTGGATGATGATAATAAGTTGTTAGGTATTATCTCTGAAGGTGATTTACTTTATAAAAAAGTACGTCCTCATGTGCCTCATTATGTTAATGTATTAGGCGCTAGCATCTATTACAATGGCATCGGTGAATACAATGCTCAATTTAAAAAATTATTGGCATCTCACGTTCATGAGTTGATGACTGATGAAGTAATTACAACCACACCGGATAAAGATGTAGAAGAAATTGTATCTGTTATGCTTGATCAACATTTGAAAAATGTGCCAGTTGTAGATAAAGAGTACCGTTTGATTGGAATTTTGTCTCGTCGGGACATTATCAAATTGATTGCTAAAGATAACTAATTGGCATAATTATGTAAAATATGTAAAGACCACCCGTTTTGGGGTGGTCTTTTAGTGTATATTGAGAAGAATTGCATTGACCTTGCATTTATGTTATTATTAGGAGTGCATAATATACTACAGAAATTTGGGCATATTGCCCTTCGAGGAGGACATATTTTAAATGAAAGCAACTGTAAATCCTGTTGATCAACACGTAGTAACGTTAACTATTGAAGTACCTGCAGCAGAAGTAGATAAGGGCATTAAACAAGCTGTAAAACGCATTGCAGGTCAAGTGAACATCCCTGGCTTCCGCAAAGGACATGCGCCTCGCCGTATTTTGGAAATGAACTTCGGTAAAGAAGCTATCTTGGAAGAAGCGTTTGAAGTATTGGCTAGCCAAAACTATAGTGCTGCACTTCGTGAAAATGATATCGTGCCTGTATCTGAACCTGAAATCGAACGGGAACAATTCGAAGAAGGCAAAGATTTGATTTTTAAAGCTACTGTAACTAAACGCCCTGAAGTTAAACTTGGCGATTACAAAGGCTTAGAAGCAGATAAACAAGATGCTACAGTATCTGATGAACAAATCGAAGAACAGTTGAACAATATTCGTGAACAACAAGCAAAAATGGTTGTTGCTGAAGAAGGCGCTACAATTCAAAAAGACGACTTTGCAGTAATCGACTTTGCTGGTTCCGTTGATGGTAAACCATTTGATGGTGGTGAAGGTAAATCCTACCCATTACAAATCGGTTCTGGTAGCTTCATTCCTGGCTTCGAAGATCAATTGATTGGCGCTAAAGCTGGTGATGATGTAACTGTAAAAGTAACATTCCCTGAAGACTACTTTGTAGCAGAACTTGCTGGTAAAGAAGCAGAATTCAAAACTCATATCCATGATATTAAACGTAAAGAATTGCCTGAGTTGAATGACGAATTCGCCAAAGAAGCAAGCTCTTACGAAACTATTGAAGAATTGAAAAAAGATCTTCGCACTAAAATGGAAGAAGAAGCTTCCCGTCGTGCAATCGATACTTACAATGCGGACTTGATTCAAACAGCTGTTAAAAATGCAACTGTAGAAATCCCAGAAGTAATGATTGAAGATCGCGTAGAACAAATGATTCAAGAGTTGGCTATGAATATGGAAGGCCGTGGCTTGAAACTTGATGACTACTTGAAATTCTCCAACAAAACTATCGAAGATTTACGCTCTGAATATAAAGATTCCGCAGCTGAAAACGTACGTGCTGATTTAGTATTGGACGCTATCGCGACTGCTGAAGGTATCGAAGTAACTCCAGATGATATGAACCGTGAAATCTTCATTATGGCTCAAAACTTTGGAGCAGATCCTAAAGAAGTTTGGGATATTATTGCAAAAGAAGGTCGTGTAGCTATGTTGGCAGGCTCTGTAGCTCGCAAAAAAGCAGCTCGATTCATTATTGATAATGCAAAAGGCGCTGAAGCGGCAGAATAATAGCTTGCTTAACTAGGTACATGAAAAGGTGATTACATGTATGTACCAATCGTAGTTGAACAAGGTGAACGCGGAGAGCGTTCCTATGATATTTACTCTCGCTTGTTAAAGGATCGCATTATTTTTCTTGGTGGGCCCATCGATGATAATGTGGCAAATGCGGTTATTGCGCAAATGTTATTCTTGGAAGCAGAGGATCCTGATAAGGATATCCATTTGTACATCAATAGCCCTGGCGGTGTTGTAACCGCCGGCATGGCTATTTATGATACGATGCAATATATCAAACCAGATGTGTCTACTATTTGTGTAGGCTCTGCGGCGAGCATGGGTGCTGTGCTTTTAACAGCTGGCACTAAAGGTAAACGATATGCGTTGCCTCATGCGCGCATCATGATTCACCAACCATTAGGTGGTGTACAAGGACAAGCATCTGAAATTGAAATCCATGCCCGTGAGATTCTTCGCATGCGTGAAGAGTTAAATGGTATCTTAGCTTCTCGCAGTGGACAAGATATTGAAGTAGTAGCTCGCGATACAGATCGCGATAACTTCATGAGTGCTCAGGATGCCGTTGAATACGGCTTAATCGATGAGGTACTCACAAGAGAACCTGTAGAAAGCAAGTAATGGAGGCGCCCCTTGGCAAAAGATAAAGATACTATGCGCTGCAGTTTTTGTGGACGCACAAGCGAAGAAGTCCGCAAATTAGTGGCGGGTCCTAACGTGTATATTTGTGACGAATGTGTTGAAGTTTGTGAACGCATCATTGCAGATGAGTTGGGTGCGGTTGAGACGGACGACTTCAATTTAAAAGAATTGCCAACGCCTAGAGATATTAAAGCTCATCTTGACGAATATGTTATTGGTCAAGATGATGCTAAAATCTCTTTAGCTGTGGCCGTATATAATCACTACAAACGCTTACAAACAGATAATGTAGTAGATGATGTAGAATTACAAAAGGCTAATGTATTGTTCATTGGTCCTACTGGTAGTGGTAAAACACTATTGGCTCAAACCTTAGCGAAAATGCTAGAAGTACCATTTGCTATTGCAGATGCTACAAGCTTAACTGAAGCTGGGTATGTGGGGGAAGATGTAGAAAACATCCTGCTCAAAATTATTCAAGCTGCAGATTATGATATAGCTCGGGCTGAACGGGGCATTATCTATATCGATGAAATCGATAAAATTGCTCGTAAGTCTGAAAACCCTTCCATTACACGTGATGTGTCTGGTGAAGGTGTACAACAAGCATTGCTTAAAATCTTAGAAGGTACCGTTGCTTCTGTTCCTCCTCAAGGTGGTAGAAAACATCCTAATCAAGAAATGCTTCAAATCGACACTACAAATATTCTCTTTATTTGTGGTGGTGCATTTGATGGTATGGACAAAGTTATTACTAAACGTACCGCTAAGAAAACACTTGGTTTTGGTGCAGATGTACAACGTAAAGAAGAACGTAATGTATCGGCTATCTTAAAAGATGTTGTACCTGAAGATTTATTAAAATTTGGTTTGATCCCTGAATTTATTGGTCGTTTACCTGTAATGGTAACATTAGATCAGTTAGACAGAGATGCGTTAATTCAAATTTTGACAAAGCCTAAAAATGCATTAACAAAACAATATGAAAAAATTCTATCCCTTGATGGTGTAGAATTAACTTTCACTGAAGATGCATTAGAAGAAATCGCTGATGAAGCTTTACAGCGAAAAACAGGTGCTCGTGGTTTGCGTGCTATCATTGAAAAGGTGATGAAACGCGTTATGTTCGAAGTTCCTTCCATGCCGGAAGTAACTAAGTGCATTGTGAATCGTGAATCCGTATTAAGCACAGGTGAACCTATACTCAAAAATGAGGCAGACCAAGACATCCAGTTGAAATCGTAATTCGAAGAAACTCATTTCTGTGTAGGAATGAGTTTCTTTTCATAATATATATATACCTGGAGGAAGTATGAATTTACTCGAAATTGGGATTCCTACCGTACCTCTTAGAGGCATGGTCGTATACCCGAATATCGTGATTCACCTCGATATCGGTCGAGACAAATCCATTAAGGCGGTGGAAGCCGCAATGAATGAGGATCGCATTTTAGCCGTCGTAACTCAAAAAGATGATGCTGTAGATGCACCAACAGTTCATGATTTAGCCCAAATGGGTACATTAGTAAAAATTAAACAAATGTTGCGCTTACCAGGTGGTATAGTACGTGTTCTTGTAGAGGGCATCACTCGTATTCATCTTATGAATATTACTAGCATGGACCCTTATTATATAGGAGACTATGAACGAGTGGCGTCTGAATTTGAAGACGATGTAGAGCTTGAAGCTTATCGTCGTTTGGTTCAAGCTAAATTTGGCGAATGGGCAGAAGAAGCTAAATCAGTTACTGATGAAGGTGTAACGCGCGTTATGGAATTACGCAATCCTTGTGAATTAGCTGATCAAGTTGCATTTCTATTGCCTATTAATAATTTGAAACGTCAAGAGTTACTTGAAGAATTATCTGTGGCTCGTCGTCTTAACATGATTGTAGGCATTTTAAATATGGAATTACAAATCTCTGATTTGGAAAATTCCATCAATAATCAAGTGCGTCAATCTATGGAAAAAGCGCAGAAGGAATATTTCTTGCGCGAAAAAATCCGCGTTATCCACGATGAGTTGGGTGATAAAGGGGATCCCGAGGAGGAGGCAGAAGAACTACGAGTTAAATTAAAAGCACTTAATCTAAGTGAAGACGTACATACGCGTATTGATAAAGAAATTTCTCGTTACAGCCGCATGCCTCAATTGATGCCGGAAGCAACAATTTTGCGCAATTACCTAGATTGGGTATTGGCATTACCGTGGAACGAATTAACGGAAGACCGTTTAGATATTAAGGGCGCTCATGCTATGCTCGAGGCCGATCATTATGGCCTTGAAAAGGTTAAGAAACGCATTTTAGAATTTTTAGCGGTTCGTAAATTAACTGGTAAAAATAGTGGCTCTATTCTTTGTTTAGTAGGCCCACCAGGCGTTGGTAAAACCTCTTTGGCTACCTCTATTGCTAAAGCAATGAATCGTAAGTTTATCCGTGCATCCTTAGGTGGTGTTCGTGATGAAGCTGAAATTCGTGGACATCGACGTACTTATATTGGTGCTTTACCTGGTCGTATGATTCAGGGGTTAAAAAATGTAGGTACTAAGAATCCTGTATTTTTATTGGATGAAATTGATAAATTAGCATCTGATTATAAAGGCGATCCATCTTCAGCGTTATTAGAGGTATTGGATCCAGAACAAAATAGCACATTTAGTGATCACTTTATTGAAGTACCGTTCGACTTCTCTGAAGTTTTCTGGATTACTACGGCTAACGTAGCATCTAATATTCCTGGTCCGTTGTTAGATCGTATGGAAATTATTGAATTGTCCAGTTATATGGAAGAAGAGAAACTAGAGATTGCTAAGCGTTACTTAACACCTAAGCAAATTAAGAAAAATGGCCTTGAAGATTACAAGGTTAAATTATCTGATGCTGTGTTAAAAAAGGTAATTTCCGAATATACTCGCGAAGCTGGTGTTCGTACTTTAGAGAAAACAATTGCTAAGATTTGCCGTAAGATTGCTTTCAAAGTAGTTGAAGAAGGCGGAGATGCGCCAAAAGTCACTACTAAAAATCTTCACGAATTCTTAGGCGCACCGATCTTTGTTGACCAAGAGCGAGAAAAGAAAGCACAAGTTGGCTATGTAAATGGATTAGCTTGGACATCTGTTGGTGGTGTAGTATTACCATGTGAAGCTACAACTATGAATGGTACCGGTAAATTGGCTTTAACTGGTAGTCTCGGCAAGGTTATGCAAGAATCTGGTCAAGCGGCTATGAGTTATATTCGCCATAATGCAAAAGCCTTAAAAATCGAAGAAGACTTTTATAAAAAACTTGATATTCACGTTCACTTGCCAGAAGGGGCAACACCTAAAGATGGTCCTTCTGCAGGTATTACAATGACATTAGCTATGGTGTCTATTTTGACTAACCGCAAGGTTCGTTCTGATATTGCCATGACTGGTGAAATCACATTGCGTGGCCGCGTATTACCAATAGGCGGCTTAAAAGAAAAATTATTAGCAGCCTTGTCTCATGGCGTTAAAGAGGTGTTGATTCCAAAAGGTAATGAAAAGGATATTGCAGAATTACCTGACATTGTGAAAGAAGGCCTCATTATTACGCCAGTTAAGACAATGGATGAAGTATTAGCAAAGGCACTTGTGTAATGCAAAAGAAGAAAAAATCCACTAAACCAATGGGCCCAAAACCACAATATACACGAAAAGAACCGAAGGGGCCTCGTATTATAGCTGCAAAATATAATACTTCCTGTGTGAAGGCAGATCAATATCCTGAAGGGGATACAGTAGAAATCGCTTTCCTTGGACGTTCTAATGTGGGCAAGTCTTCGTTGATTAATTCTTTATGTAACTATCGTGGGTTAGCCCTCGTTAGTGGTCAGCCAGGTAAGACTAAGACGATAAACTACTTTGATATTGAATCAAAAGAGGATATTTCTGAAACCGAGGAACGCAGATATAACTGGTTTCTCGTTGACCTTCCTGGTTATGGTTTTGCAAAGACAAATAAAGGAAACCGCAATCTGTGGTCTTCCTTTATTGCCGATTATATTTTACATTCTGAACGATTGATGTTGTTGTGTTTACTTATCGATGGTCGCCATCCTGAAATGGCCATTGATAAGGTGGCCTTTGATTGGCTCGTCGAAGCCGGTGTGCCGTTACAAATTGTAGTGACCAAGGCCGATAAATTGACGGCTAAAGAAAAGTCTGCAAACTTGTCTATTATTAAAGAACTATATCCAACGGCTACATTGCCGATTCTGTATAGCTCTTTAAAGCATACTGGACGTGAGCTTTTACAACAACGAATCAATAAAATTTTGGTAGGAGATGAAGCATGAGTCAAACCAACGAATTAGAGATTATGGAACGCATTGCTTTAGATTTAGAGCGTGTCGAAGAGTCTCTTGCATCATCTTTTAATACCGGTGTAGAGGACTTCAATGCACTGATTCGACCGTTATCAGCAGCAGGTGGTAAGCGTTTGCGCGCTCAATTGTGCCTATTGATTGCTAATGCAGGGACATCTATAGAGCGTCAACGCGTCAAAATTGCTGAGGCTGTTGAAATGCTTCACTTAGCAACACTTATCCATGACGATGTATTAGATCAAGCTGAAATTCGCCGAGGTGAAGATACCATTCACATGCATAAAGGCAATAAGGTAGCTATCCTTAGTGGTGATTATTTATTTGCTAAAGCATTTAAAATCGTATCTGAAATGACGAATATGAAGTATCTTCAAGTCTTCTCTCATATTATTACATGCCTTGTAGAAGGTGAGTTCATGCAAATGGAAGATGTATATCGCATTGATCAAGGTATAGAGCGTTATATGACAAAAACGCAAAAGAAAACAGCAGACTTCATGGAAGGCTGTATGGAGCTTGGTGGTCTCTTAGGAGATTGGCAAGAATCTGAAATCATAGAATTAAAAAAATATGGTCATGCATTAGGTATGGCATTTCAAATTACAGATGATATTATGGATTATCGTGAAACAACGGAAACGACAGGAAAGCCTGTAGGGAACGATCTTCGAGAAGGACTATTGACGTATCCGTTATTAAGTATCGTTAACGATGGTAATAAAGATAAATTGCTTGAAGATATTAAAGGCTTAAACAATGGTGGTAATGAGCAAGACATTATCGATTATGTTGTTGCTCAAGGTGGTATCGATAATACATTAGCTGTAGCTGATAAATATTGTAAAGATGCTTTAGCGGCACTCGCTGCAGTGCGTGATTTTCCAGGGAAGGAATTCCTTGTGATGGCTGTAGAAAATCTGGCTGATAGAAAGGTATAATATGGAACCGTTCGAACCAAAACCGGATTTCGAATATCCCATGCAAAAACCTTCTTTTGATAGTGTAGTTCGTCAAAAACGGCGTGAAGCAGAGCAAAAGGCTGAGCAAGAACGGTATAAAGTGGCGAATTTACGCGTTCCTGAGGAACAGGAAAATGAGCCGATTTATACTGAAATGGAACAGAAGATGATGGATGAGGCGAGGGAATTATCTCTTGTAGGACATCTTTCAGAACTGCGAAAACGGTTGATTATAATGGTTGTAGCGGTTATTGTGGGAACTTGTATTTCTTATTATTATGTAGACTTATTATTGGAAATACTTCTAAAACCAGCTGGCAAGCTCTATTATATGAGACCTACTGAGGCGTTCTTTACGTATATGAAAGTATCTGTAGTAGGAGGCCTCGTCATAGCGGCTCCCATTATATTGCATCAGATTTGGCTATTTGTTAAGCCTGCACTAACTGTGCGAGAAAAGCAGTTATCTAACTGGATTTTACCAGTTGCGATTAGTCTATTTGGAATAGGTATTGTATTTTCTTATTTTCTCGTATTGCCTGCAGCAGTGAAGTTCTTTATGGGCTTTGCCACAGATGAATTACAACCGATGTTTTCCATTGGTCAGTATATGGACTTTGTATTGTCCTTTGTACTGCCCTTTGGATTTATCTTTGAACTGCCGTTGATCTTAATTATTTTGGGATATTTCAACTTAATTACATCACGCTTTTTAAAAACGAAGCGAAAAATATTTATTCTTATATCCTTTATCATAGGTGCTGTCATTTCACCTACACCGGATATGTTTTCTCAAACGATGATTGCATTACCTATGATATTGCTATATGAAACAAGTCTATTTGTATTGGCTAAGATTATGAAGCGCTAAGGAGTATTTTAGGAGGAACGATGAAAACCTACGAAAATTTAACCACATATAATCCTGGTGAAATAGAAGGCAAATGGTATTCTTATTGGGAAAATCAAGGATACTTTCACGAAGAAGTAGACACGAATAAAGAGCCATTTAGTATCGTATTACCACCTCCTAATGTAACTGGTATGTTGCATATGGGGCATGCCCTTGATAACACATTACAAGACATCCTCATCCGTTTCAAACGCATGCAAGGCTACAATGTATTGTGGATGCCAGGTACAGACCACGCTGGTATTGCTACACAAATCAAAGTAGAAGAGATGCTTGCTAAAGAAGAAGGAAAATCTCGCTATGATTTGGGCCGTGAAAAATTCGTAGAGCGCGTGTGGGAATGGAAAAAAGAATATGGTGATACTATTGTAAAACAAATCCGTAGCCTTGGCGCATCCTGTGATTGGACCCGTGAGCGATTTACTTTGGATGAAGGGTATTACCATGCAGTGCGCGAAGTATTTGTAAGCCTTTATGAAAAAGGGTTGATCTATCGCGGTGAACGCATCATCAACTGGTGTCCTCGTTGTGCCACTGCGTTATCTGATGTTGAAGTTGAGCATGAAGACGAACATGGCCATTTATGGCATATTAAATATCCTGTAAAAGGTGAAGATAATCGTTTTGTTGTTGTTGCTACAACTCGTCCAGAAACAATGTTTGGTGACATAGCAGTAGCAGTAAATCCTGATGATGATCGTTATAAAGATCTCATTGGTAAAACATTGATCTTGCCATTTGTTAATCGAGAAATTCCTGTAATTGCCGATGACTATGTAGATGCTAGCTTCGGCACAGGCTGTGTAAAAATTACACCTGCTCATGACCCTAATGACTTTGAAATGGGCCAACGTCATAATTTGGAATCCATCGTTGTTATGAACAATGATGCAACAATGAATGAAGGTGCTGGCAAATTTAATGGCTTACCTCGTGAAGAAGCACGTAAACAAGTAGTAGCAGAACTCAAAGAATTAGGCCTACTTGAAAAAATTGATGATCATGACCATGCAGTAGGTCATTGCTCCCGTTGTAATACAATCATCGAACCAATGGTATCTAAGCAATGGTTCGTAGATATGAAACCATTGGCAGAGCCAGCTCTTAAGGTTGTTAAAGACCACGGAGTAGAGTTCGTTCCTGAACGTTTTACAAAAACATATGTGAACTGGCTTGAAAATATCCGCGATTGGACTATTTCTCGTCAATTGTGGTGGGGCCATCGCATTCCTGCATGGTATTGTGATGACTGTGGTGAAACGATTGTTAGTCGTGAAGATATTACAGAATGTCCTCATTGCCACGGTCATGTTACACAAGATCCGGATGTTCTTGATACATGGTTTAGCTCTGGTTTATGGCCATTTGCTACAATGGGGTGGCCTAAGCAAACTCCAGAACTTAAGCAATGGTATCCAACAAGTGTGCTTGTAACTGGTTACGATATCATCTTCTTCTGGGTTGCTCGTATGATCTTTATGGCTCTTGAGTTTGAACATGAAATCCCATTTAAACATGTATTTATTCATGGCCTTGTTCGCGACAGCCAGGGCCGTAAAATGAGTAAATCTTTGGGTAATGGTATTAATCCACTTGAAGTTATCGACCAATATGGTGCTGATGCATTGCGCTTTACTCTTGTAACTGGCAATACACCTGGTAATGATATGCGCTTCTATATGGAACGTGTTGAGGCTAACCGTAACTTTGCCAATAAGATTTGGAATGCATCCAAGTTTGTATTGATGAACCTTACAAATTATGATGAAAGTTTCGTTCCAACAGCAGATGATTTGACATTAGCAGACCAATGGATTATTCAAAAATACAATGAAACAGTACAAAGCGTAACATCTAATCTCGATAAATTCGAACTTGGTGAAGCTGCGAGTTCCGTATATGACTTCATTTGGAATACGTACTGCGATTGGTACATTGAATTATCGAAACCTCGTTTGTATAGTGAAAGCAACGAACGTGATCGTCGTACAGTTCAATATTTACTTGTAACAATCTTACGTCACATGCTCGAATTATTGCATCCATTCATGCCGTTTGTAACTGAACATATTTGGCAACATTTGCCACATGAAGGGGACAGCATCGTTGTTACTAAATGGCCTGAAGCATTGAAATTCGATAATCTTGAAGGTGCAGCACGTCAAATGGAAGTTATGATGGATGCTATCAAAGGTATTCGTAACATGCGTGCTGAAATGAATGTGCCTCTAGGTAAAAAAGCTGAGGTTATCGTAGCGCCAACAGATGAAGCATTAGCTAAAACTGTAGCAGAACATAGTGACTACTTTGTAACATTGGCTTGGGCTGAGAAAGTAACAATTCTTGGTACCGACGATCCAAAGCCAGAAAATGCGACTGTAACCGTTGTCAATGGTATGGAAGTATATCTCTTACTTAAAGACTTGATCGACGGTGAAAAAGAAAGAGAGCGTATTGCGAAGGAAAAAATCCAAATGGAAAAAGAAATTTCTCGTTTGGAAGGTAAATTGTCTAACCAAGGCTTCTTAGCAAAAGCTCCTGAAGCTGTAGTAGCAAAAGAAAAAGAAAAGTTAGAAGAATATAAACAAAAACAACAAGCGTTATTGGAACGTGAAGCGTTCCTCGAAACCTTATAATAGGAGGTTTATATGACATATCAAGAGGCCTTAGCCTATTTAGAGCAGGCATCTTCATTCGGTATTAAACCTGGCCTTGAACGAATTACAGCTCTTATGGATGTATTGGGAAATCCACAAGAAGATTATAAAATTGTTCATGTGACAGGCACGAATGGTAAGGGCTCGGTTACCTCATACATTTCCTACGCACTGTTTACAAGTGGATTACGGGTGGGGCGATTTACATCGCCTCACCTTCAATCCTATACGGAGCGAATTCAAATTAATGATGGGAATATTACTGAGGAAGCCTTTGGGGAATTAATCAGTCGTGTTAAAGGTGCAGTAGACACTATTGTTAGTAATGGAGTAGAAGCGCCAACACAATTTGAAATGCTGACGGCTGCTGCATTCTTGTTTTTTAAAGAACAAGGTGTAGATTATGCTGTGGTAGAAGTCGGATTAGGTGGCTTATTAGACTCTACGAACATCGTTACTCCTAAAGTATCTGTTATCACTAATGTATCTATAGATCATCAAGCGTACTGTGGTGATACTTTAGAGGAGATTGCACGTCATAAATCGGGTATTATCAAATCTAAGGTGCCTGTAGTAACAGCGGCACAAGGTACTCCTCTTAGTATCATTGAGGACGTAGCTAAAGAAAAACATGCTAAGCTTTATGCTTTCAATAAAGATTTCGGTATCGATAGTCGCAGCGCTGTAACTGGTGGTCAAATGATTACGGTTAGTACTAACGATGCAGCACCTGCCATGTTGTTTACGACGATGGCGGGCATTCACCAATCTGTAAACCTCGCTTGTGCATTGCTGGCGGTACGCCTGTTGATGAAAGAGGATACGAATATCAGCGAAGAAACGATGCGTGAAGGCTTCGCTCGTACTACTTGGGCAGGACGTTTTGAAGTTAAAAGAGGTTTAGATCGTACTTTTATTTTTGATGGTGCTCATAATGCGTCAGGGGCTGAGTCTTTTGCCATGACGTATGACGAGTTGTTTAAGGATAGCCCAAAAACGATTGTAATGGCTATTCTTAAAGATAAGGACCAAGCGGCTATTATCCGTGAAGTGGTTAAAGTGGGTGACACAGTGCTCGTTGTGCCCGCACCAACCGATAGAACGGAAGTACCGGAAACCTTGGTTAAAATGATTCGCCGTACTGTACCAAAGGCGACGGCTCAAACTGCAGACTCTATTGAGGCTGCATTAGCATTGGCATATAAGCATACAAAGACTGGTGATATCATTGCCGTATGTGGTTCTTTATATATTCTAGGGGATGCTCGTCAGTGGTTTTTCCATGAGATGAGTCATTAAGGTGAGAATATGGAACTCTCACTCATTCCTAATCAGAAACGAATTACCTTTTATATTGAACGATTAATCTATGGTGTCGTTATTGCGATGCCACTTCAACCAATGGTAGGCGATGTACTTCTCTGGTTGGCTATAGGTCTGGCATTATATGATTTAATTTCTAGTAAATCATTGAGTTTGCCGACAGGCTATCTATCTTGGACTGTTATGATCTTTGTTATCTGGACAGGTGTATCGTCGTTAATGTCCCCAAACTGGGATTGGTCTATTCAGAGCTGGTTCTACCAAATTGTAGCAGGTGGGGGCATGTATTATTTAGTTCGTACCTATATTCGAACACCTAAACAGTGGAACTATTTTCTTCGTGCCTTTTTAGGTACAGCAGTTCTTGTATGCATTATAGGGGCCTATCAGTATATATTTGTTCCCAATATACATATAAAAGAATGGGTAGATGCAGCACAATTCCCTAAATTGATGCGTCGAATGGCGTCTACATTGCAAAATCCTAACTTGTTAGGTGCCTATCTATTGATGGTGCTAAGTGTATGTATTAGCTATATTCTTGTTTATATGAAGGAGAATCGTACTCGTGAAATTGTTACAATGCTGATTGTTGGTATTGTATTATTTTTAACGATGCTATTAACCTATTCTCGTGGTATTTGGATTAGTTTTGCGGCCATGATTCTGTATTGGGCTATTTTCGTAGAACGAAGATTATTCTTATCCTTGTTAGTGGTACCTCTAATTCTATATTTCTATGAAGGTGAGGTTGCCTCACGACTTTGGTCTATATTCCAAGGACATGATACGTCGTCAGATCTTCGTTGGGCTTTATGGGATAGCACAATGTATATCGTACGAGAAAACCCTATCTTTGGTATTGGGTGGAATACATTCTACTTAGTTTATCCAGATTATAACTATTACATTCAAGGCCCTAATGTATTGATGTATCATGCCCATAATTTATATTTAAATATATTGGCTGAAACAGGTATTCCTGGCTTGCTATCATTCCTAGCAGTTATCGTCGGTCATGTTATCACATCTGTTCGATTGAAAGGGGATATGTTCCGACAAGCTGCACAGATAGGAATAGGTGCTTTAGCTATCGGTGTTCTTTTTAGTGGATTGTCTGATTTTGAGCTCTATAGCCATCAAGTTACTATTGTTTTTTGGCAGCTCCTTGGTTGGGTTGGGGCCTTTGTGAAAGTACAACTCTCCACGAAGAATCATATGTAAAAAGTATATTTTGTATAATCAGTAAGTTTTATGGTAGCGATACAATTTCATAGTATGGTATAATTTATACATACCTTAGCAGGGTAAGCTTAAGTATATTTAACCGGTTTTCTAATGTTAGAATAATTGAACATTATTGCTTGCATTTGAAAACCGGTTTTTTGTATATCTATATCTTTATAGGAGGTGTAGCGGTCAGTTTTTGTATATATTATTTTTTTTGTATTGATAAGACTCTATATGTTGTATTGAGATAGTTCGATATACATAAAAACAACAATATATACTATTAGATTGATAATTCCTGTGAGTTATATCGGTGTGAATAAAACTTATGTGAAAATGTAAAAACCTATGCGTTTTAGTCATAATGCACGGTCGGGGTGTGATAAAAAATACATTTTAGTCATATAAGTTGACAATACATTGGATGTGGACTACGATGAAGTCGGTTTAAGGAACGTATTAGACCAAAGAGATTCAATTGTCGTTTAACAATGTTACTCTTAAAGGAGATGGTTATGGTGATAGACATCAAAGACCGCGTAAAAAATGTGGACCTGCAAGGTAAAATTGTCACTGCTTATGATGCAGCTCAGTTGATTAACCCTAATGATAAAGTTGGTATTTCCGGCTTTACACCATCAGGTTATGCAAAAGTTGTGCCATTGGCATTGGCAGAAAGAATGGAAAAAGAACCATTCAAAATTGATTTGTGGACAGGTGCTTCCGTAGGTGATGAAGCCGATGGTGCGTTAACTCGTGCTAATGGTATTAATCGCCGCTTTCCATATCAAACCAATAAAGATATGAGAAAGGCTTTAAATGGTGGAGATGTTAAATACATCGATATGCATTTAAGCACAATGGCACAAAATATTCGTTATGGATTTTTCGGAGATTTAGATGTAGCAATTATTGAAGTATGTCAAATCAACGAAGATGGTTCTTTAGTACCGACTACTTCTGTTGGTAATTCTCCAACATTCGTTAGTCAAGCTAAAAAGGTTATCGTAGAGGTAAATGTATCTCAACCATTATCTTTAGTTGGTATGCATGATATCTATGAACCGTTGGATCCACCACATCGTAAACCAATTCCGTTGGAACAGGCCGGCGATCGTATCGGTACAGAAGCAATACCTTGTGATCCTAGCAAAATCATTGCTGTGGTTCCAAGTGATGTACCTGATACAACAAGACCTTTAGCTGCTATTGATGATGATGCAAAGGCAATGAGTCAACATCTTATCAAATTCTTTGAACAAGAAATTGCAGAAGGTCGTTTGCCTAAAAACTTGCTTCCATTGCAATCCGGCGTAGGCTCTGTAGCAAATGCGGTAATCAGTGGCTTGGCTCAAGGGCCTTTCACAGATTTATCTATTTATACAGAAGTAATTCAAGACGGTATGTTTGACTTAATCGATGCTGGTAAAGTAACTGTATGTTCCGGTACTGCATTGAGTCCTTCTCCAGATGGATTGAAACGTTTCTATGCGAATATTGATGAATATCGTAAAAAAATAATTCTTCGTCCGCAAGAAATTTCCAATAACCCTGGTATTGCTCGTCGTATTGGTGTCATTGCCATGAATACCGCTATCGAATTTGATATTTTTGGCAATGTAAACTCTACTCATATTATGGGTAGCAAAATGATGAATGGTGTTGGTGGTTCTGGTGATTTTGCACGTAGTGCATATCTCACTATCTTCTGTACCAACTCCGTTGCTAAAAATGGCGACATCAGTTCTATCGTTCCATATGTATCCCATGTGGATCATCCAGAACATGACACTATGATTTTCTGTACAGAACAAGGTGTTGCTGACTGTCGTGGTTTAAGTCCAGTGGAAAGAGCTCGTTTGATTATTGAAAAATGTGCTCACCCAGATTACAAACCTATGTTAACTGAATACCTAGAAAAAGCATTAGCTGCAACAAAGAATGCCCATACACCAATGTTGCTTGATGAAGCTCTTTCTTGGCATAAACGCTTCACAGAAACTGGAAGCATGAAAAAATAACCTGTTTTTTTAGGAGGATGATGAAAACATGGCTTACGAAAACTTAAAAGCCCAAATTGCTGAGTACAACAAACTTTGTGACGAAAAATGCGCAAAAACTCCAGAACGTCAAAACTTAAAATACAACCGTGTGTATACACCAGTTGATATCGAAGGCTTTGACTATGAACGCGATTTGGGAATGCCTGGCGAATTCCCTTATACTCGTGGCGTACAACCTACTATGTACCGTGGTCGTTTCTGGACAATGCGTATGTATGCAGGCTTCGCTACAGCTGAAGAATCTAACAAACGTTACCGCTACCTAATCGAATCTGGTGCAACAGGCTTGTCCTGTGCATTCGATTTGCCAACTCAAATCGGTTATGACTCTGATGATGTTATGGCTGAAGGCGAAGTTGGTAAAGTAGGTGTAGCGATTGACTCTTTGGCAGATATGGAAATCTTGTTCGATGGCATCGACCTTGGCAAAGTATCCACTTCCATGACAATCAACGCTCCAGCATCCGTTTTGTTGGCAATGTATATCGCAGTAGCTGAAAAACAAGGTGTACCTTCCACAGAATTGAAAGGTACTATTCAAAATGATATTTTGAAAGAATATGCAGCTCGTGGTACTTATATTTTCCCTCCAAAACCATCTATGCGTTTGATCACTAATATCTTCGAATATTGTTCTCAATACGTTCCAAAATGGAATACAATTTCTATCTCCGGTTACCACATCCGTGAAGCAGGTTCCACAGCAGCACAAGAAATCGCATTCACAATTGCTGATGGTATCGCATACGTAGAAGCAGCTTTAAAAGCTGGTCTTGATGTTGATACATTTGCTGGTCGTCTTTCCTTCTTCTGGAATGCTCATAATAATGTACTTGAAGAAGTTGCTAAATTCCGCGCATCTCGTCGCTTATGGGCAACAATCATGAAAGAACGTTTTGGTGCAAAAAAACCAAAATCCATGATGCTCCGTGTACATACTCAAACAGCTGGCTCTATGTTGACTGCACAACAAGTTGATAACAATATCGTTCGTGTTGCTCTTCAAACTGCAGCTGCTGTAATGGGCGGTACTCAATCCTTACATACAAACTCTCGTGACGAAGCTTTGGCTCTTCCTACAGAAGCATCTGTACAAGTAGCTCTTCGTACTCAACAAATCGTGGCTTATGAATCTGGCTTAGCTGACGTAGTTGACCCATTGGGCGGCTCCTACTATGTTGAAGCTATGACTAACGCTATCTATGACGAAGCTATGGCATACATCAAGAAAATTGATGAAATGGGCGGCGCTGTAGTAGCAATCGAAAAAGGCTACATCCAAAAAGAAATTCAAGAATCCGCTTACAAATGGCAAATGGAAGTTGAATCTGGCTTGCGCACAATCGTTGGCGTAAACAAATTCCAAGTTGAAGAAGAAGCTCCAAAAGACTTGCTTCGCGTAGACGCTTCCGTAGGTGCTAACCAATCTAAGAAAACTCAAGCAGTTCGTGCTAACCGCGATCAAGCCGCAGTTGATAAAGCCTTAGCTGATTTGAAAGCTGGCGCAGCTGACGAATCTGTTAACTTGATGCCATTAATTCTTGCAGCAGTTAAAACATATGCTACTTTGGGTGAAATTTGTAATGTATTGCGCGAAGTATTCGGTGAATACGAAGCTCATTCTACATTATAATATCGGCTGATTTCGGAGGTAATATATCATGGCAGAAAAACGTATTAGAGTAATTGTAGCAAAACCAGGTCTTGATGGTCATGACCGTGGTGCAAAAGTAGTAGCACGCGCACTTCGCGATGCTGGTTTCGAAGTAATCTACACTGGTCTTCGTCAAACACCAGAACAAATCGTTGAAGCAGCGCTTTCTGAAGACGTTAATGTAGTTGCATTATCTCTTCTTTCCGGTGCTCACAATACATTGTTCCCTAAAATTGTTGAACTTTTGAAAGAAAAAGGCATGGGGGATGTTCTTGTAATCGGTGGTGGCGTTATTCCTGACGCTGATATCCCTGGCTTGAAAAAAGCAGGCGTAGCTGCTGTATTCACTCCTGGTACACCAACCGGCGATATCGTTAAATTCATTAAAGAACACGTGAAATAATTAATTTAATGGGTGAGAGGGACTCAACTGTGCGGCTGAATCCCTCTATTCCCATATTTTAAGATAGGTGGTGAGGCGAATGGATTTAGTTAAAGAACTATTTGAGGGTTCTCGACTAGCCTTAGCACGGTCCATTACTGCTGTAGAGAATGAGTATGATAATGCTATCGATATTATGAAGGCCATTTATCCTGAAACAGGACGTGCTCGTATTCTCGGTATTACAGGGGCCCCTGGTGCCGGTAAAAGTACCTTGACCGATAAAGTTGTTAAACATTATTTGGATCAGGGTAAAAAAATCGGCATCGTTGCCATCGACCCGACTAGCCCATTCTCGGGTGGTGCTATTTTGGGGGACCGTATTCGAATGAATGATTTGACGTTAAATGAAAATGTATTTATTCGAAGCATGGGGACACGCGGTAGTTTAGGCGGTTTGTCTAAAAAAACTGCGGACGTTGTCAAGCTGATGGATGCCTTTGGTATGGATCTCGTTATCATTGAAACCGTAGGTGTAGGACAATCGGAAGTGGATATCGTAAAAAATGCGGATACCACATTAGTTGTTCTTGTGCCTGGCCTTGGTGATGATATTCAAGCAATTAAGGCAGGGATTCTTGAAATTGGCGATGTATTTGCTATCAACAAAGCGGATAGGGACGGTTGCGATCGTTTGAATGTTGAAATCGAGATGATGCTTGATCTCGATTCTCGCGAAGTCAAATGGAGACCTCCGATTAAGCGTACTGTTGCCAGCAAAGATCAAGGTGTAGATGAACTCATCGAAGCCTTGGATGAACATTTTGAGTATCTTGAAGACTCTGGTGAGTTGGATGCTCGCCGGGCAGAACGTACGCGTGATGAAATTATCGCGATGATTAATGAGCAAATTGGTCGTTATGTGGCGGAAAAAATAGTCACTAGCGATGAATTTAATAGCCAAGTGGCAGCTGTAAATGAACGCACGAGCGATCCATATACAGTTGTTAACGGCGTTATGTCAAATGTGCTAAAGTAGACGGCGACTACATAGCATGAGAGATTTAGCCTTATAAAAGGAGATAATCAAAATGGCTTTTAAAGTATTACAAGTGGACCACATCGGTATTGGTGTTAATGATTTAGCAGCAACAAAAGAATTTTATAAAAATGCATTGGGTATTCAACATCTTCCTGAAGATGAAGTTGTTGAAGAACAAAAGGTAAAAGTATCCTTCTTCCCTTGTGGTGATGCAGAACTCGAATTTTTGGAAACTACAACTCCAGATGGCCCTATCGGTAAATTTATCGAAAAAAATGGCGGTCGTGACGGCATTCAACACGTTGCTTTGCGCGTAGATAATATTGAAAACGCTATTGCTGATTTGATGGCTAAAGGTATTCGTATGATTGACGAAAAACCTCGTTACGGTGCAGGCGGTTCCTCCATTGCTTTCGTTCATCCTAAAGCAACAGGTGGCGTATTGCTTGAATTATGTCAACGTATGAAATAATACAGTATCCAATTCACATCATTATATATGAGTTGTAGATATACATATACATATAATCCTACGTTATATATTAAATATGTATGCTTCTTGAACTTTATTCATTTATGAAATAAAATGATACTGTAACAAGTTTTATTTGGAGGTGCTATAATGGCAACAGTGCAGGAAAAAATCGAGTTATTGCACGAAAAACTAGCTAAAGTTAAAGCTGGTGGCGGCGAAAAACGCGTTGAGAAACAACATGCTCAAGGCAAAATGACTGCTCGCGAACGCTTGGCTAAATTGTTCGATGATAATTCCTTCGTTGAACTTGATCAATTCGTTAAACATCGTTGTGTTAACTTCGGTCAAGAAAAGAAAGAATTACCAGGCGAAGGTGTAGTAACAGGTTATGGTACTATCGACGGTCGTTTAGTATATGCATTCGCACAAGATTTCACTGTAGAAGGTGGTTCTCTTGGTGAAATGCATGCTGCTAAAATCGTTAAAGTACAACGTTTAGCAATGAAAATGGGTGCTCCTATTGTTGGTATCAACGATTCCGGCGGTGCTCGTATTCAAGAAGCAGTAGATGCCCTTGCTGGTTACGGTAAAATTTTCTTTGAAAATACAAATGCATCTGGTGTTATTCCACAAATTTCCGTAATCATGGGTCCATGTGCGGGCGGTGCTGTATATTCTCCAGCATTGACTGACTTCATCTACATGGTTAAAAATACTTCTCAAATGTTCATCACTGGTCCTGCAGTAATCAAATCTGTAACTGGTGAAGAAGTAACTGCTGAAGATCTTGGTGGTGCAATGGCTCACAACTCCGTGTCTGGTGTTGCTCACTTTGCAGCTGAAAATGAAGATGATTGTATCGCTCAAATTCGTTACTTATTAGGCTTCTTGCCATCCAACAATATGGAAGATGCTCCATTGGTAGATACTGGTGACGATCCAACTCGTGAGGATGAAAGCTTGAATAGCTTGTTGCCAGATAACAGTAACATGCCTTACGACATGAAAGATGTTATCGCAGCTACTGTAGATAATGGCGAATACTATGAAGTACAACCATTCTATGCTACGAATATCATTACTTGCTTCGCTCGTTTTGATGGTCAATCCGTTGGTATCATTGCTAACCAACCAAAAGTAATGGCTGGTTGCTTGGACATTAACGCTTCTGACAAATCTTCCCGTTTCATCCGTTTCTGTGATGCTTTCAATATTCCAATCGTTAACTTTGTTGACGTTCCTGGTTTCTTGCCTGGCACAAATCAAGAATGGGGCGGTATCATTCGTCATGGTGCTAAGATGTTGTATGCTTACTCTGAAGCAACAGTTCCAAAAATTACTGTTATCACTCGTAAAGCATACGGCGGTTCTTACCTCGCTATGTGTTCTCAAGATTTGGGCGCTGACCAAGTATACGCTTGGCCTACATCCGAAATCGCTGTAATGGGTCCTGCTGGTGCGGCTAATATTATCTTCAAGAAAGACGAAGATAAAGATGCTAAAACAGCTAAATACGTAGAAGAGTTCGCAACTCCATACAAAGCTGCAGAACGTGGTTTCGTAGATGTAGTTATCGAACCAAAACAAACTCGTCCAGCAGTTATCAACGCTTTGGCAATGCTTGCAAGCAAACGTGAAAACCGTGCTCCAAAGAAACATGGTAATATTCCATTATAATTCGATTCGGTAAACATATCATCGAATTTGGGAGATACCTTTCTTTACTAATTTTTTAGAAAGGGGAATGATTATGGAAGGACAAGCAGTTACTACCAATCCGTTACTCATAATGGCAATCAATATGTCTATTGTGTTCTTTGTTTTGATTGCTTTAGGTATTCTTATGAAGATTGTTTATTTAATCGATCCTACTAAGAAGAAAAAAGAAGCTCCTAAAACTGACACAACTGTTGCAGCTCCAGCAGCTCCTGCAGTGGCTGCACCAAGTGCATCTGCTCAAAATGAGGATGAAGTAGTAGCAGCTATCGTAGGTGCCATTGTGGCGATGGGGTACTCATCTGAACAAATTGCATCTATCCGACCTACAGCAACAAGTGCTAAATGGCGCTTGGAAGGTCGCTTAAGCGGTAGAGGTTAAAATAATTTTAGGAGGCATTTGTAATGAGCAATGCTACAACAACTAACGGTAAAGCTCCATCTCAAGATGTAGTAGCAGTAATCGTTGGTGCATTAGCGGCAATGGGTTATTCCGCTGATCAAATCGCGCATATCCGTCCAATCGTAAGCTACAATTGGAAAATGGAAGGCCGTTTGCGTGGTAATCGATAAGATAATTGGCTAATTTGATAATCCATGGGATTATTCAATTTATATGTGTAAAAATATTTATAAGTTTTGTGTAGAAATTACACATTTTGGAGGAATTTAAGATGAAAAAATTCAACGTTACAGTAAATGGTACAGCATATGATGTAGAAGTTAATGAAGTGAAAGCAGCGGCTCCTGCAGCAGCTCCTAAAGCGGCTCCAGCAGCAGCTCCAGCTCCTAAAGCAGCTCCTGCACCAGCACCAGCTCCAGCTGCAGCAGCTGCTCCAGTTCCAGCAGGTGCTGAAACTGTAAAAGCTCCAATGCCTGGTAAAATCTTATCTGTAGCAGTATCCGCTGGTCAAGCAGTTAAAAAAGGCGAAACTTTATTGATTCTTGAAGCTATGAAAATGCAAAATGAAATCGCAGCTCCTCATGATGCTGTAGTTGCAGAAGTTCGCGTAGCTGCTAACCAAACTGTATCCACTGGCGACGACATGGTTGTTCTTGGTTAATACCAAGTTTTGTATGGCGCGGCGGTGCCGCGTCATATAACAATTTTATATTTGTGAAAGGGGAACGCATATGGAGGCTTTTGCTGTTGCGATACAATCCGTTCTTAACGATAGCGGGTTCCTCGCATTTGAACCAGGTAATGCTATTATGATTCTTGTAGGTTTGATCCTATTATACTTAGCATTTGCCAAAGAGTTTGAACCATTATTGTTGGGTCCGATTGCGTTTGGTTGTTTACTTGCTAATATTCCTCGTAACGGTTTTGAAGAAGGCGTTATGGCTCTTATTAGTGCAGGTATTTCCCAAGAAATCTTCCCACCTTTAATTTTCCTTGGTGTAGGTGCGATGACTGACTTCGGTCCACTCATTGCCAATCCTAAAACATTGCTTTTAGGTGCTGCTGCTCAGATCGGCGTATTCGTTGCACTTGGTGGTGCAATGACTTTGGGCTTTACAGTTCAAGAAGCGGCTGCTATTGGTATCATCGGTGGTGCTGATGGTCCTACATCTATCTACTTAGCTGCTAAGCTAGCTCCTCATCTATTAGGTGCTATCGCGGTTGCCGCATATTCCTATATGTCCTTGGTACCGTTGATTCAACCACCTGTAATGAAATTATTTACTACTCAAAAAGAACGTGAAATCGTAATGGAGCAATTGCGCGAAGTTACACGTTTTGAAAAAATCGTGTTCCCAATCGTTGCAACGATCTTCATTTCCTTATTGCTTCCTTCCATTACATCCTTGTTAGGTATGTTGATGTTAGGTAACTTATTCCGTGAATCTGGCGTAACTGATCGTTTGTCCGATACTTCTCAAAATGCGTTGATCAATACTGTTACTATTTTCTTAGCAACTGGTACTGGTTTGACAATGAGTGCGGAACACTTCTTAAGCTATCAAACAATCCTAATTATTGGTTTAGGTTTGGTTGCGTTTATCGGTGGTACTGCTGGTGGCGTATTATTCGGTAAATTGATGAGCTTATTTGATGGTGGTAAAACAAACCCACTTATTGGTTCTGCTGGTGTATCCGCGGTTCCAATGGCAGCTCGCGTATCTCAAGTAGTAGGTGCGAAAGCTAACCCAGCTAACTTCTTGCTCATGCATGCTATGGGTCCTAACGTAGCTGGCGTTATTGGTACAGCAGTAGCAGCAGGTACAATGCTTGCTATGTTGTCCAGTCACTAATAATTAAATAATTATTCACCCAGGTGTACCTAAATAGGTACACCTATTGGTGAATCAAAAAGCCCTTGGTAATTATGTAATCATACATAAAAAGGGAATATTTGCAATAAATGCTTTTCAGATCGGTCATTAGGTGATTAGCAAGATTTCACAGAATAACCTTCTAGTGCTTTTAATATAGTAGAGGTGGTCACTTGTTATCAATTGAATTAAAAATACTGATTTGTTTTGTTTGGGCATTTATTGTTTTTTTTATTACTGCACTGATTATCGGTGCTGAAGGCAAAGCTAAATGGTTTCAGCAGAGAACTAAATATTCTTGGTTTAACCGCCGTGGTTTTCTTGGTGAAACTTTATTATTTGGGTATCCTAAAACAAGAGAGGGATATGGGATTACTTTTATAATGGCTTCTGCCATTGGTATCGTAGGTTATATTTTATATCTTTTATAATTATGTCAGTGCATTTCTCTGAAGGGAGATGATGATGTATGGGTACTGCAGAACAAACCTTAATCGTCCTTGCAGTCATGGCTGTTTTATTCGTTACGGAAATTATTCCTCTAGCTATTACTTCTTTAGGCGGCGCAATTACATTAGGCCTTATGGGTATTATTACTCCTAAGGTTGTATTCTCTGGTTTATCTGATAGTACAGTTGTGTTGTTTGCTGGCATGTTCGTTGTTGGCGCTGCATTATTCTACACTGGTTTGGCTCAAAAAATTGGGGAAACCGTAGTATCTCATGCAGGGACTAGCGAAAATGGATTAATGCTTGCGATTATGCTTGTAACAGCTATCATGTCCGCATTCTTATCTAATACTGGTACAACAGCTGCTTTACTTCCTGTAGTTGTTGGTATCTGTGCTGTTGCTAAGATTCCTGCATCTCGCCAGTTGATGCCGTTAGCATTCGCTGCAGGCATTGGTGGTATCATTACAATGGTTGGTACACCACCTAATATCATTGTAAGTGGTACATTATCTAAATTTGGTATTGAACCATTTGGTTTCTTCGAGTTTGCTTGGATTGGCATTCCTTTGACTATCGCTACTATCGTATTTATGATGCTCATTGGTAAACATTTATTACCTAAACATGAAATTACTGATGCCGGTGATGTAGAACAAGAAGTAGCTGCTGAAGATATTTCTAACGATCCTAAGAAACAATTGTTCTCCGGACTTATTCTTTTAGGTGTAATCCTTGCCATGATTTTAGGCGAACCATTGAAAGAACACTTTGGTATTAACTTGCCATTGAGCATGGTTGCAGTTATCGGCGCAATGCTTTGCGTATTAACTGGTTGCTTGAACGAAAAACAAGCTTATACATCCATTGACTGGGTAACAATCTTCTTATTCGCTGGTATGATGCCAGTAGCAACTGCACTTGATCAATCTGGTGCTGGTAAAATGATTGCCGATGCAGTAATCGGCGTTATGGGCGCTGATCCTAGCCCTTACTTTGCTACAGCCGTATTGTTTATTTTATCTTGTGTTATGACACAATTTATGTCTAATACTGCATCTTGTGCATTATTGGCTCCTATTGGTATCTCCATTGCTCAAGGTATGGGCGCTGACCCTCATGCTGTATTGATGGCTATCGGCGTTGCTGCATCTTGTGCATTCGGTACACCTGTAGGTACTCCTCCAAATACATTAGTACTTGGTCCTGGTCAATACAAATTTACTGACTATGTAAAAGCTGGTGTTCCATTGATTTTAGTTTGCTTCGTAGTAAGCTTAATTATTATTCCAATGGTATGGCCATTCTTCCCTGGTAAATAATAGGGAATAGGTTACTCTACTATACAAGCACACACGAGGTCGAATCGTAAGATTCGGCCTCGTTTTTTATGATTTTAGTCTATATGATTTTAATATAGATTACATATAAGTGTAATCAAAAGCAATATGAATTAAACTAATTTGCATGATTAATTTTACACAATTGACTACATCGAAAAAAATATGATATAGTATATTGTGTAAGATATAATAATGTAATGTTGAATAAGGAGGTCATCTATGACAAAAGAAAGATTTAACATGTTAGTTGGTTCTATTGGTGCATTTATTGGTGTATTTGTATTTTTAGCCTATATCCCACAAATAATTGCTAATCTTCATGGTCAACCTAGTCAACCATGGCAACCATTATTTGCAGCAGTATCCTGTTTGATCTGGGTATTATATGGTTGGACAAAATCACCTAAACGTGATTATATTTTAATCGTACCAAACCTTGCAGGCGTTATTTTAGGTACACTAACATTCTTAACATCTTTCTAAGTGCTATAAGAAAAAAATAGTATTATTGTTATATAGTGAATAATAGTAAAGATATTACTTTACTTTATAAATATAAATGAGGTCGAATCGTATGATTCGGCCTTTTTTAGAGTGAAGTTTATATGTTAGATTAAAATATAGATAAGCGTTAAATCTGTTGTAATAAAAAAATAGTTTTTATGATAATAAATATTGATAATTGAATTCCTAGTATAATAGTACGTATTTTAATTGAAATGATAATTAGTGCATTCTCAATTATTGATTATTAAACTCAATTACATAAATGAAAAGAAATATCAAAATGCATATGAATATAGGCTTTTTATGATAAAAAGGAACAATTATTATGCAAAATATTCTATAATTTTTTATCATTTTCATTTGACTTTCAATTTGAACTGTGTGATAATGAGAACATAAGTTGAGGCAAGTGCCTTTCTAAATGATAATAAAAAGTTCTGATCTATATTTTGATGGAGGTCCTAATTATGAGAGTTATTGCTGATGGTTGCATTAAATGTGGTTCTTGCGCATCTGTTTGCCCAGTTTCCTGCATTACTGAAGGCGAAACTAAATACGAAATTGGCGATGCTTGCATCGATTGCGGTTCTTGCGAATCCGTTTGCCCAGTTTCTGTAATTTCCGCTGAGTAATCACAAATAAAACACGCCCCTCATTGAGGGGCTTTTTATTTTGCCTAAATTTGCGTAACTTAGTATAATAGGACTATTAAGAATTATATTATAGTAAGGGAGTTAATCTTGTTTTATACAGTACTTATCATTTGGTTATTATTGGACCAATTAACTAAATATTATGTAATGAATCATTTTTTGTTAGGTGAATCTTTACCTGTTATTCCTAATGTATTTCATCTTACCTATATTATTAATCGCGGTGCAGCCTTTGGCATGTTAGCGAATCAACGATGGTTTTTCTTACTAGTGGCTTTTGTTCTATTAGCTGTTTGTGCTTTTTATTGGAAGCGATTAGCTAAGGGCCATTGGACTTTGCAAATCGGATCCGCCTTATTAGTCGCAGGTGCAATTGGTAATGGCATTGACCGATACATGATTCATGGGGTAGTGGACTTTTTTGATTTTCGTGTATGGCCTATTTTTAATGTGGCAGATATTGGTATTTGCATAGGTGTAGCTTTTGTTGTATTTTATTTGTTTTCATTGAAAGAGGACCATGAATAGCTTTCATTATTAGGGTCCTTTATAGATCATTGACTTGATTCGTCAATAAATATATATCTTATACTTGACTCAAAGAGGAATAGAGGATGAATGAATATATTGTAAGTGCTGAGCAAGAAGGCATGAGACTAGATGTATTTTTAACTGAACAGATGGAAGGATCTCGTAGCTATATTCAAAGTTTAATTAAAGGTGGTCATGTTACAGTAGGTGATAAAGTAGGAAAGGCTAATCTTCGGCTTACACCTGATACTGTCATTCATGTAGAAATCCCAGAGCCCGAATCGATTGAGGTTAAACCTGAGGATATCCCTATAGATTATTTATACGAAGATCACGATATTGTTATTGTTAATAAACCTCGTGGCATGGTGGTACATCCTGCAGTAGGGAATTATTCTGGAACCCTTGTAAATGCTCTATTATTCCATTGTAAGGACCTATCAGGTATTAATGGTGAAATTAGGCCAGGTATTGTGCATCGCTTAGATAAAGATACGTCTGGTGTTATGATGGTGGCAAAAAATGATGCAGCACACATTGGTCTAGCAGAGCAAGTAAAAGTACATTCTGCAAGACGTACGTACTGGGCGCTAGTACAAGGCAATATTGTAGAAGAAAAGGGGACTATAAAGGCGCCTATTGGACGCCATCCTAAGGACCGTATGAAAATGGCTGTTGTCTTTGAAAACAGTAAAGATGCAGTAACACATTTTAAAGTATTGGAGCGTTATGGTCATCAAACATTGGTTGAATGTAATTTGGAGACTGGCAGAACCCATCAAATTCGTGTTCACTTTGCTCATATTGGACATCCTGTTGTTAATGACCCATTTTATGGATATAGACGTATGGATTTTCCTATAGAAGGGCAAGCATTACATTCTAAATCGTTAGATGTTAAACACCCTATTACAGGTGAAGAAATGCACTTTGAAGCACCGGTACCAGCTGACTTTGAGGCGTGCTTAGAATTTGCTAAGACCTACCGTGAAGATAAACGAAAATAGTCTAAATGTTTACATTGATTGTCTAAGTACTTATTTTTACTACTTATTTGGATATAGGGGCATAGAACAATCCTATGCTGTAAGGGCGTATATATGGAAAAGAAACGCTTACTAATGGATCAAGACGCTATAATGCGTGCGATTCGTCGTATTAGTCATGAAATTTTAGAACGCAATAAAGGTTTATCTAATGCGTTAATTGTAGGTATTGAACGGCGTGGTGTCATTTTGGCAAAACGTTTACAAGCGGAAATTGAGCGTATAGAAGGTATTCATATTGATTGTGAGTCTTTGAATGTTGCAGTGTATCGTGATGATCGTGATGCTCGTCCTAAAGAGGGGGAACCGTGTACGATTGATACAACGGAAAAGACAATTATCCTTGTAGATGATGTTTTGTATACGGGCCGTACTATTCGTGCTGCTTTAAATGCATTAATGACGGCTGGCAGACCAAGATCTATTCAATTGGCCGTCCTCGTCGATCGTGGTCATCGTGAATTGCCTATACGAGCGGACTATGTAGGTAAAAATATTCCTACATCACATCTTGAAAGTGTACGCGTTGCCGTCGCTGATCTGGATGGTGAAGAAGGGGTTACAATACAGGAATAATCTGTATTGTAACCCCTTATTTTTTGAGTATTATCATATAATAAGATGATTATCTTAATAAAATTAAATTATTTGACTCTTATATTTATGTGCAGAATGTTTCTACCAGATTGTAGTTCTGCTTATTTTATGTATTGTGGCGTATAGGTGTAGTCCATATGACCTATTCGTTTAACTTCATTATGTAAGCATAAGGCCTGTATATCTGTAGCTAATGTATCGATTTGATGCATCGTTTGTCCCAACGTATTTAATTCATTAGGTGCTTTGGCCCATTTTTGAATAAGTGGTATTTCAAAATCATTTCGAAGCCATTGACGACCTCTATCGTTGAAGGCCAGTAAACGAGCATATTGTGGCGCTTCCTGTATAGCACTTTGTAGTAAATCTTTTTGTATTCCTAAGGTGAGATAGGCTCCCATTCGTTGTAAACGGGCATAGGTATAGCGCTTTGATTTTATTTGCTTCATAACCAGGTCCCACGTAGGTTGTTGGGCCGCTTTGGACCATAAGTGTTCAATGCCTTCACTGAACTCTCCAAAGCTTTCTAGCTCCTTAGTTGAAGTACGACGACTTAAGGTATGGACCATATCATAGTAGCGGTTATAGTTTACATAAGCACCATTAGAAATTATATTAGTCATATCGTCTGCAATAGTCTTAGGAATGATTGACTGAAGTTGTAACTCTATTTTACTATTTAGTGTATTTAATTTTGTTAATGTAGTTGCAGTTGAATTTGAATTTGAAGTTGTATTTGTATTTGTATTTGTACTTGCACTGGTCGTTGTATCTATATCTGTAGAAGTGTAGATACTATTTTTATTACAATTGTTACTACCTGTAGCCATATTTGTTATAAGTTTACGCAATGCTGTACCAGAAGGAAAATCTTTTGTAATATTCGCGTCGTGATGATCTGATGTGCGTAAGATTGGTATATATTTTAAGGAAGGATAATAGGTAAGTCCTGCCCGAATATATTCAAGTCCTAACAGTGCATTAGGGGTGTTGAGCATCTCTGTATTAAGGGCTTTACGGAAGGCAGAGCCATAGGACATACCTTCGTTAATATAGGTCCGTAATACTGTTTGAGTACTTTCACAATCCATACGTTTAGTTATATCAACGAGTGTATCTAGATCAGCCGTTTCAGAACCAAAGGAGAGTGCATCGATATGTAAAGCTTTTACCATGCGAATAGCACCTGTTCCAAACAGTTGTGCACTACCCAAAGAATAGAGTGTAGGTAGCTCGATAACGATGTCTGCACCACCGAGAATAGCCCAACGAGCACGGTCAAATTTAGAAAAAATAGCAGGTTCTCCTCGTTGTACAAAGGAACCACTCATGATACAAATGCGCAGCGCTTCAGGATGCTCTTGTGCTAAGGTATGTAATTGATGCGCATGTCCATTGTGAAATGGATTATATTCACAGATGATACCGATTGTTTTCATAGTGACTCCTTTCATTATTGTTAGTGTAACAAAGCGAAGAAATGCTGTAAATAACATTTCATGATATCCATATAAAAGGTCTGGTTATAGAAATGATGTTATGTGCAAATATTAAGTTTAGTATAGATTTTCTTGACACTATAGGCTATAATTAACTGTAAATGCTGAATTGATGTGAGGTATATGATGAAACAAAATTGGAAACGTACATTACAAGGGGCTCTGCTCGGTGCTGTGCTGCTAGCAATGGCGGGATGTGGCTCTACAAATGTAATGGATACATATAGTTTTGGCCATCAAGTTATCCGTGCTGGTCAATCTGAAATTACCATTGCTTTGCCTTATGAAATGGGTAAAAGTACAAAAAATATGTCTGATAAGGGGTATCCAATCGATATTTATGGATCTGTTACAGAACATATGGTAATTGAGGTTGAGGCTTTACGGCCTGGTGAAAATAAACCGTTACCTACGGTAGATGAGTATATTAATCACAGTAAGTCTGAATTTGCTAAAGTAGGCGCGACCATCAAAGAAGAGTCCGTAGCATTAGAAGGTGCATCTGCTAAAAAGCTTGATGTTACTGTTACATCGCAAGGACAAATATTTAGAATTTCTCAATACGTATTCTTAGATCATGGCGTATTGTGGAATATAATCTACCAATATCCTGAAAAGGATCAGGTAGGTGCTGATATCAGCAAAGAAATTCAAAACAAGATTCAAGTTACACAACAGAAAGAGGGTTAATCGATGAACGTATTAGTAGTTAACTGCGGTAGTTCTTCTTTGAAATATCAATTACTTGATATGACAACTGAAACAGAATTGGCAAAAGGTCTTTTTGAAAAGATTGGTGATCAAGATGCTATCTTCACTCACAAACGTCCTAATGCAGATAAATTAGAACGCATTGAACCAATTTTGAACCATAAAGAAGCGCTTCGCATTTTGCTAGATATTTTAGTTGATGCTGAATTTGGTGTTATTTCTTCCATGGATGAAATCGATGCTGTAGGTCACCGTGTAGTACACGGCGGTGAAAAATTTGCTGATTCCGTATTGATTACTCCAGCAGTTATGGAAGCATTGGAAGAATGTGCTTCTCTTGCACCATTGCATAACCCACCAAACATTCAAGGTATTGAAGCTTGTGAAGCTATTATGCCAAATGTACCTCAAGTTGCTGTATTTGATACTGCATTCCATCAAACTATGCCAAAAGAAGCATATATGTATGCGCTTCCTTACTCTTATTATGAAGATTATGGTATTCGTCGTTACGGCTTCCATGGTACATCCCATAAATATGTAGCGCAACGTTGTGCAGAATTAATGGGTAAACATATGACTGATCTTCGTATTATCACATGCCACTTGGGTAATGGTTCCTCTGTGGCTGCTATTAAAGGTGGTCGCTCCATCGATACTACAATGGGCTTCACTCCATTGTCCGGCTTGATTATGGGTACTCGTACAGGTGATATTGACCCTGCTATCGTTCCATTCTTGATGGAAAAAACAGGTATGACCTATGAAGAAATTGATAGAGTTATGAATAAAGAATCCGGTGTTTTAGGGATTTCTGGTGTATCCAATGACTTCCGTGTGATTGAAGAAGCTGCTGCTAATGGCAATAAACGCGCACAATTGGCATTGAATATGTTCCATTACAAAGTTCGCCGTGTAATAGGTGCCTTTGCTGCTGTTATGGGCGGTGTAGATGCTATCATCTTTACTGCTGGTATTGGTGAAAACGGTATTGGTAACCGTGATGCAATCTGTAACGGTTTGGAATATTTAGGTACTCGTATTGATTCTGAACGCAATAATGTTCGTGGTAAAGAACAAGAAATTAGTGTTGAAGGCTCTAAGGTTAAAATCTTCGTAATTCCTACAAACGAAGAAATCATGATTGCTCGTGATACTCAACGTATTACAGCAGCGTTGAAAAAATAATATAGTTCGCATCTGAACTGAGTGACTAATAGAGTCATAAAACCCCGTCTATATCTTGGATATAGACGGGGTTTTTGTAGTTTTTATGCATAGAATATCTTATAATAGGATGTATAGTTATTAATTAGTGATTTCTTTAAAAGGGGTAAAGCATGACAGTATTATATGAAGAAAAATCTCAGCGCACCAGAAGTGCAGAGTTATTGGTAGTATTTTTTGTGATTTTATTGTTGTGTGCAGCAGCTTATACAACGTATCGCAGTATTCAATTACATACGGTTTTATTAGCTGAGTATTTTATTGAAATCATGGCCATCATTGTTATGGTTAAACAGGCTGTTAGTAGATATACATATATTTTGACAGATACAAAGCTTGTGATTGAAGAGAACTCTATCTTTAGAAATCGTCATTTTGAAGTAGATTATAACATGATTGATGGGGTGTTCAAGTTTGAACGTGAGTTGTTGACAAATATTAAATACCGCTATAAATATAGAAAATGTTCTACCTCTGACCCGCGCCCGATTTGGTCTCTTGTGTATTCTATTGTAGATGGAAATAAAGTTAAAAATGGTCGTTTGCTGTTGAAAGCCGACGATAGATTCTTTGAAATATTAGAAGAGCATGTGCCTGACCGTATTCGTGTGCCTCAAGCGGATATTGTATTTTATGCAGCGGTGCGAGCTGATGCGGTAAAACATGGGGAAGATGTACAAGAATATTATGAAAGATTAATTTCTTCAAAAGAAGATAAAGGAACAACTATGTAAGGGATGGTAAGTTCTGGGGGATAGGCAGGATAGTTTAGTTATACCAAGAATTTTATGTACAAGTTTTTTAATACGAAGGAGCGTATATGGCTGGATTATATTTGGCGAGTCAATCACCACGTAGAACTGAATTATTAACACAGGTTGGGATTGATCATACTGTTGTATCCAGTACTTATGAGGAATCTAATGAGGGTTACGACAACCCTATTGAAATGGTGAAAGCCCAAGCATTAGGTAAGGCTCGTTGTGCTGTAGGTGTTCCAGACGGAAGTATTGTGTTAGGCGCAGATACTATTGTTGTCCTTGATAATAAAGTATTAGGAAAGCCACATGATGAATCCGATGCACGCCATATGTTGGAGCATTTATCGGGTAGAGCACATTCTGTAATCACTGGAGTCGCGTTACTCATCAAAGGGGAGGAGATAGTTTTTCACAATGAAACAAAAGTATATTTTAAACAATTAGCACCCTTTGAAATTGAGTCTTATATTGCTAGTGGGGAACCGATGGATAAGGCTGGAGCTTATGGCATCCAAGGAAAAGGTGCATTATGGGTAGATAAAATAGAGGGCTCTTATACTAATGTGGTAGGGTTACCAGTTGAACATGTATACGAGGAACTGTGCAAGGCGTTAGGGGCAAAATAGTACTAGCGTATTAGACAGATAGTGATATAATTGGCTGTGCTGTGCTGTGCTGTGCTGTGCTGAATAATTTTTAAGAGAGTAGATGTGTTTATTGTTTGATTTACAAATGGTGTTATCTATTTGAATGGAGAGATTCTATGGAAGTACCAACAGTAAGTGTAAAAGATATGCTACCATTCCAGCGCCCGCGAGAAAAATTTCTCGCCTTAGGCCCTTCACATATGGCAATGGAGGAGTTGTTGGCTATTTTATTGCGTACAGGGGTAAAGGGGCAATCTGCGATTTCTTTGGCAAGTGATATCGTACAATCCTTTGATGATGGCGTATATGGTCTTAACCGAATGACCGTAGATAATTTAATCAAAATCAAGGGTATTGGTAGAGATAAAGCAGTGACGCTATGCGCAGCACTTGAAATGGGTAGGCGTCTAGGGGAGCTTAAGATTAAAGAGACTTATGAAGATTTTTCGCAACCTTTTGTAATAGCTCAATATGTGATGGAACGACTGCGGCACGAAGATGTGGAACATGTGTGGGCTGCCATGCTAACATCTCGAAATAAGCTTATTCAGTTGGAACATATCTCTAATGGTGGATTGGTATCAAGCCTTGTAGAGCAAAGAGCAGTATTTAAAAAAGCTATAGCATGCAATGCGGCGGCTATTATTCTAATCCATAACCACCCGTCAGGTGATAGTAGACCAAGTGATGAAGATATACGGCTAACGAAAATGTTTGTTAGTGCTGGTCAATTTATGGGGATTCCTGTACTTGATCATATTGTTATAGGGGATAATGAATTTACGAGCCTCAGCGAAATTGGTAAATTGAGCTGAGCCTAAATAAACTGAACAAAGCCAAGTAAGATTATTAAAAGCACTCATTTTGAACTATACCTAATTTTGACGCATGGGTAAGTTCCTATAAATGAGTGCTTTTCCTTATTGTGTATGAGATTATATGTATGAAGTTATGTAATTTTTATGTATGACTTATGAGTACAGGGATTATGCGTTATCTGTGCTTTTAACAAAAGAAAAGGTACTGATATCAATGGAAAAAGTCGCGTTATATATGGTAAAATGGAATGATGATGTAATGAAGGAGAAATTACTATGAGTTCCATTTTACCTACTCTAGGAAAAGATGTAAGTATAGATATTGGTTCCATACAAACGCGCCTCATGGGGGGGACGCGAGGGACTGTTATAAGCGAACCATCGATTATAGCAACTGATACAAAACAAGAAAAAGTAGTAGCCGTTGGTGATGAAGCGGCGCGCCTCGTATTGCGCATGCCCGATATGTGGCGTCCGTTAACGCCTTTAAAGGATGGATTTATCGTTGACTATCGCGTTATGCATACTATGCTTAGCTACTTTCTTAATAAGGTGTCTAATGCGTTGCGTCGAGCCCGCGTTGTCGTAGGGGTTCCTTGTGGCATGACCGATGTTGAGCAACGAGCTATGATGGATGCTGTTATTCAAGCTGGTGCTCGAGAGGTATTCCTCATTGAACGACCTGTGGCGGCTGCTATTGGTTGTGGTGTGCCTATCTTTGAAGCGCAAGGATCTATGGTCATTGACATCGGTGGTGGCACTATTGATATGGGGATTGTTTCTTTAGGTGGTATCGTAGATAGCAAAACAATTCGTTTTGGTGGTTCTGATATTAATAATGCCTTATTGCGCTATATTCGTGAGTGTTTTGGCGTTATCGTATCTGATGAGACCATATTAGATATTAAGCATACATTAGGTACAGCTATCGCTCCTTTAGAGGATGCAGAGTATGCCTTTCAGGGGCGCGATATGATGAACGGCTTAGGTAGACGTTGCGTGATTCATCAATCTGAAGTGTACCAAGTTGTAAATGAATGTTTGATAGGACTCTTGGATGAGGTTAAGCAAATGATTCGTGCTACGGCACCAGAAATCGTGGCTGATATTATGCAACATGGCATATGGCTTACTGGCGGTACGGCAAGACTATCTGGATTAGCGGATCGGATTGGTACTGAAGTAGGTGTACCTGTTCACGTTCCTGAAGCACCTGAAACAAAAGTTGTGGTAGGCCTTAATGGGGCCTCATCTGATTTGGTGAGCTTATCGCGTTTTATTGTAAATTCTAAGAATAGAAAGGGCCGAGACTAGCATGATACAGTCAGATAAAAAGTTAATTATCATCGTTGTCATTGGTTGTATCCTAATGGCATTGCTCGGCTTTGCGTGGAAGCAACGGACTAGTATTCCCTTTGTTACGGTTACCCTTGAAGGAATTACAACGCCTTTCTCTTATGGGTCAGCTCGTTTATTAGAGGGCGTCCAAACTAGCTTTACAGTACTTAATAATGCTATTTTCTCTACTATCGAACGTGAAGAGGAAGCATCTCGTAAAGCTACATTGGAACAAAAGGTAGTTAACTACGATGAAGTAGTAGCAGAGAATATTCGCCTTCGTCAGCTTTTAAACTATAAGAGTAGCCATCCAGAATTCTCCATGACCCTAGCAGGTATCATTACAAAGGATTACGGTACTTGGACAAATACTTTCACCATTGATAAAGGGAGTGAAGAAGGTATGGCAGTTAATATGGCTGTTGTTGTACCTAGTGGTGTCGTTGGTTTTATTACAGATGTATATCCGCATTCTGCTCGCGTTCAAACCATTCTTGATCCGCGTAGCGCAATAGGTATCCTTGTACAACGACCTGAATCTCGTTTGTCTGGCGTTGTAAAAGGTAATGGCAATACACCTCGTACACCATCTATGGTAAATATTGCTCGCGATGGTGATGTATTGGTAGGTGATAAGTTGATTACCTCTGGATATGGAGGCATTTATCCGAAAGGTCTACCTGTTGGCAACGTGCAATCTATCGAAAATGATTCGGAAGGATTTGTTAAAAATGCGGTAGTCACACCGAGTGTAGATTTTCATCGTTTAGAAGAAGTTTTTGTGCTTACCTCGTCTTCTCTAAGTGCACCACAAAAACCAGAACTTGAACCTAAACTTGTGCCTCAAACACAACGAGATCAAGTAGAGGGTGCAAAGGGGGCCGTTAAACAATGATGCGTCTAGCTTTAGTTCTCTCTGGATTTTTAATATATTTTATACAAGCGCAATTATTGCCTACTATTTTTCATACAAATTGGTTACCAAACTTAATTTTGACGATAATTGTTATGATTACTTTATTTAAAGGTCGTCGTATGGGGCTGATATCCGCTGTTGTTGGGGGTATCGTACATGATGTATTGATATCTAACTTTTTTGGGCTCCATCTATTCCCTTACGTAATTGTGGTATACCTACTATCTGCCGTAAAGCATCGTATCTATGAAGAACGCTGGTATTGGTCTAGCGGTATAGTAGCTATTTGTACGCTACTAGATGGCGTTATTCGTAGCTTTATGATATTAGCTAGTGGTGGCGATTTGCACTTTGGACTATACTTGTGGCATATGGTATTACCCGTGATGTTCTGGAATGGCTTGTTAGGCGCTATTGTGCATGGTTTGTTATGGCGTAAAGATGATGAACAACAAGGTTATATTTGGTAAGGATTAAGGGGGTGAAAGAGTGCTTGAAGGCCTCTATAAACGAAGAAAAACGAATCGCTTTGATGTACTCTTTTACATTGTAGCCGGCATATTTATAGTCTTGGCATTACGCCTGATGTCGTTGCAAATCTTGTCTGGTGGTTATTACCAAGCTAAGGCAGAAGGCAACCGTTTGCGCATGGTATCCATGACAGCTGCTCGTGGTATTATGTACGATCGAAATGGTCAGATCTTAGTAGGTTCTAGACCGGCATACACTATCTCCATTTTGCCTACGGGGAAGGCTCTAGACGAAGGTGAAGTTGCTAAGTTGGCAACTTTGCTGAAAATTAAACCAGAAGATATTACAAAAAAGGTAAATGATCATAAATATGGTTATGAGCCAATTCGTATTGCTAATGATATTTCTATGGATGTAGTTACAAGCATCGAAGAGCATCGTCATGAATTACCAGGTGTTACCATAGATGTAGAACCACTTCGCTATTATCCATATGAAACGATGGCTTCTCAGCTCTTTGGTTATGTGGGTGAAGTGAGCGAAGAAGAATTAGAAGAGCTAAAACAGCAAGATCCAAATACCCTTATTAGTGGTGGTACTATTTTAGGCCGTTCTGGTCTTGAAAAACTATATGATTCCATCTTGCGTGGTACTGATGGTGGTAAACAGGTAGAGGTTGATGCTACAGGCCGACCGGTTGCGGAGGTAGATAGAAAGCATACAGTGCCTGGATCTAATATCCATTTGACAATAGATGCAAATCTACAAAAGGCTGCTGAAGAAGCTGTTAAGAACCAATTAGAACAGTTGCGTGCCCAAGGCATTCCAGCTCAAGGAGCTGCTGTAGTAGCAATGGATCCAAATACGGGTGCCATTTTGGCCATGGTCAGCGCCCCTGAGTTTAATCCTAACTGGTTTGCGAAAGGGATTACAACGGCACAGTGGAATCAATTGAATAACGATAAGAATCATCCATTTGATAATAAGGTTATTTCTGGTGAATATCCACCAGGTTCTCCGTTCAAGATTATTACAGGTACGGCGGCTTTAGACCTGAAAAAGGTTACCCCTGAAGAAATGATTTTTGATAGTGGTAAACATTGGCTTATCGATAAACGAAATGCAGAAGGTGAAGCATTAGGGTGGCTTAACTTTAATAAAGCTCTTGCAAAATCAGATAATGTTTACTTCTATGAAATGGGCAATCGCGTTGGCATAGAAGGACTTGTAAAATATGCTGGCTACTTTGGTATTGGCGAAAAGACAGGCATCAATCTTGTTGGTGAGGCCTCTGGTAATATGGCAAGTCCTGCTTATAAACGCAAAGTGTATGATGAAGATTGGTATTTAGGTGAAACCTTTGATGCGGCCATAGGTCAGTCTTTTACTTTGGTGACACCATTACAAATGGCTGTTATGCTCAGTGAAGTAGCAAATGGTGGCATTAAATACCGCCCATATGTAGTGAGCCGTATTGATAATAAGGATGGCACGCCAAAAGAAATCTTTGGCCCAGACAAGCTCGGTATCTTACCTGTACCAAAAAATATTATGGATCTTGTTCGCGAAGGCTTGCGTGATGTTACTAATGAAGGTGGTACAGCAGGGGAGTTGTTTAAAGGATTCCCTATTGATGTAGCTGGTAAAACAGGTACTTCAGAGAATGCACATGGCAGAGATCACGGCTGGTTTGTAGCCTATGCACCATATGATAAGCCACAAATTGTAGTGGTTGCACTTGTTGAGCAAGGTAGCTTTGGTGCGGGCTCTGCAGGGCCTATCGTAAGAGATATATTGGCTGCGTACTTCAATGTACCAGTGAATAAGAAATCTAATGATACAAATAGTAAGGGCAATAAGGAAACTGCTACGGGGACAAGTATTAATAAAGGGCAAAAACCTCAGAATGCGGTAACTAGTGGACAACCAAGAAAGGATTAGTATGGGCGAGATAATCGGCGTTGTATCCGGTAAGGGGGGCGTAGGTAAGACTACGATTACCGCTTGCTTGGGTTCAGCCTTAAGCAATGCAGGGCATCGCGTATTGCTCTGTGATGGAGATTTTGGATTGCGCGATTTAGACCTTGTGTTAGGAGTGGCAAATGAAATTATTTACGACGCATTAGATGCGAGCGAAGATAAAGACTATATGGATGATGCCATTGTATCAATTGCTGAAAACTTAGATTTCCTACCAGCTAGCCAAAGTGCTCGTTGGGAAGATATAGGTCGTAAAAAATATAAAAAATTAGTCCGTCGCCTCTCTGAGACATATGACTATATTTTAATTGATGCTCCTGCTGGTATCGGTAAGGGCATAGAGTCTATTTTAGAATTAGTAAATCGTTGCATCGTGGTGACGCATCCTTTATGGGTGTCCTTGCGTAATGGGGCACGCATGATTCAAGTATGTCAAGAACATAATATTCGTGATTATGCTATTGCTTTTAATGCAGTACCTATCGATGGAGAGGATATCCATTTATATGATATGTTAGAAGTCCTTCGTGCTGAATATGTAGGGGCTATAATTCCTTATGATGAGGATATTTTGACCTATACACAAGATGGTCGTTTGTTAGAATTTGTTTCTAGTGAACTAAAAGCTATGTTAGCACCTCTTGTTGATTATGTAACTACCGGTGAGTGTTGGGAAGACTACGATGTACAAAAGCACTTCGATGCTTATGTAACTAAGAAAAAAACATCGAAGGAGCAAGATAGTACACCAAGTCTTGCAACAGTAGGTGAGTCTATTTTTGAGGATTCTAACAATGTTCATTACATTAATCGTGGCGGTTGGACCACGCAACGCTTATTGGTGCAAGGGAAACAAAGCTTGTGGCGCCGTAGCAAGTTGAAATAGGTGATATGATGTGGCGTAAAATATGGACAGATAGCGATTGGACTATCATCATATGTACTATATTACTTGTCGGAATTGGTCTTACAGCTATTGGTAGTGCTACCCATGTGAATCATGAAGCTATCGGTTTTGGTAGTTTAGTGGTAAAACAACTCGTATTCTTTTTAGCAAATATAGCTGTCGTTATAGGCATGCAATTTCTAGATTACCATCGCCTTAAAGGGTGGGGGAATATGATTTATGTGATTACCATGCTTATGTTAATTGCAGTTATGGTAGTTGGTACCTCCGCACTAGGTGCACAGCGTTGGATTCAACTGGGGCCAATTACTATCCAGCCTTCAGAGTTTTCTAAACTATTGATGATTATCTGTATGGCTAAAATGTTAGAACCGCGCATTGGCAAGTTAGATACTTTTAAATCCCTATTGATGCCAGTGTTATATGTAGGGATTCCTATCCTTCTCGTATTTTTACAACCTGACTTGGGGACATCCCTCGTATATATTGCTATATTTGTAGGGATGCTCTTTATATCTGGTATCAAAACTAAGCTTATAAAAATCATTGCGAGCGTGGCTTTACTCTTGATGCCTTTGGGCTGGTTTGTACTGAAAGAATACCAAAAGCAACGTATTCTAGTATTTTTAAATCCAGATATTGATCCCTTCGGTTCTGGCTATCATATTATTCAATCTAAGATTGCCATCGGGTCGGGTATGATTTTTGGTAAAGGTATCTTTAATGGTACTCAAAGTCAGTTGAACTTTTTACCAGAAAATCATACGGACTTTATCTTTTCTGTAATCGGCGAAGAATTTGGCTTTGTAGGATGCATTGTAGTATTGCTATTATTGTTTATGCTTATTTATCGCAGCATTCAAGTAGCATATACCTGCAATGATAATTTCGGTATGTTATTAGCAACGGGTATTGGTACGATGTTTGCCTTTGAAGTGCTCGTAAACGTAGGCATGACGATTGGTATCATGCCTGTAACGGGGATTCCGTTGCCATTCCTTAGCTATGGTGTTAGTGCGCTAACAACTAATATGCTGAGCATTGGCATTTTATTAAATATTGCTAGACAGCGGACAAAATATATATTTTAATATCCTTTCATAGGATTGATTGTGAAAGAAGTCTTTCATTAAAGACGGAGGATGTATGATTCAATTAGATACGTCATGGTTACAACATGTCCAAAAGCCCGCTCGCTACACGGGCGGCGAATACAATAGTATCGTGAAAGATCACAGTACTGTTGATGTAACTATGGCTTTAGGTTTTCCCGATGTGTACGAAGTGGCCATGAGTCATTTGGGCATCAAGATTTTGTATGGTCTCGTAAACCGTCGTGAAGATGCGGTAGCCGAGCGCGTATTTGCACCGTGGCACGATATGGAAGAGGAAATGCGCAAGCGTAATATTCCATTATTTTCCTTAGAAACACGTACGCCTATTAAAGACTTTGATGTGTTAGCATTTACGCTTCAATATGAAATGAGTTTTACTAACATTTTAAATATGCTCGATTTAGCAGGCATTCCTATGTATGCTAAGGAGCGTGATTTAGATTTTCCACTGCTTGTATGCGGTGGCCCTTGTGCGTATAATGTAGAGCCTATTGCTGATTTCTTTGATATCGTATCCCTCGGTGAATCCGAAGAGTGGGGCGATGAATTCATCGACTTATTTAAAGCAGAAAAAGCCAAAGGCTTCCCAGGTGGCAAAGAAGGCTTTTTGCGTAAAGTAGCCCAAATTCCTGGCACATATTGCCCGGCTTTATACGATGTAGAATACACCGAACAAGGCGATTTTAAATCGATTACGCCGCGTTTCGAAGACGTACCTGCAACCGTTGAGAAACGTATTATAGAGGATGTAGAGAATGTATTCTATCCAACAAAGCCTGTTGTACCGTTCCTTGATATAGTGCATGACCGTGCTGTATTGGAGTTATTCCGTGGCTGTACGCGTGGTTGTCGTTTCTGTCAGGCTGGTATGCTCTATCGTCCGGTTCGTGAAAAGACGCCAGAACGTTTGTTACAGATTGCTAAAGATATAATTGCCAATACGGGGTACAATGAAATATCCTTGATGAGTTTGAGCTCTGCGGACTATTCTAAATTGCCTGAACTCGTAGATATGCTCATGGAAGAGTTTAAAGATAAACAAGTTAGCGTTAGCTTACCGTCATTGCGTATTGATAGCTTCTCTATCGATATTGCGAAAAAGGTACAGCAAGTGCGCAAGAGTGGTCTTACCTTTGCTCCTGAAGCAGGTACGCAACGGATGCGTGACGTTATCAATAAGGGCGTTAGTGAAGAAGATTTGTTGGCCGCATGTACTAATGCCTTCAAATCAGGATGGAACACGGTTAAATTGTATTTTATGATGGGGCTTCCTACAGAAACAGACGAAGATTTGGCTGGTATTGCAGATCTTGCGTACAAGGTGCTTGACTTGCACCGTGATATTACAGGCAAACGTAATGGCTCTGTAACGGTGAGCGTATCCTTCTTCGTACCAAAAACACATTCTCCATATCAATGGTATGGCCAACAAGATGTGGAGGAGATTCATCGTAAACAACGTTACTTGAAGTCTCTCATCAATAATCGTAACATTTCTTATCACTATCATGATGGTTATACTGGCTACATGGAAGCCGCTTTTGCTCGTGGAGATCGTAGACTATCTAAAGTTCTCGTAGAGGCTTGGAAGGCTGGTTGTAAATTTGATGGTTGGACTGAGTTCTTTAACTATGAAGCTTGGTTGAAAGCATTCGCTGACTGCGGATTGGATCCTGCGTATTTTGCACGTCGTACACGAGATTTCGATGAGCCATTGCCTTGGGATCATTTAGATTGCACTGTAAGTAAAGCTTTCTTAAAACGCGAGTGGGAACAAGCGGTGGCAGCTAATCTTACAGGCGATTGTCGTCGAGCTCCATGCAAGGGCTGTAATGTATGTCCAGAGCTCAATACAGCTATTATTGACTATAAGGAGGGTGGCAGAGTTGAAAAAGTTACGTTTGGCCTTAAATAAGGGCGAAGAATTACGATTCCTGTCACACCTTGATTATGCTCAAGCTGTAGAGCGGATGATACGTCGAGCAGAAATTAAAATGGCATATTCTGAAGGCTTTAACCCTCATATGAAAATTAGCTTTTCCTCTGCTCTTGCTTTAGGCGTAACGGCAGCGGCTGAATATATCGATATGGATGTGCTCGAAGATGATAGTTTAGAGTCTATTATGGACCGCTTAAACCGCGTAGCGCCTCCTGGTCTTGAGGTCCTAAATGGTAAAGAAATGCCTGAAAAGGTGAAAAAGATGATGGCCATTTGTAACTTTGCTATCTATGAGGTAACAGGTCCTGTGACAGATAAAAATGCAGATTGGGATGCGTTACTTAAACCTTTTAATAAAGCAACGGAAATTTCTTATGAAAAGGTGACACCTAAGAAAACTCGTACCATTGATGTAAAAGAGTTTGTAAAAGAACCGGTCGTAGCCTCTATTAAGGATGACATGGTGACTCTTACAATGGGCATCGGTATTTATCCGCAAGGGACTATTAAACCTAGCGAAGTATGGAATCTTGGTAAAGAACAGTATAATTGGCCTATTACTTCAGATTACGAAATTCACCGTAAAGCCATTATGGTAGAAAACGAAGAAGGTCGCTATACGCCATTAGAGATTAATTACTAATTATAATTTAGCTGATAAAGAAGGGAGGGATAGGATGCATAAAATTTTGGTCAATGTTATGCGCGAAGAAATTCGCATGGCTGTTATCGATGAAGAAGGTCAGCTAGTGGACTTTGTCTTGGAGCGTACCGATGAGTCTCATATGGCAAATCATATGTACAAAGGCACAGTAAAGAATGTATTGAATGGTATGCAAGCGGCCTTTGTTGATATTGGGGGCTCTCAAAATGCGTACTTGAACTTACAACAAGGGAAGGAACAGAAAATTTTGCCACGCTTATCTGTGGGGCAACAAATTCTCGTTCAAGTAGTGAAAGAAGAAATGCTTGGTAAAGGTGCCCGCGTGACTGCAGACGTCAGTTTGGCCGGTCGTTTTATGGTACTATTACCATATTCTGAAGGCATGCATATTTCCAAGAAAATTACAGACGAAACCATGCGCAGTAAACTACAAGAATTGGCAGCCCCTTATGTACAAGAAGGTTGCGGTTTTATCATTCGCACTGCAGCAGCTAAGGCCAGTGCCGATGAAATCGGTCGCGATATGGAGTATCTGTGGCGGACCTGGCAACATGTGTTGAAGCGCTTTAAGGTGGCTAAGAGCGGTACTGATTTATATAGTGACGCGGATTTCTGGTTCCGCCTTGTACGGGACTATGCGCATCGCAATGTAGAGGAAATCATCGTCGATTCCGATATGGGAGAACCCCGATTGCTGGACCTCTTAGGGCATGGACCTACGTCACAACAAATTAAAGTAACACGTCATCGTGATAGCACACCGATTTTTAAAGCAAATCACATTGAACCTCAATTGGAAGATCTTATCTCTCGCGATATTAATCTTCCTTCTGGTGGTTCAATCCGTATTGACCATACGGAGGCCCTCACAGTATTTGATGTAAACTCTGCTCATTACACTGGTAAATCTAATAAGCTGGAAGATTTAGCTTTCACAGTCAATAAAGAAGCGGCAAAAGAAATCTGTCGTCAATTGCGCTTGCGCGATATTGGCGGTATCATTGTGGTTGATTTCATCGATATGAAAGATAAAGAGCATCAACAAGAATTGTTAAAATTGTTGGGGGTACAAGCTAAGTTAGATAAAATGAAAACTGTTGTATGCGGCATTAGTTCGCTTGGCCTCGTAGAGATGACCCGAAAGCGAGCTCGCCAAGGCTTGCAAACCTTGATGTTTGATACATGCCCTCAATGCGGTGGTACGGGCTATATGTTGTCAGGGCGTACTGTATATATGCAGATTGTGCGTCGTATCCGCGAGTTATTTAAATCGGGACGTATTAAAACAGATTTAGAACTCGAAGTTCATCCGGAGGTAGCTCAGTATTTAACAAAGGCTGTTCTCGTGGATTTGGGTGAGTCTATAGGGCGCAAGATTTCTATTGTGGTAAATCCACAAATTAGCCGTGAAGGGTATTCCCTGATGGCTGTCACTGAATAATATGTAGTTTGTTTATAGAGGAGTACCGTGTCTGTATTTGAAATTATATTAATTAGTATAGGCCTAGCGATGGATGCCTTTGGTGTATCTATTGGTAAGGGGCTGACAATGCCTGTAGGTGAGAATGGTCGCAAGGTAACCTTGGCATTTCTTTTTGGTTTGTTCCAGTTTCTTATGCCTCTTATTGGTTGGCTCATCGGTCGTCAATTTATCGATGTGATTGCTGATTGGGACCACTGGATTATCTTTGGCCTTCTTGGTTATTTAGGTATCGCTATGATCAGAGAGGGACTTAGCGATGATGATGAAGAGGACGATGATAAGCAATTCTTGGGTGTCTGGGAAATGATGATGCTCTCCGTAGCGACTAGCCTTGATGCAATGGCTGTAGGACTGACCTTTGCATTCTTACCTATTAATGTATGGAAAGCATCTACGATGATTGGTGTTATTACCTTTGGTATATCTTTAGTGGGTGTTTACTTAGGTAAATTTATGGGCCGATTTGTTGGAAAATATGCAGATATAGTAGGTGGAGGTGTATTGATCCTCATCGGTACAAAGATACTTTTACAACATCTTGGGATTATTGGAGAATTTTAAGGTATATATATGTGAAAGTGTTAGAAACTGAGCGGATTCTGTTGATTTTTGTTTGACATGACTGTGTAAATAGGATATACTATATCAGTATTAGTTCGGTTTACTGAACTTTGCAATCCGCGTGAAGCAGGTTTAAACGCCCGACCGAAGTTCGGGTCGGGATACCGAATTCAGCGAGTTCGATAACAAGGAGGTGTTCTCATGTACGCAATTATTAAAACTGGTGGTAAACAATATCGCGTTGCTGAAGGCGATGTAATTACTATCGAAAAATTGGAAGCAGCTGCTGACGAGTCCGTTACATTCGAAGAAGTTTTGACTGTAGTGAATGACGGCGACGTTAAAGTTGGCGCTCCTCTTGTAAACGGTGCAAAAGTTACAGGTACAGTTCTTGAGCATGGTAAAGGTAAAAAAATCTTAGTATTCAAATACAAAGCTAAATCCAACTACCGTCGTCGTCAAGGCCATCGTCAACCGTTCACAAAAGTTCGTATTGAATCTATCCAAGCTTAATTATGGTTTCCATTGGAATCCAGCGGAATAGTGATGGTCAAGTAGTTGGTTGTCATATGTCCGGTCATGCAGGATATGATGAACATGGCTTCGATATCGTATGTGCCGCAGTGTCCGCCTTGTCGGCAACGGCAATGTTAGGACTCACCCAAATTGCTCGACAAGAAGGGGAGTATACGAATAGCGAAGGTCAATGTGATATAGTTCTCTCTGGTACGATTAATCAGAGTGGACAGGATATTCTGGGGACTATGCTTCTCGGTTTGGAGGAAATTAGCCGTCAATATCCAGAGTTTGTCCAAATTCACGAAATATAGGAGGTGAACTTAATGTTTACTTTTGATTTGCAATTGTTCGCACATAAAAAAGGTGTGTCCAGTACTCGTAACGGTCGTGACAGTGAATCTAAACGTCTTGGTGTTAAATGCCATGATGGTTCCATCGTAAAGAGCGGTAACATCATCGTTCGTCAACGTGGTACTCACTTCCACCCTGGTACTAACGTAGGTATTGGTAAAGATGACACTTTATTTGCACTTGTGCCTGGTAAAGTAGCATTTGAACGTGCTGGTCGTTATAACCGTAAAGTTAGCGTATACCCTGTAGAAGCTTAATTTTATAAGACTATTAATCCCTAGTGGTTTCCACTAGGGATTTTTTGTTGTTTACAGGTGATCGTAATTGAATGAATAAACCATATACATTTTAGTCATATTCGATATAGATAATCGATATAGATTAGAAACTCCCATGATATAAAGGTTGCTTCCTCTTATGAGGTGGCAACCTTTTTGCATGTATCAAATTCCTGTGCTTTTTAGTAGGAATAGTGGTATACTATGTACAGTATCAGTGAAATACCAGAAGACTGGTTGTCATATACTTTCATAAACCTAAAGAGGGGTGGCATTGCCACTAGAAAGATTTGAGGTAAGTACTATGTATGATGTAAAATCTCCAAAGGCGGAGGAATTTATTTCCCATCAGGAAATCCTTGACACACTTGCCTATGCAGAGGAAAACAAGGAAAATCGGGAGTTGTTAGATGCTATTTTAGCGAAAGCTGCTACTTTTAAGGGATTAAACCACCGAGAAGCAGCAGTTCTCTTAGAATGTCCGTTACCTGAATATAAGGAAAAGCTTTTTGCTTTAGCAAAGGAAATCAAGAAGGCTATCTACGGCGATCGTATTGTTCTATTTGCACCGTTATACTTGTCTAACTATTGTATCAATGGATGTGTGTATTGTCCGTACCACTCCAAAAACCGCGATATTAAACGTAAAAAATTAACGCAAGACCAAATCAGAGAAGAGGTTATTGCGTTAGAAGCGATGGGCCATAAGCGTATTGTAATTGAGTCTGGTGAGGATCCATTAAATAATCCACTAGAATATATTTTGGAATCCATCAAGACGATTTACGGTATCAAAAATAAAAATGGTGAAATCCGCCGTGTAAACGTAAATATTGCAGCTTGTTCCGTTGAGGACTACAAAAAATTACATGAAGCTGGTATTGGCACATATACATTATTCCAAGAAACATATAATAAAGAAAACTATGAAGCCTTACATCCTACAGGCCCTAAGAGCGACTACGCCTACCATACAGAGGCGATGGACCGCGCTATGCAAGGTGGTATTGATGATGTAGGCATCGGTGTTCTTTATGGTTTGGAGCATTATAAATACGATTTCGTTGGTTTGTTGATGCACGCAGAACATTTAGAGGCTGTGTATGGGGTAGGTCCACATACTATTTCTGTACCTCGTATTTGTCCAGCGGATGATATCGATGTAGATGATTTCAGTAATGCTGTACCTGATGATGTATTTGAAAAAATTGTTGCTCTTATCCGCGTCTCCACACCGTATACAGGTATGATTATGTCCACTCGTGAAAGTCAATCCATGCGTGAACGTGGCTTGGCATTAGGTATCTCCCAAATTAGTGGTGGATCTCGTACTAGTGTAGGTGGTTACAAAGAAGAAGAAAAGCCAGAAGATAATACGGCACAATTCGATCGTAGTGATACGCGTACATTAGATGAAATCGTTAACTGGTTGCTAGACCTTGGGTATGTTCCAAGCTTCTGTACTGCTTGTTATCGTGCAGGTAGAACTGGGGATCGATTCATGGCTCTTGCAAAATCCGGTCAAATTCACAACTGTTGTCAACCAAATGCGTTGATGACATTGAACGAATATATCATGGATTACGGCAATGATGAAACTAAGGCTCATGGTTCTAAGGTTATTGAACAACAGTTAGAAAATATCAAAAATGATTTAGTTAAAGATAAAGCTAAAGCTTATATTGCACAGATGAAAGACGGCGAACGGGACTTCCGGTTCTAAGGAATTCACTGATATGGAGCCTCCTATTGATAATGGGAGGCTCTTTCTTGTTGAGAAAATAGCAAGATTTAAATGAGAATAAAATATATAAAATAGTTTATTTTATTTGCATTTTAAGGTATAATAAATAAAAATGATAATGATAATACGTTGAATTCAAGAATAATATTGATTATAAACTACTGAGGGATATGATGATTAAGAAAAAACGTTGGCGCCTTTGTAAAGGTGATCAAGAGAAAGAGAATATCTTAATCCGTGAACTTGGTGTAAACCCTATTGTGGCTAAATTAATGGTGAATCGTCACATTGATGTAGACGAAGGTCGTCAGTTTTTACAAGGTACTTTGTCAGATTTGTTAGATCCATTTACATTAAAAGATATGGATGTGGCTGTTTCACTAGTTCTGGAAACAATTGAAAGTCACAAACCAATCGTCATTTATGGTGATTATGATGTAGATGGTATTACTGCAACATCAGTACTTTATCGATTTTTAAAGAAATTAGGTGCCGATGTTACCTATTACATACCAGAACGTCAAAGTGAAGGGTATGGCCTCAATTTAGAGGCTTTAGAGCACCTTATTGAACGGGGAACGGCTTTAGTCATTACTGTAGACTGCGGCATTAGTTCTTACGATATTGTAGAGGCTGTACGAGACCGTATCGATATGATTATTACGGATCATCATACGGCGCCTGATATGATTCCACGAGCCAAGGCCGTTATAAATCATAAGCAAAAGGACTGTCCGTATAAGGATAAAAACTTATCTGGAGTAGGTGTTGCTTTTAAGTTATGCCAAGCCTTGTGGCTTACAAAGCGCGGAGAATGGTACTTAGATGATTTAGATATCGTTGCACTTGGCACTGTGGCCGATGTAGTGCCTTTGGTCGGTGAGAACCGTATCATTGTAAAATCAGGCCTTGAGAAGATGAATAGGGAACCTAACTTGGGGATCAAAAAGCTTATTGATGTAGCTGGGCTCCATGAACGAACTATTACATCTGGACATATTGGTTTTACCTTAGGACCTCGTCTTAATGCAGCGGGTCGCGTAACGCATGCAACGCGTGCGGTCGAACTACTTGTGACCGATGACGAGGATATAGTAGAGGCAATTGCGGCGGAACTAAATGAAACGAATCGTGAACGACAAGAGTTAGAACGAAATATTCATGAGTTGGCTCGTGTTGATGTAGCTAATCAAGGACATAAAGCTGATTATGTAACTATTGTGGCCGGCGAAGAGTGGCATCCAGGAGTTATTGGTATTGTTGCCTCTCGTCTAGTAGAGGAGTTTTACAAACCAACCTTAGTCATCAGTATTCATGATGGCATTGGTAAAGGCTCGTGCCGTAGTATAGATGGCTTTAACATATATGATGCATTAAAATCTTGTGAGAATATCTTGCTACAGTTTGGCGGGCATGCTGCGGCAGCAGGCTTTAGCATCGATGCAAATCGTATTGATGAGTTACGAGAACGGTTAACCAAGTATTGCAAAGCAGTTATTACAGAAGAGGAATATATTCCTGTGGTTGCTATTGATGCGGAACTACCTGTTGATGATATCGATGTCGATATCATTGACCGCGTATCAGACCTTGAACCTTATGGGATGGCCAATAGCACGCCAGTCTTTGCTATTATGGAAGCTACCGTGCAAGATATTATGCTCATGGGCCAATTAAAAAATCATTGTAAGATAATATTTGAAACTTCGAGTGGTACATTAGATGCTATAGCTTGGAATCGTCCAGACTTATTTAAATCTATCTTTGTGGGAACTGTGGTAAAAGTGGCATTTTCCTTGCAAAAGAATGAATGGCAAGGTATGGTTTCTCCGCAACTCATGATTCAAGCTATTGAACCATTGACTGAAGAGCCGATTAAGCTTTCTACAGAAGGGCTTAGACAAATGTATGTCATAATAAAACAGTCCATGCGAGGTCGCAGTCAGTCGGTTTATAATGTTGAACAAGATATATTGCGCCGCAAGCCGGCAGATCAAAATAATCGCAGTGCTTTAACATCTATCGATGTATTTAAAGAATTGGGCATTGTTGAAGAATATACAAGTGATGATGGTCAATTAATGCTTAGATGGAACGCCATTGAAGGAAAATTAGATCTTGTCACATCCGTAACATTCCTTACTTATAGTGTATAGGAGGTGACATCATGACAACTGTAAATGAAGAAGGCAAAGCTTTGGTGGAACAAAGTACGTTTGATAAAAGTAAAGCCTTAGCTGACTTTATGGAGTATATCCATACCTATTTAACAGATGATGAGTGTGACCAAGTATTGAAAGCTTTTGAGCTTGCTGATAAGGCTCATGAAGGTCAGTTTAGAGCTTCCGGTGAACCATATATTATGCATCCTCTAGCTGTAGCTGATATTTTGGCACATTTACAAATCGACCATATTACACTCATGGCAGCTCTTATGCATGATGTGGTCGAAGATACATCTTACTCGAAGGAAGACCTAGAGGAGATGTTTGGCTCTGAAGTAGCATTCCTTGTTGATGGGGTAACAAAATTAAACCAATTCCAGTATGAAACAAAAGAAGATCGCCAAATGGAAAACTATCGAAAGATGATTTTAGCCATGGCGAAGGACGTACGTGTCGTAGTTATTAAATTGGGGGACCGCTTACATAATATGCGTACCTTAAAGCATATGCGTAGTGATAAGCAAAAGCGTATTGCGAAGGAAACCCTAGAAATCTTTGCACCTTTGGCACATCGTCTCGGTATCTTCAATGTGAAATGGGAGTTGGAAGATTTATCCTTCCGTTATTTAGAGCCGGAAAAATACTATGATCTAGTTGATCAAATGAAACAAAAACGCCAAGTCCGTGAAGACATCGTTAATGATACGATGAGTCAACTTACAAAGGCTTTAAGCGAAGCTCATATCAAGGCGGATATCAAAGGTCGTCCAAAACACTTCTACAGTATTTATAAGAAGATGAAAAAGGACAATCGTGATTTATCCCAAATTTATGATTTGCTTGCCGTTCGTGTAATTGTTGATAGCATTCCTGATTGTTATGCAGTACTTGGCATTGCTCATAGCTTGTGGAAACCATTACCATATCGCTTTAAGGATTATATTTCCATGCCGAAGTCTAATATGTATCAATCTTTGCATACTACCGTTATCGGCACGATGGGGCAGCCTGTAGAGATTCAAATTCGTACATGGGAAATGCATCGTGTATCTGAATACGGTGTGGCTGCTCATTGGCGATATAAAGAAGGAAATAAAAACGGCGATAAAGAATTCGACCAAAAGGTTGCATGGCTGCGCCAGGTTCTTGAATGGCAAGATACGAGTAATCCAACGGAACTCGTTAATGCTCTGAAATTAGACGTTTTCTCTGGCGAGGTATTTGTATTTACGCCAAAGGGCGACGTTGTTAAGTTGCCAATAGGCTCTGTACCGCTCGACTTTGCCTATCGAGTTCATACCGATGTAGGTCATCATTGTGTAGGCGCTAAGGTAAACGGCAAAATTGTACCGCTGGATTATACCTTGCAAAATGGTGATATTGTTGATATTATCACATCCAAAACAGGTCGTCCTAGCCTCGACTGGTTGAATATCGTAGGTTCTTCTGAAAGCAAGAGCAAAATTCGCAATTGGTTCAAGCGCGAAAATAAAGCTGAAAATATTGAAAAAGGTTTAGACTCTCTTGAAAAAGAAGCGAAACGACTGAATCATAATTGGAAAGAATTATGTGCAGACAACCGTTTACAACATGTAACGAAACAACTTAAAGCCGGTACAGAAGAGGAAATGTTTGCAGCCTGTGGCTATGGCGGCATTCCTGTAAGCACTGTTCTTTTGCGTTTAATTGAACTTTATAAAAAGTCTAAAGAGGTAGAGGAATCTAAGCGCAGCACAGAGCAAATTATCGAGAAATTAAAATCTCAAGGACAAAAGAAAACTAAAAATGGCACTGGTGTTCTCGTAAAAGGTGAAGCTGGTGTGATGGTGCGTATGGCAAAATGCTGTAATCCTGTACCTGGTGATGATATTATAGGTTACATAACCCGTGGTCGTGGCGTTTCTATTCATCGCTGTGATTGCCCTAGCATGGGCCATTCTGCTGAAGACTTAGAGCGGATGATAGAAGTCTCTTGGGACGGTTCTTCTGGCGAATCTTTCCACGTAGGCATTGATATTCAAGCTTATGATCGAGCTGGTATTCTCATGGAAGTTATGGCGGTGCTTTCAGAATTGAAAATCACCATTACTAACATCAATGCTAAGGTTCAAGAAGATACAAAAAATGTAAGCATCAATTTGGTGGTTGATATCCGGGATATTTCGCAACTAGATTTCGTAATGACTAAATTGCGTCGTATTCGTGAAGTGTATACTGTTCAACGTAGTAAAGGAGGGGCTTAATGAGCGAACAACAATTAGTGCTTATGCGCATGCCTTTAGGTCCACTAGGAACAAATTGCTATGTTATCGGTGATAAAGCGATAGGTGAAGCTTTCATTATCGATCCTGCAACAGCTGAAGTACTAGATGCGCTAAAAAAACATGACTTAAAGCCGAAGGCGATTGTACTGACACATGGTCATGGAGATCATATTGGTGGCATTCAAGAGATTGTAAACATCTATCATGTGCCTGTATATATTCATAAGGGCGATGTACCGTATTTATCTGATCCTGAACTTAATCTTAGTGCTTATAGCAATCCAACGCCAATTAAGGTAAAAGCGGAAATCATCGAGGTTAAACAAGGTGATCATATTACATGTGGTGATATCGATCTTGAGGTGCTTGAAACACCAGGTCATACGCCAGGAGGGGTGTGTTATTACATGGAAGGTCTTGTATTTGTAGGGGATACTCTATTCAGAGATTCCGTAGGCCGTACAGATTTTCCAAATGGTTCTTATGAGATCCTGATATCATCGATTAAGACTCAGCTATATAGATTGCCTGATAATACAATGGTTTATCCTGGTCATGGACCGGAAACAAATATAGGGTATGAAAAACAATACAACCCATTCGTTGGTCAGTAGGTTTAAACGAATTATTTTTTACAGTCGAGGGGAAATTTATTATGAACACAACATTAGAAAAATTAAAAGAACGCATTAAAGACAAAAAGTACAAATTGACAACTCAACGTCAAACAATCTTACAAGCATTCATTGATGCTGATGAAAATCACTTGAGTGCTGAAGATGTATATGTTCTTGTAAAAGAAGTAGCACCTGATATCGGGTTAGCAACAATTTACAGAACTCTTGATCTCTTCACAGAACTTGATTTGTTAAAACGTCTTGATTTTGGTGATGGCCGTAATCGCTATGAATTAAATGACGAAGAGTTCGCTCATTTCCATCATCATTTGATTTGCGTAAAATGTGGTAAAGTATCCGAGTTTGAAGACGACATGCTTGAAACATTGGAGTCTATTATCGCTAAGAAATTAAACTTCCGTACCATTGATCATCAATTGAAAGTATATGGTTACTGTAGTGATTGCCAAAATCATATGACTGAAGCAGAATTAGAAAAGCTTGAGCGTATGTCCCATCATGGTTAATGGATATCTATATACGGGTCCATTACCACTTGGCTCCGTAGTAGCTCATAACTGTGGCGCGGCGGGACTCTTTTCTGATAAGATAAATCCAGAGGTTATCCTTGAAGCACATGAAGTGGAAGGGCTCTACACATTAACTGTTACCATTGGTGATTCGGTTCAGATTTTTGAAGGCCCTGTTTCCTCTATGGGGCGTCGCCAAATTGGACAAGCCTTGTTGCGCTATTTGCGTGAATATCAAGGCTTACCTGCTGAGGCTCCGTGGGGAACTATGGTAGGTGTGCGCCCTACAAAGCTACTACATAAATATATAGATACATATGGCTCTGTCCACGCAGCAACTCGTCACATTCGGGACGAGTTTTCTGTGTCTATGGAAAAGCTTGCTACTTTGGGGGACATTGGCGAGTATCAACGTCCATTTCTATCTGATACAGATGATAAAAAGGTGAGTCTCTATTGTGGTATTCCTTTCTGTGACACGCGTTGTGTATATTGCTCGTTTCCATATGGTCTCTATCAGGATTATGCTGGTAAAAGTCAATTCCTAAAGGCTTTAACCCGTGATATAGAAGATATGAAAGCTATTGTCCAATCTTATAATTTAACCGTAAATACCCTCTATATGGGCGGTGGTACTCCGACAGTGCTAAAGGATGAAGACTTTCACCAGGTTCTAAAACAGTTGTCTCTACTCGTACCAGAAGGTCATGAATTTACTGTAGAGGCAGGACGACCTGATTCTGTTAATCCTACAAAGCTACGTTCCATGCTTGCGCTAGGTGTGAATCGTATTAGCATTAACCCGCAAACAATGCAAGATGATATTTTGCGTCGTATTGGACGCGGCCATAGTGTACGGGATATTGATGAACTTTTACAATATGTAAAAAACAATACATCATTAGCCGTAAATATGGATTTTATTGCAGGCTTGCCTAATCAAACGATGTTAAACATGATAGAGAATATGGATTATGTATGTCAAAATCTGCCGGAAAATGTTACAATTCATACGTTAGCATTAAAACGTGGTAGCCCGTTGTACGATTTACATATGGAAGATGATATTCCTGAAGAACATCTTGTGGCGGAAATGGTACAATATGGTAAAGAGCGTCTTGAAGCAGCTGGTTATGTGCCATATTATTTATATCGCCAACAATATATGAGAGGGCAGTTAGAGAATATTGGCTATACCTTGCCTGGCAAAGCGTGTGAATATAATATTCAGATCATGGAAGAACGGCAGAGTATTCTATCTATGGGGCCTGGCAGCTCGTCTAAGTGGATGCGAGCCCCTGAATACCGTCAACTTAAACAGCATATGCCAAAAGACGTAGATGTTTATCACGAAACGATAGATGCACTTTTAGAGAAACGACATAGAATTTGTGAAAGATTTTGGGAGGTTGTGTAATGGCTATAAGAAAACCAAGAGGTACACAAGACTTTTTGCCAGAACAGATGATACATTGGCATTATATTGAACAACGTATGCGCGAAATTTGTAAAGTATATGGGTTCAATGAAATTCGCACACCTGCCTTTGAAGAAACTAAATTATTCTTACGCGGTATCGGTGAGACTACAGATGTAGTACAAAAAGAGATGTACACCTTTACCACCGGTGATGACGGTGGTTCTAGCTTTACCTTACGCCCTGAAAATACGGCGTCTGCTGTGCGCGCATACTTAGAAAATAAAGTATATGGTAAAGAAGGTCTCACAAAATGGTATTACATGGGCCCTATGTTCCGTCATGATAAACCGCAAGCGGGTCGTTATCGTCAATTCCACCAATTTGGTGCAGAGGTACTAGGTTCGCAATCTCCAGTGGTAGATAGTGAAGTTATCTGCATGGTTGTACAATTGTTAAAAGATTTTGGTCTTAAAGATCTCAATGTAGAGGTGAACTCCGTAGGTTGTCCAACATGTCGCCCTGTATACCGCGAAAAATTAATCGCCTTCTTTGAACCAAAAAAGGAACAATTATGTAGCGATTGTCAAGAACGGTTGTACAAAAATCCTTTGCGTATACTGGATTGTAAAAATGAAACATGTAAATCCTTGTCCGTAGGTGCTCCTGAAATTCACGAACATTTATGTGAAGAGTGTCATGATCATTTTGAAGAATTGAAAACCTATTTAACTGCAGCTAATGTGCAATATACTTTAAATCCTCGTCTCGTACGTGGCCTTGATTACTATACAAAGACAGCCTTTGAGGTACAATATACTCCTTTAGGTGCTCAAAGTGCTGTAGCCGGTGGTGGCCGTTACGATGGTCTCGTAGAAGAACTCGATGGACCTCATACTCCAGCTATCGGTTTTGCTATGGGCATGGAGCGTTTACTATTAGCTCTTGAAAAACAAAACTTATTGCCTGAGCCAACTGTAGAACCATCTGTATTCGTAGTCGCTCTTGGTGATGGGGCTAAGGTAGAGGCTTTCAAAATTTGCCAAGCCTTACATGATGAATATATTACCGTTGAAATGGACGGGCAGGGCAAGAGTATGAAGGCACAATTAAAATACGCTAACAAAATTAATGCGAAATATGTTATTATATTGGGTGATGATGAATTGGCTCGTAAAGAAGCCATAATTCGATTCATGGATACTAGTGAACAAGAGACTGTATCTCTTGATACAGTGGCTGAACGTATAACTTCTTTGGTGAAAGGATGACAATTAGAATGGAAACAATGCAAGGCTTACACCGTACGCACGGTTGTGGCACCATCTCTGAACAAGAGGTAGGTAAAGAGGTCGTATTATGTGGTTGGGTTGAACGCCGTCGTGACCATGGTGGTTTGATTTTCTTGGATTTACGCGATCGTTCTGGTGTAGTACAAGTAGTGGCATCCCCGGATCATAACGTAGAATCTTTCCACAAAGCGGAGGATGTTCGTAATGAATATGTTCTTTGCGTACGTGGTAAGATTACAAAACGTGATGAGGCTGCTATTAATCCAAACCTTCCTACAGGTGCATACGAAATGTTCTGTGAAGAGTTGCGCGTATTGAATTCCGCTAAAACTCCTCCTTTCTATATTCAAGATGATATCGATGTAGATGAAAATATTCGTTTGAAATATCGTTACCTTGACTTGCGCCGCCCTGAAATGCAACGCAACTTGATTTTGCGTCACAAGGTAACAAAAGCAATGCGCGACTTCTTCGATAGCCGCGATTTCTTGGAAATTGAAACTCCAATGCTTACTAAATCTACACCAGAAGGTGCTCGTGACTATCTAGTGCCTTCCCGTGTAAATGCTGGTACATTCTATGCGTTGCCACAATCTCCACAAATTTTCAAACAAATCTTGATGGTTGCTGGTTATGAAAAATATTTCCAAATCGTTCGTTGCTTCCGCGATGAAGATTTGCGCGCAGACCGTCAACCTGAGTTCACTCAACTTGACTTAGAAATGTCCTTCGTAGATGAAGAAGATATTTATGCATTGCTTGAAGAGATGATCGCTCATGTATTTAAAACTGCATTAGGTAAAGAAATTTCTTTGCCTATGCCTCGTATTACATGGGACGAAGCAATGGATAAATACGGCTCTGATAAACCAGATCTTCGTTTTGATATGGCCTTTACTGATGTAACTGATCTTGTAAAAGATACAGAATTCAAAGTATTCCGTTCTGTTATCGACAATGGTGGTGTAGTTAAAGGTATCGTTGTACCTGGTGATGCTGGCATTCCTCGCCGTGAACTTGACGACCTTGTTGAATATGTAAATCGTTACGGCGCTAAAGGCCTTGCATGGGCTTGCTTCAACGAGGATGGTTCCATCAAGTCTCAAATCATGAAGTTCTTAGGTGAAGACACAATTCGCAATATCGGTGAAAAAATGGGCGCTAAAGGTGGCGACCTCGTATTGATGATTGCTGATAAACCTGCAACTGTGGCACGTGCATTAGGCGAATTGCGCCTTGAAATGGCACGCCGCATGAACATGATTGATCCAGATAAATTGGCATTCACATGGGTAACTGATTTCCCTATGTTCGAATATAATGAAGACGAAAAACGTTATGTGGCAATGCACCATCCGTTCACAATGCCACGCCATGCGGATCTTGATAAATTGGAATCCGATCCTGGCAGCGTAAAAGCGATTGCTTACGACATGGTATTGAATGGCGTAGAAATCGGTGGCGGTTCCTTGCGTATCTACCAAGCTGACGTACAAGAAAAAGTATTCAAAGCAATTGGTTTGTCCATTGAAGAAGCACGATCTAAATTCGGCTTTATGCTTGATGCATTCCAATATGGTGCACCTCCTCATGCAGGCTGTGCATTTGGTTTAGATCGTCTTGTTATGTTGATGGCAAAACGTCAATCTATCCGCGACGTAATCGCATTCCCTAAAACTCAATCTGCTTCTGATATCATGAGCCAAGCTCCATCTGAAGTAGAACCAAAGCAATTAAAAGAGTTGCATATTAAACCAGATGTAGAAGAAGAACAAGAGCAATCTTTAGTGTAAAAACATAGGCAAGAATTGATTAAAATCGAAATGTCAAGACTTGTTAATTGCTAATCTTTCTGATACTATTTAAGTATAAGATATCCCTGCCATGTGCGTGTGATATCGCAGTTTTGAGCCAACACATTTACTTTGGGAGTCTGAACTCTCGTCTGAACGTTACGCCCTTACGGGACAACTGCAGGATGAGGAGGACACCCACCTGCCCTTGCAGGATCAAAACGCGGTACATTACGGCATGGTGGGGCTTTTTTGCGTGTAAAAATAGACTGAAATATCATATACTATAAATATATCTTTGGTAAGAATTTAAACTTTTTAAAATCTTAAGAGTCTTAAATGTCATAAACGTTATAAATGTCTTGCCAATATTATCAGTGTTACCGAGTTACTGATGTTATTAGGCTTTTATGACGGGGAAGTAATTGTTTTTTTGATTGAATAGTTATAGATATTAAAATACGATAGTTAAACTGGGTGCGAATTGAGGTGATAGAATGGATAGTTTATTTGATATGACACCTACAAATACATACGAGCCACTTCCTGTACGAATGCGTCCTACTAAACTGGATCATTTATATGGTCAAGAGAAGGCCATAGGGAAGGGGACTTTCTTGCGTGCTATGGTAGAGAAGGATACAATACCATCTATGCTTTTTTATGGTCCTTGTGGAACGGGTAAGACTACATTAGCCGGAATCATAGCTAAGGTGAGTAATAGTCATTTTGTAAACCTGAATGCTACTAACGCCGGTATTGGTGAGTTGCGGACCATCATTGAAGATGCGCGTAAACGAGTTCGCTCTTTACAACAACGCACAATTCTATTCCTTGATGAAATTCATCGTTTTAATAAAAGCCAACAAGATGTGTTGTTACCCTGTGTAGAGGATGGCACTATTATCCTTATTGGTGCTACTACAGAGAATCCATTCTTTGAGGTTAATAGACCGTTATTATCTCGTTTGCGTCTTATTACATTAGAAGCACTTACACCAAAGGCTATTGGTCAAATTTTACGTCGCGCCATTACCGATGAAGAAGTGGGATTAGGCAAACGCCATCTACAGGTAACGGATGAAGTTCTGGAAGATGTGGGGATTTTCGTCAATGGTGATGGATGTATGGCCCTTAATATTCTTGAACAAGCAGCAGCTATGGTTCCCGATGAGGGGACGATTACTATTGAGGTTCTTGAAAAGGTCGTAGGTCGTCGCATATATACATATGATAAAAAAGGCGATAGTCATTACGATACAATTTCAGCTTTTATTAAAAGTATGCGTGGATCCGATGTGCAAGCAACGGTACATTATTTAGCGCGTATGATTGAAGCTGGAGAGGATCCTAATTTCATTGCTCGTCGTATTGTTATTTGTGCAGCAGAGGATGTTGGTCTTGCGGATCCACAAGCTCTTATACTTGCCAATGCAGCGGCTCAAGCGGCTCATATGGTAGGTTTTCCAGAGGCGCGTATTATATTATCTGAGGCTGCGTGTTATGTTGCTCTCGCACCTAAAAGTAATTCTGCTTATGTAGCTATTGATGCCGCGATATCTGATGTGCGACATAAGGATTGTGGACAAGTACCTGATCATTTGAAAGACAGTCATTATAGCGGAGCTAGTAAACTAGGCCATGGAAAAGCTTATAAGTATGCACATAACTATCCTAATGGGTATGTAAAACAGCAGTATTTACCAACGCCTCTAGTCGATGCAACCTACTATAAGGGCATAAAGAGAGGGAATGAGGAACAGTTACTTCACGACTGGGAGAAACGTCGTAAAAATTAACTTAATATTACGATATATGCTATAATATAATGATAAGTTAATTTACTGTAATGTTATATAAGTAAGGGGTTTGTATAGATTTATGGCAGAAGAAAATACTTCCACCAAAAAACGCAACACACGCCGTAAGCGAACAAGTACAAAACAGCAATCAAAGTCTCAAAGTTTTTCTTTGCGCAGCGAAGTTAAAGGTCTTATTGTCATTGCCTTTGCTGTGATTTCCTTTCTGGGCTTTTTTGGCTTTGAACTCGGCCTTGTAGGACAGATTTTAACAGGTATATTCCGTTATGGCTTTGGCCTAGGGGGTATTATTCCTTGTTTATGCGTTTTCTGGTTAGGTTGGAGATTATTATATAAGGATACATTTATTTCCATTACAAAACGAGGCGTTGTAATGACCTTGTTTTTCCTATTTTTGTTAGCTCTTGTTCCCTTGTGGCGCGTTCCTGAGGGGCAGGAACTCATCACTACACAACTAGCTAATCAAGGTGGTTTCGTAGGTGGCGCAATTGCTACATTCCTTCGCACACTATTAGGCAACCTAGGGGCTATTATTCTTGATGTATTCTTACTCATAGCTTTTGGATTACTTGTGACACGTTTGTCTTTGCGTAGTGGATTACAGAAGGCTGCGGACAAAACACAGGTTGGCCTTGATGTTGCAAAAGAGGTAGCTGCTGAAAAGGTCGCTGTTGCAAAAGAAGTCTTTGAAGATTGGAATGAACAGCGTAAAGAAGCGGCAGAACAGCGTAAAGCTTATAACAGGGAAAAAGACACACGCTTTGCTGATGCAGCAGATCAAGCATTAGATGCATTGGAAAAACAAGGTATTGCTAATGGAAGAGATCTGTTTGACTCTTCTACAGATGTAGAAGTTGAAAATCTTGAAGATACAGTTACTACTGTGGAGGCGCCAAAACCTCCTACATCTTGGAAGGAATTAGCTGAGATAGAAGCACGTAATCGTGCGGCTGAGCAATTGGCTAATATTTCTGAAGCATTTGGTGATGTGAAGTCTTATGAAGCTGATGATTTTGAACAATTCTCTGATACGCATAGAGCTACGAGTGATGATTATGTATATGTTCCAGATGAGGACTATGCATATACCCCAGATGAAGAGTATTCAGATGAGTTTGGAACTGCAGCAAACTCTGATGACGAAGAAACAGAATTCTCGTATCAAAATACAACGATGGGGCCATTAGAAACTAATCACGGTGCTATCGCTTCTACTGTGCCAGGAACGGGTGCGGCTGCAAGCTCCGTAAGTGCTGGGGCCGGCATGGCAGGTATGGGTTTACACGTACCGTCTATTATTAGTACTACTGAAGATACGGCGCAAGTAGCTGTATCTAAAGATGGCCAAATTCATCGTTCCTATGATAGACCTTACCACTTCCCAAGCCTAGATATTTTAGCGAAAGGGAAGGGGAGTCAAAACAATGGTGAAGAAGTAGCGCAAAATGCGATGATGCTTGAACATGTATTGAGTGACTTTGGTATTACTGCTAAGGTTGTTAATGCTACACAAGGTCCAACTGTTACACGTTATGAAATTGAACCTGCACCAGGCGTAAAAGTGAGTCGTATCGTTAACTTAACAGACGATATTGCCCTCAATTTAGCAGCACAACATATTCGTATGGAGGCTCCAATTCCAGGTAAATCTGCCATCGGTATTGAGGTGCCTAATAAAACGACAGAAGCCGTTCATTTACGTGATGTACTTGATTGTAGTGACTTTAAAGATGCTCGTGGTGGTATTCCTGTCGGTCTTGGTAAGGATATTGCAGGTAAACCTGTTATTACGGATCTTGCTAAGATGCCTCACTTGCTCGTAGCTGGTACGACTGGATCTGGTAAATCCGTATGTGTAAATACATTGATTTCTAGTATTCTCTTTAGTCGTAAACCGGAAGAGGTTAAGTTATTATTAATCGACCCTAAAATGGTTGAATTGTCTATTTACAATGGGATCCCGCACTTGATGGCTCCAGTTGTAACGGATATGAAAAAAGCAGCAGCTGTATTGCGTTGGGCCGTTCGTGAAATGGAGGCTCGTTATAAGGCGTTTGCTGCATCTGGTAAACGTGATATCAAGAGCTACAATGAGGCTCATCCTAAGGCTGCAATGCCGCTAATAGTGTTGATTATCGATGAGTTAGCTGATCTTATGATGACAGCTCCTGATGATATTGAAGAATCTATTAGTCGTTTAGCACAAATGGCTCGTGCCGCAGGTATTCACATGGTTCTTGCTACACAGCGGCCATCTGTTAACGTTATTACCGGTTCTATTAAGGCCAATGTACCAAGCCGTATTTCCTTTGCTGTAGGCTCTCAAATTGACTCCCGTACCATTCTTGATATGGCAGGAGCAGAGAAATTATTGGGTAAAGGGGATATGTTATTTGCTCCGATTGGTGCTAATAAACCTATTCGTGTACAAGGGGCCTTCATTTCTGATGATGAGGTAGAAAAACTTGTAGAGTTTGTGAAAGCTCAACGAGAACCAGAATATGATAATACGGTAACTCAAGAAGTGGAAAAGGAAGCTGAAAAAGAATCTTCTGATGCTAATGATGTTTACCGCGATGAATTATTAGAGCGAGCTGTCAATCTCGTTATGGAATCTGGTCAAGCTTCCGTATCGATGTTGCAACGTCGTTTCCGTATAGGTTACACCCGTGCGGCACGTCTTGTAGATACAATGGAAGACCTCAAAATCGTTGGCCCTAGCATGGGCAGTAAGGCTCGAGAAATTTTAATGAGCCCTGAACAAGCTAAGGCTAGATATTTCTCCGATTCCAATGATGAGCAATAATTAGCTAATTACTATATGAATATTACGTAGATTTAGAAAGGAACGAAAATGGCTGAATTAGGCGAAGAATTACGACGTGAACGGGTAAGACGTAATCTAACCTTTAAAGATGTGGAGCAAGTGCTGCACATTAAAACAACCTATTTAGAGGCTATCGAAGATGGCAACTATGATATCATTCCTGGTCAAGTCTACGTAAAAGGTTTTATTCGAAACTATGGTAACTACTTAGATCTTGATGGAGATCGCTTGGTGAAAGTATATCAGGGCCAAGTAGGAGACATAGATACCTTTTCTTTACGTTCTGTTACAAGACGGAAGGCTCAAGCAACTCCTAATTTGGTACAAAGTGAGTTTGTTGAATACCAAACATCTAAAAAGCGTATGTCCTTAGAAACGCGTCAACGAAAACGTCAACGCTCTATTGTACAAGAACGCATTATTTTAGGGATTATTTTAGTTTGCATGGCATTATTTTTACTATGGTTATTCCTGTTCTAGTATCTGATTAGGCATGATAGAAAGGCATTTACACAATCAATGGATAGATTTTTAGTAACAGAACCTTCGGATATGAAGGAACGTGGTTGGGCTGAATTAGATTTCGTTCTCATCAGTGGGGACGCTTATGTGGACCATCCATCCTTTGCGCCTGCAGTTATCGGTAGATACTTGGAATCCAAAGGTTATCGTGTAGGCATTATAGATCAACCAGATTGGAATGATGTAGAGGCTTTCAAAAAACTAGGTAAACCACGTCTAGCATCCCTTGTTACGGCAGGGAATTTAGATTCAATGCTTAATAAATTTACGGCAGCAAAGAAAGTTCGCCGTCAAGATGATTATTCTCCAGGTGGTGAGTCAGGTCATCGTCCAGATCGTGCTACCTTGGTATATGCTAACCGTATGAAGGAGGCTTACAGTGATGTACCTCTTATCATTGGTGGTATAGAAGCGTCTTTGCGTCGCTTTGGTCATTATGACTATTGGTCAGATACGGTGCGTCGATCCATCTTAGTAGATTCTAAGGCCGATGTACTCGTCTATGGCATGGGAGAACTTCAAATCGTTGAACTAGCTGATGCCTTAGATCAAGGTCGATTTAAAGAGTCTTTGCCATCTATACGTGGCATTTGCTACATGGCAAAGGAAATTCCAACCATTGACTATGTAGAGTGCCCATCGTATGAAGCTATTAAGGCGGATAAGATGGATTTTGCCGATGCATTCCGCATTCAATACGATGAACAAGATCCGTTCTATGGACGTATTGTAGTCCAAAAGCATGGTGATAGATATCTCATTCAGAACACGCCTGCGTTGCCATTGACACAGGAGGAAATGGACGGTGTCTATAACTTGCCATATACTCGAAAGTGGCATCCTAAATACGATGATAAGGGTGGTGTGCCAGCATTAAGCGAAGTTCAATTTAGCCTTGTGAGCCAACGAGGTTGCTTTGGCAGTTGTTCTTTCTGTGCTATTACTAATCACCAAGGGCGTATCATTCAGAATCGTAGTCATGAGTCTTTGATTGAAGAAGCTCACATGATGATCAAGATGGACAACTTTAAAGGGTATATTCATGATGTAGGGGGCCCTACGGCAAACTTCCGCCATCTAGCTTGCGATAAACAAGCTGTCTATGGTGCGTGTAAAGGTCGTACTTGTGCGGCTCCAGAGCCTTGTGAAAACTTGAATACAAATCATGATGACTATATTGCTTTACTGCGTAAATTACGTAAACTAAAAGGTGTAAAAAAGGTATTTGTTCGTTCTGGTTTGCGTTATGACTATGTACTAGCCGATAACAATAAAGATTTTGTGCGGGAACTTTGCGAATTTCACGTAAGTGGGCAGCTAAAGGTAGCTCCAGAACATGTATCTAAACGGGTTACCAATATGATGGGAAAAGCTGGTAAAGAAGAATTCCTAACCTTTAAGTCTTGGTTTGAAGAGGCAAATAAAAAGCTTGGTAAGAAACAATACTTAGTTCCGTACTTTATGAGCTCTCATCCCGGTTGTGCCTTAGAGGATGCTATTGAATTAGCGGAATTTTTACGAGATCACCATATGTACCCAGAGCAAGTACAGGATTTTATTCCTACGCCGGGTAGCCTTTCTACTTGTATGTATTATACGGGCATTAATCCACTAGATGGAAAACCTGTATATGTTGCTAAAAAGGGTCGAGATAAAGCAAAACAGCGCGCATTGATGCAGTTTAAAAATATTGAAAACTATGACCTTGTTAAAGAGGCTCTCATAGAAGCTAATCGACGTGATTTAATTGGCTTTGGCCCAGAATGTTTAATTCCACCCCGACCAATTGGTGGAAATTCTAAGCGTATTAGCCAATCTAGTAAATCTCGTAATGGCAAACGAGGTTGCGAATCTAGGAATCGATGCCAGACTGGAAAAAGGCGTAGTAGAGATGTGACTAAAGTTCGTACATCTAATAAAAGTTTTGGTGGTCGTTACATGTAGGGAGTAGCTTTAGCTACTCTCATTTTAAGATACTTTATGTCTTATGGGAGGCATATATGAAACGATGGATTGCTCCGAGCATCTTAGCATTATTTGTGGTAGGAATGTTGATCTATGGCATAAACTTTTACCAACAAGAACAAATAGAACAGGCCAAAGAGCCTATTCGTGGTGAAATTATAGTCTATACGGACTTACCTAATACTTTGACAGCTATGCTTGCTGAGCGTTATGAAGAGGAACAAAAGGTAAAAGTCACTGTAATGCCTCTTACAGAGGAACAAATGTCGCAACGGTCGGCTTCTACAGTGGCTGATACTTCTGGTGATTTGGTGCTAACTTCTGAAGATAATCTCGTAATTGGCGCCAATGCAGGTAAATATATGCCCATCGTCAATGAACGTATTGACGAGGTACGTGATAATCTAAAGGATCCAAATGGCTATTGGGTTGGTATTTGGTACGATCCCATCGTATTTGTTCAGAATGATACCTTCCATAATGGCATTGGTAAATATATTACTACATGGGATACATTGGGAAAACAAGGTGATTGGTCTATCGTTATGACCGATTTTGTAGCATCTCAGAATGCGGCCAATTTGCTATATAATATGGTAGAGTATAAAGGGGAACCAGAGGCTCTTGAATACTTATATAGTTTGAAGCCCCATGTGGTTCAACATGCTAAATTTTTGTCTACTCCAATACGACTAACTGCGCTAGGGGAGACAAATATTGGTATTGGTAACTTGTCTGATGCGGCACAATATAGTCATCATGGGTATCCCATTAAGGTCATTTATCCTAAAGATGGTACGTCTTATTATGTGACTGGTGCTGCCGTTTTAAAAAATTCAAAACATAAAGCAGATAGTGTAGAGTTTATTAATTGGTTACTATCTTCTAAAACGGCAAAATATATGGTAGAAAAGAATTTTACCTATATATTTACTAATCCTGAGATGGATGAGCCAAAAGATTCTATGGGGCATGATTTAGTGTTATGGCCTGTGAATGGTGGTTATACCCTAGAGGGTAAAAAGTTATTGTTAAATCATTGGGTTAGCCAGGTACGATTCCGTAAGGACTAAGTCAGTTGTATAAATCCAAGAAATAAATAAAAAGAATCTAGTGACGAAAGGATATGTAATGGGGAAAAAATTAGGATATGTTAGCCTAGGTTGTGCTAAAAATTTAGTAGATACAGAGGTAATGTTAGGCTTATTGAGAGATAATGGCTATTCGATTACAGAAGACTTAAGCGAAGCAGATCTTATCGTTGTAAATACCTGTACTTTTATTGAAAAAGCTAAGGCTGAGTCTATAAATACCATCCTTGAGGTTGCCCAATATAAGGAGGATGGTGCTTGTAAGGGCCTTATCGTAGCAGGTTGTCTTAGTCAACAATATCAGGATGAATTATTCCAAGAAATTCCTGAAATTGATGCATTAATCGGTACCGGTGCATGGGATCAAGTTATGGTAGCCGTTGATGCTATTGAGCACGGCAATCGCAGTTGTATCATGGAAAATATTACGAATATCTACGATGAGCGCATGCCTCGTATTCAAACAACACCTCGTTATAGTGCATATGTAAAAATTGCAGAAGGCTGTAATAACGGGTGTACATTCTGTATTATCCCAAAGGTACGCGGTGCATTCCGTAGTCGTACTATCGAGTCTATCAAGGCTGAAGTGGAACGATTGGCTGCGACCGGGGTTAAGGAAGTTGTCCTTATCGCTCAAGATACAACGAGTTATGGTATCGACCTTAATGATGGTAAACCATTGTTGACGACATTGTTAAAAGAATTAACAACTGTAGAAGGCATAGAATGGATTCGCATGCTATACCTATATCCGACATTTTTCTCTGATGAATTGTTAGATATTATCGTTAATGAGCCAAAGCTTTGTAAATATGTAGATATTCCATTGCAACATGTTAATAACGATATTTTGAAACAAATGAATCGCCGAGACGATCGCAATGATATTGAGCGCTTGCTTAAGAAGATTAGAAATGCACCGACTCATATTACATTGCGCACTTCTATCATCGTTGGATTTCCTGGTGAAACAGATGAACAATTTGAGGAACTTTGTGACTTTGTAAAAGAAATCAAATTCGATAATATGGGCGTATTTACGTATTCTCAAGAAGATGGTACACCAGCTGGTGCTCGTGAAGACCAAATACCAGAAGAGGTCAAAGAAGAGCGTTATCACGTTCTTATGTCCATCCAAGCTGCTATCTCTGAAGAGAACAATCGCAATTTAGAAGGTACCATTGATTATGCTATGGTAGAGGAAATCGAAGAAGGCGAGAATAACACCTTGCTTGCAAAAGGTCGATTGAAATCTCAAGCACCTGATGTAGATGGTAATATGTACATTGAAGACTGCGGTGAAGACATTCAACCTAGTGATATTCTTAAGGTACAAGTAGAGCAAGGCTTTGCTTATGATGTAGTAGCTACAGTTGTAGAATAATGCACAGTTCGATACATTCGATTGTGGAGGTGATCTGATGATTGTAGAACTTATTTCTACAGGTTCAGAATTATTGCTAGGTGATACAGTAAATACGAATGTATCATGGCTAGCACAAGAGTTGAATAAACTAGGATATACCATTGCCCATCAATCGGTGGTAGGTGATAATCCGAAACGAATGGCTGAAGTTTTTCAGCTCGCTAGTACGAGGGCTGATATCGTTATTAGTACTGGTGGGCTAGGACCAACGCAGGGCGACATTACACGTAATGTACTTGCCGATTCAATTGGCAGACCTATTGTGTTTAATCAAGAGGCCATGAACGAGCTTGAAAGGTTTTTTAAAAGTGTAAACCGTACTATACCCGATGCGAGTCGGCGAGAAGCACAATTACCAGAAGGGGCAAAGGTATTATATAACCCTGTTGGAGTTGCTCCAGGTGTAGTCGTTGAAGATGGCGACACTACGTACATACTTTTACCTGGACCTCCTGGAGAAATGAAGGGCATGTTCCAAGAGAGCGTAGTTCCTTATTTAAATGGCCGATTTGGTTCTCAAGGTGTTGTTACATCCTATCGTTATGGCGTATATGATATTCGTGAAATTGATTTAGAAAGCACCTTGATGGATCTAATTAAGAAGCAATCTAATCCGACCATAGCTTTGCTCATTAAAAAGGGCTACATTGAGGTTCGCATCACTGCTAAGGCTGAAACATTAGAAGCGGCACAAGACCTGCTTAATCCTTGGGATGCAATCATACGAGAACGCTTAGGCTCTCGCATAGGGCGCAACTTAACAATTTCTATGGAGGAAACATTAGGTCGAACCTTGTTAGAGGAACATAGTACTATTAGTACTGCTGAATCATGTACATCAGGATTGGTTGGTAAATTACTGACTAATGTCAGTGGCAGTAGTGAGTACTATATGGGTGGTGTCATTTCGTATAGTAATGATGTGAAACATCGTGTTTTAGGTGTACCACAAGATATGTTAGATACATATGGCGCTGTTAGTGAACAAGTGGCTAAGGCTATGGCAGAGGGGGCACGAACTGTTGGCCAAACAACATATGCTGTTTCTACAACGGGGATAGCCGGTCCTGGTGGAGGAACTCAAGAAAAGCCCGTTGGACTAGTGTGGTTTGGTGTTACTGGTCCACATGGCACAGTGGCCCATAAAGCTAATTTAATTGGCAATCGAGAAGATATTAGACAAAGTGCGGCAGAGCTAGCACTATACTATGTTTATACTTATATAACAGAAAAGGAGAAATAAAATAATGGCTGTAGATGGCAGACAAGCAGCGTTGGATAACGCGTTAAAACAAATTGAAAAAGATTTTGGTAAAGGTGCTATTATGCGTCTTGGTGAAGCGGCAGATCGCATGAATGTAGAGGTGATTTCCTCTGGTTCTCTTGCTATCGATATTGCTGTTGGTGTAGGTGGTTTCCCTCGTGGCCGTGTAATTGAAATCTACGGTCCAGAATCTTCTGGTAAAACAACAGTGGCTCTTCACGCTGTAGCAGAAGCTCAAAAACAAGGTGGTATTGCAGCATTTATTGATGCGGAACATGCGATGGATCCTGTATATGCTCGCAACTTGGGGGTAGACATCAATAATTTGTTGATTTCTCAACCAGATAATGGAGAACAAGCTCTAGAAATTACAGAAGCTCTTGTTCGCAGTGGTGCAGTAGATATTGTTGTAGTTGACTCCGTAGCGGCGTTGGTTCCTAAAGCGGAAATCGATGGCGAAATGGGTGACGCTCACGTAGGCTTACAAGCTCGTTTGATGAGTAAAGCTTTGCGCAAATTGACTGGTATCATCAGTAAATCCAAAACTGTTGTCATCTTTATCAACCAATTGCGTGAAAAAGTAGGTGTTATGTTTGGTAACCCTGAAACAACAACTGGTGGTCGTGCATTGAAATTCTATTCCTCTGTACGCCTCGATGTTCGTAAGGGTGAATTGATTAAGGCTAACAACGAAAACGTAGGTGCCCGTACTAAAGTTAAGGTTGTTAAAAATAAAGTAGCACCTCCATTTAAAACAGCTGAGTTCGATTTGATGTACGGTGAAGGTATCTCTAAAACTGGCACACTTATTGATATTGGTACAAATATGGAAATTATTAATAAATCTGGTGCTTGGTACTCCTATAATGGGGAACGTATGGGGCAAGGTAAGGAAGCGGCTAAACAATACTTGTTAGAGAATCCACAAATAGCTGATGAAATCGATCGCATTATTCGTGATACATTGGCTGTTGGCACTGAAGAAATCGATGTAATTGGTGAAGAAGTAACTGAAGAAGTATAATCATGAGTGACGAAACGATGCAAGCTGCTATGGATCAAGCGTATCGCTTCCTAGCTCAGCGCTTCCTTAGTTCTTATGAGCTGACGCAAAAAATGAGACGTAAACAATTCGAGGACCCTATCATTGAGAGGGTCCTTGAGCGCCTTAGAGATTATGATTACATTAATGATGAACGTTTATCTGAGCAGGTATTAGCCTATTTGATGAAAGAACAGAAATACGGTGCTTATATGATTAAGCAAAAAATGAAACTTCGAGGACTTGCGATTCCTCAAGAAATTTCTGCTTATGATGAGGTAAAAGCTGCTTATCGGGTGGTAGAGAAAAAATTTGGTTCTATTCTTAATGAAGAACGGACTCCTCGGGTAAAGGTATTTAATTTTCTCAAATACAGAGGTTTCTCAACAAGCACAATTCAAATTGTATGCAATGATTTTTATGACTAAATTATGCTTTTTAAGAGGCCTTGATAGGCTTGTAAAATCTTGACAGAAAGGGCTTTCAAGTCTAAAATTAATAATAGCCTTATTTATTTATATGATGATATGGCTAATTGATAATTTAATGCATAAAGGGCATAAAAAGGAGCATGAAAGCTCAATTTTGAGAACTTAAAAGGAGGTGAAAGAAATTTTAGAGTATAGTCTAATTGCAGTGGTAATGGTACTGATTGGACTAGGGGTAGGCTATTTTTTAAGAAAAAATATTGCTGAAGGAAAACTGAATCAAGCTGAGCAAGAGGCTGCACGCATCATTGCAAATGGTGAACGCACAGCTGAGTCTAAAAAGAAAGAAGCTTTATTAGAAGCGAAAGAAGAAATTCATAAGCTCCGTTCTGATGTGGAACGAGAAAATAAAGATCGTCGTTCTGAACTTCAACGTATGGAACGTCGTATTCTTCAAAAAGAAGAATCTTTGGATAAAAAATTAGACAATATTGAGCACAAAGAGGAAGCTTTACATCGCAAAGAAGCTGACTTAGCCCAAAGCCGTGAAAAGGTAGAAGCTTTGTATGAAAAACAAATGGCAGAATTGGAACGTATTTCTGGCATGACGTTCGAAGAAGCAAAAAATATCTTGTTAACGAATGTGGAACAAGAAATTCGCCATGAAACGGCGATTATGGTTAAGGAAATGGAGCAGCAAGCTAAGGATGAAGCGGAGAAAAAAGCGAAAGAAATTATCTCCTCTGCCATCCAACGTTGTGCAGCTGACCATGTAGCGGAAACTACCGTATCCGTAGTGGCATTGCCTAATGATGAAATGAAGGGGCGCATTATTGGTCGCGAAGGCCGTAACATTCGTGCACTCGAAACATTAACAGGTATTGATTTGATTATCGATGACACGCCAGAAGCAGTTATTCTTTCCGGCTTCGATCCAATTCGTCGTGAAGTGGCTCGTATTGCACTGGAAAAATTGATTGTAGATGGTCGTATCCATCCGGCTCGTATTGAAGAAATGGTTGGTAAAGCTCGTAAAGAGGTGGACCAAACTATTAAAGAGGCTGGTGAACAAGCGACATTTGAAGCTGATGTTCACGGCTTACATCCTGAAATTGTTAAGATTTTAGGCCGTTTGAAATATCGTACTAGTTATGGTCAAAACGTATTGAAACATTCCATTGAAGTATCTCATTTAGCAGGTTTAATGGCAGCTGAACTAGGCTGTGATGTAACTTTGGCTAAACGAGGTGGTTTGATTCATGATATTGGTAAAGCATTAGACCGTGAACTTGAAGGTTCTCATGTTCAAATCGGTGTTGATGTGGCTCGTAAATATCGTGAAAGTGCAGCAGTAATTAACTGTATTGGTGCTCATCATGGTGATGAAGAGTTCCAAACTGTAGAAGCTGTATTAGTAGCTGCCGCTGATGCTATCTCCGCTGCCCGTCCAGGAGCACGTCGAGAAACATTAGAAAACTACTTAAAACGTTTATCTAAATTGGAAGAAATCGCTGAATCCTTCGAAGGCGTTGAAAAATGTTTTGCTATTCAAGCCGGTCGTGAGATTCGCGTTGTAGTAAAACCGGATAAGATTGATGAAGCTGAGTCTACATTACTTGTTCGGAATATCGTAAAACGCATCGAGTCAGAACTTGAATATCCAGGCCAAATTAAGGTCGTAATTATTCGTGAAACTCGCGTTGTGGATTACGCAAAATAATATGCTATAAGCGATAAGTATAGGCTGCAATGTTTTCATTGCAGCCTATTGTTATCAAAGTTTCGGTAATTACATATTGCTATATACGGCGTATAGGAATCATCATGTACATTGCGTTGTAGATGATGATTCCTATGATTCGTATCAAGTTTTTATGCTTTTTTAATAATTTAATTGATTAAAATGCTTTACAAATAGAGGATTTTTTATTTGTATATAGAATTAATATATATATGGGGAAGGAGGCGTTGGCTATGAGCCGATATTTTGAAAATGAGTTGATTGAACAAATCAAAGATGCTAATGATATCGTGTCAGTTGTATCCGAGCATGTAGCCTTAAAGAAACGCGGCAAGAACTATTGGGGTTGTTGTCCATTTCATAATGAAAAAACGCCATCCTTTAGCGTAGCCCCTGAAAAGGGTTTTTATTATTGTTTTGGTTGCCATGCATCAGGAAATGCTATTAAATTTCTTATGGAGTTAGAGCATTTAACCTTTGTAGAAGCTTTAGAGCGGCTAGCTAATCGGGCTAATATTCCATTGCCAGAGGCGAAACTTTCACCTGAGCAAAGAGCTAGAGATGAAAGACGCAAAAAACTGTATGAAGCTTCTGATTTAGCGGCTACTTTTTTCCATAACTGTCTTACTCAAACTTCTATTGGTAAAGTGGGATTAGATTATTTGAAAAAGCGAGGACTCACACAAGCGACCATAGAAACATTTAAGCTTGGTTTTGCTCCTAATGGTTGGGATAAGTTATATCGTGCCTTTCATGACCGTGGCATTGATGATTCCATTCTTTTAGAGTTGAATCTTGTTCGAAAGAATCAAAAGGGTCAATTTTATGACTTCTTCAGAAATAGAATTATGTTCCCCATTATGGATGGTAAAGGGCGAGTAGTTGCTTTTGGTGGACGTGTTATGGATGACAGTACACCAAAATATTTAAACTCTCCAGAGTCATCAATCTTTGAAAAAGGTAAACTTCTATTTGCTTTTGATAAGGCTTATAAATCTATTCGTGAGGAAAAACAAGCCATCCTTGTAGAAGGCTATATGGATGTTATATCTGCTCATAACCATGGTGTTACTAATGTAGTAGCATCATTGGGGACTGCTTATACAAGGGATCATGGACATATCTTGATGAGGCAGGCTGAAGAAATCGTGTTAGCTTATGATATGGATGGTGCTGGTCGTCAGGCGGCTGCTAGAGCTATTGAATTATTGCAAAATACGGATTTTAAGGTGCGTGTCCTTGCCATGCCAGACGGCAAAGATCCAGATGATTATGTGCGTAATCATGGGGGACAGGCATTTAAGGAGTTAGTTGCTAAAGCTGTTAAGCCTCTTGATTATCTATTAAGTGAGTCTTTAATTAAACACGATACAAATGATACAGAGGGTAAGCAGGCTGTTATGGCAGATGTTTTCCCATATATTGCAAATATAGATAGTCAAACACAGAGAGATGATGCTTTAAAAACATTGGCATTGCCATTATGGCTTGATAATAGTACTATTTTTAGATACTTTAGAGATTATGTGAAAAAAGGACAAATTGAATTAGTGGATACGGCATCGACACCTTTACCAACACAGGATTTACCAAGAGGAGATGCGGAAAAATTATTGCCCTTAGCTTTCACAGATGGCGAAGTATTACAACATATGATGAGCTATTTGCCATTAGAGGACTTTGAAAAAATTGAATATCGAGGTATAATAGAAAAGCTATTCAACTTGTATAAGTCCGAAGGTCGTCTAGATGAAACTGCAATTCAATCTGTTTTATCTTCTCAAGAATACGATATTTACTCTAGGTTGGTCGTCATGAGTGACGATGAATATAAGGTACAAGTGCCTGCATTAATCCGCAAGATAAGGCTCCATTCATTGCGTGAACAGTATAAAGCGCATTCGATTATGGCGGATCAATTAAAACGAGCAGGAGATTCGACGTTTATTAGCGAATTACATAAGTGTCAAGAAATACAGAATTTAATTAGAGAATGGTCTAAGTAAATCATTAATGGTTAAAAAGGAGAGCGCTGTGGCTAAGAAAGTACAAAAAAGTCAAATAGAGGAGATTGTTGAGCAACTTCTTGAAAAAGGCCGTAAGAGCGGTGTGTTGACACAATCCGAGATTTCAGATGCTCTTCATGAGCAGACGGAAATTACTGCGGAACAATTAGATGATATTTATACGACTTTGGGTAAACTGAATGTTGAGATTGTGGCAGATATTGATGCAGATGATACAGATAGTCATACAATTGAAACAGATGAAGATGAAGACGAAGTTTCTAGTGAGAAGAAAATTTCTATCGATTTAAGTGTTGATTCTGGTGTTAATATCGATGACCCTGTACGAATGTACCTAAAAGAAATTGGTCGCGTACCATTGCTTTCAGCTGACGAAGAAATCGTATTAGCTAAGCAAATCGAAGCTGGTGCACAAGAGGATGCTACATATAAGGATATTCAGCTTAGCAAAAAGGCTAAGAAAAAATTGGTAGATGCTAACTTGCGACTAGTTGTAAGTATTGCGAAACGTTATGTAGGTCGCGGTATGTTGTTCTTGGATTTAATCCAAGAAGGTAACTTAGGTCTAATCAAAGCGGTAGATAAATTTGACTATACTAAGGGTTATAAATTTTCTACATATGCTACTTGGTGGATTCGTCAAGCGATTACGCGTGCTATTGCAGACCAAGCTCGTACGATTCGTATTCCTGTACATATGGTAGAAACAATTAATAAATTGATTCGTATTTCCAGACAATTGTTGCAAGACAAAGGTCGTGAGCCATTGCCAGAAGAAATTGCTGAAGGTATGGGAATTACTGTAGAGCGGGTGCGTGAAATTCAGAAAATTGCCCAAGAGCCAGTATCCTTGGAAACTCCGATTGGTGAAGAGGAAGATTCCCATTTAGGGGACTTCATCGAGGACCAAGATGCTATTGCTCCAGACGATGCAGCTAGCTACATCTTACTGCAAGAGCAGATTGAAGATGTATTTACATGTTTAACTGATCGTGAGCAACAAGTATTGATTTTACGTTTTGGTTTGAAGGATGGTAAGCCTCGTACATTGGAAGAAGTTGGTCAACATTTCAATGTTACACGTGAACGTATTCGTCAGATTGAAGGTAAAGCGCTTACTAAATTGCGCAATCGCGGTAAACGTGATAAAATCAAAGACTTCTTATAATATTTTGAAACTCTTAAGGGTTGTAATGCAGTGTTGTATAGCACTGTATTACAACCCTTTTGTGTTATAATAAAAAATGGTAATATCTTACAATAAAAAGCGTTTTATGATAAGACTTATGTAGTAGAGAAGTGTCTCATGTAATAGCGATAAGTCTTATGTAATAGATATAAGTTGAAAGCTTATGTAATAGATAGGAGATATAATGTTTACAGTTACTAAACGGTTAGAGGTGAGTGCATCTCATCAATTACAACTAGATTATCCGAGTAAATGTCAAAATCTTCATGGGCATAACTGGATTATTACAGTTCATGCTCGTTCTGAAGAGTTAGATCATAACGGGATGGTCATCGACTTTACGATTATTAAAGAAAAAATTCATGGTCGCTTGGATCATCGCCATATCAACGATGTACTAGGCGACATTAATCCCACTGCGGAGAATATGGCAAAATGGATTGCTGATGAATTGGGCCCAAAATGCTTTAAAGTAGAGGTTCAAGAATCTGAAGGGAACACAGCTATTTATGAACGTGATTGAGATTTTTTCCTCCATTGATGGGGAAGGTAGTCGGCAAGGCTTGCTGACTACATTTTTACGCCTCCATGATTGCAATATTCGTTGTTCCTATTGCGATACGACTTATAGTTATGGCATTGATAGTGTCTTTACAGAGATGACTGCAGCTGAGGTGGCGAATGTTATTGAAAGCTTAGGTAATCATCGAATCACTATTACTGGTGGGGAGCCCTTATTGCAAGAAGCAGCTGTAGTAGAGCTAATCGATGAGCTAAATCGCCGAAATCTTCAAATAATGCAAGATAATACATCAGGTCAAACTGGTTTAACTTGTATCAATGGTGCAGATAAATTTGATAAACGAGAGATGCTTAATAATAGCCCTTATGATTTCAATATTGAAACAAATGGCACGATTGTACCGAGCTTTCAGAGAGAGAATGTGTGGTTTACCTATGATTATAAAACACCGTCCTCTTTAGCCGAAGAGTCTATGAATGTAGGTATATTCAAGGCGGCTACAGAACGAGATCTCATCAAGTTTGTCGTTGGCTCCCCAGAAGATTTAGATTGTATGCGTCGTATAATTGACCAATATCCTACAGCGGCTCAAATATATGTATCGCCTGTATGGGGACAGATTGAGGCGGCATCGATTATCGATTATATGAAAGCATATAATTTACAGAATGTACGATTTCAACTGCAAATCCATAAATTTGTCTGGGATCCAGATGCAAAGGGTGTATAGTATTGTTAGGATGTGTAGTGTCAGTATCTTTTCTAATGCATAGTATGATATGAGGTCTGATGGAATCTTGATATAAAGGGGTAAATATGGATACAAAAAAAATAGAATCGCTTATATATCAGTTGTTAGAAGCATTAGGTGAGGATCCTAATCGGGACGGTTTGTTAGAAACACCGAAACGGGTGGCTCAAATGATGGAAGAGGTATATGAAGGCATTCAGTATACAAATGCTGAAATTGCAGAAATGTATGGTAAAACCTTCGCTGTAGATACAAATCAAATGGTAGTAGTAAAGGATATTACTTGCTTCTCTCATTGTGAACATCATATGGCATTGATGTATGATATGAGTATCAGTATTGGGTATATACCAAAAGGTCGTGTCATAGGTTTATCTAAGATTCCTCGCATAGCTGAAATGTGTTGCAAGCGTTTACAACTACAAGAAAAAATTGGTGAAGATATTGCGGAAGTAATTTCTTTAGCGACAGGGTCTGATGATGTTATTGTGCACATTATATCATCTCACAGCTGCATGAGTGCAAGAGGCATTAAATCTACAGATAGCCAAACGACTACACTAACTACTAAAGGCGTATTTAACGAAGATCATATGATTCACCGTTTTATGCTAATGAAACAGTCTTAAGATTTGAGTTGCCTTGACTAAATGATAGTCTATTCGGTATAATTAATAGGCTAGAAACTAACTGAGGGCCTATAGCTCAGGGGTAGAGCAACCGGCTCATAACCGGTCGGTCCCTGGTTCGATCCCAGGTGGGCCCACCAATATGTTGAAATGCGAACCAGCGGCGCACTGAGTGCTAAATGCTGGCAACTCATTTTTGTAATTAAATACGATTTCGACCCTATCACTATAGATAGTAACGCTCTTAATGAAAGTATCAAGAATACGAGAGCGGCCTGCTTTGGTGGTAGGGTTTTCTTTTGCCATTCTCTCGAGAAAGTACTCGATATGATCCGCTGTAAATTTAATAGGTATAAGAGCGCTCTCATGGTTCGCTTTTTGCTCTAATAGGTTATTGCGTTCGCTCTCGAGGTTTTCTATTTCGCCTTTTAGGCGTTCCGTGATAAAACCTTGCTTAATTGCTGTCATGCAGTTATCTAATTCTGTATCTATAGCCTTAATTTTATTATTTATGCCCTGTATGGCCGTTTTAGCCTCTTGGGTAGTGTTATTATACCCAGACATAACTAAATCGACTATACGAGCGATATTTGAGGGCTGATTTAGAATTTCGAGCGTTCTGTTAATAACTAAGTCCTCGAGTTCATCACGGCGAATATTTGGCGCTGCGCAAGTATGGTGTTTTCGGCGATTAGTACATACGTAATAATGGTGCTTTTCTTTATTTCTTGATGTGGCTGTAGAGCCCATATAATGGCCGCCACATTCGCCACAAATGAGCTTGCCACATAGATTATACATTTCAGAGCGTCGGCCCTTATTTCTAATTCGTGTAGGCATAATAGTTTGTACCTCGTCAAACACCTTTCGAGATATGATAGGCGGCACAGCGTTTTCAATGCGAACATCTCCCCAGCTATACACGCCTATATATTTCTCATTAGACAGGATATTCTTAATTACACTCGGCGAAATCTTGCGGCCTTTCTTAGTGAGATAGCCCTTACTGTGCAAAATATCGCTAATTTTGGCTATAGAGTGCTGTTTGAGATATAAGTCATATATTAACCTTACCGCCTTAGCCTCGTGAGCATTCACGGCTAAATGGTGGCTTTCTGTTAAGTCATAGCCAAGAGGAATAGCCGCACCGTTCATCTTTCCCTTTAGGGCGTTTTCAGTCATTCCACGGAGCACCTTTTGCGATAGCTCAACGCTGTAATATTCAGCCATACCCTCGAGCATGCTTTCTAAGATGATACCTGCAGGCTCATTGGTAATATGTTCCTTTGCGCTTAATACTCTAACGCCATTACGGCGCAATATGCCCTTATATTTGGCGCTATCCTCACGGCTACGGCTGAACCTATCTAGCTGATACACAATCACATAATTAAATGATTGATGAGCGCTATCACGGATCATTTGCAAGAACTCTGGGCGGTTATCCGTGCGAGCAGAGAGAGCTCTATCTGTATATATCTTAGTAATTAATATACCCTCATGTTGAGCGTACTCGGTGCACTCTCGTATTTGGCCCTCGATTGACTCGTCTCTTTGTTTATCAGATGAATAACGAGCGTATATAACGCCAGTTTGTAAATCTTTTGTATTTGTCATTGTGTGATATTCCTTTCAATAGTATAATCTCATTAGAGAAGATAAGACATGTGTTGTCCGATAACCGCCGATGTATACGTTCGGCGGTTATTTTATTTTAGGTAGAAATAAAGCCCCTTGATAGGGGCTCTTTTTTATTGGGCTGCTGGCGGTGTAAATTTGCCTATGCGTTGGGCATTGCCTAGCGCTATCATAGCCTCTAAATAACCATATGTATTTGGTTGCAATTCAATTCGCTTAGGTGGCTTATGGTTAGACTGTTCTAGTACTTTACCATTTCGGCCGTCTATGAGGTTTGTTTGTGTTAATTCCAACACTATGCTGCGATTATTGAAGTCATAATAATAGTGTTTTACAAACTCCGTGATGATGAAATTTTTATAACTTGGCATATAGCTATATATTGGTGTAATGATTTCTAGCGTATTGTTACCTGTATTTATAACTTGTACATCAATAGGCATAAACTGCTTTTCATTCATCGCATTAGGTAACTCTATATAGCTATTATAATTGGACAATTCTGGCAAAGTGATAGCTTGCGCTGGCATAATAGATAAAATCAATAATGCTGTAATGATAAGTTTCTTCATGATTTTACCCCTTTTAATTAATATAACACCCTGTACTCTCAAATATTTTCAACAGATCCACCGTGTCGGTAAAAGTAAGCTCCCGTTCATTCTTGATTGAGTCAATCATCATTGGTGAGTTTCGCAAGCAGGTATGCGCTACTAATAAAAAAGCGAATTTATTTGCTTGATATTCTTTTTCTTTTTTATCCCTATCTGTCAATAGGTCAATATCAAATAAGTTATATCCGCCTTTATGCAATATAACATGACCTAATTCATGCGCTAACGCCACCTTTTTTTGGTTCGCGTCTAGCCGTGAGTTAATAATGACATCCCTGCTGAACGGCGTTCGAAGTAACATCCCCTTAACCTTTAGCGGCATTGCTCTGTAATGGACATCAATATGCAATTTGTACGCAATGACATCTGGATCGTTCGACTTCATCTCTTTAATAACCTCTAACACTTTTGGCAACATTCGTCGCATAATACTACCCCCCTAATTTAATTTCACCCATGATAATACTTTTATTTCTTTTTACGCGATAACACCCCTTGAATTACACCCTCAATAATATTCTTTTCTTCGTCATTCAACTCATAATCACCGTAGAACATCACGCTATGGCTACCTAATAATTTTTTTAAATCCATATTTTGAGCGTTCTCTTTTACGTCAATGCGAGAGGATGCTTTTTTATTTTGCGCCGCCGCACCTCTTAATTGCATGGCGACGTATATATCGTCAATACTTTCATCGTCGTAGTGCGAGAAATCTGTATCAACACCGCAGCTTTTTATAAAGCCTATCTTTTGTTGACGAGCAGAGTCGAAGTCGTCAACTTCGCCAGTTAAATAGTATACAGACACACCGAAATAGTCCGCTATCCTTTTTAGTTTGTCAAATTTTGGCGATGAGCGGCCTTTCTTCCAGTCTGTAAGCGAGGCCGTAGATATTCCTGTATCTTTACCTAGCTTATAAGCACTGATGTTCTCTCTCTTGATTAATGTTTCTATGCGTTCCCAAACTATATTTTTATTCATTTTTAAGCCTCTGTTTAAAATTTTTATGAAAGCTTAATTGGACTATCTCGCAAATGTGAGTTATTATGTAATCACAAGATAGCTAACAAATGCGAGATAATCACAAAAACACTCAAATTCGTAAATATTAGCTAACAAATATTAACTAATTCAAATATATCAGAAAAGAGGTGAATTTACAATATGTATGAAAAAATTGACAAGCTGTTAAAAGATAACAATATTACGCCTTATAGAATGTGCAAGGCATTGGATATTAAAACATCATCCATGACGGCTTGGAAACAAGGCCGATACAAGCCGAGCTTAGATAATCTTAAAAAGATTGCCGACTTCTTTGGTACTACGATTGATTACTTTTTATAAAAGGGGGTGAAAAAATGAACGAATTACAAGTATTTAATAATGCAATGTTTGGGAATGTGCGAATTATCCTACAAGATAATGAGCCGTGGTTTGTAGCAAAAGATGTATGCGATTGTTTGGAAATCAAAAATACAACAGATACGCTAAAGCGATTAGATGAAGATGAACGGGCTAGATTAAATCTAGGGCGTCAAGGTGAGGCGAACGTTGTTAATGAATATGGCTTATATAGCTTGGTAATGTCAAGCCGCAAACCAGAGGCAAAAGAATTTAAACGCTGGATAACACACGAGGTGCTCCCTGCATTACGCAGAACAGGCAGCTACGCTTTAAATATTCCTAGAACCTTGCCAGAGGCTTTGCGAGCTTATGCAGATGAGGTAGAGCAGCACAATAAAACTAAAGCCTTAGTTGAGGCGCAGCGGCCGAAAGTGCTTTTTGCCGACGCTGTAAGTTCTAGCGTTACCGATATTTTAATCGGTGATCTAGCAAAACTCTTAAATCAGAACGGCCATAATATTGGACAAAATAGACTGTTTGAGCGGTTGAGAAACGAGGGCTTTTTAATCTCAAGAAAAGGCGGCTCTTACAATATGCCAACTCAAAGAGCTATGGAAATGGGGCTTTTCAGAATTAAAGAAACCGCTATCACTCATTCAGACGGCAGAACCAGCATAAACAAAACGCCTAAAGTAACAGGCAAAGGGCAGCAGTATTTTATTAATCGGTTTATAGGTAAATGATATGCAGCTACTTATAGACTCAATATATGAGTTTTACAATAACCCTCAAAATATAAAAGATTTTGAGGCATGGAAAAAAGAAAGGGATAAAAACCATGAAAAAGAGAGTACAGCAGTTAAAGCGAGCTCATAAATTAATGGGCTGGGTGTACGGCGACATTCTAAGCCAACTGGTATATCACTTTAAAGAAAGGAAATAGTAACGATGATGACTCAACAATTAAAAGCAAGACACAGAAAACCGATGAAAGCTAGACGGCTAGGCAAAAGTGATGAGCCTACATCGTTACAAATGGCTTTATTCACTTTTTTAACATTGGTTTTTTTCTTTGCCACTGCTTACTGGTGGTGTACAGGTGAGGCTCTTATTAAATGGTAGATCTAAGTATAAAAAAAGAGCCATTCACCAAAGGCGAACGGCCCTATATTCCAATCAATTAAGAAAGGAACATCACACACTCTAATTTTATATTAATTATCGTTAAAAGTCAAAGAAAGGACATTACACAATGAAAAAGATTTTTGACAGTAAAAGTGCTACTCGTGAAGAGTGGCTAAAGGTTCGCAAGCTAGGACTTGGCGGCTCTGATATGAGCGCCGTGCTAGGCGTTAATCAATGGCGCAGCCCTCTCGATGTATGGCTTGATAAGACGAGCGATACAGTCGAAGAAAAGGAAAGCGAGCCAATGTACTGGGGCACTATCCTCGAGGACATTGTAGCGCAGGAATTTTCAAAGCGTACAGGCTACAAGGTACGTAATAACAATTTCACATTACAGAGCGAGGAATATCCATATTTACTCGCCAATATCGACCGAGAAATCGTCGGACTAGACGCTGGCCTTGAATGCAAGACGGCGAACGCATTCAAAGCCGATGAGTGGAAAGACGACAGCGTGCCAGACGCTTATTATGTGCAATGTCAGCACTATATGGCTGTTACTGGTAAATCTAGCTGGTGGATAGCTGCTCTTATTGGTGGTAACACCTTTGTTTATAAAGAGGTGCCACGAAATGAGGAGATTATCCAAGCAATTATTGATACTGGCCGAGAGTTTTGGCGGTTAGTGGAAACTAAAACCATGCCAGCGCCAGACGATAGCAAGGCTTGCAGCGAGGCACTCAAAAAACTTTATAAAAACAGTAACGGTAATGTTATTGAGCTACCTGCTGAATACGGCAACGCTGTAATCGATTATCTAAAAATCAAAGACCAGCTCACAGAGTTGGAGGCTCAAAAGCGAGGTATTGAAAATCTTTTAAAGGACTATATGAAAGATAACGAAAAGGCTACAGCTGGCGAGCATGTTGTATCTTGGAAAACTAGCAAGCCTCGTGAAACATTCGACAGCAAAAAATTCAAGAGCGATCACCCAGAAATGTATACAAATTACATCAAGCAGGGTGAGCCTAGTCGTAGATTTGAGGTGAAGTGATAAATGATTGAGGTATATAACCTAAGAAAATTACTCGAGGCTATTCCTGATGAGTTTGATGTAATTATCAGAACGCCCTTTGATACATCTAAGCATACAGCTGAAATAAAAGGGATATATATCGATTTTGAAAATGAAGTGTTAATTATTGGGGAGATGAAAAAATAATGGAAAACACAGAAAAAACAACAATTGAAACAACGGAAAATAAACCTAAGCGGAAAGTTCTTTTAAAAAGAATAGAAGAGCTAGAACTTGAACTCAAAAAGGCGAATGATACAATTTCTAGCCGAGATTGGTCTATTCGATGTAGAGAAAGAGATCTAGATAACGCAAAAGGTGAAGTGGCGCAATTAAAGGCTTATATTGCAGGTATTAAAGGCGACGCATTCCCAGAAAGCGAGGATAAATAATAATGGCAACAACAACAGGAATTGAATTAAAGAAAAACACTATCACAGCCGCAAAAGAGGCTAAAACATTAAAAGGTATGCTCGAAAGCCCAGCATACAAGAAAAAATTTGAGGAAATGCTAGGCAAGAAAGCAGCTGGCTTTATGAGCAGTATTATTGCAGTTACAAATAACAATAATTACTTGATGAAAGCAGACCCTGCCACAGTCATTGGGGCAGCGGCACAGGCGGCTATGCTAGACTTGCCGATTAATCAAAGCTTGGGCTTTGCGTATATTGTGCCTTATAAAGGTGCTGCACAGTTCCAACTTGGCTATAAAGGTTATATCCAACTAGCTCAACGCAGCGGCCAATATGTAGACATTGGAGCTAAAACAGTATACGAGGGCGAGCTTGAATACGAGAACCGCTTGCTCGATAAATTTAAGTTCGGTAATCGTACAGGTGATAAAGTTATCGGTTATCTTGCCTATTTCAGACTCACAAACGGCTTTGAAAAAATGCTATTCATGACGCTTGACGAAATGCAAGCGCATGCCAAAAAATACAGCCAAAACTATAAGGGCGGCACCGATAAATGGGGCCTTGCTGATTTCAATGTTATGGCTGAAAAAACCGTTCTCAAACGCTTACTTTCCAAGTTCGGCCCTCTAAGCATTGAAAGCGTTCAAATGAGCCAAGCATTAAGTAATGACGGTGGCGTAATCAGCATGAATAAAGACGGCGAGTTTGACGTCGATTTCAGCGGTGAAACTATCGACGCAGAATATGACGAACCAGCAACAGAGACGAGCGGCGACACCTACAACGTAGCAGGCGAGATTATCGACGCCAACACAGGCGAGGTAGTCGGCCGTGAATAATAATGACAAAATGCTCGCTCAATTCGGCGCTGACTGGGTGAAAGTAAGGGATCATATCGCAGCGTTAAAGCTGTTCTATATTCCTTATACACCTACCTTTATGGTACGTACCGAAAAGGAAACAGGTGTTTCAGCTAATACAGTAAAAAGCATTTTAGACTATGGTCTACAGATTGGGCTATATGGAAAGACGAGCGATAGAGATTATATTACGTTATCACCTATTAGATAAGGAGTTTTAATAATGGCTAGACCTAAAGCGAAAGGGGTTGAGTACTTCCCTCTTGATGTAGGGTTTTTAAGTGATTTGAAAATAAGAAAAATCATGCTTTCGTGTGGGGCCAGCTCTATTGCTGTGCTGATATACATATTCGCAGCGATCTATAGAGATGAGGGCTATTTCATGAATGTTAAAGATGATGATATAGCACTCATCGCTCTTGATACAAACCTCGATACAGACTATGTCAAAAATGTCATAAATCGAGCGTGTGAGGTAGGGTTATTCTCATTTAGAATTTACGACAATTTTCGAGTCCTAACGTCTGAGGGGATACAAAATAGATACCTTAAAATCACGGAGCGCAGAAAATCGGTAAAAATTAATGCTGACATTAACCTAGTTAATGTTGACATGATGTATACAAAAACTAGGGTTAATGTTGCAGAAACTATAGTTAATGTTGCAGAAACCCCAGTTAATGTATACAAAAGTACACAAAGTAAAGTAAAGGAAAGTAAAGTAAAAGTAAAGGAAAGTAAAGTAAAGAAAAGTAAAGAGAAAAATACAGTAATTCAAAACGATGTATTCTCAACTTGGTTTAATACTTTCGGAGACATCTCTTCTTTTATAAAAGAACTTTTAGAAACCCTTACCGATGAATATGGAGCAGAGAAAGTGATCGAGGCGATTAACATTACACATGATAGGGGGAAAACATCAATTAAATATGTTGAGGGGGTATTGAAGAATAAGAGGCTAAGCGATGAAACAACTAGACGTAACAGCAGCAATCGAAAAGCTAAAGATGAGGCAGTCGACTGGAAAGCAGAGTACGAAAGGGCACACGGACAAAGCTGATTATGAATTTATTCAGCCTGTCTATAACGAGCCGATTGTCATTTCAAAGGATAAAGGGAAAGAATATGCAACGGCGGGCATACCTCGCCGCTATTACGATATGAGCTTTGAGTGGCTAAAGCAAAATGGGAAATTTCCAAAGGAAAACGCCGAGGCATATCGAATAGTGATCGATTATAGGCAGAACCTAAAAGAAAATCTAAGCACAGGTAAGGGCCTTATATTGAGGGGCCCAGCTGGCACAGGAAAAACCTCTCTCGGTGTATGCCTGTTAAAAGAGGCCCTAGTGATTGGCAAAGGGGTATTGATGATCTCAATGCCAAATCTCTTAGACAATATGCTCACCTTATCCAAGGGCGATAGCGTGGCATTCATGAGCTACGAGCAAAAGCTGCGGAATGTACCGCTCTTACTCCTCGATGATTTTGGGGCTGAATACTCAAAATCTGAATGGGTGAGCGCAAAGGTCGAGAGTATCATCATCGACCGCTACAACCGAATGCGGCCGATTATCCTCACCACTAACTATAGCGATAGCTGGACAAAGGATAACTACAGCCAGCGTATATATGATCGCTTACGAGGTGAATATCAAGAGGCTGTTTTTATGGGTGCCTCTCATAGATGATAAAAATTCATTTAAACGCCCTATAAGACGAGTTTGAAATTCTCACGATAGGAATTATCGAGCGAATGGCTAAAGGCGGCAAAATAACGAAATTTTCCGCATAGAATTAGAAAATAATTTAAAAGATATAGAGGTGTAAAGTTGGAAATTGTAATATTGGGCCAACCAAGAACGAAAAAGAACAGCAGCCGAATAGCACTCATCAACAATAAACGAGTACTCTTACCGTCAAAAGCGTTTAAACAGTATGAGCAAGTTGCTCTCATGCAGCTGGGGCGAGTGCAGGCTATTCATGGGCCAGTATCGGTGCTGTGCCGCTATTATTTACAAAACCGAGCGCATTGGCCAGATTTGGTAGGCCTATTACAAGCAACTAGCGACATACTGCAAGCGGCTGGCGTGATTGATAATGATAAGTACATCGTCAATTATGACGGCTCGAAAATTGCAGGCATTGACAAAGACAGACCAAGGGCCGAGATCACTATTCAGCCAGTAAATGATGATACTGTCTTACTCGATGAATACGCGCAGCAAAAAGCTAGAGAGTGCGACACCACTCAAAAGCTTAAACGCCGAAAGGTTGCGCCAACTAGGAGCTATGGAAAGCTCAAAGCCCCTACCTCTATCTCTTATAAAGAATTTAGAAAGCTATTTCAGAAAGGACATCACACACCATGAATGAGAATGAAAAAGAGTACAGGTTGCAACTGATAGGTACTATTGGCCTTGATGTTTGGCTCAATGCTAATAGCGAGACTCACGCCGAAAAATTAAAAGAACAAGTGCTAAAAACTATCAATGATCAAATCACGATTGACTGCGGCAAGGTAGACAATACGCTCGATGTATACGTTGATTGTGTAGAGCTTGAAATTGACAAATTAGTAATTCAAGACTAGCGAGGTGCTTATGAACAGAAACATAAAAGCTGAATATGACGGTAAGCACTTTACACTTACAGCAGAGAATTGTAACACAGTAGAGCTGTTATCCTTTGTGTGCGATGTAGCGGAGCAAGCCTTATGCATTATTGCTGGCAACGATACAGAGCTATTTGATGAGGCAAAAGCGGCGCTTATTGACGAAATAAAAGGAATGGGAGTGCTAGATAGTGAGCGAGTTTTACAGTAATGGGAAATAAAGATATGAAAATATTAGATGCTTGCTGTGGCTCTCGTATGTTTTGGTTTAACAAGGAACATGAAAGCGCTTTATATATGGATAACAGAACTTTAGACACCACGCTATGCGACGGCAGAAAGTTAGTAGTAAGCCCAGATATAGTAGCAGATTTTACAAGCATTCCTTTTGATAATGAAACATTTTATCTAGTTATCTTTGATCCGCCGCATTTAAAACATGTAGGTGAAACATCATATTTAAAAGCTAAATATGGAACACTAGGGCCAAACTGGAAAGACGATATTAAACAAGGACTTTCAGAGTGCTGGCGAGTGTTAAAAGAAAATGGAACATTAATTTTTAAGTGGAACGAGGAACAAGTACTATTTTCAGATGTAAAAGCGTTATTACCTAGCGAGCCTGTAATTGGCCAACGTAGGGGTAAAACAATCTGGCTTGTATTTTTTAAGGGATAAAAGGAGTTAACAATGGAAGAATACAAAGATTTTCAAGCACACAATGGGCTGGTAAGCAATACGCCACGTATGGACGGCGAACAATGGAAATTTGAATTTGATAACGGATATGGCGCCTCTGTAATTACTGGCGGTATTGCTTATTGTAATGAGGCGCAGCCTTATGAGTTGGCTGTATTAAAACATGGCGAGCTTTGCTATGATACGCCAATCACAGATGATGTAATCGGATATTTAACAAGCGACGAGGTATTCGATTTGTTAGATAGAATTGAGCAGTTATAGTGAAATAGAGTGGAATATATGAAATTTATAGATTTTTTCAGCGGTATAGGTGGCTTTCATAGCGGCTTAGAGCGAGCAGGCATGGAGTGCGTAGGCTGGTGTGAATTTGATAAATTTGCACAGGCCTCATATAGAGCAATGTACGATACAACGAATTTATGGTTCGGAAACGATGTAACAAAAGTTAGAGGCTGGGAATTGCCAAAGGCTGATTTATGGACTTTCGGCTTTCCTTGTCAAGATGTGAGTATCGCAGGGAAACAAAAAGGGATAAAACAGGGTACTCGTAGCGGTTTGTTTTATGAAATTATGAGGTTATTAGATGAGTGCAAAGAAAATAAACCCAAATGGCTTGTGTGTGAAAACGTTAAAAACTTGCTATCAATCGACAATGGAACAGGGTTCCTCAACGTTATCAGTGAAATGGCCGAAAGAGGGTACAATATCGAATGGAAAGTGTATAATTCCAAAGATTATGGAGTGCCACAAAACAGAGAACGAGTGTATATTGTTGGATATTCTGGAAGAGAATGTCCCGAAAAGTTATTACCTAAACCAAGAGAAAACTCAACAACTCTTAAACAAATCTTTGGCGGTTCCCAAGGCATGAGGGTATACGATCCAGAGGGAACAAGCTGCACTTTATCAGCACAAGGTGGCGGAATGGGTGCAAAAACTGGTTTATATACCATTACAGAAATTGGTGTGCATAATTTAGGAAATGTTACCGCATATAAAAATGATTACACAGTACACGCAAGCGGTATAGCACGTACATTAATGGCGTCTGCGTATAAAAATGTTCCGAAAGTTGTCTTGCCTAATATTGATAGGCGAGTACATCGTATAGGAAATGGAGCACGTTGTGAAAGCGATAATTTAGGCGTGCTTGTAAATGGGAATGGGGAACCGATAAGAATTAGAAAACTCACACCTAAAGAATGCTGGCGTTTACAAGGCTTTACAGATGAACAATTCGAGAAAGCAGCGACTGTAAATAGTAATAGCCAACTATATAAGCAAGCTGGTAATGCTGTTACTGTAAACGTGGTAGAGGAAATAGGAAAACATATTATGAGTATCGAGAAAGAGGGAAAAATATGAAAGCATTATTATACACAGTATCCATAGTACTTATTCTAGCATTGAAAGTTGAGCTTATTGCGCTCGCTATTGCGGCGGTACTTTGGTTAATTGGACTATTCGGCGTAACTGGCGGCGATGTATTGCGATTGATTGGCTTAACTCTTGGTACATTCGCAGTGTCATTAGCGGCGTATGTGAGCGCCGACCTTAGGAAGTAGGCAAGTATGAATAGATTTGAAAGTATCGAAAATTTAGAGCGGTTAAGAATGGCTTTAACTATTGTTATAGATAACGATATAATCATTCCCAGCGTTGAGCAAAGAGAAAGTGTTTTGACGATTGGCTTTATATATGGGTATATCTGGCGTTATAAAAATTGCTGTGTAAAAGTCGATTTAAGCAGCATAGTCAGAGCTGAAATTTTAGAGAATAACGAACTAGATAGCTATATCGAGGCTACGAGGTCATATGTAAAAGGCGAACTGTATCGATTAATGGGCAGAGAGGTGAAAAATAATGCTATGTAACATGGAAGAGTTAGCGAAACATGGCTTTGATGAGTTCGAGATACATCAATATTCAAAAGGTGCTAGTTTAATCTTGAAATGCGCAGATTATATCACGAACAAAGAGCTTGATAAGGCTCTAAATTACGCTCGAAAGATTGCTAAAGATAGGCCTTATAGAGTGTTCATCAAAGTTAAAGATAGCTTAGGCTATAATGTGATAGAGGTTATGGACATAATCGACCTCAGATTATTGGACAGCAAGATTAAACTTACCGACAATAGCTATACAATGGGTAAGCGGTTAAAGGTAGTAATGAGATAAAAGGGGGAATATAAATGCCAAATTGGTGCGAGGGCTGGGTTAAGTTTAGAGGAACACCGGAAGAGATATGTAACTTTATCAAAGGTGAGTTCAATGAAGCTCTTCCGAAGATTGATGGCGATATACTAGAACCGAATATACCGCCCTATGTCGCATGGTTTAAATCCGTTCATAGGTCATATATAGCTCGTTGTGATATACCAGAGGCAACGAGTGATATAGAAATTGATAGTGATTTTGTTATCTTTACAGCTAAGGTCAGACATGCATGGCAAGTAGATATGAATGGGTACTCTGCGATTGCTAAGAAGTACAACATAGATATCAGAGGAAAATGCTATGAAAAAGGAATGCTGTTCACAGAGGGATTTGAGTTCAGTCGCAATGGTGAGCAGCTGAGTTATGAGATTAAGAAATTCAAGAAACAAGAGTTATGGGATTGGGAATGCGAATGCCCAACATTAGGCGGTTAAAGGTTGATTATATGCAAATAAAAAGCAGCGATGATCTCGCTATTAATGGGAAAGCTGGAACACTTAAGCCAGCCCTTGTAGAGCGTGGAAAAGAAATATTTATTATTTGGTATGACGGCGACTTTGATTTAAGGCTCAAGTTTAAAAAGGAATTTCTTAACAATATACCAGAGGAAGTTTTAGAAAGCCTAATAGGATATGTACAAATGCGATTTGATAAATTTATCGGAAGGGAGTACTTAAATGAACGATAAAGAGGGCTGTAAATGGCTGTTACAAAAGCTATACAATAAAGGAGTTAGATACATCGTATTCGATAGCGTGCTTGGCATATATTTTGGCGTCGATAAACCGCTTATAAAATATGGCGATAGGTACGATTATGGCGGCGTAAATAGATATGGGGTAGGGCTTATTGCTGATTTACTGCCAGATTTTAACGAGCCGAATTATCTCGATATTGGCAAGTATCTCGGTATTGTTGACTGGAGCAAGGTGGCTGTAGATACGCCTATCAAAGTTAGATATAATAACGGCGTAGTTGTAAATAGACATTTTTCAAAGTTTGCATACGGAGAGGTGTATTACTTTAGCGACGGCCGAACAAGTTGGAGTGAGCTTGGAGAAAATAGAACTGTGCCTAAAAATGTAAGGTTAGCAGGTGGCGACGATGAAAACTGATACTTATATCGTAACTCTTGAGAGTGGCTGCTATGAATGGACTCGAAAAAACGAAATACACGGCTTAAAAGAGGCAAAAGAGGAAGGTTTAAAAGAGGCTCAAAGGTGCGGAAAGGATATATTTTATCTGGTTCGCTGCTCTCAATGGTGGCCTAATACTGCTGGAATGGCTGATTACTTAATCAGTTGGGTAGATGGGCTACTAAGAGATGAAATTTTCGACTATAGAACGCTTGACGATGTGCAAGCAGGGGAAATAGAGGAATTAGACACAGCGCTCGATAAACTAATTCGTCAATGGCTCATAAGGAATAATCGCATACCGAATGGCGTGTATTTTGAGGAAGAAATTATTTACAAAGTCAAGAACGGAAAGGCGGTTAGAATTGGAAAATCAGAATAACAATGATCGCCTACATTTTAAAGGCTATACAGATTATGGACGAATGCAAAAATTAGAAAAAGCACGATTGGCGGCACACTTTGCTGTTGAGGAAAAATTCAATAGGCGCATAAACCTTATGTTCGTAACCTCTATTGTGTTCAGCGTTCTGGTGGCAATCGGAATGATACTATTATTGGCTGCTGGTTTTCGCTATATATGGGGGTGATTGAATGGAATGTAAGGGGCGTACTTTTACCGAGTCAGAGGTAGAGGCTATCGTTAAGATTGCAGCAGAAACAGCAGCACAAACGGCCTTAACAGAATTTAATAGGCGCAATGAGGATATGCTCGCCAAGAAAAACGAAAGAGCCTATAAGAATACTACAACGCTACTCGAGGGCTATACGGCCATGAAAGCACATTGTAAGAGCGCTATTGCAAAGGCAGAGGATACTCTCACGCCTAGTGATTTACAAACTGTGTTGTATGAGGTATTCAATCGCAGAGGGTTACTACAGATTGAAACCATTCTCGCAAGTAAGCGGCGTACCGAGCTAATCATCGAGCATATAGACAAAATGCTCGAGGTGTACCGCATAACCTGCATTAACAATAATAAGCACTATTGCGACTGTGTAATTGATAGGTATATCAACGACTTAACGATTGCAGAAATCGCAGAAAAGAATAACACGGTAGAGCGAAACGTATATAGGTGGTTAGATAAAGGGATAGATGATTTGAGCATATATTTATTTGGTGCATACGCTCTATAAATTGTCATAAAGCTGTCATATTCAGTACTAAATATATGTGGTACTATGTTAGTGGTGAATGGTGATTATACGTTTCATTCTATCCTTCTTTCAACTATAAATATACTAACAACGCAAAAACACCTCGGCAGAGATTATGGTACTCTGTTCGAGGTGTTTTTGTATTTACACATATAAAAGAGGTGAGATCGTGGCGACAAAGAAAAAGAGTAATGCAGGCCGAAAAGGCTTATATAAAGAATGGCTAGAGGCCGACAGTTTAATCAAGCTCGAGGGCTGGGCTCGCAACGGCCTCACAGATGAGCAGATAGCGCATAATATCGGCATTACTACTACAACTCTTTATGATTGGAAAAAGAAATATCCTCAATTTGCGGAGGCCATAAAAAGAGGTAAGGAAGTAGTAGACATTATGGTTGAAAACGCCTTGCTTAAAAGTGCTATGGGGTATTCTTATGATGAAGTTACACAAATTGGAATGGAAGATAGAGAAACAGGAGAGAAAATATTAGTTCCTGTTAAGGTTGTTACTAAACACGTGCAGCCTAACTCTACCTCTCTTATTTTCTGGCTTAAAAATAGAAACCCAGAGGCATGGCGAGATACTAAAGTTGTAGACGCAGCCGTGCAGGTGAAAAACCCATTTGAGGGTATTGATACGGCTGATATTAAAAAGCTCATAGGCGACGAATAGCAGCAATCTGTATATAGTCATGCAAAGGGGGTGATGGGGTGCAGGTTCGAGATCACAAAGAAAAAATCATACAGCTAGCAAAACGAGAACTCGCAAGACGTGAGTTCTTTTATTATTGCCAGTTAAAGACAGGCAGTTTTTACAAAAAAAGCCGTAAGTACTTAGTTAAGCTGTGCAACGAGCTAGAGGACTTTATTAAAAATGATGAGTATAACGTGCTTATATTGAACCTGCCCCCATAGCCTCGGCATGGCAAGAGTTTGACCGCACAGCACCTTACGCAATGGTGCATGGGCAATAACCCAGCTATTAAAGTAATGACAGGCTCTTACAATGAAACGCTCTCTAAAATGTTTAGTAAGTCAGTTAGAAATGCGGTTCAAGAGAATAAGGCCGATGAGGATATTATTGTATTCTCTGATGTGTTCCCCAATGTAAGAGTAGCTGTAGGCGACGCACAGGCGCACCTATGGAGTTTAGAGGGTTATACTAACTCATACCTTGCGACCTCGCCAACTGGTACAGCTACAGGCTTTGGCGCTACACTCTTAATCATCGACGATATCATTAAAAATAGCGAAGAGGCCTACAATGCCAGTGTGAAAGAGAAACATTGGGAATGGTTTACTAATACCATGCTTTCACGGCTCGAAGAGGGCGGCAAGATTATCATTATCATGACACGCTGGGCAAGCGATGACTTAGCAGGCCGAGCGATAGAACACTTTAAGGACGATCCGTTATTTAAAGCCAAAGTCATTACGATGAAAGCTTTACAAGATGACGGCTCTATGCTTTGCGAAGAGGTGCTATCCAAAGCCTCTTACACATCAAAAGTAAGAGCTATGGGCGAGGATATTGCCAGCGCCAACTATCAGCAAATACCGATAGACCTTAAAGGGTGCTTATATAGTCAAATACTCACATATGACACGTTGCCAAGAGATGATAAGGGTAACGTGTTATTTTCATGTATCAAGAATTATACAGACACAGCTGATACAGGCAGCGACTACTTGGCAAGTATTGTATATGGCATATATGACGGCGAGGCTTATATCCTCGATGTGATATACACCAAAGACGCTATGGAAACCACAGAGCCAGCGGTAGCGGATATGCTACATCGTAACGGCGTAAATGTGGCTGACATAGAAAGCAATAACGGCGGCCGAGGGTTTAGCCGTAATGTTCAAAGTATCCTCAAAAACAAATACAACTCGAATAAATGCACTATCAATGCTTTTCATCAAAGCGGCAATAAGATAGCTCGCATTCAGTCTAATGCTACATGGGTTATGAACCATGTATATATGCCTAAGAATTGGCGTGATAGGTGGCCGCAGTTCGCTGCTGATATTACGAAGTACCAGCGAGAGGGCAAGAATGCGCACGACGACGGCCCAGACGCACTCACAGGCATAGCAGAGAAAATCAATGCGCCGCAGGTTCGTAGCGGCAGAATTAACATCAATTAGAAAGGGGCAACATGGCAATAATTAACAATAACCCTCGATTAGAGGAGTATGAGCTGTTACATGACGCCTATTATGGTAGCGGTATGTTCGCTACTGGAACGGCGATTACGGAACACGCTCGAGAGAGTACGCAGTCAATCGCTTTTAGACGTAAGATAGCTTACTACTTAAATTACACAGGGCCTATTTTGAATGCCTCTGTAGATCCAATCTTCAAAGACGAAATCAAGCGAGAATACGGGAAATCTGTATTATTTGATGAGTTTATCAACGATGTAGACCGCCAAGGCACATCGTTACAGGAATTTATAGAGCAGAATGCTATAGCTGCTAAGCTGTATGGCGTTATGTATATCGTAGTGGATAACGTGAGCGAGTTCGGCAGCTCTTTGGCTGAAACTTTGGCTAATAGGTCTATGCCTTACCTCACGGCTGTTGAGCCTAAGAATGTAGTGAATTATGAGTTTGACGACAACGGCAAGCTCAAATTATTTACTTATGCAACCTATTTGAAGAATGCGGACGGTACAATCAAAGCACGTTGCCATACATGGACGCCTACCGAATGGAAAATCACAGATGATGAGAATAAACTCATCGACAAAGGTGAGCATAATATCGGACGTATTCCAATCGTTCAATGGTTCGGCAGGGCGGCACGTAAACGTGATATTCTTCCGCCGCCAGAGTATTTGAGTATCGCTAAAACGAATGCTCATGTATATAACCTATGCTCTTTACTCTCTCAAATTCTATACAATCAAACATTTAGCATATTAACTATGCCAGTCGATAATAACGGCTTGCAAGATGTAACAATCGGTACAGACAACTTGCTCGCATATCCATTTGAGTCAAGCAAAGCGCCGAACTTTATCGCACCAGATAAAGGGCCAGCCGAGGTGCTTATGGCTCAAATTGATAAGCTCATCAATGAGATGTATCGAATGAGTGGTATTGATAGCGTTATCGGCGTACAGCAAGCCAAGAGCGGCGTCGCTAAACAATGGGATTTCGAGCGTACTAATCAAAATCTTGCAGCCTTTGCAGTGCGTTGCGAGAATGCAGAGTACGACATTATCGAGCTATATAAGCTATGGAGCGGCGATAACCTAGAGTATTTTTGCGAATATCCAAAAGATTTCAAGGTAAATGATGTTACTGAAAGCCTTACACAGGCACAACAGGCTAAAGACTTAGAATTTGAGTCCGACACATTCGACAATGAAATCTTAAAGAAAGTAATTGACGCTTACATGCCTAATTTGGAAAAGGAAACTAAAGACGCAATCGTTAAAGAGGCACAGACAGCGGCCGACACTAAAGCCCAAGACCAAACTTATGACGATGATGATCTAAACGGTGGCAATAATGACACAGACGAGCCAAACGCTTGATAATATACTCGAGCAATTCGAGAGCATGGTGCGTGAATTAGTAGTGCTTGGATATTCAGCCGATAAGGCCGTTCAAATCGCTTATAAGTCTTATCCTATTATGGAAATGCTAGAGAGCCCTCTGACGGCTGATATGGTGGAAAATTTCAATAATGCCTATCATAGTGTACTTACACCGCTATCGGTGGCAGGTCATAGACCTTTTAATTACACAACTCAATCAATCAGCGAGGCAATGCGAGCAGCTTGGGCAAGCGACGGCTTAAAGTTATCTAAGCGGCTACATAGAAACGCTCATAAAGTACAACGTGAAACAGCCGAGGTTATTAAGCAATCACTGAAACGAGGGAAAAGCATTCGTGAGATAGCTCGCTCGATATTCGAGGGCTATGGCAATGGTGGCATTATCGCTACTGACAAACTACCAAAGCATATTGAACGGCTTAGAGCCTTAAAGCCGCCTCAATCGCTTAATGATGAAGAGTTAGCTCGATTTAAGCGTGTAATTAGGCGAGCAGAGCGCAAGGTGCAACAGAATACTACGCCAAGCCTACGAGCTGCCTATTCTGAATTGATACAAGCGATAGATGAGGGCAATGCTATAGACCTTTCGAGGACTGTTACTGTGGCGGTGCAAGAGAAAGCACGATACAACGCCGAACGAATAGCTCGCACAGAAATGGCTAGAGCATATGCTGACGGCCAAATGAACAGATATATCAACGATGATGATGTAGTAGCTTTGAAATGGACATTATCCAGTAGACACCCTCGCTATGATATATGCGACTTTTACGCTAATGCCGATTTATATGGACTAGGTAAGGGTGTGTATCCTAAGAATAAATTTCCTATGCTGCCTGCTCACCCTCACTGTATGTGTAGAATATCGCCTGTCTATGATTTTGAAGTAGATATTACTAAGGCGAAAGACAATACAGACGAGGGCGGCAAGCAGTATATAGAGTCTATTTCTCGAGATCATAGAGAGAAATTACTAGGCATAAGCGGCAGTAAAGAGGTTAAAAGTGGTAAAGCGAACTGGAAAGACCACATAAGAGGCTGGAATGGGGAAACATTCGAGCCTAGAACACCAAAAGAAAATACATAATTTAGACTTACTGGCCTATGCAAGTGAATGCATGGGCCTTTTATATTGCCACAAACTAGCAAGCGGCGAAATGTGGCGTAATTCATGACGAAAAGGAGAAAGACTCATGACTTTAGCAGAATTGTACGCAGCACTTGAAAAACTCGAGGGGGGTAAAGACCTCGTGGCAGGCTTTAAAGGCGAAATCTCTCGTATTAACGAGGTAGCCAAAGCCGACCGACTCAAATTCGAGAAACAGATTACCGATTTAACGACAGCTCGAGATGAGTTAAAAGGTAAGGTTGACGAATTTGAGGCTCACAAAGGCGAAAAAAGCCCAGAAATCATGGCTTTGGAGAAACAACTCAAAGGCCTTACAGATAAGTACGAGCAAGCAGAGGCGGCTCGCCAAGCAGAGATTGAAAAGCGTACCAATTCCGAAATCAGCGCTCAAACAATCGCAGCGCTAACAAAAGCTAATTGTACAGACGCCGAAACATTCAGCAAGCTCATAGCTGGACAGATTACAGTACAACAAGACGGCACATATGGCTGGACTAAAGAGGACGGCACAATCGGCACTATCGAGGAATGTGCAACAGCATTTTTAGCTGACAAGCCTTATGCAGTTAAGACTACGCAAAGTGGCGGCAGCGGTGCTGGTTCTGGTAATGCGAATGACGGCAATAGTCAATTAGCAGAAATGTTCAAAATCGCAGGTGTGAAACCACCTAGCGAGGGCTAATTATTTGATTAGAAATGAGGTAATAATCAATGGCAATTAACACTTTAACTATGGCTCAAAATTTCCAAACAGTACTAGACCAACAAATGTTGGTTGCTGCTACATCTGGCTTTATGGAGGCCAACGCTGGCGAGGTTAAATACAACGGCGGCGATACTGTTAAAATTCCTACTCTTTCCGTTGACGGCTTGGCTAACTACGATCGTGATAACGGCTACAACCTAGGTTCTGTATCTTTGAAATTCAACGATTTCAAACTCACCCAAGACCGTGGCCGTAAATTCTCTCTTGATTCTATGGACGTAGACGAAACAAACTTCTTAGCTACAGCTACAAATGTAATGACTACATTCCAAAAAGAGCAGGTTATCCCAGAAGTAGACGCATACCGCTACTCTAAAATCGCTGCATACGCTAAACAAGAAAGCCGCAAAACAGACGCTTTCACTCCAGATGATACTAATATTATCAAGCAGCTCAACAAAGAAATCATGGAAATTGAGGACTTAATCGGTGAAACTGGCGATTTAGTAATCGTAATGAGCGCACGAGTTCAAGGTATTTTGAATGAGGCTGTAGGCGTTAAGGGCATGCTCAATGTAGCTAACTTTACACAAGGCCAATACAATACTCGTGTTCGCACTTATAACGAAATTCCTATCATCGGAGTATCTAGCGCACGCTTAAAATCTCAATACGTATTCAATGACGGCAAAACTACAGGCCAAGAAAAAGGCGGCTTTAAAGCTGATACAGGCGCAAAAGCTATCAACTGGCTTATTATGAGCCGTAAAGCTCCTATTGCAGTATCTAAAACAGACAAAATGCGTATCTTTGATCCAACTATTAACCAACAAGCCGACGCATGGGCTATTGATTATAGAAAATTCCACGACGTATGGGTTCCTAAGAACCGCCTAGCGTCTTTGTGGGTAAACTTTGGCGCATAATTAGGGGGTAACTATGGGTAAATACAGAGTAATTCGTATGAATGAGGTTCGATACACGGACGATGAAAGCACTCTCGAGCTGTGGCTTGATGAGGGTTTTGTATTAGAGCCAGAATTTGAACCAGACACAGAACCGACAGACGGCGAGGGCGGCGTAGGCGATGAAAACCCAGACACAGAACCGACAGACGGCGAGGGCGGCGTAGGCGATGAAAACCCAGACACAGAACCGACAGACGGCGAGGGCAAAAAGGCTACAAAGTCCAGTAAGAAATAATCATGAACGCTAGAGAGGTGTTTGAAAAACGCCTACGGCAAGCAATCAAAGCCAGCGCTCGAGAGGTACAGGAAGAGGCCCAACGCACTCACCGCTTTACCTCTCGTAGCGGCCAGCTCGAAAGGGCTATAGACGTGCGAATGATTGGCGATAAAACGGCAGAGGTATATATCGACAGTAACATCGCACCTTATGGGCCTTTCGTGCATGAGGGAACACGAGCGCATTATATTTTTCCAAAAGAAAAGCAGTCTTTGCGATGGGTTCCTGTTGGTGGCAATGGGTTTGTCTTTGCTAAACGTGTATTTCATCGAGGTACACAGCCAGACCAATTCTTATATGAGGCTCTCGACAATAGCCGTGAGGCTGTTCATGATATATTCTCGAAAGCTGTTAATGTATCGCTTGGCGAAATAGCTCGTAATGTAGAGCTAGGGGCTAAGCGAACAGAGCTGCACATTAAACTGTAAGGGGTTTGATATATGCTATACGAATTTCAAAGCATGATATTCGATGATGAGCTACTAGGGCCTAATGTGCTAGAAAGCACGTTGAAGAAAGCTGAAAATTGGCTGTATGTATTAGCTAAAAGGTTAGGCGTACAAGAGAGCGAGGTTATCCGTTCTTTTGTTGTAGATGAACTCGTAACATTGTATTGCTATCGAGAAACCTGCATGAATAAGAGCGCCTCTTTAACAGGCCAATATAGCCGTAATGGCAACGATGATGATTATTATTCTAAGAAGTTGAAGTATATCAACAATAGAATAGCGGTTTTAGAAAGCCAAATCACAGCGGAACAGCTCACAGGACAGCCGTCCAAGTATGCAGGGTATAGAAGTATTCCTCTATATCGAGGTGGCTAATATGTGGCTCGAATTATTGAATAAAATTAAATACGCAATCGAGAAAGCTGGGTTTGACGGACAAGTCAAGCTCGGCTTTTTAAATCCTCAAAATGCTGGCGTTGATACGCTCGGAATGGTAATGCTAGGCCGAGGTGAGGCAACGCCTGCCGATGATAACGTGCACAATATGCTCAAACAAGAGTTTTACATCGAGGTATGGACTAAATCAGATAGTCATGAGTTCGATGTAGCTTATGAGCAGATTGCAGCTCTTGAAAGCAAGATAGAGGAAATCTTAATTGCTTTTAGAGAGCAATGCGGCGCACTTAATGGGGAATATTGCGTATTACAAGAAAGCGGCTATCAGATCATTGATATTCGCTGCACAAATAAAACAGACGATCACGACAGCATGAGGCCTTTTATTGGTACACAATACCGATTTGAGGCTAAAATGTACGATTTAAAAGAAAATCTAAATACTAAAGGGGGTATTTATTAATGGCAGAAACATTATATAAACCAGCGGCCGTGGATATGCCTACAGCAGGCAAAAACTACCTATTATATCTGAATGTAGGTACAAACGAAAAAGCAGGCGCTAAATGGCTATTGTTAGGCGGTCAACGTAGTGGCGATTTATCTCGTAAAGCTGACTCTATCGACGCCTCTCATAAGGGCTCTGGTGGCTGGAAATCTACGATTGCAGGCCTTAAAGAGTGGAGCTTTGCTATTGAAACGCTCTTAATGCCTAAAGAGGAAAGCTTGAAATTGTTAGAAAAAGCATTCTTGGACGGCGACAATGTACACATCAAATTTGAGTATCCAGACAAAACATTCTTCACTGGTATTGCCAGCGTAACAGAGCTTTCTATTTCCACACCGCATGACGGCGTAGCTACTTATAAAGGCTCTCTTAATGGCGTAGGCCCATTATCTGAGTTGCAACCAGCACCAACATTATAAGGCTGATAGGTAGCCTTATATACATGTACCATTACTAAATTAGCGCTAAAATAGGGAGTTTTAATTATGAAAAAAGTGAATTGTGATTTTTTTAAAAATGGCGAATATCTAATGTTCAATATGCAGCGCCTCATGGAGTTTGAGGCTGCTGTAGGGCAACCGATTGGGGAGCTATTACAAATGAGCATTTGGCCAATCAATAGCATTATCACTGGTTATGCAATCGGTATGAAACAGCACAAGAGAAACGCTCAACAATATTATGAATTGTTTGACGAATTGCTCGCCGATGAAACTAAAGATATGAGCCTATTATCGTTACAAGCGCCGCTTATGCAAGCGATCATTGCAAGTGGTGCTTTGGGTTCTAAAATGTACTATCAAATGTACCCAAACGAGCTCACGCCAGATGATAAGTTAGCTATCGAAAATGAGGCCGAACAATCAAAAAACTAGAGGGGGGCCAAGTTGCCCCCTCTTTTTCTTTATGGTTACGAAACGCCGAAGATATAGCATATAGCGTGTTAGAGCTGAAACCATGGGAATTTATGCGATTGCAGCCTATGGAGTATAGAAAGTTAGTCAGAGGGTATGAACGTAGGCAAAAACTACAGGATACAAACCGAGCTTTCTGGGTGGCTAATATCATGAACACGCAGCTAGCAGAGACAATCGAACCGAAGAAGTTTATTGATGTTCTATATCCGCCTACAGAGGCCGAGAAACGGCAAGCAGAGGCGGACTTTATCCGTGAATTTAGAGAGGCAGGGGGTGAGATATAGAAAATGGCAGATAGTAATATTAATGTTCGCATAAGCGCTGATAGTTCAGAGGCTACGGCAGCCGTCAATAAGGTGGCTAATACGATAAGCTCTGAGCTACCTAAAAGCGTAGCAGAGGCGAGCAATAAAGTAGCTAAAGAGGCGGCTGGTATTCGTGCAGAGATAAAATCTATCGTATCTCAAATGAATAAGGGTTTGCAATTCGCTGGCGCTGTTACTGGCATAGGGTTAGTGGCTAATAAGGTTAAAGATGTGGCTGTAGCAGCAGCACAGACAGCCGACGAATTAACAAGCATTCGATCTCGTATTAATTTGATCAATGACGGCTCACAAACGACAGCCGAGATCATGGATAAAATATATGGTGCAGCCAATCGCTCGAGAGGTAGCTATATAGACATGGCCGATAGCGTGGCAAAGCTCAATATGCTGGCAAAAGACGCTTTCAGCTCGAATGATGAGGCAATCGCCTTTGTGGAACAGCTGAATAAGCAATTTAAAATCTCTGGCGCTAGTGTGCAAGAGGCAAGTGCTGCTATGTACCAACTTACCCAAGCAATGGCGGCAGGTAAGCTACAAGGCGACGAATTCCGTTCTATTATGGAGAATGCTCCGCTCTTAGCTCAATCTATTGCCAATGAAATGGGGTTATCCGTTGGACAATTAAAAGAAATGAGTTCGCAAGGCCTCATTACAGCCGACATAATCAAGAATGCACTGCTCGGCAGCGCAGAGGAAACAAACGAGAAATTCGCCGAAATTCCTATGACATTCGCCGAGGTAGGTCAATCTATTCAAAATCAATTAATACAAGCCTTTCAGCCTGTACTTGAACAGATTTCATCTATTCCACAAAGCGGCGAGTTCCAAGCGTTAAGCGAGGGCGTAGGCGTGGCAATCAGAGGTATGGCAGTAGCGGCGCAAGGCTCTATAGGGCTAATTAGTGCAGCGTTTGCAGGATTACGGATAGCAATATCCACTATTTCGCAGACAGTAAGGAGCTTTGGCTCGTTATTTATTACGACTATGCCGAGAGTGTCGGCAGCCATATTGGCCGTGGTGGTAGCATTTACTACTTATAGGGCAGCTGTTGCCTTATGCAATGCTCAAACGGCTGCTTTGACTGTCAAAGTGGTAGCGTATCGAGTGGCAGAGGTAGCCTCGGCTACAGCTACGAAAGTACATGCGGCGGCTATGGTGGTATTAAGAGCTGCAATGGCAGGAACAGCGACAGTATCGGCGCTATTAACGGCTGTACTTGCTGGCGTAAGAGGCGCTTATATTGCTGTTCGTAGCGGTGCATTAGCAGCAGCGGCGGCGCAGAGGGTTGTTAATCTCGTAATGAAAGCCAACCCTGTAGGGTTATTAATCTCTGTACTTGTAACATTGGTTACAGTATTTGCTACAGCGGCTGCCGCTGGCAATGGGTTTGGTAGCACACTAAGCTCAGTATTCTCGACAATTGTCCATACTGCAGTTTGGGGCATTAATAAGATTATCGAGGCTTTGAACTGGCTTATTGCTAAACTCAACAGCGTAGGCGATAAAGTGGCCAAATTCTTTGGCGGTACGTTCACCGCTATTGCACAGGTAGACACTATCAGCGCTGATACAGCGCAGGACATTGTAAATACTGCTGGCGATATGGCCTCGCAAGTATTTAACGGCTTATCTGGCGGCGGTGGCGGTGATCTAGACGTAGGCGGTGGCGGCGGCGGAGATGTTGACACTGGCGGCGGCAAAGGTAAAAAAGGCAAAGGTGGCAGCGGAAAAGGCAGCAAAGGTAAAGACCTCGAAAAAGAGGCTAAGCAGATACATGAAAAGATCTTGCAATCATACCTTGAAATGCTCGGCAACAAGCAAGAGCTACTCGAATTAGAGTACAAGAAAGAGCTTGATGAGCTTGAAAAATCAAAGGCAGCTAATGCTAACTATCAAAAAGACCTCGAGTTATTGAACGCCGTATATGCTGAGAAACGCATTAAAGCTAAACAAGAGGAAATGACAAAGCTGCGAGAAATCGAGAATAACATTCGTGATATGCGAAAAGATCTCGAGTTAAATCTAGCAGTCAAAGATAGTACAGGCCAAGCCTCACCTATGGTGCAATTTACCAAAGAGTACACCGACGCAATCGACGCTATTGGTGATAAATGGGATAAATACGCCGATGATTTTGTACAAATGGACAAAATGCAGCAACAGCATTTCATTGATACCTTGAAAGAGCGAGGTATTAAATTTGAAGAAGTCGAGGACGGACGTATCACATTTGAGCGCCAAAAGACTGAGGAATTGCTCGCAGTTCATCGAGATTATAGCGATAAATACCTAGAATTACAGCGCACAATGGCCGAGGAGAAATGGAACATTGACGAGGCTATGCGCACACAGGACTTTGAGGCGTTGCAATCAGCTCTTGACGCTGAATATGTGGCTACACAACAAAGCTATGAACTCAGAAAAGAGCTACTCAATGAATACCAACAAGCCGTAATGGATAGTCATTGGAGTGGCCAAAGTGCTATATGGGAAAGTGCGAGCGCTAGCATTGATAAATTGCAAGAGGGCATTTCTGGACTTTTGCAAGGAACAATGAGTATAACGCAGGCTTTCCAAAATATGGGGAAAGCTATTCTTAAAACAATTAGCGATAGCGTGGCTCAATGGATCGCAGCGCAGGTAAAGCAAGCTGTACTCGGTAAAATGCTACAATCGCAACAAACAGCGGCAAGCGTAGCAGCGGCACAGGCCCAACTACCTGCATGGAGCTCTCTCGCTCAACAAGTATCTATGGCGACATTCGGAGCTAGTGCAGCGGCAGGCTTAGCAGCATGGAGTAGCAGCACAGCGGCAGGCGTAGCGCAAGCTACAGCACTCGGCGCAGCTGGTAACTTTGGCGGCAGCTTTGGGGCTGCGTTCAACGCTAATAGTATGCCAAAACTCGCAGAGGGTGGCCTTGCTTATGGTGCTACATTCGCCCAAATTGGCGAGGGTAAATATGATGAGGCTGTATTGCCTTTATCTGATACAGTATTCGACCGATTAGGCGAGGGCATTAATCGCTCTAATGGTGGTATGGGTGCAGGTGGCGGCATTACACTCAATGTAAGCGCTATAGACGCCGAAAGCTTTGGCTCATTCCTCGAAACTAGAGGCGGCCAAGCATTAAGACAGTTCTTAGTTAATCAAGACCGTGAATTTGTTGGCACGGCTGGGACGTGGTAGTTATGGCTGAATACTTAAAATTTCCTAGTATCATCTCGCTTGCGTGGAAATCACAAAAGGCGCAGAAATGGGATACAAAAACCAAGACCTCTGGCTCTGGTAAGGTTCGCACCATGACAAACTGGAAATATCCACAATACACCATTTCCACAGAGTTTGAGGTGCTGACACCAGCACAGTATAAAGAGTTAATGGGTTTTTACTCTAAAACTCGAGGGGGTACAATTCCTTTCTTGTGGCTAGATCCAGAGGATAACGCCGAGAAAGGCATTCAACTCGGTACTGGTGCTATGGGTTCATGGCAAGCCGTGCGAAAGTTCGGCGATTTCCTAGAGCCTGTATATCATATCGAAAATCTTACATTATACGCTGACGGCTCACCTATTCGAGCTGTTAGCGATAAAGGCGTGATTAAGCTCGCAGCAGGTCAAACAGTAGCACCTAATGCGGTTATCACGGCTGATTATACCTATTATTGGTTGGTAAGGTTCAGCGGTGATATGACAGCCGAGTATATTTTCACAAACATATATAAAACAAAATCATTCAAGTTAGTTACTACTCGATAGGGGGCGCAGTTATGAAAGAGGTAAACGAGGTACTACGACAGCACCTAAACAATGATAAACATTTCATGAGCTGCGACCTTTACGAGTTGCGCTTGCGTAGTGGTGTATCGTATTACTGGGCTGACGCAGATGCCGACGTATCCTACAACGGCCAAATCTATAAGTCAGACGGCCCTATTATAGTAAGGGATAAAATCGCCACTAATAGCACTGTTAGCGTTGATAAAATGACGATTAGCATATCCACGAATGAGCAAGATAAAATAGGCGGCGTACCTATTATGGCCGTAGCTCATAATGGCGGCTTTGACGGCGCTCAAATGACGCTCAAAAGAGCCTTTTTTGATGATAACTATACTATTATTGACGCTGTAGGGTTATTTACTGGCTTATGTGAGGTTAGTCAAGGCGGTGGCCTTACCTTAAAGCTCAATGTTAAATCAATCGTGCAAAAGCTCAATATTGAATATCCGAATAGGCGGTATTATCCACAATGCCCCTTTAGCGTGTATTCAAAAGAGTGCGGCGTTGATATTTCAAAATTCAGAAAGAGCGGCAAGGTTACAGCTTTAGGCTCTGGCCCTAATTCCATAAGAATTGATATACCATTTACAAATGGCTATTACACAGCTGGCGGCATTGATTGGATCACTGGCCCATTAGCAGGGCAATCTACACAGATATTACAAAGCATTGACGGCGTAATATTGTATATGAGCGCTCTCGAGGTAAGCCCAAGAGTCGGCGACCAATTTTATATATATGCTGGCTGTAATAAGACACCTAGTGAATGCAAAAATAAATTCAATAACTGGAATAGGAACAGGGCGACGCCTTACGTACCACTAAAGGAGAGCATACGATGAATACTTTAACAACTGGCGAAAGGATAGCTAATGCTGCGATTGAATGGCTAGGCACTCCATACGCCAATAATTCAATGGTAAAAGGTGCTGGCGTCGATTGCTCTTATCTGTTAGTGGCTGCGGTGGTTGATAGCGGCCTCATGAAAGCCGATAGACTACAGATAGAAAACTACTCAAATGAGTGGCATTTACATCACTCAGAGGAGAAATATCTTAAATACGTGCAACAAGTCGCCGATGAAGTGAAAGAGGGCTCTCCGCTTGAAATTGGCGATTTTTTGCTATATCAATATGGCCGATGTATTTCGCACGGCGCTATATATATCGGTAAAGGGCTTGTAATTCATGCTTTCGTTGATTATGGCGTGATTATATCCAAGCTTGATGATGTGATTTTTTACGATAAGAAAGGCCGCTCACGTTTGAGGGCTGTGTATAGATTTAGAGAGGAGCGTAAATAATGGGCTTTTTATTCAGAGGCAAAAGTACAACTAGCCGAGCCGATATGATCGCTGATTTTCAAATCAATACAGCCTCATATGGTGAGGTAGTTCCAGAGATATTGGGTACTACTCGAGTAAGCGGCAACATCATAGATTATGATGATTTCACAGCTCGCGAGCATAAAAGCACCACTAGAACTGGTAAAGGTGGCGGTGCAAAGCACACAAATATTACTTATACCTACTCTGTAGCGGCTGCTATTGCTCTATGCGAGGGCCCTATCGCTGGTATTGGTAAGGTATGGCGTGATAAGGAAATATATCAATATCCGAATGAAAAAATCGAGCTAACTTTATTTAATGGCGAGGCTGCTCAAACGCCGTGGCCTTATATGCTATCTAAGCACCCAGAAAAGGCATTGCCTTATAGTGGTTTAGCTTATATGGCTGGCGTGGTTGATTTAGGCGAGCGTGGCAGTTTACCTCAATATAATTTCGAGGTATATGGCAAGCTAAGAGAAACAGGCGACGGCGTAGACGTCAACCCAGCTGACTATATCGAGCATGTACTGCAATCGGTTGGGGCAGATGTACAAATTGAGGGCATTGAAAACTTTAGAGCCTACTGCAAGGCGGCTGATATATTAATCAGCACACCACCAGAGCAAAAAAGCGCTAAAGCTCAAAGCATTATTAATGATATAGCCGAGATCACAAATAGCCTTGTATTCTGGAGCACAGACCGCCTTAAAATCGTGCCTTTAGCCGATAAGCCTATCGGCACGTGGACACCTGCGAACCAAATTCAATACAACTTAACGGCAGATGATTTTATCGCAGGCACAGACGGCCAGCTTATTTTGTATAAGCGAAAAGATACAAGCGAGGCCTATAATGAGGCTACAGTTGAGTTCATTAATCGATCTAATGGCTACGAGAAAGAAACAGTATCCTTTGAGGTGGTGGCTGATGTACAGCGCAACGGCTTAAAACCTGCCTCAAAGAAAACGGCTCACTACCTATATACAAAGGCTAGGGCTCAATACTACGCTGAACAGTTGGCTATGAAACGCTTATACGCTAAAACTCAATACACATTTAGGCTAGATTGGGCGTTCTGTACTCTCGAGGTTGGCGACTTAGTAACGCTTACAGATGAGGCCTGCCAGCTCAATAAGCAAATTGTAGTAATTACCGCAGTAAATGAGGCGGCAGACGGACAACTCGAATTTACAGCCGAGGGTAAGCCTGCTGGTACATATGCACCAGCTCGCTATGATGTGCACGAGAACGAGCGGCCTTTCATTGATTATAACCAAGCCGCGCCGAGCGTTAACGATGTGGCAATCTTCCAGACTGTTGGCGATGTAGGCGGCAATCAAGTATTCATCGGCGTTAATGCGCCGAGTGGTTGGGGCGGTTGCTCTGTATGGCTTTCTGATAATGGCGAGAATTACAGCCGTATAGGTTCTATCACACAACAGGCTCGCATGGGCCGCACTCGGTTAGCATTCAACGAAACAGCGAACGCCTGCGAGGTTACTCTTAATCAAGGCGTACTCAAAGGCGGTACGCACATTGACGCCGAGCGAGCGAATACGCTTTGTTGGGTAAATGGCGAGGCGTTCAGTTATGAGGGTGTTAATATGGGCCCTAATAACCAATTTTCATTGAGCGGCCTTGTACGAGGCCAATACGGCACTAATGCAATTAGCCATAATGCTGGTGAGCGGTTTATTCGTGTAGATGAGGCGCTTTTCCGTTATCCTTATAGAAAAGAGGATATAGGAAAAACAATATACCTCAAATTCACCTCTATGAACCTATTTGGAAGCAATGAGCAAGGGCTCGACGAGGTGCAGCCGTATCAATACACATTGACGCCGTACTTCATACCAGAGGTTACAGACCTTACTCTATATACTAAATACTACGAGATCACTAATAGGGTTAAGTCATTCGATGTGGTGGCAGAGTTTAACGTGCCACATATTAATAGCCTTGATACTGTGGAAATCTGGTATAGAGAGCCTAACGGTCAATGGAAATATGGCGGCGCAGGTGAGGGGCAAGTCATTATAAGCGGCTGTGAATTAGGCCATACATACGAGATTAAAGCCGTTGTAAAAGATACACACGGAAACACCTCGCAGGGCGTATCTAAGAGTATTACCGTAGAGCTAAAGAGTGAAATTCCGAATAAGCCGCTAGGCTTTTCTATTTCATTCGGCGATATGGCTCATTTCAACTGGTTAGAGGTTAGAAATGCCGATGTAGATTATTACGAGCTAAGGCTTGACTTGAACGCAGGCCAAAATGACGGCTTAATTGGCCGTAGCAATAACACTACCTATAGTGGCATATTGCGTAATCGTACTGGCAAGGTATACTTGTATGCTCATAACCCAGCTAAAGGCTACGGAGCACCTGCAGAATTGACTTATAACGTGCCGCAGCCTAAACAGCCGACCAATCTCAAAGCAACAGGCAATATCAACGGCATAGGCGTTACATTCGAGGCTATTCCTGCGAACTGTAAGGGCGCTAATGTATACATTGATAGTAAAGTGTATTTTACAACTACAAACGCTCTAAGTATTCCTTTAGAGGCTGGCGTCTACAATGTGAAAGTGGCTTACGTTGATATATTCGGCGAGGGCATAGCTACAGAGGCCGTGAGCGTGGCAGTTAAAGCTAAAATTGATAAAGAGCTACTCGATATGGAAAGCCTCGGCATATCTAATATGGATAAGGCTATTAAGGCTTTAAACGATGAAGTCGGCACAGTCAAGACTAGCGTTAATGGTTTTGAGAATAAACTCATCGACCAAGCGAGTGCGTTTCAGCGCTCTTTGAATGATTTAAATAAGCATGTAAGCTCACAAATCACTCAAATTTCAGAGGGCATTGAGTTGAAAGTAACAAATGCACTAGGCAAGCTCGACGGTAAGGAACTTATAAGCCGCATTAACTTAACGCCAGCAAGCACTAAGATTGACGGCAAGCTATTGCACGTTACTGGACAAACTTTATTTGATAAAAATATTATCGCTAGAGGTATGATACAAGCTGGCGCAGTTACAGCCGATAATATCCACGTTGACAACCTAGCAGCTATATCGGCCAACATAGGCGATTTACAAGGCGGCACTATTACTGGTACCGTAATCAAAAACGCCTCAAATACGTTCAGCGTTGACGCAGAGGGCAATATCAGAGGTGTAAATATTACAGGCTCTAGGATAGACGCAAACAGCGTATATGCAAATGGCGAACCGCTTAAAAATACTAATTTTATGACGATGCATGTTGTAAGCGGTCAAAAAATTAGCCTGCCTAGCGGATACAATTACGAGCGCTGTTTATTCTATGCAACTAACGTGAAAATGAATAAAGAGGCCACATATAAATTAAATGGTCGATATTTTAGCCACGAGGATATGCGCCAGATACACGACTTCAATAACCGATATTCGATGTACTGGAACGGAAAGCCAGACGGTGGCAGAATGGACGACCTCGAAGGCGGATATTGGCTACATGGCGAGCCGTTGCAAAATCGAGTTTTCTTTCCAAACGGAGATAGCCCAGACGGTGGAACATTCTCATATGGCCGAGGTTATGCGAAGAATAATGCAGCTAGTCAAAACAATGACGGCCGCTGGTATAGAGGCTGCGGCGTAACTAAAGAGGGCTATTTCTATTTCTTTTATAATAGTGGCCGATTTGGTTATTATGGCGAGGCTGATTTATTAATAATTTCATTCTGGTAAGGGGGCATTTAGTGGACTGGGTAAAGCGACAAAATGAAATATTACACATAGGCTCTGATTGGCGGCGAGCATATACGCTCGCCACTGATTTGGATATTTCAAACGGTCAGGCCGTGTGCAAGATTAGAACTGGTCAAGGTAAATTGTTATGTGAGGCTGAAACGAAGATACAGGATAAGACTGTATACGTTACCATTCCAAGCGCAAAAACGCTGGAAATCGATAAAGCCTATATCAAAGGGGAATATGATGTATTCCTCACAGTAGGCACTAACACATTTAAGCTGATCATGGGTGATATAGCATTCATTCGTGATGTATCAATGCATTAATTAAAAGGAGAAATAATTATGCCAAACGAACTTCAAAAAATCTTAGTTGAATTAGCTGATAAACCTCTAAATATAAATCTAGGCTTAGGCGAAAAACCTGTCAATATGAATATTAACATTCTGGGCTTAAAAGGCGTTGACGGAACAGACGGCCGCAATGGTGCTGACGGCCTAAGTGCCTATGATATCGCTCAACTAGAGGGCTTTAGAGGTACTCGTCAAGAGTGGTTAGAATCTCTAAAAGCAAAAGTTGAGTTGCCTAACGCTTTTACAGCATTAAAACGTAAGAATATTTATTTGCCTAACGCTCAACTTGATACTATATTAACTAAGCTCATCGAGTTAATGGGTAATAGTATTGATGTTCCTGTTAAGCCTCTTGAATTTGACCAACCAGCAAATGGCCAAACTTATATTAATGTATATGGGCAGCCTCATTTTAAAGTTGCTTTGAGCGGTCAAGGCGTGCAAAGTGCTACAGTTATCGAGGATAGCGGTAAAGCAAAATTAAACCTAACTACACCTTTTGCGTCCGATGATGTGGATATTGAATATTTCAACTTACTAGATGAGTCTATCGGTACTTATAAAGTGCGTGGAAATGGCGGCACTAAAACAACAATCGGTGATTATGAATTTGCAAATAATTACGATACTCAAAATTACGAGTTCCCAGAAGTTACGACCGTAGGGGCTCATGCATTCGGCAACTCCGCCAAGATAATCAAATTGCCTAAAGCCGTTAGAATTGACAAAACTGCATTTGATAATTGCGCAGATGTAACAGAAATTTATATCCCTAATTTTGTAATGCAACAAGGTAATGAGTTCCAAACAATCAATATGTATGAGCTCGTTAAATTAGTAGTAAACGAGGCGTCTGACGTTGAAGCATTAGCAAAAATGCTTTTGAGTCGAGGTAAAATCTATAATCAAGACGAAACTAAGCGCTTTGACAAAGAATCTAAATCTTGGGTGCAAGCATAATTTAAACGTGGTAAGGGGAACAAATGCAAGAATTAACAAATTTCATGAGCGAGGCATGGCGAACTCTTACAGAGTCCTTTGTGCTTAAAGCTATATTGGCATTTGTTGCTGAAATAGCTATATATATGATTGGACTTAAACACGTGCAGGTGCTAGGGATATTCATTTTGTTAGTATTCCTAGATTTACTAACAAAATGGGCGGCTATCGGCTATCAAATGTTGCTAGATTTAGGGGCTAGCCCAGAGAATATTAGCGGTTCTGATAAGTATATCGCTATTCCTGCTGCTTGGGGTAAGGGGTTAATATCCTCTAAGCATATGCGAAAGCCCTTTGTTACAAAAGTGCTCACGTACTGCCTTGCAACCGCTGCGGCATGGTGCTTTGATTTCATGGCTGGAAACTACGCTTTTGCGGTTAATCTAGTATGGCTGTATCTTGGCTCGGTTGAGTTCCTAAGTATTCTCGAGAACATGAGAGACGGCGGAAACAGTACAGTAACAGGGTTATTAGATATAGTCCACTCAAAAATAGATATGATTTTAAAAAAATAATTAGGTATTGGCTGCATTCGTAAAGGGTGCAGCCTTTTATATTGGGGGTAAAAACTATGAAAATTGGCGAATATTTCGACGATTACGAATTTGCTTGTCATTGTGAGCGGCATGAGGTTGATGAAAACGGACGCAATAAACTAGATCACATCATCGACAAGAGGCTTGTAGACCTGTTAGACAGAATTCGTGAGCGCTTAGGCGTTCCTGTTACTATCAATAGCGGCTACCGCTGCCCAGAGCATAATGCCGAGGTTGGTGGTGTTCCTAATTCCTATCATACGCAAGGCGTTGCTGCTGACATTACCTACGACGGAATTGACGTAGATTATCTCGCACAAATTGCCGAGGAATGCGGCGCCGACGGCATAGGTAAATATTACTATCAAGACTTCGTTCATGTTGATGTGCGAGGTTATGAGGCTCGCTGGAGTGATATGGACTAAATAGGGGGTTATCATGTATGAGAAATGTAAGACATACCTCGAAACGCTTAAATCTAAGGCTACTATGCAGCGCCTTATTGTTGGTGCTATTTGTGTTCTGTTCCTCTATGGCGTTGGCAGCCTCGCAAGTGGATATTTCACAGCCAGAGCCAACTATCAGCGTGCCATTGAGCGACTGGAACAGACTGAAAAACAGCTTGCAGAAATCCGACGCCTCAATCGAGAACTCAACAAACTCATTGAAACAAGCCAACAGCTTAACCACGACGCAGGCGAGCGAATTAACCGAATTGAGGGCTATCAACAGCGAGAGGACGCAAGCCTTAACCGAATTGAAGACTATCAACGAGAAACAGGGGCAAGAATTAGCGAAAGCCTCGAGCAAAATAACAGAGCAAGAGGAGAGATTAAATCAAGCCTCGAACTCATTAGACGAATTGAGGAACGAAATCAAGAACAATAGACGAACCGAGCAACGCCTCAGACGGCAACGTGATACATGGGCCGCTGGTGGTGTGATTGGTTTTCTAATTGGCGCAGCTGGCGCTATTCGATGAAATCGAGGTGATCCGATTATCTCCCTACTATGTGAGGGTGGACGCATAGCTTTGATAATTGGTAAGTAAATAGGCCTACTATATTGAATATATACATTTAATGTAGTGGGCCTTTATTTTTTTGTAAAAATAGGAAAAAATTTTAAAAAGTGCTTGCATCATCACTCAATGAGTGATATACTTAAATCAAGGTAAGGGATATAAACCCAGTTAGTATATAAGGAGATAGAAAAATGCAAGCAACTAAAACTTACAACGAATTAACAGAATTAGAAATGAAAAAATTAGTAGTTCCAGCAGGTACAACAGCAAGCGACTATAAAAACTTTGTTGTACACTACAATAAGAAGGGCGAACTTATCAGAGTGGCATTAGGCGAATTTAGCGAAGAAAAAAGCCAACAATTAAAAGAAGAATGGAACAAGCCAGACGCTATGGATTATGCGATTGTAAAGGCTGGTAAAACAAAACCAAGACAAATGCAAGTATTCACAGCTGAGGAAAGAAAGGCGATCCGTGATACATGGTTAAAGAAATAAATAGAATAAAAGAGGCTAGATTAAATGCTGGCCTCACACAAGCAAAAATGGCAGAGATTTTCAAAATGCCAAAGAGAACTATAGAAAATTGGGAAACAGGCAGCAGAAAGCCGCCAGAATGGGCCGAACTATTGGTGATAGATAAACTAAGAAACATAAGTGAGGATATTATGGATTTGCTAATTAATAAAGAAATTACAAAATGCGTTATTGTTGATGAATTGCCAAATAATAAAGGCGATATAAGCGAATATCAAGACATTACACGCAACGCCACAGATATAAAGGGAAATGAATATAAAGTAACGAAAGTTACATATACCGACGGAACATATAAATACATGGCAGAACGATTATATGATTTAAGCGACGATAAAGAATTTCAAGATCTATCAAGCAAAATTAATGATTAAAGTAATAGGGTAGGCGGTAGAATTTATATAAAAGTGGTTCGCTTTATGGTATGAATTGCCCACCATTATGTTGATATCTACCGTCCTTGAGATTTCAAGGGCGGTTATTTTTATATGTAACTCATTTTGAGGCAACATAATAGAGATTATTTTAGAATAGTATTGTGTCTATAGATATATAAACGAGAATAAATAAGTAAGAAAATAATCAAGAATTAGTAATTAAGAATAAATAATTAGTGATAGTAGAGGAAGTTATGGAACCTAGACCTATGATGGACCGCCTAGAAGCGGTATTCTCAATCGTACCAAAGGCTCATGCCATTGCAGATATTGGTACCGATCACGGCTATTTAGCGGTAGAGCTTATCAATCGTCAACGTGCTGAATACGTCATTGCCGGGGATGTGCATAAGGGTCCGTTAGAGTCTGCAAGAGCATATGTTGAGTCTTGTGGATTAGCCTCTAAAGTAGATTGTCGCTTAGGGGACGGACTTAAAGTGACCAAGCAGGGCGAGTTGAATGGTGCCATCTGTTGCGGTATGGGTGGCTTTTTAATGCGAGATATTATAGATGCAGGTCCAGAACCATTAGAGTTCTATGTACTCCAACCACAGAATGGACAAAAAGAATTACGTCAATACATGGTTCAAAAGGGATATGTTATCGTTCTAGAAATCATCGTAGAAGATGCTGGTAAGCTCTATACAGCGTTTTTAGCAGTACGCAATGATTGTGTAGAAGCTTATACAGGTATGACTGAATATGTAGATGCTTATCAAGCGTTACCGGAAGATTCCTTGTTGTGGTCTGTAGGGGCTTTATTGGAACAAGACAGACCACCACTTTGGAAGAAATATATAGAGTATTTAATATATCAACGACAATGTGCCTTGGAAGATATGACAGAGAAATTAAGTTATATTGATAAATATCAGGATTTAGAGCAGGAAGTTAATTTTCTTTGGAATCTTTTATAGAATAGAGAGGAAGTGATTTTATGACGACGGTTCAACAAATTATTACTGTAATGGAACAACTAGCACCCCGCTCCTATGCAGAGTCTTGGGATAATGTAGGTTTAATGGTGGGCAATCGGAATGCAGTTGTTACAGGTGTAGTGACTACGTTAGACGTAACAGAAGAGACCATAGAATATGCTATTGAACAGAATTGTAATCTAATTATTAGTCATCACCCATTGATTTTTAAAGGTTTGAAACAATTATCCTGCGATATGGTACAAGGTCGCATGATCAATCAGTTGATACAACATAAGATTGCCGTATATAGTGCTCATACAAATCTTGATATTGCACCAGGCGGTCTTAATGATATGTTGGCGAAACAATTGGGCCTCACAGATATTAAGGGCTTTATTAAAACTGGTGAAGAGGTGCTCTATAAGGTGACGACCTTTGTACCTGAAAGCTCGGCTGATGCGGTTCGTTTGGCTATGGGGAATGCAGGGGCAGGCCGAATTGGTAATTACGAGTATTGCAGTTTCAGTATCCATGGTGAAGGGCGCTTTGTTGGTAATGAAGATTCTCATCCTGTCATTGGGACAGCGGGCACTTTGACTGTGGCTCCTGAGGTACAAGTAAATGCTATAGTCGATGGTACACATTTAAGCGAAGTCGTAACGGCTATGAAATCAGCTCATCCGTATGAAGAGGTGGCTTATGAGGTTTTAAATATAGTTGAGCCTACCAGTTCAACTCAATATCTAGGACGTGTAGGGCGTTTGCCAAATGCATTAAACTTAGATTCTTTCCGTGAATGGGTACAAGAGGCTTTGCCTGATGCCAATATTCGCTTTGCCGGTGTTGCGCCAGAAACAATTCAATCTATTGCGCTATGCTCTGGTGCAGGTGCTGAATTTATTAAGGATGCTGCTAGATTACATGTAGATGCCTATATCACGGGTGATGTGAAGTATCATGAGGCGCAAATGGCTAAGGAATTAGGCTTACTCGTAGTTGATGCGGGTCATTTTGGAACTGAGTCTATAGTGGCGCGTGGTTTGTGTGACTATTTAATCTCTGTAGGATTTACTGTTCCTGTGAAAGCTTTTACAGAACAAAATGATTTCTTCTTTGTGTAATGATGCATTTTCTTGCAACAAATTGTTAGCTATGATAAACTGAATTGAAGCAAGTATGAAAGACGATTGCGAGTCTATAAGACTCGAGGAAAGTCCGAGCTCCATAGGGCAGGATGCCAGATAACGTCTGGCGAGGGTAACCTTAGGGAAAGTGCCATAGAAAAGGAAACCGCCACGTAAGTGGTAAGGGTGGAAAGGTGAGGTAAGAGCTCACCAGCAGTCTGGTAACAGGCTGGCTCGGTAAACCCCATCCGGAGCAAGACCGAATAGGGAAGGGTTAAGGGTGGTCCCGCCTACCTTCCGGGTTGTGTCGCTCGAGCGTGCAGGCGACTGTACGCCTAGAAAGATAATCGTCACCGCGCAAGTGGAACAGAACTCGGCTTATTGATTGCTTGCTTCCATATTTAACATATAATTGATAGTATATAAGATTGTAGATCTTTGTTAGGAGAACTTCATGGCAATTACAGCAATTACTAGTGTACAAGAATTTGATGAGAAAGTGCTTGGCGCTAAAGGTTTAGCTATTGTTGATTTTTGGGCTGGTTGGTGCGAACCTTGCACCGTTATGCGTCCAGAGATTGAAGACGTAGCAGAGCGTTTAAAAGGTCAAGTAGAATTCTTTAGTGTTGATGCAGAAGATAAAAATCTTCGAGGTATTTTGTTAAAAGAAGATGTTGATGGTATTCCATCCTTAGTATTCTTCCGAGATGGTAAAATGCTTGATTCCCTTGTGGGTTATAAAAAAGCAGATATGCTTGAGTCTCTAATAAAGGAAGTTATCTAATTAATTAATAACTAGGAATTCGTAGAAAATAAATAACATGAGGCTGTATATAAGAAAAGTTAATTTCTTATATACAGCTTTTTTGTTAAATTTTATAGTTTTTAAAAATGTTAAGTGATATAATAAAATAGTAAAAATATGATTGTTATCATGCTGGTTGAACTTCGTCAAACTGATAGAGTGAGCTCATAAAAATGATTTCTGTCATAAACGTTGTAGTTTATTAAGTAATATAATTATATTGCGCAAAGTTGTTGTAAGGAGGCTATATTCCATGAAGAATCGTATAAATAGTTTGTGGACACTCTTCCAAGAACGCCGTTTGAGTCGACGCACATTTATGAAATCCTGTGTAGCACTCACTGCTATTTTAGGTCTACCTCCAACGATGTTAGACACCGTTGTTAAGGCTGCCGAAACAACTGAATTACCTACGGTGATTTGGTTGCATGGTCATGAATGTACTGGTTGTAGTGAATCTTTTATCCGTTCATCCTCTCCCTTTACTTCTGATGTTATTTTGAACATGATTTCTCTTGAATATGATGATACTTTGGCGGCAGCGTCTGGCACACCACTAGAGGAACATTTAGAAAAAATCATCAAAGAAAAAGCCGGTAAATATATCTTGGCTGTTGAAGGTGGCGTACCACTTGATGAAGATGGTGTTTATTGCACAGTAGGTGGACGTACATTTAAAGAATCCCTATTAGAAGCAGCTAAAGGAGCTGCAGCAATCATAGAATATGGTTCTTGTGCTTCTTGGGGTGGTATACAGGCTGCAAAACCAAATCCAACAAATACAGTTTCTGTATCTTCCGTTGTAACTGGTAAGCCAATTATCAAGGTCCCTGGCTGCCCTCCAATTCCAGAGGTTATGACTGGTGTAATCATGCACTATGCATTATTTGGTCAAATCCCACCTCTTGATGCGCAAGGTCGTCCAAAACAATTTTATGGCAATCGTATTCACGACACATGCTATCGTCGTGCCTTCTTTGATTCTGGACTCTTCGTTGAAAAATTTGATGATGATGCATCTAAATCTGGTTGGTGCTTGTACAAGGTAGGTTGTCGTGGACCTCAAACATATAATTCTTGCGGTAATCTACGTTGGTGGAATGGTTTGTCCTATCCAATTCAATCCGGTCACGGCTGTATTGGTTGCTCTGAAAAGGGCTTCTGGGATAATGATGTGTTCTACAAACGATTACCAGATATTCCATTGGCTAATACTATCACAACTGCTGATACAATCGGTACAGTAGCTGCCGTTGGTGCCACTGCAGCGGTTATCGTTCATGGTGCAGCAACTCTTACGCGTAATAAAATTCTTGATATGAAAGAAGAAAAACGCTTAAAAGAACAAGGCTTATGGGATGAAAAGAAACATAATAATGGAGGAGGTCACTAATGAAACGCGTAGTAGTAGATCCGATTTCCCGTATTGAAGGTCATTTACGGGTTGAAATAAAAGTTGATGAAGCGAGTGGTAAAGTAGAGGATGCATTGTCTTCTGGTACTGCTTGGCGCGGTATCGAACTTGTTGCTAAAGATCGCGATCCTCGTGACCTTTGGGCGTTCGTACAACGGATTTGTGGTGTATGTACTACAACACATGCGTTGGCAGCATTACGTGCGGTAGAGGATGCAATTGGAATTACAATTCCTAAAAATGCAAATTATATACGTAATATCATGCATAGTAGTCTAGATGTGCATGATCATATCGTGCATTTTTATCACTTACATGCGCTTGATTGGGTTAGCCCGATAGCAGCTCTTAGTGCAGATCCTGCTAAAACCGCTCAATTACAAAATGATGTATTAGCAACTTATAATGTGAGCGGTTTAGCACCTGCGGAAACGGCATCAAAAGATTCAGCCTATCCTAAAGAGTTTCCTAAGGCTACTACAGCATACTTTACGGCTGTACAACAAAAGGTTAAAAAAATAGTTGAATCAGGTCAATTGGGGATTTTCTCTGCTCAATGGTGGGATCATCCTGATTATAACTTGTTACCTCCAGAAGTTCATTTGATGGCCGTATCTCATTATTTGAACATTCTTGATCGTCAACGGGATATTGTAATTCCTCATGTTGTATTTGGTGGCAAAAACCCTCATCCTCATTACATTGTAGGTGGCATGCCATGCTCTATTTCTATGAATGATATGAATGCCCCTATTAATACACAACGCCTTGCCGCCGTAGAGCAATCTATTGCATTGACTAAAGACTTAGTTGATAATTTCTACGTGCCAGATCTATTAGCTATCGGTAAAATATATGTAGAAAAAGGTATGATCGATGGTGGTGGCCTTGCGAAGAAACGCGTTATGTCCTATGGCGATTATCCTGATGATACGTACACCGGTATTTCTAATGGTGACTATCATAAGAAATGTATTGTTCGTTCCAATGGCGTTGTTGAAAACTTTGCGTTAGGTGTAGATAAAGCAACATTTATCCCATTAGAAGGTAAAGATTTCATGGATCCTCAATACCTTAGTGAAGAGGTTGATCATTCCTGGTTTACATATCCAGATGGAACAAAAACACTTCATCCTATTGAAGGTGTTACTGATCCTAAATTTACAGGTCCTAAATCTGGTACAAAAGAAAAATGGGAATTCCTTGATGAAGATAAAAAATACTCTTGGATTAAATCTCCAACTTTCAAAGGAAAAACTGCAGAGGTTGGTCCATTAGCAAAGTATATTGTTGTGTATACAAAGGTAAAACAAGGCATAATCAAAGACCCAACTTGGGCTGAATCTATGATTGTTCGTCAAATTGATACAGTATCACAAGTATTGGGTGTACCAGCTCATGTATGGATGACTACTATGGTAGGACGTACAGCATGTCGTGGTCTTGATGCACAAGTCGCGGCAAATATTAGCCAATACTTCTTTAACAAACTTGTATCTAATATTAAAAATGGTGATACTACAGTAGCGGATATGACTAAGTTTGAACCAAATACATGGGATAAAGATGCTAAAGGTGTTGGTCTTGTAGATGCGCCTCGTGGTGGTTTGGGGCACTGGATACATATTAAAGATGGACGCTCTGCAAACTATCAATGTATCGTACCATCTACATGGAATGCGTGCCCTAAAACTGCAGCTAATGAACATGGTGCCTATGAAGATGCTATGATTGATACACATGTAAAAATTGCGGATAAACCACTTGAAATTTTGAAGGTAATTCACTCCTTTGATCCATGCCTAGCATGTGCAACCCATTTATACAATAAAAAAGGCGAAAAAATTGTTTCCGTCAATACAGATGCATTGTGTAAATAAAGGGTGGTGGACTTATGTTAATACATACTGACAAAAAGGCGTATGTCGTATTTAGTTTATGGCTACGCATATTCCACTGGACTATGGTGCTTAGTGTAACGGCTTTATTCTGGACTGGTTTATATATTGGTGATCCAGGGTTTTCGGCTATTACAGGTAATCCAGAGCCAACTTTTGCAATTGATGGTTGGTTTTCTATGGAAACTATGCGTCGTATCCATTTCATTGCGGGTGTTATCTTAACATCCTCCTTTATCTTCCGATTTGCCGGTGCTCTTTGGAATCGAGGGGACAGACTATTGCCTAAATTCCGTCAAAAACGGTATTGGTACGGTCTTAAAGAAACTACATTGCACTATTTGATGATCCCTCAAAAACATGAACATCATTGGCTTCGTAATTCCTTAGCTAGAACTGCGTATATGATGGTATACATTATGTTCTTCTTTGAAATCTTAACGGGTTTTGCAATGTATTCGATGATTGAGCCTAATGGTGTTCTAGGAATGTTATTTTCACCAGTGGTTACATTATTTGGTGGGGAATACAAAGTCCATGTTATCCATCACTACATTGCGTGGGGATTCTTGTTCTTTACTATTGTTCACGTGTATATGGCATTCCGAGAAGATGTTATGGAGGAATCGGGCGAAGTATCGGCTATGGTTTCCGGTATGAAATATTACGCTCATGATCCAATTGATATTGAAGACCTCAATGGTAAACGTCGTCGTGGGGAACGTATTGATAAACCATCTGGTACTACATACCGTCCAAGTGATCCTAATGATCCTAGAGAAAGAGAATTACAAGAAAATGATTAATACAAGTACTGATATCATCAGTGGCTTGGAACAATACGCGGACTCAGAGGGTCCGCGTATTGATTTAAATAGCCTTTATGATGATGGAGACAATGAAATTATCCTACTCGGAGTCGGCAATATTTTGCTTACCGATGAGGGATTAGGTGTTCATGTAGTAAAAGAATTGAAAGAATCTTTCACATTCACGCCTGCAATTTCCATTATTGACGGTGGCACTATGGGAATGGAATTACTTACGTATATGCGTGGTATGAAGAAAATCCTTCTTGTAGACGCTATTAATGGCGGAGATGCTCCAGGAACTATATATGAATTTCCTCATAAGGAATTAGAACAATATTTTACGGAACATATTTCTGTACATGAAGTAGGAATGCAAGATATTTTACGCATCCGTGCTATTCAAGAGGATCCATTAGAAGATGCAGTGGTTATCGGTGTAGAGCCGGAATCATTGGAAATTGGTTTTGAACCTAGCGAGCCGGTACAATGCGCCTTGCCTGAGGTTAAGAAACGTGTTTTGAATGTACTACGAGAATGGGGCGTAGTAGCTGAGCCTAAAGCATAAAGTGAAAATTTCATATAGTATATAGATAGCTTATAGAATGTAAAGATAGTCTCTGTATAGGAGTATTTATGATTGAAAATTATGGTAATGTTCGCGCCGTTTTAAATGAGTTGCGTTTGGCTCTAAAGAATTTGCGTGAAACTGGTGAGACATATTCGATTTATATTGAAAAAACGGGTTTAACAGAGGAAGAACAAGTTGAAGTATTAGAAACACTTGGACGCGGTCATATTACGATTAACTTTAATGAAACTGATCAACCTGTAGAATGGTATGAATCACAATTTTCTGGAATCTGGATTGGGACTTATAAAAATGGTCGTGATGACTCAATTTTACATACCGTAGAGGTCGCTAAGTATCCAGTTGTAGCTGGTGCTTATATAGAGGATATGGAACTGGCGGAGGAAGATTTACAATCTTGGATTGATGCTGCTGGATTATAGTAAAGGAGACCCTTAAGGGGTCTCCTTTTTATGAAAAATAGATGAAAATAGATATTTTTGGTAAATTTGTGATAAAAATACATATAAATTTTTGATTAATATTTAATAAAGTCAGAAATAATCATATTTATTTACATATCATTAAAATAAATATTTTTTATAAATCGCTTTATTAATTAGATTTACAAATAAATAGATATTATATTGATTTACTGTATTTATATAAAAGATAAATGAAGTGTTTTATTGGTGTTTTATAGAGAAATGGCTTATTTACTGGCTTTATAAACATTATTAGACCTATTGTTAACCTTTAGCATTTGCCTTAATTTACTAATTAACATAAAATATGTGAGTAAAATACTTTGGAGGATTTATGTTACTTTCTATTGTAGTGCCTGTATATAACGAAGAGGAAAATATAGCGAACTTTTATAAAGCTGTAACTGATGTTATGTCAGGTCTCACGTATGATTATGAACTAATCTTCGTGGATGATGGATCTAGTGATTCGTCAGCTATGATACTGCGTGAAATTGCATTCAATGATAAACATGTTAAAGTGTTATTGCTGGCTCGTAACTTTGGGCATCAAACGGCACTTACATGTGGACTTGATTATGCTCATGGCGATGCAGTCATTACAATGGACGGTGATATGCAGCATCCGCCTGCATTGATTCCTGAACTAGTTCGATTGTGGGAATCAGGGTATGATGTGGTGCGTACCATTCGCGATTCAACTGATGACGCTAGTTGGGCTAAATCTTTCACGTCTAAGTATTATTACAAACTAATGAACAAAATGGCCGATGTTCCTATTGTTGAAGGTGGGTCAGATTTCCGCCTCATGAATAGTAAAGCATTGGGCACGTTGAAACGATTTAGAGAACATGGTCGATTTTTGCGCGGTATTGTCGGCGCCTTAGGGTATAGACAAGCAGAGTTGCACTTTGTGGCACCACCTCGATTTGCAGGTGTCTCAAAGTTTAGTGTGCGTAAAATGATTCGATTTGCTCTCGATGGTGTAACCGCTTTTTCTAGGGTGCCTTTACGGGCGGCCTTGTATGTAGGTGTACTTTGTGGTGGAATGAGCTTTTTGCTCATCTTACATCTTTTGTATGTATATCTTACAGGACAAGCTTTGAATGGGTGGACAACCTTGGGCGTATCAATCTTGTTTATTGGTGGAATTCAACTCGTCGGACTGGGGATCATTGGCGAGTATGTAGGTCGTATTTTTGAAGAGGTGAAGCAACGGCCTTTGTATTGGGTTAAGTCAGCTATAAATTTTGAAGAGCATGAAGAGGCTCCGTTACTCGGACCAAGCAGTGCAGATGTTTTTATGGCACCAGAGGCTTATACCAACAAGAGCAAAGAAGACTAGCTGTATTTGTGAATGCAAATAAATAGACGGTTAGTATATTTTGAATAAATAACTTACTTTAAAAGTTTTTTGGAAAGGAAGCATATGAAGTCAAAATATAGTAAGGTTAAAATAACGGCATTAACATTAACTTTTGTGTGTGCCACAACAGCCATGGTTGGCGCAACAACATTACAATATGGTGATAAGGGCAAAAGTGTTACAGCGGTTCAACAACAACTAATTAAACACGGCTATAATGCTACAGATAAAAATGGTGTATATGGTAAGGAAACGAAGTGGGCAGTTCGTTTATTCCAACAAGATCGTGGCCTTCCAGTGGATGGTATCGTAGGTCCTGCTACGTATAACGCATTGATGGGTGCTCCTCGTTCTACGAAGGCAGTATTGACTCAAAATGCAGCGACTAAAGCAGTAGCAACGAAATCCGCTTTTACAAACAGCAACGCGACATCCCGTCGTATCGCTGGTCAATCCATTAATGGCAAGAACGTTAAATTAAACAATATTACGAAAAATGAAACACCTAGCAGTATTCACGCAATCTTGGCAGAAGCTGACAAATACCGCGGTGTACCATATGTATTTGGCGGTACTACTCCAAGTGGCTTTGACTGCTCTGGTTATGTTAAATATGTATTTGAAAAACAAGGTATTTCCTTACCACGTTTGGCAGATGAACAGTATAACGTAGGTGTTGAAGTTTCTCGTGCGAACTTGAAAGCAGGGGATTTGGTATTCTTCGAAACATATGAACCAGGTCCATCTCACTCTGGCATTTATATTGGCGATGGCAAGTTCATTAGCGCCACTTCCAGTCGTGGTGTTGCAGTAGCAGATCTTGATACTGGCTATTGGGGTGAACGTTACATCGGCGCAAAACGCGTTGTACGCTAATTTAATAACTAGCTATAAAAGAGGCTATACGAATCAATTTTGTTTTGTTGATTTGTATAACCTCTTTTTATGTTTATTATTCACGATTTAACTAGCATTGACTAAATTTGATCTTTACTTTTATTGTAAAAAATATGGATTAAAATTTATATCTTTAACAGTCTGATTGGATTAGTGTGAAAGTGCGGGAATTCCGCATAATCTCAATGTTTTTGATAGATTTTATATCGTTTTTGAGTTATAATGAAGAGTAAATAATTTTAGGAGGAATATACACATGAAGGGTAATGAACTGCGTCAAGCATACTTGCAGTTTTTTGAAAGTAAAGGACATTTAAAATTAGATAGTTTTTCTCTTATACCAGAAAACGATCCGTCTTTGTTATTGATCGGGGCAGGTATGGCGCCATTGAAGCCTTTCTTTACAGGTAAATTGGTACCTCCTTGTCGTCGTATTACAACATGCCAAAAAAGTATGCGTACCGGTGACCTTGAAAACGTAGGGCGTACAGCACGGCATCATACATTCTTTGAAATGTTGGGGAATTTCTCTTTCGGGGACTACTTTAAAAAAGAAGCTATTCATTGGGCGTGGGAGTTTTTAACTGAGGTTATTAAACTCGATAAAAATAGATTATATGTTACTGTATATCCAGATGACCAAGAGGCATATGATACATGGCATAATGATTGTGGTGTAGAAGAGAGCCATATCACGCGTCTCGAAGATAACTTCTGGGAAATTGGCGAAGGCCCATGTGGTCCAGATAGCGAAATCTTTTTTGATCAAGGTCCTGAACATGGTTGTGATGACCCTAATTGTGCGCCAGGCTGTGATTGCGATCGCTATCTTGAAATTTGGAACTTAGTGTTTACTCAATTCAATAAAATGCCAGATGGATCTTATGAACCATTACAACATAAAAACATCGATACAGGCGCCGGTCTTGAACGATTGGCTTCTGTATTACAAGGCTGTAAAACAAACTTTGAAACCGATTTGATTTTCCCAATCATCGAAGCCACTGCAAAACGCGCTGGTGTTACATATAACGAAGATCCAAATACAGATGTTTCTTTAAAAGTTATCGCTGACCACGCTCGTGCTGTCACTGCATTGATCTCCGATGGCGTACTGCCATCCAACGAAGGTCGCGGCTACGTATTGCGTCGTATTTTACGCCGTGCTGTACGTCATGGCCGTTTACTTGGTATTGAAGGTATCTTCTTAACACCACTTATTGATGTAGTTGTAGACATTCTTGGCCCTGGTATTACATCTATTGCTGAGAAACAAGACTTCGTTAAACGCGTGGTTCAAAACGAAGAAGAACGCTTTAACCAAACCTTGGAACAAGGTCTTGAGTTATTAAACTCCTTAATCGATACATTAGCCGCTGAAAAGGCAACTGTAGTTCCTGGTTCTGAAGTATTCAAACTATATGATACCTATGGATTCCCTTGGGAATTAACAGAGGAAATCGCTTCTGAACGTGGTTTTACAATCGACCATGAAGGCTTTGAAGCTGCTATGAAAGAGCAACGTGAACGCGCTCGTGAAGCCCGTGTTAAAGAAGATGCAAAGGTAGCAACACCGGATATTACATTCTTGAAAGACGAAGAACTTCTTGAGGACGAGGCTGTAGAAGCATCTTCTGTATTGATGATAGGTAAAGGTGCTGAACGTTTACAAACAGCTGCTGACGGTGATGAAATTACTATCATCGTACGTACGACTCCATTCCATGCAGAAGGGGGCGGACAATTAGGCGATACAGGCTTTATTGTAGGCTCAATGGGTAAAGTAGAGGTTCATAACACTAAACGTTTACCAGAAGGCACTGTATACCATATTGGTACTGTTGTAGAAGGCTCCATCTCTGAAGGCGATGATGTCACTCTTGAAGTGGATACAAATCGCCGTGCAGCAATGGCTCGCAATCATACAGCGACCCATTTGTTACATGCTGCTTTGAAACAAATCTTAGGTGAGCATGTAAACCAAGCAGGTTCTTTAGTAACTCCAGATTACTTGCGTTTCGACTTCACCCATTTCTCCCCTGTAACGCAAGAGGAACTTGATCAAATCGAAGCACTTGTAAATGAAGAGATACTTAAAGCAACTGATCTTGCCATTGCTGAAATGTCCATGGATGAAGCAAAAGCAAAAGGTGCTATGGCGCTTTTCGGTGATAAATATGGCGATGTGGTTCGCGTTGTTGAGGTCCCAGGATTCTCCGTTGAATTGTGTGGTGGGTCCCACGTAGGAAATACCGCATTCATTGCCTCTTTCCGCTTAACTTCAGAAGCTGGTATCGGTTCTGGTGTACGTCGTATCGAAGCGATTACTGGTCGTGCAGCTCTTGATGCAGCAAAACAAGATCGTTTGACTATTGAACGCATGGCAAGCGAGCTTAAAACTAAATCCTCTCAAATAGAAGAACGCTTACACCAAGTATTGACGGAAGCTAAAGAAACAGCAAAAGAATTAGAACAAATTCGTAAAGAAGTTTCTGCTGCGGGTGCTGCCGACATTATTGCTGGTAAAGTTATGGTAGGTGATGTAGAGTTTGTAGGGGCTGCTGTAAAAGCATCTTCTATTGATGAATTACGAGATTTAGCTGATATGGGCCTTGATAAAATGAATGGCTCTGGTGTGGTTCTTGTAGGCGCTGCTATGGGCGATGATAAGGTAAACTTTGTATGTAAAGTATCTAAAGATGTCGTTGCTAAAGGTGCAAAAGCAGGTAATATTGTTAAAGCAGCAGCTCAAGTAGCTGGAGGTAATGGCGGTGGCCGTCCAGATATGGCACAAGCAGGTGGTAAAGAGCCAGCTAAATTAATGGAAGCATTAAAAGCTGGTGGTGAAGCCTTAAAATCTATGTTACAATAGGCATATAATTTTATAATTATACTTGTATCTGTTATAGAAATTTTTCATAATGCATAAAAAGTTACTGACTTTGTAGCTTTAATTCAAGTATAATAGTAGGTGAGATTCCACTTTTATGGTGAAATCTGCCGATGTAATAAAAAGGAGGGATACGATGAACGTTTCAGATGAAACCATGTTATTCCGTAAAGTAGACGATGAACCGATGACCGCTGAAGAGGTGCTTACGCGTGTTTATCAATCTATTCAAGAAAAAGGTTACAATCCAATTAATCAAATCTTAGGGTATCTAATCTCTGGAGACCCTGCGTACATAACAAGTTATAATAATGCGCGTTCCGATATCCGTCGTTTAGAGCGTGATGACTTGATTGAAGAATTGTTGAAAGAATACGCAAAGGCTAAACAACTATAATGAGAATTATGTCATTAGATGTAGGCAGCCGTACTATTGGTATTGCCTGTAGCGATGCACTGCTCATGACAGCACAAGGTATTGAAACCATTCGTAGAACATCTCTAGAAAAAGACTTTAATCGCTTACAAGAACTCATTTCTGAATATGAAGTACATGAACTTGTGGTAGGTATGCCGAAAAATATGAATGGTACAAAAGGTGAACGGGCTGAAAAGACTGAAGAATTCGTTGCAAAGATGAAGGAAGTCATCGATTTACCTGTTACATATTGGGATGAGCGGTTATCTACTGTTATGGCTGAACGTCAACTCATTGCGGCTGACGTGAGCCGTAAAAAGCGTAAATCCGTTATCGATAAAATGGCAGCGGTTGTAATTTTGCAAGGATATTTAGATCGCTTGCAGTTTAATAAATAAGTATTTTCTTTAAGGAGGGTTTCCAATGGTTGACCAAAATTTTGAAGGTGAAGTGTATTATTTGGAATTCGAAGACGAACATGGTAATAAACAATACTTCACAGAAGATGTTATCTTGAGTCATGAAGGTCAAGAGTATGCCGTTCTTGTGCATGTACAAGATGAAGATGCTGATCATGAAGGTCAAGATGACACATACATGATCTTGGCTCGCATCGAAACAAACGAAGAAGGCGTAGAAGAATACGTACCTTTGGATGAAGAAGATGAAAACTTTGAAACTCTAGTAAAATTGTATGAAGACATGGATGAAGACGAATAATCGTCTTTAGCATAAATTTAGCGTATTGTCAGTGGACAATGCGCTATTTTTATTTTGTTATACATTATCATTGTTGTAGAAAGACGAGACTTCATTTATGCTAAAGGCATAACAAATTCACAAAATTAATATATTGCATAAAATGTAATAAGCGTAATCATTGCCCTTTTATATAGGGGAAATATAGAGTTTATGGTATAATGAATTGATATACTGTTATGTTATAGAAAGGAACTCAACAACGTGAGAAAAGCCTTAAGATATATTTTGATCCTAGTTATTGTAGGTATATTAATTATTGGTGGAGGCCTTGGTGCATTGTACTTTGTACCGAATACCTTTGCTCAAGATGATGGAACACAAGTAGTCGTTATAGAAAAAGGTCAAACGGGTACTGAAATTGCAGATATGCTTTTTGAAAGAGGGCTTATTCGCTCAACTCAAGGCTTTAAGCTTTGGTTATACTTGAGTGGTACCAATGATAAGCTTCAAACTGGCCATTATCAAATACCTAATAAGGTAACTGTGCACGAACTCATTTCTTTGTTACAAGAAGGTCATGTAGAATCTATTCGTGTTACAATTCCTGAAGGCTATACAGTTGGGGATATCGCTATCGTTCTTGAAAAGAATCAAATCATGAAGGCGAAGGACTTCTTGGCTGAAGCTAAAACTTATGTACCATACCCATACATGAAAGGCACAAAACCTGCTACATATCCTGTAGAAGGCTTCTTGTTCCCAAGTACATATGAAATCCCCGTAGGGGCTACACCTCGTGATGTTATTCAAATGATGGCTGATGAAATGAATCGTTATCTCACACCAGCTGTGAAGAAACAAATTCAAGCTCAACATATGAGTATTCATGACTTTGTAACCTTGGCGTCTATCGTTGAACGAGAGTCGTTATTTGATGCAGACCGTCCAACCATTGCAGGGGTATTCAAAAAGCGTCTAGCTCATGGTATTCCATTGCAATCTGATGCGACTATTTCCTATGTACTTGGTTATGCAAAGGAAAATGTAACGATTGGTGATACACAATTGCAAAGCCCATATAATACATATGTATCTAAAGGTTTACCACCAGGACCAATTGCAAACCCTGGTAAAAAAGCTTTAGATGCAGTATTACACTCTGAAAATACAGATTATTTATACTTCGTAGCAGATAAAGAGGGGCATAATCACTTCTCTAAATCATACGAAGAACATTTAGCAGAGGTTAATAAAATTTATGGCGCTGACACAGTAAAAAATTCTTCTGCTAATACTGAAGTAGCTGCACAAGCTGGTCCTAACTATGACGTAGCAGTAGCGACTACAGAGCCTAATTATAATTATAGTTCTGCAGAAGCAGTGGAAGCAGATTCTCAATATGTTGATGTAGAACCTAGTTATAAATACACACCAACTACAGTTCCAGCGGCTGAGGTCCCAGATCCTGTACCAGGTTCAACACAAAATCAATCATCGACGCAAGTTACACAAACTGCTCCATCCTATGGAAATAATACAAATACCAATACGTATGTACCAACGACGACACCTGTACCTGAATCGATGCAGAACGTTATTCCTAATGCACAACAAGCACCACAAATTCAGGTAGAATCTGCAAATCCGGCTGAACGCTCTACGTTGGTAGTTCCTAGTGGTACTAACAATAGATAATGTAGGAGATTTAATCTACTTTCATGATATTAAATGATATTTTAAATGAACAGCGTATTTACGCGATGATTAATGATGTGCCGATTTTACGAGAATCTGAGGTTCATCTATTTGAAGAATTAATAGGTTTATACCGGCCCACCTCTGTGTTAGAGGTGGGCACAGCCATTGGTTACTCCGCTTTGTTGATGGCACCATTACTCGACGAAGAGGACGGGCATATTACCTCCATTGAATTGGATGATGTGCGCTATGAAATGGCGAAATACTATATTAACCAATCCGATTATACCGATAAAATTACATTGCTAAAAGGCGATGCGTCTCAAGTCTTAACGGAACTCACAGGCGAATACGATCTAGTGTTTTTAGATGGGCCAAAGGGGCAATATTTAAAACAACTTGAACTTATTCTGCCGCATGTGAAAGAAGGGGGCGTCATTCTTGCAGATAATGTACTCTTTAGAGGCTATGTAAGGGGCGATAAGGAACCGCCAAAACGGTTCAAAACTATCGTAAAACGGTTACAAGAATACTTAACATATGTTGAAAATAAAGAATTGTTTAACACCACCATTTATCCCATGGGTGATGGTATGAGTGTGAGTGTGTGGAAAGGGCACAACAAATAATGGCAGAACATTTTATGGAATTGCTTTGTCCTGCAGGTAATATGGACAAGCTTAAAATGGCTATTCGCTATGGTGCGGATGCCGTATATTGCGCAGGTAAACGTTTTGGCTTGCGCGCAGGTAACTCTAATTTCTCCGATGAGGAATTAAAGGAAGCTGTAGAATTTGTACATGCGCATGGCAAAAAGATTCATGTTACATGTAATATCATTCCTCACAACGAGGACTTTGAAGGTTTAGAAGACTATTTGAAATTCCTTGAAAGTATCGGTATTGATGCTATCATCGTTGCAGATATGGGAATTTTCAGCCTTGCTAAGCGCGTAGCTCCAGGTTTAGAGCTTCACGTAAGTACACAAGCTTCTACTACGAATTGGCATACAGTTCAGATGTGGAAAGAACTTGGTGCCACACGTGTTGTAGCGGCTCGCGAAGTATCCTTAGCAGACCTTAAAGAAATGAAGGACCATGTAGATATTGAAATTGAGTCCTTTGTACATGGTTCTATGTGTATCTCTTACTCCGGTCGCTGCTTATTGTCTAACTATATGACAGGTAATCGCGATGCTAACCGTGGTCAATGTTCTCAATCTTGCCGTTGGAAATATTCTCTTGTAGAATCTAATCGACCTGGTGAATATTACCCAATCGAAGAAGATGAACATGGCACCTATATCTTTAACTCTAAAGACTTGTGCTTGATTCACCGCATTCCAGATCTTTATGAAGCTGGTATTGATAGCCTTAAAATCGAAGGGCGTATGAAATCAGTTCATTATTGTGCCACAGTGGCAAAAGTATATCGTACAGCGATTGATACATATCTTAAAGAAGGTAAAGATTGGTATGTTCGTCCAGAATGGATTGCAGAATTAGAGAAGATTTCCCATCGTCCTTATACAGATGGCTTTGCAGAAGGTCGTCCTGATGAAACGGCTCAAAACTATGGTAAATCTACGAATACGCAGAGCCATGACTTCATCGGTTTAGTTATAGGCTACAACGAAGAAGAAAAATACGTTGATCTTGAACAACGTAATAACTTCAAGGTGGGCGATAAGGTAGAATTCTGCCAACCGAAAGGGGAACTCGTTGAAACTGTTATCGAAAAAATGACAGATGAAGATGGCAATCCTATCGATGTAGCACCTCATGCACAAATGAAAGTACGTATCTATATGGATACACCACTTGAACCGTATTCCATGATGCGCCGTGAGTGCAAACCTAAAGAAGATGAATAGTTTATGAGCGGTACAGCCTTAGAGCCGAGTAAATCAATCGGTGCATTTCCAGATGTACCAGACTTAACCACCTCTGGAGAAGAAGCGTATGTGTACTTTCACATTGATACTAAACATACGAATTTCATCAATCGCATCATTGAAGGCTATGAATATTTAGGTGTTATGACCTCGGTAGATGCGAGTGGGCGGTGTATGTTGCGCTGCACACCATCTACAAGGCCTTTGGCGCTTGAAGTATTAAGTAGTTTATCCGACTATGTCACTATAGAAGGTTAAGTATAATTTTGATTGTAAATCGTATGAGGAAATTTAATTACTTTACTAGATTTACAATTACATCAAATGTATACGAATTGTAGAGAAATGAGAGTGTATCTATGAAACAATCTATTTTGAAACGCACATTATTAACAGCTTGCCTTGGAGTATCTATGGCAGGTGTAGCTATGGCGGGTCCTGTAGGCCCTGTAATCATTCCTCAAGCAGGGGATGTGGTTGTTATCAACCATGGTCCTGATATGACTTTCACAGGGAATATTAATTTTGATGTTGAAAGCCAAACTAACAACAATTTACAAATTGGTTCTACTGTGATTCCTAATGTGGTATACGGTGCGGCTTTTAATAAGTCTGGCGCACCAGATACAATCATCCCAGCTCAAACGTATGTATATGTAGGTACAAAAGATGGGGCGAATGCTTTCACAGAAGCTAGCGATGCAGATAAAAAAGGGGCAAGCTGGAATGTGGAAACATTGAAGAAAACTAAATCTGGCGATGTACAATTGGCGAGCCGTGGCGTTCCTGAAAAACCATTGGCTAACCAAGTGGCGACCATTAAAGATTCCATTATGCTTAGCGCTGTAGACCTCAGTACTACAGAGGTGGGACGCAATAGCAAGGGCGTTTTATATATGACCGTATCTAAGGAATTGAAATTGACTGCTGACACAGGCATTCCTGATGATGTACGTGAAACGATGCCAGCCATGTTCCGGGGCAAAATGGGAGACTCCCTCATGGTAAACCTCATGCCTCTAAATGAAGAAGAGAAGCAACAGTTAGCGGCAAATCCACATAATGCCAATACTATCGTATTCAACCGTGGTATGAACATGGCAAAAATGATTGGATCCTCTGCACGTACAAGCAAGGTGTACACATACATGAAGGACCATTATTTGAACCTTGTTATTGTAGCGAAAGATTATGATGATAACGGTGCTCGTGGTAGCGGTGTTATGATGGTATCTAAACAAGATAACTCTAATGACGTGCTCTTAACACTCTACAAAGGTCCAGACCTTTCCACTAGCAAATTGGAAAAAGTAATTGGTGCTATGTTGTCTACAAACTTCAAACGTTAATTTGCAAATAATGTATATAATGGCTCGAGATTCTGATATGTTCTGCCTTTACTGGTTGTCTAGTAAAAAGGACATATCACTCTCGGGCCGTTTTTTTTAAGATATATGTATATATAGGTATAAATAAAGGTGAGATTTGCAGTTTATAGCTTTTACAGAAATTACAGTTTATAGTTCTTATTAAATTTACAGTTAAACTGTATTGAATTTTTTAGTCCTCTATGATACTATAATCTAGTAAAAGTGATGCAAAGGACATGATTCTTTTATCCCTGTGTACCAGAGAGAGGCTGATGCTGGAAATGCCTTACACATATATTAGAGTTACCCCCTTTAAACTGATTTGTCGAACCTAAGTAGGCAAATACGGTCGCCACCGTTATCGGGCTTAATGAAGTGAATTAACTATACACATATATTGGTATAGGTAGTTAACTAGGGTGGAACCGCGAATGATCTTCGTCCCTTGTTGGTAGGGATAGAAGGTCTTTTTTTATTACCCAATTTCTACAAGCTAATTACTCAATGTTTATGTATTGTGTGGTAAGTAGGTATATTGGTGAAAGTAGAAAATCAAAGCTATCCTAGTTTATAAATTGGAGGAAAGAAAAAATGGCAGATGTAAAAATCATTTTACCTGATGGTAGTGCAAAGGAATACGCTGCTGGCACTACTCTTGGGGAAGCAGTAAAACAACTATCTAACAGCTTGGCTAAAAAAGTACTAGCTGCAAACGTAAATGGCGAATTAACAGACCTTCGCGAAGAACTTGTAGATGGCTCTGAAGTTGCGTTCTTAACATTCGAAGATGAAGGGGGCAAACATACTTTGCGTCACACAGCTTCTCATATCTTGGCACAAGCTGTTAAACGTTTATGGCCTGAAGCTAAATTGGCTATCGGTCCTGCTATCGATAAGGGTTTCTACTATGATATCGATATGGAACATATTTTGACTCCTGAAGATTTGGGTAAAATCGAAAAGGAAATGAGCCGTATTGTAAAAGAAAATTTACCGATTACTAAATCCGTTATGCCTCGTCAAGAAGCTATCGAATTCTTTAAAGCTAAAAATGAAGATTACAAGGTAGAATTGATTCAAGATCTTCCTGAAGATGCTGTAATCTCTTGCTACTCTCAAGGCGATTTCATCGATCTTTGTGCAGGACCTCACGTGGCATCTACCGGTAAGGTGAAAGCTTTCAAATTACAAAGCATTGCAGGTGCATACTGGCGCGGCGATGAAAAAAATAAAATGTTGCAACGTATCTACGGTACAGCATTCGAGAAAAAAGAAGAACTGGATGCATACCTTCACATGCTTGAAGAAGCGGCTAAACGAGACCACCGTAAGCTTGGTAAAGAACTTGGCTTGTTTGTTATCAAAGAAGAAGGTCCTGGTTTCCCATTCTTCTTGCCAAAAGGCATGGCTCTTCGCAACGAATTAGAAAACTTCTGGCGCGAAGTTCACCATGAATTTGAATACGAAGAAATTCGTACACCAATCATCTTGAACAAACAATTGTGGGAAACATCTGGTCACTGGTTCCATTACCGCGAAAATATGTACACTACAATTATTGACGAAGAAGAATATGCAATTAAACCAATGAACTGTCCAGGCGGTATCTTGGTTTATCAAAACGAAATGCATTCTTACCGTGACTTCCCATTGCGTTACGCTGAACTTGGTCTAGTTCACCGTCATGAATTATCTGGTGCATTACACGGCTTGTTCCGGGTACGTGCTTTCACACAAGACGATGCTCACGTATTTATGTTGCCATCCCAAATGCAATCTGAGTTGATGAAAGTTATCGAATTATTTGACCGTATCTATAGCCAATTTGGTTTGAAATACCATGTGGAATTATCCACTAAACCAGACAATGCTATGGGGGATGATGCGATTTGGGAAGCCGCTACAGAAGCATTGCGTAATGCTATCGAAGCAAAAGGTATTCCATACGTAATTAACCCTGGTGATGGTGCATTCTACGGTCCTAAACTTGACTACCATATTGAAGACTCCTTAGGCCGTACATGGCAATGTGGTACTATCCAATTGGATATGAACTTGCCAGAACGTTTCCAAATTGAATATGTTGGCGAAGATGGTCAAAAACATCGCCCTATTATGATTCACCGTGCATGCTTCGGCTCCATGGAACGTTTTATCGGTATCTTAACTGAACACTATGCAGGTGCATTCCCAACATGGATGGCTCCTGTACAAGTTAAAATCTTGCCTATCTCTGAAAAACACGTTGAATATGCTAAGGACTTGGCAAAACAAATGCATCGCGATTATGTACGCGTGGAAGTAGACGATCGCAGCGAAAAAATCGGTTATAAAATCCGCCAAGCACAAATGGCAAAGGTTCCATACATGCTTGTTGTGGGTGATAAAGAGGTCGAAGAAGGCACAGTTAACGTTCGTAAACACGGTGGTGACGAATTGGGCTCCGTACCATTCGAAGAATTCTTCAATTCTATTAAAACTGAAATTAAAGAACGCAACTAATTATTTACCATCCTAGTAATTATAATGTTATAAATCCCCCTCACATCTTGCACAATTTAAATTAGTCTGTATAATTTAATAGTGATGAAATTATAAGAGGGGGATTTTGTATTATATTCTCTTTAATTGTTACCTGTGAGTAGCGAAAGGAAATGACTATGAAAGAAGTAAATTCATACGGTTGGAAAGCTGTTATTGGTTCCTCTATTGGCTATGCCATGGATGGGTTTGATCTCTTGATTCTCGGCTTTATGCTGACCTTAATTTCAGGGGACTTAGGTTTGACCACAGGTCAAGCAGGTTCCCTTGTGACGTGGACCTTGGTAGGGGCTGTTATTGGTGGTTTTATCTTTGGTACCTTGTCAGATAAGTTTGGTCGTGTTCGTGTGTTGACATGGACTATTGTGTTATTTGCTGTATTCACTGGTCTATGTGCTTTTGCACAAGGTTATTGGGATCTTCTCATATATCGTACAATTGCCGGTATCGGCTTAGGCGGTGAATTCGGTATTGGTATGGCCTTAGCAGCTGAAGCGTGGCCTGCACAACACCGTGCAAAAGCGACGAGCTATGTTGCCATCGGTTGGCAGTTAGGCGTATTGGCCGCAGCACTGTTAACGCCCGTATTGCTCCCTTATATTGGCTGGCGTGGTATGTTCATGGTTGGCATTATTCCTGCCTTTGTAGCCTGGTTCTTCCGTGCGAAATTACATGAACCAGAAATCTTTGTTCAAAGTAAAGAAATTAAGGAATACTCCCATACGAACTCATTCAAGTTATTAGTAAAAGATGTAAGAACTACAAAGACATCTATAGGTGTTGCTATTTTAACATCCGTTCAAAACTTTGGTTACTACGGTATTATGATTTGGTTGCCTAATTTCTTGAGTAAGCAATTAGGTTTTTCCCTTACTAAATCTGGTTTGTGGACTGCTGTTACCGTATGTGGTATGATGGTCGGCATTTGGTTATTCGGACGATTGGCTGATAAAATTGGTCGTAAACCGACATTTATTTTGTTCCAAGTATGTGCTGTGGCATCTATCTTGATTTACTCTCAACTATCTGATCCAACAGCTATGCTATTTGCCGGTGCTATTTTAGGGGCCTCCGTAAATGGTATGATGGGTGGCTACGGTGCCTTGATGGCGGAAGCATACCCAACAAGTGCTCGCGCAACGGCTCAAAACGTATTATTTAACATTGGTCGTGCCGTAGGTGGCTTTAGCCCAATGGTAGTAGGCATGATCATCTCACTGTACTCCTACCAAGTGGCAATCGCTTTCCTCGCGATTATCTATGTAATCGATATTTTAGCAACAGTATTCTTAATTCCTGAACTAAAAGGTAAGGAATTAGAATAAATAAATAATTTTGAAAGCTTTACATTGAAAAGAACATAGACGTTTTATATTGAAACGCATATAAAAATCAAGAGGCTCTGTCATAAGACAGAGCCTTTTATAGTATGTTTAATTTAAAATATTAGAATTATCTAGAATATTTGGTCTATTTAGAATATTTAGACTTAAGCAATTCCGATCCAGTGCCAGTATGTAAGTGCAAATACGAGCATCATTACATATCCAATAATTGTTAATGGAATACCTGTAGTCATAAATGTTTTTACGTCGAATGTATCTGTACCGTAAGCTACCATGCCTTGTGGTGAGTTTACTGGTAATACTAAACCGAAGCAGATTGCATATTGCATGAGCATTGTTACGCCAAGTGGATTAAGTCCTTCTGCGGAATGTCCCATAACGATAGAGATTACGATAGGAATCATGGCAGAGGAAAGGGCTGTAGCTGATGCAAATCCAAGGTGGATTAAAATCAGGAAGGCAGCCATAATAGCAATCAAAAGGAATACGCTTGCCGTTTCAAGGGAAAAGGCATTTACAAATACTTGAGCGAGCCAGGTGGCCGCTTTCGTTTTAAGTAATACGGAACCAAGACCGATACCAGCACCAAACATGACAATGGAGCCCCAATCTATGTTGGATTGGGCAAATTTCCATTCCAGAATACCGAGATTAGGGAAGAAGAATAGTGCGATGGCTACGATTGTTGAGGTTGTAGTATCGATGGTATGTAATTTACCTCCAGTCGCCCAGAATGCTAATAAACCAATAGAGATGCATAATAGTTTCTTTTCATCGAATGTCATTGGACCGATTTCTTTACGCATCTTAGCGAGTTGTACATCACCGCCAACGAGTTCTTTAAATTCAGGTTTAATTAAAGCTTGAGTTACAAAGTAGGTAATGATAGCCATAATAATTGAGAACGGTGCAGCTGCTGTGAGCCAATCAATCCAGCTTACAGATGTGTTCATCTGTGTTTGCATAAACCCAACAGCTACGAGGTTTTGGGCGGCTGCTGTTTGAATCATAATATTCCAAAAGGTATCTACCTGTACGGCGCCTACCATAAGGAGCGCGGCTACACGGCTTTTACGTTCAATACCTAAGTTTTCAACGATACCGATAATAATTGGAGCAAGACAAGCGATACGAGCCGTTGCACTTGGTACAAAGAAGGCTAGAATAAGACCTGTAATAATAACACCTAAATAGATACGGCTTACCTTTGTACCTACGCTAGATAATACGAGCATGGCAATGCGACGATCTAGTCCCGTTTTACGCATGGCTACGGAAATAAACATAGCGGCACCGACGAGAATCATGGCTGGCGAAGAATAACCTGAAATAATTAGTTTTAAGGCATTAGCTGTGCCCATAGCTTTCGCTGGCGCCTCTGGGTTCGGAGAGAAACCTAGTAACAAGGCTGTGAGCGCCGTAATCATGGTCGCACTTACCGGATAGGATACAGCCGATGTCATCCATAAGATGATAGCAAAGGCGAGGACACCAATCATACGATGACCACCTGTAGATAATGTTTCTGGTGTTGGTAATAATAAAATGCCACCGAGAACAATAAAGGCAAGAATAAGACCTATATTTTGAATTGTTGTACGCGCCTTTTGAGGAGGCGAACTAGTTGTTACACTCATAATAAAACCCCTTTCAATTTGTGTAATACCTATTACTATATAATATCTAGTTAGACAATACCCAGTTAGATAATACTCAGTTAGATAATACCTAGTCAGGTAGAATATGTTATATATATTATTGTATCGTATTTTTCTATAGAATTAATAATTATATTATAGAAATATTGTATACATAAAGGGGGATAGGTGTCAGTAAGTATACCTATATACAGAACTTATAATCTCTGTTATACTGTAAGAGTTGTAATAATAAATTGCTGAGAGCAACCTAAGATTGTTGTTGACTTTCACTATCTAATTTGTTATTATAATTAAGTAATTTATGAAGCAGAGGCCATCCGCCACTCACCTAATACCAAGAAGTATGAGGTTAATATAGAGAATTCTATTCGGATGGTGTTTGCCGTCCGTTTTTTTTATTCTCTTGGAGGTGAACGCTATTAGCAAGGATACACCACGCATTAATGAAGAAATTCGTGCTCGTGAACTTCGTGTCGTAGGTCCTGAAAACGAACAAATCGGTATTATGTCTGGCCGTGAGGCTTTGGCATTGGCTGAAGAACAGCATCTTGATCTTGTGGAAATTGCACCTAACGCTAAACCACCAGTAGCTCGCATTATGAACTACGGTAAATATCGTTATGAACAACAAAAACGCGAGAAAGAAGCGAAAAAGAAACAAAAAATCGTAACTTTGAAAGAAGTCAAATTACGTCCACATATTGAAGACCATGACTTTTACGTAAAAATGAAAAACGCATCCAAATTCTTGGCTGAAGGTAACAAAGTAAAAGTAACCATCATGTTCCGCGGTCGTGAACTTTCACATCCAGAACTAGGCATGGCAGTGTTGACACGTTTTGCTGAAGAACTCAAAGAAACGGCGTCTATTGAAAAAGCAGCTAAATTAGAAGGTCGTAACATGACCATGATTTTAGTAAGTAAATAAGGTATTGGGAGGATTATATTATGCCAAAAATTAAAACTCGTCGCGCAGCGGCTAAACGTTTTGCAGTAACTGGTACTGGTGAATTCAAGCGTGCGAAAGCTTTCAAAAGCCACATTCTTGAGAAAAAATCTCCAGCTCGTAAACGTAATTTACGTAAAGCTACATTGGTTGCAAAAGCTGACCATAAACGCGTAGCTAAATGCTTACCATACGCTTAATCGTTAACTATTAGATCGATACATCGTAATTTAGGAGGAATATACAATGGCAAGAGTGAAAAAGGGCGTTACAGCTCATGCACGTCATAAAAAGATTTTAAAATTAGCTAAAGGTTACCGTGGTACACGTTCCCGTTTGTTTAAAAAAGCTAACGAAACAGTAATGAAAGCGTTATACTACGCTCGTCGTGACCGTCGTGCGAAAAAACGCGAATTCCGTCAATTGTGGATCGCTCGTATCAACGCAGCGGCTCGCATCAACGGTACAACTTACAGCCGTTTCATCGCTGGTTTAGCTAAAGCAGGCGTTGAAGTAAACCGTAAAATGTTGGCTGACTTGGCAGTTAACGATGCAGCAGCATTCGCTAAACTTGTTGAAGTAGCTAAAAACGCTTAATAACATAACAATATACATTGAGGACTCTCTTTGGAGGGTCCTTTTTTATGTGGTGAAAGTAATAGATTATCAATACTTTTATAATATGATATCCTATACATATAATGTGTGTGATAATATTAAAAGAGAGGATTTAAATTAATGAAAAAGTTATTTTCTATGTTATTGTTAGCATGTATAGTAATACCATTACAAATCCAAGCTATATCGATGGAAGCTATTAAAAATGATAAGAATAATATTCCTATTCTTACAGGGAAAAATGCCATTACGTATTTTGTAGACAAGAGTTCTATTAAAAGAATAGAAGAGAACCAGTTTATTTATAAAGCACAGGCAGTTGTATATGAGGTCGAAAATAATAATAGTCGTAGAACTAACTCATATATTCACAAGGTTTTAGTTACTTATCGATATGATATAAACCATTCTGTAGCCAGCGTATTACGTACTCCACAGTATGCACAAGACTATTCACTTCTCATATATGCTAAACAAGCTAGCTCTGGTATGAAATTAACAATAAATAGTGTGGAAGATTTTAATTATGAAGGTGTGGCTTTAGGGAATTTCGGTAATATTCCAGAACAATACGTTGATGTAGCTTTGCATGATCCTAAATATGTTGTAGGTAACTATATCTTTAAAGAAGCTTATGGTACAACTTTTGAAAATATGACTCTTCATAAGAAATAAGATAAATGAGTTTATGGAAGTAGCTAAAAACGCTTAATAGCATAATAATACAGATTAAGGACTCTCTTTGGAGGGTCCTTTTTGTATGGTGAAAGTATGATATAGCTACATTTATATTTTAGTGTAAAATACTAAATCGTTTTAGCTGTTTTATAAAGTGAAATAAACTATCAAAAAAGTAAAATATAAAAGAGGAGTTTTATTATAGCTTGTAGAACTAACATAGTAATAAACCTATTTAAGGTGCTTGTAAAAGGAGACATTATTATGGGAATCTTTAAAAAGCTATGTATGACCTCTATGTTAGGTGTTATGTTAACTGTACCAACGTATGCAACTGTTGTTACAGGCAGTCAATCAGATGTAAATTTAGATTTAAAGTATCCTTTAGTTTATACAGATCATGCTTATGCTCAAAGAGTTATTAATACAGATATTGCAAATTATGTACTCGAAGCAAAGGATATGTATTACAACCAACATATTTATCAAGTTTCTCAAAACTATAAGGTTACCTATGAGGATAGTCAAGTTGTTTCAATCCTACTAACTACCTATTATTACTACGCCGGAGCTGCTCATGGTATGTATAATACAAGAGGTCTTGTATATAATAAAGTAACAGGTCAACGCATTCCATTATATAACTATATAAAAATTGCGAATGCAGCACAATTGGATAACGGCTTACGATCCCATGTATTAAGTTATTATACAGGTAATCATACAAAGAGCTATATTCCAAGTGGATGGAGTGTAAAATATGTAACCGATAACTATTGCTTACGTGGTAAGGGGAACATTGATCTAGTTTACCAACCATATGAACTAGGACCGTACGCAGCTGGTAATACTTATATTGGTTTTACACCAAAAGCCATTGAATACTTTAACCGCATGAACTCCTAATACAAGTGTAGCTTTAAATTGTGTCTTATCAGTACATTGATGCATTAAATAGTATTCTTGTTATAAACTCTATAAAAGCCTATAGTACATATACAGTACTATAGGCTTTTAGTGTACTTATCATATTATCTTCTATATCCGCCACATCCTCTAGTATTAGAGTTTTGACCACAGTAACTTTGGCTAGTATTGTTACAAACTGTATTGTTATTATTACAGTTGTATTGAGCGTTTGTATTACAATTGTATTGAGTATCTGCATTACATTTATACTGAGCATTGGTATTGCAATTTGCTTGTGATCCATTGCATACATAATCATAAGCAAATCCTGTAGATACAGCCGCTGTCACGGCTAAAAGCGTCATGACAATCATACGTTTTGTAAACTTCATAGGTATCACCTCCTCATTTCTATACTTATATTGTACTACTAAATGTCAACTAAAATATGATATTCTATACATATATACTATTTGAGAGGCATTATGTGAAAGGATGAGAGTCTATTATGAAACGTATATTGATGGCTACACTATGTTTTAGCTGTGTTACGTTAGGAAGTCATGCGATTGATATTAATATACCAGGTGCGGATCCTACAATATCAAAGGATGCATATCAAAATTATCGCAAGACTGATTTAGATGTACACAAGATGGAACGTGAGGTTGAAGCAGAGATAAAAGATTATATGCCCAAAGCAGTGGTAGGTAATGGTGATATAGATTTAGATAAGGTAATTTATTCAAATCGTGAGTTAAACCATTCACTAAATTTTTCTTCAACAGTATTTATTTTAAAGGAGGATGGGGCAAATATAAAATTTACTATGCCATATCCAAGTAGGTATGGTAATACTGAAAAAATTTCAGATGGCACCTCTGCTTTCGAACAGGCAATAATTATGAGTCCTAATGGAATTATGGCCTATGAATTACGACATCAACCAGCTGGAAATAATTGGGAAGATAGTAAGATTCCATATAACAAGTTGACTATTGATGATATGAAAGCTATTGCAGAGAAAACAGCTGGAGTGTATAAAGCGCCTAATCCTTCTTTATATGCTGATAAATTTATGTATCCTACTATAGAAAAAGCCACATGGGATGTAACATATGCTAAGGGGACTCCGATGGTAGGGAGTATCAATTTTACAATGAAGGATACACCTACAATTTCCTATCATATCGGTTACAATTTGACACCTAAAAAACAGTTGAATTCATTGGAGAAACAAGGTGTAGATAAGACTAAAGAAATTATAATGTCACCTTTGGTAAACTATGTTCTACCATCTATTGAGTCAGCTAAGGATATCCTTTCTAAAAGTAAGACATTAAAAATTAATGATTTTATATTTTTAACACTAAAAACAAGTAAAATGGTACGGGTAGATAAAAGCGATTCGTATATGTACATACATGATAGCGATCATTATAAAGAGGGGATTATGGTGATGCCAATAGCAGATACTGATATGCAGCATCTAGAGAATATATTCCCAAAAGTTGTACGAAGTATCATTATGTCTGACAAATATTCGATGCGACAACCAATTCAATTTGCTACTGTATGGAATGATGCTATGCCATCTGTATACTTACAAATTAAGCGCCCTAAAACAACTTTGTATATGTTAATATCTCATGACAAACAATTTGTATATACGCACTTTATTATGTCTAATAATAGTAATCTATTGGTAAAAGACTATCGTGATATTGTGCAATATGTGGATACTAATAACAATAAGGACTACTATAATACATTTCAAAGTGGACTGGGGGCTAAGATGCCAAAAGAAATGGTTACTTATGATATTAAGAATACTAAGTAGTCGTTATTTATGGGTTGAATAATAATTAAAAATGAGCCTGTAGCACTATACTATTATAGTGCTACAGGCTCATTTTACTATATCAAGTCTTTAAGACTCTATTTTGTTGTATTAGAACTCGTTTTATCGGCTGCTAGTGGTTGTTCTGCTAGAACAACTTGAGGTTCATCGTAAGTATAGCTTAATTGATGATTATAGGCTAATTTAAAATAATTGGCTAATCCTTTATTTGTACAGTAGATGTAGCAACCTTTTTGGCCGCGTGTCATTAATGTACGGTATGTATTTTTTACAATTTCATTTGCAATACGATGTCCTTCTTCAGGGTTTTCTTTTAAAAGTTTTTTGATACCTTTGATAGACTGATCTGTTTTAGCACGTTTATTAATATCTACGATGAGTTTGCCATTTTCATAACGTAAATCATCACCGATAATCACACCTACATACTCAAACTCAAGGCCTTGAGTGGTATGAATACAGCCGGCTTCATTAATAGAGTCTGGATCTATTGCATATGTAGTAGAATTTTCCAAGTTCCAGCTGATTCCAAAATTATGTTCCGGTATTTGGATATCTTTTACAAGAGAAGCTGTTCGACCTTCCTTCGGCCAATCCCAACAATAGCCTGCTAAGACTCGAGACTTATTGTTTATCTTATTTTTTGTTTTTATCGCAGCATACATAGCATTAGGATCATCAAAAATCCTAAAGTCATAATCACCTTCAAAACCATCATAGTTTGCTGTTTCAGCAATTTGAAGAACGTTGTCTAACCAAGCTAAATAGCCGTCAGAACCATTACAACGGAATTGAGATTCTAGTGCGCCTTCATAAATAAGAGCTTTTTGTTCAGTACTAAACTTTAATATTTTATCGATGGTACCTGCATCTTTAAAAGTAACACGTTGATTCCGATCAATAAAGAAGACACTAAAGAGGGAGGCATTAATAATTTCTTTGATTTGGTCTTCCCCTTCATTTTGGTACATTCCAGATTTTTCACGTAATCTATGTGCTTCATCAACAATTGCAATTTGAAGTGCATTTTTAGAACGTGTATGGAATGTACCACTACTTTGAAATAATGCTTTAATCTCTGTTTTCTTAAATCCTTTTTGTAACATGGTACTATATACATTTCGTGGTGCTGCATTAGATGTAATATACTGCGCCATATATCCATTATGGATACATTCAGCTAATAAGTTTATTGCTACAACACTTTTACCAGTGCCGGGACCGCCACGAACAATATATACCGTTTTTTGATTGTTCTTAATAGCATCTAGGGCAGCTTTCTTTATTCGTTCGAACTCAACCTTTTGGTCATCAATAAGAACAAATTCTTTATTGCCCTTCAACATACTTAGAATCGAATCCTGAAGAGCTTTAGATGGTTTGAGCCTACCATGCTCGATAGATTCCATGATATTTGTTGTGTCAGGTTTTGGGATATAGGTCTTGATAAAGTTACGTAAGTTATTCATCTGACCTAATGTAAACATAGGGGATATGTCTAATATAGCACTATAGATTGGATCTCGTAATTCAGTTGAGATACTTTCATCAAAGTTATGTAAAAATGCACATGGATGTAACTCAATAGGTCTCGTCTGTACATCTTCATTAAAGTTTTCAATGAGGCTACAGTAGGACCAGGCTTGGTAGGATGGGTGTGTGACCTCACGAAGTCCGCCTCTAAGATAGGTAGATACAATATTATCCTTATCTTCTACTTTGAAAGCTTCGCCCCATTGTTTTAATTCAACGATAATAACGTGTTCTTTATTATTCTGATCAAGGCCGGTAATAATAAAATCGACACGCTTTTGGGTATTCGGAACGATATATTCAATGGCAACACCGGCCAAGTCCGGGATTGCTATATCACGCATGACATTAGCCATATAGGATAATGAAGTCTGCCATGAATGAATTTCAGATTCGCCAACACGACGATATTTTTCTGTTAATGTTTGATGTAATTTTTTGACCAAGACACCTTGTTCGAAATCTTGGATGAAAGCTTGTTTTGTGGAAGAGTAGATAATCATATATTTATCCTAACTAAAAATGAAGGAAATTTCATGAAGTTTATTGAATAATATTATTATAACATTCTTGTTAGTAAAATTTAGGGAAAGAAAGTTATTTATTATAACTTTAAAATGTTAGTATTAATTTTTAGGAGGAAAGATGTGTATAGGTAAACTTGAATCTGTTGATGTACGGAAATTATGGGCACATGAACAATATGATTTCTCAGTATGGCTTGCAAAAGAAGAAAATTTATCAATTTTAGGGGAAGAGTTAGGTATATCTTTTACTGATGTTAAAACAGAGCAGTTTATTGGATCTTATCGATGTGATATAGTTGCTAAAGATGATAATAATAAAGATGAAATTGTCATTATTGAAAATCAATTAGAACGTTCTGATCATGACCATTTAGGAAAAATTATTACTTATGCGTCTGGTTTAAATGCATCTACTATTATTTGGATTGTTACACATGCATGTCCTGAACATAAGAGTGCTATAGAATGGTTGAATAATAACACAATAAGTGATATTAATTTTTTTTTAATTGAGTTAAAGGCATATTGTATTGGTGAGTCTTTACCAGCCCCTAAATTTGAAATTGCAGAAATGCCTAATGATTTTGTAAAGAATGCAAATACAAAGTCTAGTGATAAAACACTAAATCGTTCACAAGCGGCACGTTATGATTTTTGGACACGTTTTATTGAATATAGTTCTATTCAATCTTCAATACTTAAAAATAGAAAAGCAAGTACTAGGGATAAGATGTTCATATCTCTTGGTACAAACAAAATTCGTATAGAGATTAAACTTACTGATAAAGATCATTGTATTAGAATAGTCTTATGTATTCGTGATAATAAAGATTTATATCGTTTACTTGAAAGTTTTAAGAATGATATTGAAAATGAGGTGGGACATACTTTAGACTGGCGAAATTCTGATGGCTTTAAAAAAGCAGAAATTGTTTATGAAATACCTGGCTTAGATTTTGATGATGATAGTAATTATAATGATTTAATGCGAGATACATTGGAAAATATAGTTCAACTAAAGGCTATTTATATTAAATATTTAAAGAAAACAGGGATTATGTAATTTACCTAATTGTAAAATGAAACTGAAAATTATTTAGAGCTACTATTAATTTCTTCTAAAAATACTTCTTGTAGTGTTTTGTAATGTTAAATTTTATGTGGCAAGTTATTATATTAGTGCAGGGAATGTCGGAGTGTATGTTCTGAGACACTTTCTATTTGTTTCTCTTTTGGAATAAAGCGTCAACATAAACCGTATGTTTTCCGTTAGAGTCTTGCTTCCAAGCTAAATAGGGCATTGCAAAACAGATAAGTAGTATGTCGTCTTCATAATTAAATATATCTGCAAATTTTAAACCATTATTAGCGGTTATCGTCTTATCTAACAATTCTAGCTCCATATTTTCTTAAATGTACTTAACCATATTTCCTTTACATCACTAGAACATGAAGAAGCACAGCGTAAAACTATATATAGTCTGCTTGTTCGTTCTATTAAAGAAGTCAATATATAGTCTGTTTTATTTTTTTCTCCACGAACAGTGGCTATTTCCCAATGAACAATCTTTTTTCGAATTTCAATCGTAGTATCACTAAGTTCTATTGATTTTCTTAGCTCATGTTTATACTTGTTTAAAACGGACTTTTTTATTGAGCGACTATTACTAAAGGTAGATCAATAGCTTTTACCCCAAGTAGAGCTAGATAAAGATAATTATATAAAGTTTTAGTATAAACTATTTCATTATGTGAAAATATACACTTACGTTTAGTATATCCGTCAGCAGTATCAAAAGATCAATGTTCTTTATATACTTTCTCTTCAACCTAAGGTATGAAGGTCTCTATGGAGCCTAACTTTGTAGTATTAAATTAGCCAAGGCTTTGTTGTTCATATATTAATTTTTCGGAGTTTGCTAAATATACAAGGCGAGCTTTACCTTGTCGAATTTGAATAATAGATCCATATTTTAACTCTGTATAAATAGTAGTTCTAGAGCGACTTAATATGATTACAATATTTGTAACAGAATCACCAGCGGGGATTTTTTACATAAAATTTATTCTTTAAGGTTTAAGCGTTTGTACGTAATGTCGTTTCTTGATTAATATAGCCCATACTGATTACCTCGGTTAAATTATATTTAATTATTTAAATCATACACAAGGGTCACTATGGATTTTTAGTTGTTTAATTCATTCTACAATTAAGCGAAATCTGTTAATATTAATAATAACAGTATTAGCTTTTCAAAAAGAATCGTATGTTACTAAATTAAATCTTTTGTACTATTAATATTCATTAAATAGTTAAACGAGTAAAATAATATTGTAAGTTTATATGTGTGAATATATAATGAAATAGAAAGCAGTTATAATAAAGATGCCTAATATTTTAGGTGTCTATTTAATTATAATATGTGAGATAAATTTCTTAGTTTGTTATAACTTTAATTATATTTTAATAAAAATAGGATGACTATATATGAAAATTGTTGATTTATTTTCTGGAGTAGGTGGGTTAACTTTTGGATTTTATTATCGGAAAAGAGGAAATCAATTTGTTAGAAATCGTAAAAATCAATTTATATTTGCTAATGAATTTTCTGATAGTGCAGCTCGTGCATTTAAAAGCAATTTTCCTGATATACCGATGATACATGAGGATATATCAAATATTGATAAAAAATATTTGGATACTTATGGATTAATAGATGATATTGATTTAGTTTTGGGAGGACCTCCATGTCAATCCTTTAGTATGGTTGGAAAACGTCAATACGATAAACGTGCAAAAATGTATAAAGAATATATAAGGTTGTTAAGTATTTTAAAACCTAAAATGTTTATATTTGAAAATGTTGTAGGGCTATTAACTATGAAAAATGATAGAGGAAATCCTGTTATAAATGATATTATGAAGATGTTTCAAAATATTCCTAAAAATAAGGATTTGGGTTATCGTATTGAACAAAAAACTTTGAATTCTCAAAATTATGGGGTTCCTCAAAGTAGAGAGAGGGTTTTTCTTATTGGTATTAGAAACGATTTAGATAATCGTTATTGGCGTTTTCCAGTAGAAACTCATGGGAATAATGGAAAACATTATTTGACTGTTAAAGACGCTATATCGGATTTACCTCATTTAGAAGCTGGTGAAAGTTGTACTGAATATTCTATACCAGCACAATCAAATTATCAGATTTTAATGCGAGGAAATAATATATGTTTAATGGATCATTGTGCTGGAATTAATGGTGAAAAAATTAACACGGTAATTAAAAATATTGAACAAGGACAAGGTAAAGAGGATTTTAATAAATTAGTTGAAACAGGTATTCTTGATGAAAAATACTATTTAACATCAGGATATAAGAATACTTATGCAAGGTTATGGTGGGATAGACCAGCAACAACTTTAACTAATAGCTTTGGAACACCGTCTTCATTGAGATGTATACATCCACAGGAAGATAGAGCTCTATCAACACGTGAAGGCGCAAGAATTCAGTCCTTTCCAGATTGGTTTGTTTTTTTGGGGAATAAGTATGAGCGTAATTCTCAGATTGGTAATGCTGTTCCACCATTATTAGCATTAGCATTATCTAAGTCTGTGGATGAATGTTTTAAAAAATGGGAGCAGAATAATGAACAGGGATAAGTTTACATTTTCTTTTGGTTGGTTGGCATTAAAACTTTTGGGAAAGAGTTTATATTCAAATGCATGGAGTGCAATATCTGAACTAGTAGCAAATGGATTTGATGCCGGAGCAAGAAATATTTATATTTTTTTTGATATTTGTGATAAGAAGAATGCAGTTATTGAAATTTTTGATGATGGAAGTGGAATGGGGAGAGAAGATTTATCTTCCTCTTATGTAAAAGTTGGATATAATAAACGATTAAAAAACAATAAGGGAATAGAAGATAGCTATTTAGTAATGGGGCGTAAGGGTATTGGTAAATTAGCTGCTTTATATTTATCAGAAAATTATTATCTAATTACAAAAACTACAAATGGTAAAAATATTCAGCTACAAATGGTATACAATGAGAATAAAAAAAATGAAAATGAACCACCTTATTTATCCATTTGTAAGGATAAAATAAACTTGTCATGTTATGATAAATGGTCAACATTTAAATCAGGAACTTATTTACAAATGAATAATGTTGATTTAACTGGTTTGGGAGAAATTGCGTTTGAATCATTAGCAAAGAAATTATCTAACTTTTTTGCATTAGACTCTATGGCAGATAGAAAAATAAATCTATGTGTAAGAGAAAAACAAAGTGATAAAATAGTATTTAAGGAAATTAAAAAATCTATAGCTTTTAAGAATATGGCATTTTTACTATATAATCATAATAAATTCAAAAAGATTGCTGACCAATTAGCTGGACATAAGGTTTTATTTCCCATGAATCAAGAAAGAGAATATAAACATGATATTGAAATTCAAAAGTTTGAGGATCTTGAGAGTATAAACTATAAAGGAACTATAGAATATAAGACCTCTAGTGGTGAGTATATAAGCAAAAAGTATGAGTTGCGTGGCTGGATAGGTTTACACAGTACTATAGATTTAAAACAAGCTAAAAAAAATGATGATGTATTTTCACGTAATAAGTACTATAACCCTATTCAATTGAGGTTATATATTAGAAATAAATTGGCAACGGATAATTTTTTATCATACTTAAATAATACTCAGGCTTTTATTAATTATATTGAGGGTGAAATCCATTTTGATATATTAGATGATGATGATTTGCCAGATATTACAACGTCAAATAGACAAAATGTAGATGAACATGATGAGCGTGTAAAAATTCTAGCTGATATAGTTAATAAGTATATTGATTATTTAATAAAAAAAAGAATAAAGCTGAATAATTTAATAAAAAATGAAGAAACATCAATTGCAAAAAAAGGTAAAGAACGATTTACAAAGGAGTTTAAAGAAGAATTAGAAAAGTATACTTATTTAGATGCTAAAGTTAAAGATGAATTATCTTTGGTAGTGAGTAATAAAATTAAAGGTGATATATCAGTAAAAGATAACTATATGGTATTTATATCTCATGCAAGAAAAGATAAAATATTTACAGATTTTATATATAATTTATTGTTGAAACAAGGTGTAAATGATAATGAGATATTTTATACATCAAAGGATGAAGATTCTAGTAGCTATAATAATATAGATCCTTTAGCAAAACAGATTAAAGACAATATTATTAATAAAAATGTATTATTATTATATTTGACGAGTTCCAATTATAAAAAGAGTGAATATTGTTTGTTTGAAGGCGGCGCAGGTTGGGCAACTAGAAGTGTTGGAGACTATATTTTATTATCATTAACGTATAATGAGATTCCTAAGTTTTTAACAAATGGGAAGTTAGAATATTTACTTGAAGAAAATAAGTCCGTTTCACTTAATAGGAAAAATTATACAAATATTGTGGATATATTAAATAAAATTATACAGCATTTAAATTCTGGTAGGAGGAGTGAAGATTTGATTGATTTATTTCCTAAAGCAGAAATACCTTCTGATATAGAACTTGCTGAATCTGAAAAAAAGATTGAAGAATATATGGATTCCGAAATAATAAAGCATTGGAATTTTTATATTGGTGATAAAATAGAAGAGTATTTAAAGAATAAATATTTAAATAATGCTGAATAAATTTTTAGTGTGAGAATCATAATCTTTTTATAAGCGTTGTATTATTTTTTTAGTATGATTAGTCATATAATCGATATTAATCTTTTAGGTATTGATTCTTCAACTCCTGATAATGCGTATTAGCAAGTGCTTTATACGACTAATTCAATAAAGAATATATATGATGTAGACCAGCGTAATTGAGATAGCGTCGCTTACGACTAAAGAACATATATAAACAAATTCGTTCAAATAGTATAAGTGATGACGATATTACATATTTAGATAGGACATATATGTTGCTAAACAACGTCAATTAAAGAGGGATACTGTCGTTAATTTACATAATATTGTTGGAGGTATATTCTTAACACTACTATTTGCTGTACTGATAAAAGAAGCACTAGATAATATGTTTAATTCAAAAGTTTATTATTTTGTTGAATCTTCAATTATTGCTAATTATGTATTACCATCAATTTATTCACTTCAAAATTTAGATGATTATAGCAAGGTTGAGAGACATATAAAGCATATTCCTTTAGGGTGCCTAAAACAGCTGTAAAAGCTACGAGGTTAAATGAAAAACTAGATGGTGTAACTTTTACAATTGATAAAGATATAAATCAACAAGGTATATTGATGTTTATTACTTATGATGAAAACCATAAGTATGTAAACACAATTCAATACCCATTAGACAATGGTTCATATAGTAAAACTCAGTTACGTAAATTAATTACTGATGTAAAATTATCATCTACTGGTAACCTGTATGAAGGCGATGTTGGGTTTATCTAGTTAAATCTATTTATAAATGAAATAAGGAACGAAATACCTAGATTTCTTTCCCTGTTTTAATATGATATACTTTATATCAAAGTGAGGCATAAATGGTTTGGTCGCCAGGCTTCGCTTCTAGAATTTAATGTTGAAGAAACGGTCTGATATCATGTCAGGCCGTTTCTTCATGTTTAAATGGAGTTATTAGTTGTGTAACTCTCGTTTGCCGTATAATTTTAGGACTGTAGCAATAATTGTATTTATTACAAACAGAACGGCAAAGCATTTTAAAGCAGTAGTATAGCCATATCCTGTTTCGTGAAAGTATGACACGAGCATAGGCCCAGCGATGCCTGCTAATCCCCAAGCAGTTAGAATACGGCCGTGAATAGTGGAGAGCTGGCGTATACCGTAGAGATCCGCAAGATATGCTGGCATACAGGAGAAACCGCCGCCATAGCAAGTGATAATGAGAAGGATTAAAATTTGAAATGTTAGCGCGCTATTGGTTTGGGCAAGTAAATAGAATGCGACGATTTCTATAATAAAGAATAGTATGTAAGTTTGTGCTCGTCCAAGGTAATCGGAAATAGTAGACCATGCAATACGCCCCCCGCCATTGAAGATACCGATGATACCAACTAACGATGCAGCTGCTGTAGGTGTCATACCAATGGTTTCTTGTGCCATAGGGGACGCTAAGGATAGGAGGCCTATACCACAGGTAATATTAATAAAGAATACCCACCAAAGGGCACTGAATTGCCAAGTTTTCATGGCATCATTGGCTAGCATGCCATGGTTATGAACGTACATGGTGGATTTATCTTTCGTAGGTCGAGTTGGATGTTTTGGTTGAGGTGCTTTTAAATAGAGCGAAGAGGCGCCCATAATTACGAGATAGATTACACCGAGGATAATGAAAGTATCCACCAATCCAACCTGAGCTACGAAGTATTGCATAAGAGGCCCTGCAATGAGAGAAGCAAACCCAAAACCCATAATAGCTAAACCAGTAGCAAATTCTGGGCGATTTGGAAAGTATTTCACGAGTGTAGAAACTGGTGTTATATAACCAATGCCTAGTCCAATGCCACCGATGATGCCGTAGAAGAGATAGAGTAAGGTAAGATTGTGTATGCTAAGTGCATAGGCCGTACCCAATAATCCGGTTACCCAGAATAACATAGCGAGAAGTCCACTTTTCTTAGGACCAATTTTTTCTGCAAAGGATCCAAGAAAGCCCGCAGATAGTCCGAGCATTAAAATGGCTAATGAGAATGTCCATGTTGTTTGCGATAAAGTAAAACCCATATCTGCCATAATAGGACGTGTGAGTACACTCCACGCATATACACTACCAATGGATATGTGCAAACCAATGGCTGCCAATGCAATAAACCAACGATTTCTCATAAGAAAACTCCTTTCATATAGGTGAGATATTCAGATATAGATAAAGAAGCATTTGTTACGAGAAGGCAATAAAAAAGACCATCTGAACAAAAGCTTGCCCAGACGGTCGGCTATCACACGATGTGTGCTACTGTGCATGTAGTTAATTCTACGTATCCGTCAGCCCAGTAGGAATATATTACAAATATAGCAATTGAAAGGACATCTTGTCGGTGATATAAGTCACTATCGTATGCACTATGAGGATTTATAAAAGAAAACAAGGAAAGAAATCCTTAGATTCCTTTCCTTATTTAAATATGATATAATTTATATCAAAGTGAGGCATAAATGGTTTCGACGCCAGACTTCGCTTCTAGATTTATTGAATTGAAGAAACGGTCTGACTTCTATGTCGGGCCTTTTTTCATACCACGATTAGAAAGCTAGCTTTCAGCTAGAGGTCAATCACTTTGCTGCCATGATAATGGTCGCTACAAGTATGCCAAAGGAAATCATGAGTGATAACACTTTGAATGTACTCATATTGATCACCGCCAATCTCTAGAAGATTAGCAAAGGCTGGACCCATTTAGAGGCCTCAAGTTCAATATAGTGTTGTGAATAATAAAAGTAAATAGATTAGAGGTTCCTAATAGTCACCTAGGTGACCAATAGGAACCTCTTTCGTTTTGTAATTACTATCATAAAAACGAATTAACTATGTTACAATACAATTAATATTAGTGTTTAGTGGGGGAGATATTTATGAAACGTTGTATTACATTACTAAGTTTAGGTTTGTGTTTAGCGGCACCAATGCTTTCAAACGCTAACGATATTAGACCTCTAATACATGTTACGAATATACATAATGGTCAATATGATGAGGGTTTAGATGCTATTACAGAAACCAAGTTTTTTGGTCCGTATCAGTTCCGTGTATTGAAGGGCTCTGTGGAGACTAAAGGGGAAACTAAAGATATAGATGGCAGAGCCTTTAGAACCTCTGATGGTGTCTTCATGCATGTGAAGGCTAGATCTATCGATAATACAAGTATTTCTTTAGATAAAGAGATTGAAAAAATTGTTAAAGATAGAACGGTTCCTGAACCTACTGCAAAGATGGTATTGCCTATTAAGTATGATGTAACAGAGGTCGATAATGATGGTGTGCGTAGTTTACTAGCCGAATTTATGTATGGCTGGCCATTACATAATAGGACGGATATGGTATTAGTTACTGATTATGAAGACACTCGTTACTATTATAAGTTGCAGTTTTATAGAGACAAGTTACCAAATGGTGTTCGCATTGAGCAGTTGCGCCAGATGATTATGGATGCGCAGTTTAGTTATAAATAAGGTGTTTTTGATCAGACTTCCATATTTGTGTATCCTAATGTATTTAGTCAGTCTGTAATATTTAGCTGAACGGGTATAGTAAAAGTAAATTAAAAAGAGGTTCTTATGAGTCAACTTGTGACCATCAGGAACCTCTTTTGTTGCGCAAGAGTTTATATAGTTTTCAAACTATTATAATATGCTTTTACCTAAAGGAAATTATTATTTATTTAAGCTTTCAACAATGCTTACAATATCGGCTGCTTTTCGGGCAATATGTGTGACGCCTAGTTCTTGATGGAGAGATTCCTCTCTAAAGCCCCATGTAACACCGATGCAAAGTAGGACGGAGTTTTCTGCAGTAGCTACGTCAACTTCAGAGTCACCTACATAAATAGATTCATTCGGTGTAGAGTTTAGTTCTTTTAAGGCTTGTAGTACCATATCTGGTGCTGGTTTACGTTGTAATCCTGGTCTTTCACCAATGGCAACAGGTAAACGATCGCCAAAGTACTCTTTATTGAGCGGTGTTACACCTTCTTGGATTTTGTTGGATACGATGGCTAATTTATAACCTTGTTCACGCAATACATCAAGCATATCTAGGATGCCTGGGTAAGGCGCTGTTGTGTCTTTTAAATGCTCACTATAGTAAGCTTTGAACTCATTGATATATGGCTCTAATTCATGATCAGCTACTGTACTTGGGAGACACTGACGCATTAAATAGGTTACTGCATTACCCAGAGCTGCTTTTACCTCTGCTAGCGATTTTTCAGGGAAGTTATGTGTACGTAGTACATGATTTACAGCATTGGCTAAATCTGTAGCTGTATTGAGCAATGTGCCGTCGCAATCAAAAATGATGGTAGTATATTTCATAGGGGCCTCCGATATTAAATCAATATGTACTTTTTAAGTATATGATAAATATGTAGAAAATCAAGAGAATAGACCTATTAGTTATTATAATTGTGTTACAATAATAGAAGTAATAAGTACAGTGTATAGGAGGCGTAGTATGACTGAAATACAAGCTCTTTTATTGATAAAATCCATCCTTGAATCCGCAGATATTCACGGTATTGAACATATTTTGAGTGAAGATTGTGAGTACATGTCTACAGGCCGTGGCATCATTGGGCGAAATCGTAATGAAACGGTTGAGTTTTTGTCTTCTATGACTGAGTCCATCAAGGCTGATAATGTTCCTGTTACCTGTAGGGTCATGCATATTACTGATGTGTACGAGGAGGATGCGCTGTTCCACGAGGGGCGTCATGGTTTAACTGTTTCTTATGAAAGCGACGATAATTACGTGTACATGATTTTTGTAGATGTAAATGATGAGGGCCTTGTAGACCGTATCGTTTCTAGTCAGGAGAACTACAGTATTGAGTATGACGATCTTCGCTTTGGTGATGATGAAAGTGAGTATTCTTTTATAACGCCGCTAACAACTGTGAAAGACTGGATTACAGCCCTCAGCATATGGTTAGAAACAGCCAATGTTGATGTTGATGATTTCTATCAATATATAGATGAAGACACACGTGTTGTGTTCCAAAAGGGTGATGCTGAATCTATTACCCTTGAAAGCGGTCTTGATGTAGAGGATTATTTTGATCAATTAATGAACCAACACTTTGATGCGGTGCCTCATATCATTCGAGATGAAGAAGATGGATTAATTTTAACCTACGGCCCTATGAGTGCCATTGCAACCCTCAATGAAGAGGGAGCATTAGCTCTTATCAGTATCTATATCGACACCCGTGATGAAGACGAAGCAACGGATGAGATTGGCTATATCGAAGAGGACTTAACGAAGGAAACTATAATTGAAGAGGATCTATATTAGTCGATACTACTCATTTGATATATTTAATCTAATTAGAATTAATAGATAAAATAAAAACTACCAGTTAAACATATATCTTTTAAACAGATCTTCTACTATGGAAGGAGAAGCTACTAGATATTATGAATAACTGGTAGTTTTTTGTATTATTTACATTTCGTCATGGTCTTTAATAAGCCCAGCTTTTTTCTTTTTCCAATAGGAATAGTAGAACGGCAAGATTACGATACAGCCGCCTAGACCCCATAGTAATTGGTTGGTTTGTGCTTGTGCAAGCATCCAGAGGGATGTGCCAATGGCGATGACTGGGATTAAGTAGCCACCAGGGATTGTGTAGGAACGAGCTTTGTCTGCCCATTTACGACGGAAGATAATAACAGCCAAACACGTTGGTAGATATTGTGTAAAACGAGATACCGCACTAATAGCTGCTAGTGTTGTAAAGGAACCGGACCATGCAAGTAATACACTGGCAATGGCAGTAACGATAGCTGCTATATATGGTGCATTATAACGATTACGTTTTGCCAAAGCACTTGGTAGCATACCATCTTCCGCCATAGATGTTGCCACACGAGGCGCATAGTAAGCTTCAGCAAAGTTGATACCGCCCATAGAGATTAAGGTACCTACTAATACGATATACATGCCAATAGGACCAACGATCACATTGAATGCATCTTGTACTGGAGCTTTAGTATTTGCTAAATCTGTACCAAGTACACCAATGGATACGGCAAGGATTGCCATATATAGAACCGATACGAGAAGCATACACATGATAATCGCACGTGGTAAATTCTTTTTAGGATTTTTCATATCCTCTGCAGCAATGGCAATAACTTCAAACCCTGTATAGGCAAAGAATAGAAGAACTGCAGCTTGGGCAAATGATCCATCTACATAGATGTCTTGAGGGAAGACTGGTGTAAAGTTAGCTCCATTTATAAAGAAAATACCAATTGCAATAAATAGGGCAAGAGGGACTAGCTTAGATATAGTGATTAAGTTGTTAACGAATTTGGATACATTAACACCAAATATATTTACAATGGTAAGACCTACAATTAAGATAAATGAAATGACATCCTTTGCAAAATCACCACTTAAAGCTGGTACTGCAGCACCTAATGCTGTAGCAAAGCCAACGGCCATAGCCGCCCATGCAATAACGGTTACGATCCATTTTAGAACGCCCACTTCAAAGGCCCAGAAATCACCTAAAGCATGTTTTGCATATAGATAAGGGCCTCCATTACGTGTGAATAGGCTAGCTGCCTCTGCAAAGCAAAGGGCGATACAACCTGCAATAACGGCGTCAAATAAGAGGACGCCTAAACTAGCGGAACCAATTATAGAATATGCTTTGTTTGGTAGTAGGAAGATACCTGTTCCTACAATACCATTTATTCCTAGGAGTACAATACTCCAAAAGCCAAATTTTCCTGTTTCTTTCATGATACAATCTTCCTACTATTTAGTTATATTTTCTTGAGTTGCTTTTACGAATGCAGTAAATAAACGCTTTGCATTTTCGTCATTTGTAGACATCATTTCCGGGTGGAATTGACAGGCGACTAACCAAGGATAGGATGGATCCTCTAAACCTTCTACGGTACCATCCTTAGCTCTTGCTACAACTTGTAATCCTTTACCGACATTTTTAACTGTTTGGTGATGATGGGAGTTCGTAATCCAAGTGTTACAACCTATAGCACCAGCCAGTTTTGATTTGGACTCAATATCTACCGTATGGGTACCAAGAGAAGGCGTTTGATTCTGAGAGTGTTTTATTGTACAGTTTTGATCATATTTTAAATCTTGGAATAAAGAGCCTCCACGATATACGTTTAAGATTTGTAAGCCACGACAGATACAAAAGATAGGAATTTGTTTTTCTTCTGCTGCTTTGATTAAAGCAAAGTCGAATTGATCGCGCTCTGGAAATACATCGCCAAGACCTTGTAAAGGTTCTTCTCCATAGTGGAGAGGGTATACATCATGGCCGCCGGATAATAGTAAGCCATCAAGCTTTGCTACCGTTTCACGAGCTACATCAAGATTTTTGGTAAACGGAATTATAACAGGGATGCCACCAGTTTCCTCAATAGAACGAGGATAATCTTGGTTTACGTAAGAACGTAACAAATCTACGTAAGGACCACCATTATCTCGTAAGATATTGCCGGATATGCCAATAAATGGTTTCGTCATAATATCACCTCATATGTGTAAAAATCTGTATAATCTTATGTTAGTGTATCAGATTTTCAGGGATAAAAACATTACTAATAGATATAATTATAAGCCTTATAATAGAGAAAATATGTTAAAGTTGATACATTTTACTATATTTTATTTTAAGATATAGTTGTATCTGTTTATTGCGAAACATGGTATGATAAACTACGAATGAACTGTGCGGGAGGTTTACTATGGTTTTTCTAACATCCTTACAAAGTATCATACCTATTGTACTGCTTATTTTGTTAGGATATATATTAAAAGGGCGGGGCATGTTTAACCCTACCTTTAGTGGTAATTTATCGCGATTTATCATGTCGGTTGCATTACCAGCGGGAGTATTTGTATCTGTATTACATCACCTACATACTTCAGATATATGGAATTTACGATATGGCATGTTAGTGGTTGTCCTAACATATGTTATTGCATATATCGTAGCGTTCATTATGATGAAAATGCTGAAAGTTCCTAGAGGACGACGTGGTATTTTTATCAATATGGTAGTAAATGATAACTGCTTGTTTATTGGGTTACCAGTGCAAATCGCACTCTTTGGGCAAGATGCGCTGCCGTATTTCCTGTTATATTACATCGGTAACACTATTTCCGTATGGATGGTAGGGGTATTCCTTATAGAACTAGATCCACTGCCAAATTCTGAAGCAGATTTTAATAATGGCTGCCATAAGATTGATAATATAAATAATAGTTCAGTATCTACTGAAGGTAAAAGCAAGAAGCCTAAATTTGATTGGAAGAAGTTATTACCACCACCATTATTAGGTTTTTTTGTGGCATTAATCTTCTTGTTCTTTGAAATTCCTTTACTTCCAATTTTGCATACTACCTTGAATTACTTGGGCGATATGGTAACCCCATTGTCGTTAATCTATATTGGTATTGTGCTTCATGATGCGGGCTTAAAAAGCATGCGTTTAAATAAAGACTCCATCGGTGGGATTGTAGGACGATTTGTTATTTCCCCGATTATCATGTTCTGTTTGATTATGGTTTTACAATATGGAGTAGGTATAGTTCTAGAGCCAATTGCAATCATTACCTTTGTTGTACAATCAGCAGGACCTGTTATTGCTGTATTGCCAATTGTAGCGAATGAATCAAAAGCTGATTTGCCATTTGCTACAGGTCTAGTCATGATTAGTACCATACTATTTGTTGTAGTAATTCCAATCATAATGGAAATTTTAACAATGATAGGTATACAGGCTTAAAGTAAGAAGAAGATTAAAATAAGTAAATAAAAAAGGTTCCTAATGGTCATATAGGTGACTATTAGGAACCTTTTTTTATGTAAGTATATACAGCTTATCTAAAGAATCTGCCCACTAGAGGCATGCTAGCACCATCGTTTTTATTAAGGCCTTTTAAAAGAACCATGATAATTACGTACAATAGTAATCCTTCAATACCAGTGAGTATAAAGTTAGCCCACATTGGTAAGATATCTATTAAATAGTGGTAACTCATGAAAATGAGTACGCCCATAACACCGGCACTGACCACGTTTTTCCAAAGTAGAGAAATATCAAGGAAGTAGCCTGTGTATTTTTTGATATAAATCAAGTTAAGTAACGCTGCAAAGCCAATATCAGCAACGGTTGCCCAAGCGGCACCGCCGATGCCCAGCCAAGGAATAGCAGTCAGTGTCCAGTTAAGGATGACCTTGATTATGAGGGAAATCCCCATATTAATGACTGGAATACGTGGCCTGTTGAGACCTTGTAAGATACCTGTTGTTACTTGATGTACACCTAGGAAGAATATAGAGAACGCTGTAATCTGCGTTGCAAGCTCTGCCTTAGGCGCATTATAGATTAAGGTAACTGTAGGAGCAGCGAGTACATATAATAGCACTGTAAATGGTACGGTTGCCATAAATGTTAAACGCATAGATCCTGCAGTGCGATCATATATACCTTGATGATCTCGTTTGGCAAAGGCATGAGAGATAGCTGGTACAATACTTGTCGCAAGGGCTGCGGTAATGATGGTAGCCAAATTGATGAGTGGCACTGCCATCCCTGTAAGGTAACCGAATAGCTCTGTTACTTCGTTCATCGGGAACCCAGCATCTAATAAGCGACGTGGTACGATGAGCAAGTCGAGATTCGCCGTCAACGGTAACATGATACTTGCTAAGGAAATTGGTATGGACAATGTTAAGAGTCGTGACAAAATTTCTTTAGCTGATTCACGGGGACCATCGTAGCTTTCACCAGTACTACTAGCCTTAGGTAATTTGTAGTAGTAATACAATAGCACTAGGAAGGCTCCAAAAGCACCTACACCTGCACCCAAGCTAGCGCCACCTGCCGCGGCTGGTAAACCGTAAGGTAATAAAATAGCAGCAGCACCTAGCATAACGATAACCCGTAGTAATTGTTCTACAATTTGGCTAATCGCTGTGGGAGTCATCATTTCATAGCCTTGGATATACCCGCGGAAACAGGAAATCCATGTTACAAAGAATACTGCCGGAGCGAGCGCGATGATAGAGTAGTAGGCACGGCTTTCAGCAATGAGACCACTAGAAATTAACCAATCTGCACCAAAGTACATGGCAAGACTGGCGATAAAACCTGTTATAGTCAACATTGTAAAAGAAATATTGAATACTCTCTTAGCACCACCAAAGTCGTGTAAGGCTAATCGTTCTGCCGTCAAAATAGAGATGGCAATTGGCACACCTGCGCTCGAAATTTGCAATAGTAACAAATAGATAGGAAAGGCCATCTGGTAGATGCCGATCCCTTCACCACCCAAGATGCGGGATAGAAGAATCCAGTTGATACTACCGATGGCTTTCACTACGAAACCGGCAATGGTTAAAATTAAGGTTCCTTTTAAAAATCCACTAGCCATTGATTATAGTTTGTTGGAAGAACCCAATACATTTTTAATTTTGTGAGCTACCATGCCTTTAATAGCATCACGAGCAGGTCCTAAGTATTTACGAGGGTCAAATTCGGATGGGTTTTGAGCCAAGTATTCACGTACAGATGCGGTCATAGCAAGACGAAGGTCTGTATCGATGTTGATTTTGCAAACCGCCATTTGAGCTGCTTTGCGAAGCATTTCTTCAGGAACGCCTTGAGCACCAGGAATGTTGCCACCGAATTCATTACATTTTGCTACGAATTCAGGCAATACGGAGGATGCCCCATGCAATACGATAGGGAAGTTAGGCAATAATTCGCCAACTTTTTTCAAACGATTGAAGTCGAGGTAAGGGTCGCCTTTGAATTTGTAAGCACCATGGCTAGTACCAATAGCGATTGCTAAGGAGTCTACGCCAGTTAGGTGTACGAATTCAGCAGCTTGTTCTGGGTCTGTAAAGCGAGCATCTGCATCGGATACGTTTACATCATCTTCAACACCAGCCAAACGGCCTAATTCTGCTTCTACTACAACGCCATGAGCGTGAGCATATTCAACAACTTGTTTAGTGATTTTTACGTTTTCATCGAAATCATAGTGAGATGCGTCGATCATAACGGATGTGAAACCACCATCTACACAGTCTTTACAGATTTCAAAGGAATCGCCGTGATCAAGGTGAAGAGCGATCGGTAAGTTGCTGTCTTCAAGAGCTGCTTCTACGAGTTTAACAAGGTAAATATGTTTAGCATATTTACGAGCACCTGCAGATACTTGCAAGATAAGAGGGGATTGTTCCTCTTTCGCTGCATCTACGATACCTTGTACGATTTCCATGTTGTTTACATTGAAAGCGCCAACAGCATAGCCGCCTTCATAGGCTTTTTTGAACATTTCTGTAGTAGTAACTAATGGCATGTTGTCCTCCTTGGCTCTAGAGCCTGTCATATCATGTTATTAATACTGTGACTGCTAGTATTTCTAGCGCATATGAGCTAGATAAAAAAACTAGTGTTATTGCAATCATATATCAATTCAAGTTAAGTATATCAAGAAACACTATAAAGGGCCAATATTTTTTGTATAACTTATGCATAAAATTCGTCTTGTTATGTGACCCATGTGGGTTATTTCTGTGTAGGAGCATTTATTTAGGGTATTATATCAGCTCAATCGTTTAGCAATACTTTCATATCCTCTGGCATTTCTGCATGCAGTTCGAGCCATTCATTTGTTACGGGATGGTAAAAGCTTACGCGCGCTGCATGCAGTGCTTGGCGTTGGATAGATTCTAGATGACCACCGTATAAGTCATCACCAGCTAGTGGATACCCTAGTTGAGATAAATGAACTCGAATTTGATGGGTACGTCCTGTGTGCAATAAGCACCGTACATGGGTAAACTGATTATAAGATGTAAGCGAGTTGTCAGTTGAACATACATTACTATTATTATTCATCATAATTACATCATCAGAATTAATCTTACCACTGCTGATTTCGTTTGTATTTTTACTAATAATAGTTATATCCGTGCGAGCTGGCTTTCCTTGGACTGTACAACAGCGCTCAATGATACTGCCTGGTTTACGACCTATAGGCCAGTTAATGCTTATAGGCACAGAAGGGAGATGCCCTTCTACAATGGCGTCGTAGATTTTGTAAAAATGGGTGTGTTTTTTATCAAATGCATGTTGAACCACTGATGTTTTAGCAATGATGACAATACCTGAGGTATCCTTATCTAATCGGTGTACGGGATGGAAATCATAATGCTGATTTGTTTCTTGGTAGTAATGAAGTACACCATTTGCCAGTGTATGATCTCGTATGGTAGAAGTAGGGTGCATAAGAATACCAGCCGCTTTATTAATGACTAAAATATATTCGTCCTCATATATGATATCTAGTTCCATAGGGCTTAAACTAAACTCTTGCTCTGGTGTTAACTTCATAATGAGATGATCACCACCATGAACGAGCGTATTCCAGGTAGCAAATTTACCATCAACTGTTATGATACCATCACTTCGTAAACGTCGTCTCATGCGCTGGGAGATATGCTGTTGTTTTATAATGTGATTCATAGATTGTGTATGCACATCAGAGTTTACAATCAAGTCGATTATCGTTGCTGTTTTCATACGTATTATTATAGCAAATAAAATAAAAATGAAGAATTTTTCATAATTCGTTGTATTTGTGAAGGTCGATATAGTATAATTTGAATTGCTGAATTTTATACATTATTTATGTGTGAACTTTTTACTATAATACTGTGTGTTTAGTTCTAACAGTATATTTTATGAACTATATATGTATGTTAATGACTGTATGGTTATAGCTTATTCTATAAAAGGAGAGGTTTATGAATATTAACAAGAAATCTTTATTAGTCGCATGTGTGTTAGCGGCTATGTCTACAACTACTTTTGCGGCGTCCACTACGACATCTACTAGTAGTACAACGGTAACAAACCAAGACACACCAACATCTACTAGTACACGTGTTACTCGTGAACAACATACAACGACTACATCAACTTCTACTGTTCGTACAGAGAGCTCTAGCTCCACTAAAAGCACAAAAGCTCGTGTAGGCGTTATGACCCCTCAAAAAATTGAAGAGCGTAGTGCACTTTCTGGCTATATCGCAGCTGATGTGGCGAGCGCATTAAACCCTTATCGCAATGCTCCTAAATCTTTAAAATCTGGTAAAGGCACTACTTTCAAAAATGACGAAGTGCTTGAACATGGTGTATTGGCAGCTATGAAACAAGGTGGTAAATGGGGTATTATTCGTCCAGATGGTACTGTTGCTATTGAACCTAAGTACAAAGAAATTAAAGATGTTGATTATAAAACAGGCAATGTGTTAGCTCAAGTAGATAAGAAAACAGAAACTTGGGTTACACCTAAGGGTGTGGAAATCTCTGAAGAGGAAGCTTTAAAAGAACGTGTTAAACAAGAAGCAACTCAAGAGTATCCAAGTGATTCCTATGTAGAGTTTAAAGAAAAAGGTAAATATGGCTTTAAAACTACTGATGATAAAGTAGTGATTGCTCCACAATTCCGTCAAATCGTGACTGGATTTAGCGAAGACCGTGCTTTTGTTAAAAATGCTAAAGGTAAAATTGTAGCTATTGATGGTACTGGTAAAGAATTATTTAATGCTCCATCTAAAGAGGTATATAGATACCGTAATGGTCTGGCTGAATACCGCCGCTCCGTGAGTGGCTTTAATTTAGGTGGCCTTGTAGGTGGCTTCATCGTGGGCGGTATCCTTGGAGGTGCGCTTTTAGGTGGTCAACATTATCACGTAGGTGGTTTTGCCTATGATGGTGCAAAACGTGGCTATATCGATCGCTCTGGTAATATTGTAATCGACAGCAAAAAAGATAAAGTATGGCCTATCACAGCCTATGGCACAGTAATTAAAGATGCTGGTAATTTATATTTCGTGAACCGTAAAGGTGAAGTTGTTATTCAACCTGGCGATTATGATGCAGGTGAAATGGATAAATTGAATGGTCTATTAGCATTAAAAGATAATAAGACTGAAAAATGGGGCATTTTTGATGTATCTACAGGTAAACAAGTACTGTCCTTTAAATATGATTCTATTTCCTTTGCAGGTACAGATCGTTTAGTAGTCGTGAAAGATCATGTTAAAAATCTTATTGATATGAGTAATGGTAAATCTATGTATTCTGCTCAAACAGAAGCAACTATTGAACCGTTCAACAACGATACTGTAACGTGGGTTCATACTGGTAAAGAGGGCTATACGATCATCGATAATGACGGTCATGTTTTATTTAGAGATACAAACAAACTTATTGAAGAGGCTAAATCCTTCAACCATGGTTTCAGCTCTGTTAAATCTAAAGGTAAATGGGGTATTATGAACTCCAAAGGCGAATGGCTTGTACAACCTACATATGATGCGGTAAACGTTTTATAATATAATTGGTTGTAGAATTCCTTTGAATTTGTATTGCCTTTAGTTCTGGCTTAATTAGTTTTTTTTAGTTATAGTTCTTAGCTATAAACTAAATACAACATAATATCGTTATACAGAGACTAGCAATGTACATGTATTATGTATGTTGCTAGTTTTTTATATTATTTGTCTTGTGTATTGTATTGCATAACCGTATTAGAGAACTTCCACTATACTTATAAAAGCTTCATTAATACATAGCTAACAATTATAATTAAGAAAATCGATTTACCTAGAAAATAAGCCTGTTTTAAGGTATAATTATAGAGATGTATTCCGTTTTGGTGTAGTTTTACACTTTCACTTGGAATATGAGGATGATGAAAGTAATGCTATGAACCTTATGCCCAATAGGTTCAGGTGTAGGAGGTATAAAATGGCTAAAGATTGTTCCTTTGACGTTGTGTCCGAAGTGGATATGCAGGAAGTAGATAATGCTGTAAACCAAGCAAAAAAAGAAATTGGTACGCGCTATGATTTCCGTGGCTCTAAAGCAGAAATTAGTCTTGAAGGCGACACTATCAGAATCATCGGTGATGATGAATATAAATTGAATGCCATTATCGATGTTTTAAAAGGCAAGATGGTTAAACGTAACGTAGCAATTAAAAATCTTGACTACGGCAAAGTTGAACCAGCAGCAGGTGCAACAGTTCGCCAAATCATTACTATTAAAAAAGGCATTACTAAAGAAAATGCTAAAGAAGTAGTAAAAGCAATTAAAAACATGAAAATTAAGGTACAAGCATCTATCCAAGAGGATCAAGTGCGCGTATCTGGTAAGGATAAAGATGATTTGCAAGCAGTAATCAAAATGTTAAAACAATTGGATATCCCTGTAGAATTGCAATTTGTTAACTTCCGTTCTTAATACTATATGTCCATAGGATAGGTTAATTAGACTCGTTTGAGTCTCTAATACTATCAGTGTAGGAGGCCTTATGAAAGTGGAGGACATGAAGGGTGGATATACCACAGGTTCATGTGCTACGGCAGGTATGAAAGCTGGTTTATTGGCCCTCTTAGATAAGAATATTGTGGACCAAGTGGTCATCGAAAACCCTCAAGGTCAATATATTGAGGTTCCTATTAAAGCGGTAGAGGTTATATCTGATATAGAGGCGAAGGTAACCGTCATGAAAGACGGCGGCGACGATCCTGATGTAACTCATGGTAATGATGTGGAAACGACAGTGACCCTTGATGATACTGGTGAACTGCGATTTCGAGCTGGCTTTGGTGTAGGTACTGTAACGAAACCAGGTCTTGCTATGCCGCCAGGAGAACCGGCTATCAATCCAGGGCCCCGGGCAATGATGAAAATAGTTTTTGAAGAACATTGTGTCCATGGTCAAGGTGTAACGGTAACCGTTAGTGTTCCTAATGGTAAGGTATTAGCCAAGAAAACATTAAATCATACACTTGGTATCGAAGGTGGCATTTCCATTATTGGTACCACCGGTATTGTTAAGCCTATGAGTGAAGAAGGGTTTAAGAACTCGTTAGTGCCACAGTTGAAAGTTATGAAGGCTAACGGATGTGAAACAGCTGTTCTCGTACCGGGGCGTATTGGTCAAGATCTGGCAGAGCAAGTATTAGGTATCCATAAGAACCAAATGGCAGAAACGAGTAACTTTATCGGATTTATGCTTGAAAAGGCTGTACAGATTGGATTTAAGCGAATCTTAATTATCGGTCATATCGGTAAGTTAATCAAACTAGCTAGTGGTAGCTTCCATACTCATAATCGCATGAGTGATGGCCGTATGGAAAGTATCGTGGCCTATGCTGCTTTAGAAGGAGCATCCCAAGAGGTGTGTGAAGAGTTATTTAATTGCCAAACCACAGAGTCTACATTTCCTATCTTGGAGCGAGAAGGATTGACTGGTGTATACCAACGAGTTGTAGATCGTGCATCTCTACGTAGTGAGCGCTATATTGCTAACGAAGCTGAAGTAGGGATCATCATTACGACCTTAAAAGGTGAAATTTTGGCTATGGATAATCATGCAAAAGAGATAGGAGAACTTGAACATTGGCACATACCTTGTATATCGTAGGCATTGGTCCGGGTAATCCTGATTATGTGGTGCCTAGAGGCCTTAATTTAATTAAACATGCTACAGTATTGGTGGGCAGCGAACGTTCTTTAGAGGACTTTCAAGAGCCTGGCCAAATTACATATCCTGTAACGGGGAAGCTCAGCGTATTAGCGGAGCAAATTGAGCGTGAGCTCAACGACCATGACGTTGTAGTTATGGTTAGTGGTGATACAGGCTATTATAGCTTATTGCCATATTTAAAGAAAAAATTTACTGCTAACCCTATTGAGGTGGTGCCTGGCATTAGTTCTATGACCTTTGCCTTTGCCCGTCTTAATGAGGTGTGGCATGATGCGGATTTAATGAGCTTTCACGGTCGCCAACCAGCACCAGAGAAACTCGTATATGAAGTAGGTAAAAAGATGGGATTCTTAACGGATCCTGAATATAATCCAGCGCATATTGCGCGTATTTTAATAGATGCAGGTTGGCCAAAAGAAACGAGAGCAGCAGCCCTTGAGCGCTTGAGCTATGATGATGAAAAAATCGTAGACTCCACGTTAGAGGTATTAACTGAGCTTGAAGGCTTTGGTCATTCTGTAATGGTGGTACTAGGATGAGACATTTTTTCGGAATTCCCGATGAGGAATTTATCCGCGGCGACGTGCCGATGACAAAATGCGAGATTCGCAAGGCTGTTATGAACGAGGCGCGCATCGAGGAGGATAGCATCGTCCTTGACGTAGGTGCTGGTACGGGCTCTATTTCTATTGAAGCAGCCTTGGCAGCTCCTAAAGGGCATGTATATGCGATTGAGCGCTTTGATAAAGGTATCGACCTTATCAATGAGAATATGAAAAAATTTAATGTAACTAATATGACTGTTATCAAGTCCAAAGCTCCGGAAGGCATGGAAGAATTGCCTGAGCTTGATGCGGTTATTATCGGCGGCAGTGCTGGCGGTATGACAGGCATCATGGATGAGGCACAACGTCTATTAAAAATTGGTGGTCGTCTAGTTGTAACCGCTGTAACGATGGAAACTGGTTATACCATCCTTAAAGAGTTGAAAGGGCGTCCTTTCAACTATGAAGGGTACCAAATGTCCATCAGCCGTTACCGCAAGGCTGGTCCCTATCATTTGTTAGACCCATTGAGTCCGATTTTTATCGTATCTGCAACGCGTATCGCAGAAGGAGAGTAATATGGTTGACGTACATATCGTAGGCGCAGGCCCTGGAGATCCTGAGTTAATTACTCGTAAAGGGTATCGTTTAGTGCAAGAGGCAGACGTTGTTATTTACGCGGGCTCCTTGGTAAACCCTGTCATTTTAGAGGCTTGTAAACCAGGTTGTGAAATCCATAACAGTGCTACTATGAACCTTGATGAGGTATTGGCTGTTATGAAAGCTTCTGTTGAGGCTGGTAAAAGCGTAGTTCGCCTTCATACAGGTGACCCTGCTATTTACGGTGCTATTCAAGAGCAAATGGATGCACTTGCTAGCATGGGGATTTCTTATGAAGTCGTACCAGGTGTAAGCTCTTTCCTTGCTACAGCTGCGGCATTGAAACAAGAATATACACTACCTAATGTATCTCAAACAGTCATTATTACGCGTATGGAAGGCCGTACACCGATGCCTCCAAAGGAAAAATTGCGTATGTTAGCATCTCATGAAGCAACTATGTGTATTTTCCTTAGCGTTCAAATGTTAGATAAGGTTGTAGCTGAACTCATAGAGGGCGGTTATAATAAAACGACTCCAGTGGCTATCGTGGTAAAAGCATCTTGGCCTGACCAACGCATTATTCGTGGCACATTGGAAACCATTGCGGACATCGTAGCTAAAGAAGGCGTATTGCGCCAAGCTATGATCGTAGTAAGCCATGTATTAGATAGCGAATACGAATTATCTAAGCTTTACGACAAAGGCTTTGCTCACATGTACCGCAGTGCTAAGGACTAGTATAATGAAAGAACTAGAAACTGGTGCGCCTATGACGGGAACTAAGAAAAATAGAACGGCCATTCTTTCCGTTTCCGAACGAGGTGCGAAGCTAGGTCAACGCATCAAGTCTTTAGTGGCACCCCATGCGGATTGCTTTGAAAAGGAAACCCGTCCCTCTGGTGGAGAGGCCATCTATTTTGATTCCCTTAAAAACCATATTGGACAAATTTTCAAGGATTACGACCAAGTGTTATGCATTATGGCACTTGGTATTGTAGTGCGCATGATTGCACCGTATATTGAACATAAATCTAAGGATCCTGCGGTAGTCGTAATGGACGAAGTAGGGCACCATGTTATCAGCTTATTATCTGGTCACCTTGGGGGCGCCAACGAATGGACGCAGTCCATTTCGCTGGCCATTGATGCGGACCCTGTTATCACAACCGCAACGGATGTAAACGGATTGCCAGCGCCTGATGTGTTGGCGCGCCACGAGCATCTATTGGTAGATGATTTTCAAACATTAATCAATGTGAACTCTGCCATCGTTGGGGGAGAGCTTGTTGATTATTATATCGATGAAAGCTTACCGAATGCAGAGGAACTAGAACAAGCTGCGAAAGCTCATATTGGTGAACATGGCATAGTTCACGTTGTTTCTTTGGAGCAACTAGAGTCTATTTCATGTAAAAATAAAAGCGCTGAAGAGGGTGCTTTTCGCGTAGTCATTACGGATAAAGTAATTACCGAGCATGGTTATCAATTGATTTTACGCCCGCGGACCTATACGATGGGGATTGGTTGTCGTAGAGATACGCCAAAGGAATTGATCCTTGACGCCATTCAACAATCCTTGGCAGAGCATAAGCTTTCACCAAAGAGTATTGTAACGGCGGCATCGGTCATCGTTAAACAAGATGAAGTAGGCCTCTTAGAGGCTATGCAAATTATGGGGTGGCCTATTGTGTTCTATACACAGGACGAGATGACACCACTCATTGAAGAAGAAAAATTAAAAGAATCTAATTTTGTAAAAGGAACTATAGGAGTAGGAAACGTATGCGAGACAACGGCATTACTAGCGGCCAAGAGCCGAACACTAATACAGCACAAAACAATTTATCCCAAAACAACGGTAGCCATTGCACAGGTAACATCAAAGTAATTGGCATCGGCCCTGGCGATGAAGAGTTTATGACACCTCAAGCGCGCGAAGCTATTTTAGCTGCTGACCGTGTTGTAGGTTATTTGACTTATCTTGACTTGATTAAAGACCTTATCGAAGGTAAAGAAACTGTAGGCACTGCCATGATGCAAGAAGTAGATCGTTGCCAACAAGCAGTTGATTTAGCGGTAGAAGGCCATCAAGTTGTAGTTGTATCCTCTGGTGACTCCGGCGTATACGGCATGGCAGGTCTTGTGTTGGAACTTGCTAATAAAGTGACAGCAGAAAAACGTCCTTCCGTAGACATCGTACCAGGTCTTAGTGCTGTAAACGTAGCAGCATCTGTATTGGGTGCACCTTTGATGCATGACTTTGCAGTCATTTCCTTGAGCGATTTGATGACTCCATGGGATCTTATTAAAAAACGTGCTGACCTTTGCGCACAAGGCGACATGGTTATCTCCTTGTATAACCCACGCAGTAAAAAACGCGTTACTCACTTAGATGAAGTTCGTGAAATCGTTCTTAAATACCGCGATCCTAAAACACCTGTTGGTATCGTGCAAAAAGCAGGTCGTCCAGGTCAACAAATGGTAATTTCTGACCTTGAAAACTTCACAAAAGAAGAAGTAGATATGCAAACACTTGTTATTATCGGTAACAGCCAAACCTATGTTGAAAACGGTCGTATGATTACACCTCGAGGCTACAAGTTATGATTTGGGTCATCGCTGGTACCTTGGATGGTCGTACCTTAGCGGTAGATATTCAAGAACGGACAGGTGAAGAGGTTCTCGTTACTGTTGTGAGTCAGTATGGGGCAGAGCTTGCTGCCCATAAGGGCATTACTGTTCATACGGGCCGTCTTAACCAAAAGGCTATGCAAAATTTGATTAAGGAACACAACGTACGTTTATTAATCGATGCAAGCCATCCGTATGCTGCTATTGTTACAGCTACGGCCCAAGATGCAGCAAAAGCTGAAGGTATTTCTTTTGTTCGCTTTGAACGTAAAGAGGTGCCATTGCCAGACTATGATAAATTGCATATTGTAGTTGATGAGGTAGAAGCCGCTAATTTAGCTGGCAAATTGGCAAAGGAAAACAATAAACATGTGTATTTGACCACAGGTAGTAAGACAATGCATATCTTTGCTAAATCTGATGCTTTACAAGATTGTGAAGTATGGACACGTATTTTGCCGACCGCAGAGGTGTTACAAATGATGGAAGACCTCAACGTGAGCCCTAAGCGCATCGTTGCTGTTCAAGGTCCATTTTCTTATGATATGAACCGCATCATGTTCCACGATACACAGGCAAGCGTTGTAGTTATGAAAAACTCTGGCCTTGTAGGTGGTGCTGATACAAAATTACAAGCAGCTATGGATCTCGGTATCCATGTTATTGTTATCGATCGTCCGCGTGTTAAACTTGAAAGTCACGTGGTATCGTCAAATGATGAATTTTTTAAATTATGGGAGGACACTAATGGATTACGTTAAAAATCCTAAAGCTATTGAAGATAAAAGCATGGAAATCATTTACGATTATGTAAAGGATTTAGGCTTAACAGATGATGAAGTACGCGTTGTATCTCGTACAGTACATGCGTCTGGCGATGTCGAATATGCTCAACTCGTAAAAATGAGCCCTGATGCTGTTCAAAAAGGTATTGAAGCATTGGATAATGGTGCAGACATTTATACAGATGTAGAAATGGTTCGCACAGGTATTTCTAAGCCAGCTCTTAAAATTCGCGGCAATGAAGTGCACTGCTTAATTAAAGACGAAAATGTAGCTAAAATGGCTAAAGAATTAGGTGTAACTCGTTCCATTGCGGCTATGCGTACCTTTGGTAAACAACTAGAAGGACAAATCGTTGCTATCGGTAATGCACCAACTGCATTGTATGAAGTGTTGCGCCTTGCTCTTGAAGAAGGCATTAAACCAGCTCTTATTATTGGTATCCCTGTAGGCTTTGTAGGTGCTGCAGAATCCAAAGACTATTTGATGGAAGTATCCCCAGTTCCTTACATCACTGTAAAAGGCAACAAAGGCGGTAGCCCAATCGCTGCCTCCGTATGTAATGCATTACTTTACACAGACGTAAAACGTAATGACATGCTCTTTGTGGAAGGTAAAGAATCTAAATAATATAAAACCCGAATCGTGTTTTAGTAGTTTTGCGATTCGGGTTTTACTGTATATATTTTTCAGAATAATTGCTAAACATAGTCAGATATAATGTATTAGATTTCTTATAATGTAGTTAATTTTGAGAGGGGGTTCATATGGCATCAAGTAATGAACGAAAATTATTTCGTGTATCAGTGATTTGTATCTTAATCATCGCCGTTATTATGAGCATGATTATATCTCTTATTTGGGGATCAACACCCGTATCATTAGCTGAGATTTGGCATACATTATGGTCTAGTGAGCTAACTGATACATCTTCACAAATTATTTGGAATATTCGATTGCCTCGCAATATTGTAGCTGCGTTAGTGGGGGCTTGTCTAGCTGTATCTGGTGCAATTTTGCAAGCAGTTATGAAAAATCCCCTAGCAGATCCACAGATTGTAGGGGTATCCTCTGGTGCCGGATTAGCTGGTGTTATCATATTTATTTTATTTCCTGGGTATGATCATATAGTTCCTTTAGTGGCCTTTTTAGGTGCTATGGCTGCAGCACTCATGGTGTATGCATTAGCATGGAAAAATGGAGTGCGACCTAGTCGTATTATCTTAGCTGGTGTTGCGGTCGCAGCCTTTTTAGGCTCAGGTATTTCAGCACTACTTGTATTCTTTGGTGATCGTGTACAAGGGGCATTGCTTTGGATGGTAGGAGGACTCGCTGCACGCAGTTGGCCTCAGGTAGAAGTGTTGTTTCCATATGCTATAGTTGGCCTTATTTTTGCCTGCTTAGGAGCTAAACGACTTACCATTTTAAGTTTAGGTGATGAAACTGCAAAGGGATTAGGCCTTAAGGTAGAACAAACACGGTTTATTATGACTGCAGTGGCTGCTCTTTTAGCGGCTGGTGCTGTAAGTATAGCTGGGCTTATCGGATTTGTAGGTTTGGTTATTCCCCATATGTTACGTCTTATAATCGGTAACGACTATGCATATTTACTGCCTGGATCCGCATTATTAGGTGCGTTAGTACTTGTTGTCAGTGATACAATAGGACGTGTTATGTGGAGCCCTATAGAGGTACCAGTGGGCATTATTATGGCATTCTTTGGAGCGCCGTTCTTCTTGTATCTATTGAGGAGGGATAACTAATGAATACCGCTATTGATGTAAAACAGTTATCCGTAACTCTTGGCAATCGTCATATTCTACATGACATTAATGTATCGGTTCCTATCGGTAAAATTACGACATTAATAGGACCTAATGGTTGTGGTAAAAGTACGCTTTTACGATCTATGATCGGATATATCCATAGTCCTCATGAATGTATTACCATATTTGATAAACCGTTACAATCATATTCTCAAAATCATCTGGCACGGCAAATGGCATTTTTGCCACAAGTACCGAATATGCCAAAGGATATGACTGTAGAAGAATTGGTATATTGCGGACGGTATCCATACCAAACATGGTGGAAAAACACGGCTAAAGAAGATCGTGAAATCGTTGATTATGCATTAGATATCACAAAAACGAATCATTTGCGAGAACAATTAATCCCATCCCTATCTGGTGGTGAACGGCAACGCGTTTGGATTGCTATGGCGCTAGCACAGCAACCAAAATTATTAGTCTTAGACGAACCAACAACATATTTAGATATTAATCACCAATTAGAAATTATGGAGTTATTGAAACGATTAAATAAGGAACAAGATTTAACCGTTCTCATGGTACTTCATGAACTAACACAGGCGGTTCAATATTCACATTATATGGCTGTTATAAAAGAGGGTCATTTAGTAACGTCAGGAGAGACAAGTAAAATTATATCGGATGAATTGTTTAGAGATGTATTCTCTGTAGATGTACAACTTGATACATTTGATAATAAAAAATATGTACGCGTAAAAGGATTAGTTGAGTAGCTTGATACTAATAAAAAAGAGGGCATTCCCTATTTGGGGGATGCCCTCTTTCGCATGACGTAATATATTAGAATGTAACATTAATACCGTATGCTTCTTTAACTAAACGTGCCATAGCTTCAGGTGTTTGTAGACCTGGGTTTAATAGGAATAGTTTAGATGGTAAGTATATTACGCGGTTATTTTGTACGGCTTTTAAATTAGCCCATGCAGGATTATCTGTCATAGCTTGTTTCATAGCTTTGGTAATTTCTTCTTCTTTACCCATTGTAACAACAAAGATAATATCAGGGTTATCTGCTGTCAATGTTTCAAGAGAGTAAGGGACCGTTTTGTCCTTGGTTGTGCCATCTAGGTGAGAGGAGACAACATTTGTCATACCTAGTTCTTTTACCATTGATGCAGTAACTGCTTCATCAGTTTCGGCAGTTACACCCTTTCCTGTGGCACGTAACACGGCAACACGTGCAGGTTGTTGATTCTTAACTGCATCTTTTATCTTGGTAATATTGTTTTCATAGGTAGTAATAACAGACTTAGCCTTATCTTGATGATTAGTTAATTCGCCAAGAAATGTTAACATTGGTACATTATCTTTAATACCATCGTAATCAAAAAGTACGGTTGGAATATTATTAGCTTGTAATTGGGATTCATATTTTTTATGTTGATTTACTAAACCCAATACTACATCTGGCTTCAAGCCTAATAATTGTTCCATGTTGATATTTGCAGTTTGACCAAGAGCTGGTAGAGCTTCTAACTCTGGTGCTAGTTTATCCGTTGTATTGGCACGGCTAATAGCCTTACCATCGACAGCATAAAGCATAGATAAAACAGAATTAGATAATACAGCAATTTTTTGTGGATCCTTTGGTACAGTATAGGTTTGACCATTAAAGGTCAATTCCTTCGTAGTAGCAGAAGAGCTGGATGTGGTTTTACCACACCCAGCTAGTGCTAGTACAATCATAACCAAAGCGATACTACCAAGTAGTAGTTTTTTCATGATGTACTCCTATGAATGTTATATATGCAATAACGATCTTAGTTATATTGATTATTTTTCTAATGCGTCCCAAGCTTCGTTAGCACGTTCAACGAATAAGTTACGGATGTTTTGGTTTTCACCTAAACCATGGATGTAAGTGTCAACTTTGAAGCCTTCTTTTTCAAGAATGGATTTGTGGGAATCTGGTTCGTTACCAGCCATGTCGTTGTTTGCATGGTCACCAGCAACCATCATGAAAGGCATCAATGTAACATGTTTAATACCATGTAATTTCAATTGAGGGATAACTTGTTCAAGATTTGGTGTACCTTCTACTGTGTAGATGAATACATTTTTCATACCAAGAGTATGGATACGGTCTTGAATTACAGAATAGTATGCATTGGAAGGATCTGGAGTACCATGAGCCATGATAAGAAGACCATCTTCTTTACCTAATTTAGGGAATTGGGATTGAACAGCTTTTAATGTTTCAATAACTTGGTCAGTTTGGTTTTCTTGACCCATCCAGTACATAAGAGAAGTACCGAGTGTCATTTTTTTGAAATCATTTTTGTATAAATTATATACTGCTGCATCGTAGTTATATTCCATACCAGGAATTACATCTAGAGATGCCAATGCAACGCGAGTGTAACCATCTTTTTTAAGTTCAGCTAAAGCTTCTTCAGGTGTAGGGTATGTTATACCTTCTTTTTGTTGGATACGATCACGAATAATATGGCTTGTGAAAGCAGTTATCACTTTAGTATTTGGGTGTGCTGCCTTAATAGCATCTACAGTAGCATCGATTGTTTTCACACGAGTATCTTTATAAGTTGTACCAAAGCTCATAACAACCATAGCATCTTTGTTTGGCAAGTTTTGTAAAGCTTCTGTATTATGTGTACGAACACCAATTGCAGCGGCTTCTTTCAATGCTGGTGTAGGATCTTTTACTTCTTCATTTAATTGATATGCAGCATTAGATACAACTGGTGCACCAAAGGATACTGCAAGACCTAGAATAGCGGATGCTAAAGCTAATTGTTTTTTCATTTCTATACTCCTATCTATAACTATAACTACACTAATATGCAATCATTTACATAGCTCTATTATAATGAAAACTATGGATTCATCGCATATATATAACCTTATTTCAATCGTAGCAAAGGGGAAAAGGGGTGTCAATAAACCCTATACCCCTAGAAGTATAGAGAAATTAAGAAATCCTTAATAAATTAATGTGATGAATAAAGTATGATAGTACATTTTATAATTATATTCTTGTTGGTTATAAGGATATGAATATGTGAATATATAAGTAATTTTATTTAGGATTATTTTGATGGGGCCCCATAATATTACTACAATTAAATTAATCGTTATAAATATTAATTTTGATATTTTTTCTCATTGACTTCTATAGATTAATCTTGTACTATTATTACATAGTAGTTGATAACAATTTTCAATTGTGAAAGTTGTTTCATGTATGAGTAATATGGAGGTCACATATGAAAGGCATAATTATTGCATCCTTTGGATCAATTTACCAAGATGCTGTGGAGAAATCCATTGGCAGTATAGAGAAAAAAGTACGTTCCATGTATAGTGATATGGAGGTACGCCGCGTATTCTTATCTGATGCATTAGTAGAGAAGTGGAATGAGAAGTACGAAGATAAGATTTCTTCTTTCACAGAGGCTATGCAAGATTTCGCTCGTATGGGTATCGATGAGGTGTACATTCAACCTATTACATTGGTGGCAGATCAGTGTTACCAACAAATGCGCAAACAAGCATTAAAATTTTTACATAGCAATGAATATGGTTTTAGTCAGGTTAATATTGGTAAACCATTGCTTACCTCTTTAGGTGTAAAAAATTATGCCGATGATTATGAAGCAACATTAGAAAGCATTGTTCGTCACGTTAATACAAAAGCACTTAATAAATCTGTTGTGCTCATGGCGAATGGTCAAAATCAATTAGAGTTTAGTACATTGCAATTAAAGGCGATGTATGGTGCAGCACCAAATGTAGTAGTATTTACTACAAATGGTTTCCCTACTTTTAAACAAGCTCTTACTTTCTTGGATCGTATGGGGCATAAAGATTTATTAGTTGTACCATTGGCTCTCATAGGTTCTACACATTTAATGGATTACCTTGGCGGTGAACGCTCCGATTCCATTTATGCTTTACTCGCTGAGGAAGGCTACAATGTTGATATCTGGAATGAAGGGCTTGGGGAAAATCCACATGTACAAGATTTATTCTTGAAACATTTAGGTCAAGCTATCCGCATGTCTGATCGTAAACGGCCCATGCCTAGAGAATCCGTAAAACCTGTCATGACAAATTCTCGCTTAGAAGCGCAAGGTTTGATTTCTTGATATTTGTTATTACATAATTAGACATACAACACTCCACTCTTTCACATTAATAAAAATCCTCCTTGTTGGACATCCAATGAGGAGGATTTTTACTTTTACCATGAAAGATAAGAATAATTTCTATTTTATACGTACCACGGTATGCCCCTATAGAATGGTCTATGGTATGATTAAGATACATTATTAGTTAATATAAGGAGACATTCATGAAACAAGCTATCTTAGTTGTTGCCTTTGGATCCACTGTGGACAGTGCTCGTGAACATAATATCGATTCCGTAGTAGAACATATTCGTAAATCGTATCCGGATTATACTGTAGAATTAGCTTTTTCCTCTCGTATCATCGTTAAGCGCTTACGTGAGCGTGGTATTGAGATTCCTACTGAACAAGGGGCGTTAGAAAAACTGATTCGAGAAGGTTATACACATGTATATGTGCAGCCACTTCATTTCACCGGTGGTGAAGAGTTCGATAAATTGAAAAATAATATCCTTGCTCATGAAGGGGAAGGACAACTCGAAGTATTGCGTGTAGGTAGACCTCTCGTATACTATATGGGACAAGAAGAGCACCCAGATGATTACCAAATCTTGATTGACCGTTTCATTAAATCTCTTAATATTTCTAAGGATGATGGTTTGTTATTGGTCGGTCATGGAGGTCTTGGTTCTGGCAATTCTTCATATGGTAATTTACAGTTTAAGCTAATCCGTAATGGACTTACAAATGTGCGTATTGCTGTACTTGAAAATGCACCATATGTGTCAGATGTAGCAATGCCTTGGGAATGGCTTGATGGTAAACGTCCAAAAACAATTTATGTACATCCTTTATTATTGGTACTCGGGGATCATGCACAAAATGATTTATTTGGTGACGAAGAGGATAGTGTTGTTAATGAACTTTCTGGAGCAGGATATGCGGTTAAACCAATTCATAGTGCTCTAGGTGAATATGAAGCGATTCATGATATTTTCCGTCAACATGTGCAAGATTGTATCGATGATTTGTATGGCAAACGTAGCCCACATCGTCCTGCAATTCCAAATATTAAATAGTATCTTTGTATATATTGTATAAATTGGTTATAATAAAAGATATTGCAATTATAAATAGAGTGTGACTATAAGAATAGGAGATACCCATGAAAGGTAAATTATATGGTATTGGCGTAGGCCCTGGCGATTCTGAATTAATGACTGTGAAAGCTGCTCGCATCGTAGGTGAAGCAGATATTATCATCACACCTAAAACAGAAAAGAAAGATGGTTCCGTAGCCCTTGATATCGCATCCCCATATATCCAAGAACATACAGAAATCGTTCCCGTAGTATTCCCAATGGTATTGGATGATTCTACACAGGAGGAAGGCTGGCAAGAGGCTAAACGCGTTATCTTGTCTTACTTAGATGAAGGTAAAAGTGTTGTATTTTTAACATTAGGTGATCCTATGTTCTACAGCACATATATGTATGTATACCGTTTGATTGAAAATACAGGTCATGAAATTGAAACAATTCCTGGCGTTACTGCATTCTGTGCAATCGGATCTCACCTTGGATACCCAATCGTAGAGAAGGAAGAGGTATTGGCCATCGTTCCAGCTACAGCGCCTAAAGAAAAAATCGATGCTGTATTGGCTGTTGCAGATGATGCAGTTATCATGAAGGTATATAAAAACTTTGATGAAGTACAAGAAACCTTGATTAAACATAATATGGCAGATGATGCGGTTATGATTAGCCGTGTAGGTTTGCCTGATGAGCAAGTATTCGTAGGTTTAGATAATATACCAAAAGATACTAAACTCAACTACTTATCTACAATTCTTGCAAAACGTAAGGATCGTTAACAAACACATCGTATTGCGAGGTAATATCTATGAACACAGTACAGATTCCACGTGTTGTCATTGCAGGCACCAATTCTGGTGTTGGTAAAACAACTATCGTCGCGGGCTTATTGGCAGCTTATGCAAATGGTGGACGTACGGTGCAATCTTTTAAAGTGGGCCCGGATTATATTGATCCGGGCTTTCATAAAATTGCATCCGGCCGTGAAAGCTATAATTTAGATACGTGGCTTGTGCCACCTCACAAGTTGACTCCTTTCTTTGCTACAATGGCACATGATGTAGACCTTGCTATTATTGAAGGTGTTATGGGCCTTTACGATGGTGGTCGAGAAGGCGTTAGTTCTACGGCTCAAATTGCTAAACAGTTAAATGCACCAGTGGTGCTTGTTATCGATTGCAAGGCTATGGGTGAAAGTGCGGCAGCTATTGCTAAAGGGTTCCGTGACTATGACCCAGAGGTAAACTTTGGTGGTGTCATCTTAAACCGCTTAGGCTCTGCTAATCATGAGCGTATGGTTCGTGAAGGAATGGATAAAATTGGCGTACCCGTTATTGGTGCTATTTACCGTGATGATCGTATGCATTCACCAGAGCGTCATTTAGGACTTACACCAGTTACTGAAATCGATCCAACAGAGGCGATTAATACGATTCGAGAAGCTGTTGAGAAGATGGTAAATCTCGATGCACTATTGGAAATTGCTACTAATGCACCAACTATCGAACTACCAGATGCTATAGATGTTAAAACCATTGAAAAACGTGTGAAAATCGGTGTAGCTTATGATGAGGCATTCTCTTTTTATTATCCTGCTAGTCTTGCTGCGTTAGAGGAAAAAGGGGCTGAGCTTGTTTACTTTAGTCCGCTTAATGACTCGGTAATTCCCAATGTAGACGGACTTGTATTCGGTGGTGGCTTCCCAGAAATGTTTTTATTCCAGTTATCTAGTAATGAGTCTATGAAGGAATCTATCCGCCAAGCTAATGCACAAGGTATGCCTATTTATGCTGAATGTGGTGGCCTTATGTATCTTTGTGAAAGTATTCATGACTTTGAAGGTTCTGTATATAAAACTGTAGGTATTGTACCTGCCAATTGTGTGATGCAACAAAAGCTTCAAAAGGTGGGATATGTTACAGCAACAGCAAAGAGAGATACTTTGCTAGGTGCTATGAATACAGCTATTCGTGGTCATGAGTTCCATTTCTCTACAATGGAGCCAACTATAGATGACTTCCCATGGGCTTTTCATTTAGAAGGAGGCCGTAAACCTCAATCGTATGACGGCGGCTATGCAACAAAAAATGTATTAGCTTCTTACTTACATTTGAACTTTGCTGGCTCTGATGAAGGGGCACAACATTTTGTTGATACATGTGCTGCTTATAAGGCCCAAAAGTAATAGATGTATAAATGTATTTAATAGATTTATATGACTATGTGTTATCACAATTACATTCTGCGGGACAGTTCGTATTAAAGGAGCTATTATGGAAGAACGTGGATTAATTCTAGTTAATACAGGGAATGGTAAAGGTAAAACAACAGCGGCATTAGGCGTTGTTTTACGTGCTGTCGGACAAGGTTTCAAGGTTCTTATATTACAATTTATTAAGAGTGGCAATGGTTATGGTGAATTGGCAGGTCTTGCTAAACTAGGTGATCAAGTTGAAATTCGCTCTATGGGAAAGGGTTTTATTTACTATAAACGTGATGAAGTAGGAGAAGCTGAACTTGCTCGTCATAAAGAAGCAGCTCAAGCCGCTTGGCGGACATTGGTGGAGGAAGTAAACTCCGATAAATGGGATCTAATTGTTATGGATGAAATAAATAATGCCATTAATTATGAGCTTATCGATGTGCATTCTGTAGTGGAAATGCTTAAAAATAAGCCAGAAAGACTTCATGTTGTTTTGACGGGTCGCTATGCTAAACCTGAAATCATTGATATGGCAGATACTGTAACGGAAATGAATGTAGTAAAGCATGCTTATGAAAAGGGCATTAAGGCTGCTAAAGGAATTGAATTCTAACTAAATTCAAAAAAATCGAAAAATATCGAAAAAGAACTTGCTAAAACTATATCGAAAATGTATAATATAGTCATAAGCACAGAGGTGCTCAATATTCTTGACATTAAGTATGTATATAAGACTAACCAGGAGGTTAACTATGGCTGTACATGATTACATTAAATCTGGCGATTTCGCTACTGAAAAACACGTTCCTGTTATCGAAACAGTTGACACTGTAAAAGCAGGTGAAACATTCCACGTTACTTTATCCGTAGGTAAAGACATTGCACATCCAAACACTGTAGAACATCACATTGATTGGATTAAATTATACTTCGTAGCTGAAGGCACTCAATTGCCATTCGAAGTTGGCGCTATCGAGTTCAACGTTCATGGTGACGGTGCAACTGCAAACGAAGGTCCTGTAGCAGCAGTTTCTGAAGGTACTTTAGCAGTAGCTTTGAAAAAATCCGGTAAATTGATCGCTGTTTCCTACTGCAATATTCATGGCTTGTGGGAATCCGAAAAAGATATCGTAGTTGCTTAATTTACTAAAACAACTAAAAAAGACCAGCCCTAGGGCTGGTCTTTTTGTATATCTATGTATTTCTAATCGTGTACTAAGGACGTAATTTAGACTATCAATAATTTATACTTGATAGTGTTATGATTAATATATGATATGACTATTTAATGTATATTCATTAATTTATAGACATATTATTCTATTTTTTATGTCCGCATAAAAAGGAGTTTTGTATCACTCCAGTGGAATAATTGCTGTACATCCCTTTACAGTGCTATTTGTTTGTGGTAAAGTATATGCATATTGATATTTAGTAAACATAGTTAAATGAGGGATTATTGTGGCCTTAATCGTTAAAAAATTTGGTGGCAGTTCCGTAGCTACACCAGAAAAAATATTTAATATTGTTGATCGCGTCCTTCGTGAGAAGCAAGCAGACGATAGAATCGTTCTCGTTGTATCCGCTATGGGTGATACAACTGATGACTTGGTAGCATTGGCTAAGCAAGTAACATCTAAGCCGTATGGTCGTGAAATGGACCGCTTGTTATCTACAGGTGAGCAAGTAACGATTGCATTGATGGCAATGGCTTTTAACGAACGTGGTCAAAAATCTGTATCTTTAACAGGTGACCAAGCAGGTATCACAACTAGTGATAGCTTTAATAAAGGCCGCATTTTGGGCGTAGATCCAAATCGCGTGTTCGAAGCTCTGGATGAAGGTAACATAGTAGTAGTTGCTGGTTTCCAAGGTATTACTGAATATGGTGACATGGTTACATTAGGTCGTGGTGGCTCTGATACAACAGCTGTTGCATTGGCAGGCGCTATGAAAGCGGATGTCTGTGAAATCTTCACAGACGTAGATGGTGTATATTCTACAGATCCTCGCGTAGCTAAGGAAGCTTTCAAATTAGAAGAAGTAACGTATGGCGAAATGCTTGAAATGGCTCGTCTCGGTGCAGGTGTAATGCAACCGCGTGCCGTAGAAATGGGTTTCCGTTATGGTGTACCTATTCATGTACGTTCTACATTTAGTGATAAACCAGGTACTATTATTCGGGAGGATTATACTGTGGAAGCAAATAAACACGTAATTACTGGCGTAGCTGATGATACTAATACGGCAAAAGTAGCCCTTGTAGGCGTTGAAAATAAACCAGGTGTTGCAGCGACTGTGTTCAAAGCATTGGCTGCTAGAAACGTTGATGTCGATATGATTGTTCAATCTATCCGTTCCGTTGGTGAACCAAAAACTGATCTTATCTTTACAGTAGCTATGGATGATGTTGTATTGGCTCGTGAGGTTTTGGAAGAATTACAAAAAGCAGTAGATATTGAAGCTGTTAATATCGACGAAAAAATGGCGAAAGTTTCCATTATTGGTGCAGGTATGTTAGGTCAACCTGGCGTAGCTGCTCAAATGTTTGATATCTTGAGCCAAGAAGGCATCAATATCGAAATCATTTCTACTTCTGAAATTAGTATTTCTTGCCTTGTTGCTGAAGAACGCGTAAAAGATGCTGTTCGTGTAATTCACAATGGCTTGTTGTTAGACCAACGAGGTTAATTTATTCATGGATAGTCTACGTAGTTTTATGGATGAAATGCTCAATGACCAAGGTCGTAAGGAAGGTTTCATTAGCGATCTACTAGGAAATCTAAAAAATCAGCCTATTCCTACATTGGAGCAAGCTCAAACTGGTTATACTACGGTAAGTAATTTGCATGGTATCTTCTACGATTATGATAAAGCAGAGGTTACTATTTCTTACAAGGTCGTACCAGATATGTATCAACCATATACATTGAGCTTTATACAATTCGAAGCCGTGTTAGAAGGTTTATTAACCTTGCGCCGCAATCAAAAGTGGCAAATGCAACATAATAAATAAAATGAACCCCATGGGCATAACCGCCTATGGGGTTTTGTAATTCGATAATTATTCTTAACATCTATATATAGAGTCATCGATATGATATAATAAATTATTCAGAGAGAAATAATTATATTTATATAGAAAGAAGGGACAGCATGGAAATAAATAAGGTTTATTCTGGCTTTCGCCTTGACCGCATTGAGCGCATTGATGAGATCAATGGTACCGCTTATGAAATGAAACACGAAAAGTCTGGTGCACGTTTAATTTATATTGATTCACCAGATTCTAATAAAGTATTCAATATCGCTTTTAGAACAACACCACATAATAGTACTGGTGTAGCACATATTATGGAACATTCCGTTTTATGTGGTTCTCGTAAGTTTCCTTTGAAAGAGCCATTTGTTGAGCTTGTTAAGGGGTCTTTAAACACGTTCTTAAACGCTATGACATATCCTGATAAAACGATGTATCCTGTAGCCAGCAAAAACGATAAAGACTTCCACAATCTGATGGACGTATATCTTGATGCTGTATTGTATCCACGCGTTCGCGATGATGCAGAAATCGTGATGCAAGAAGGTTGGCATTATGAGCTAGATAATGCGGAAGATGAACTTACCTATAAAGGTGTTGTATTCAATGAGATGAAGGGGGTTTATTCCTCTCCGGATTCCGTTCTAGAACGCCAAATGATGCGTGAACTTTTCCCAGATACCACTTATGGTGTTGATTCTGGTGGAGATCCTGACCATATTACGGACTTAACTTATGAAGAGTTCCAAGAGTTCTATCGAGTTCATTATCATCCGTCCAATAGTTATATTTTCCTTTATGGGGATATGAATATTGAAGAGCAATTGGCATTCTTGAATGATGAGTACTTAAGTTATTTCGATGCTATTGAGGTTAATACAGAGGTTGGCTTACAAGCTCCATTTATGGAAGGTAAAGTGGTAAGTTATCCATATAGCGTAGGTTCTGAAGAGCCAACAGACAACCGAACTTTACATTCCTTTGCCTATGTGTTACCTGATGTAACTCCTGAGCATAGCTTGGCTTTTGAGGTATTAACACATGCATTGTTGACATCTCCTGCGGCTCCTCTTAAACAGGCTTTGGTGAAAGCCGGTATCGGCTCTGATGTGAGTGGTTATTATCTTGATAGCATTCGTCAACCTTTGTGGACCGTGCAAGCAACTGGTTCTAATCTCGATAAACAAGCTGACTTGCAGCGTATTGTGGAATCTACATTGCAAGAACTTTGTGATAACGGTTTAGATAAAGAATTATTAGAAGCTTCCTTGAATAGCATTGAGTTTGCTCTTCGTGAAAGTGACTTTGGAGGTCGGCCAATTGGTTTAGCGTATGTTATCCGTATGATGGATAACTGGCTATATGACAATGATCCACTCGAGTTATTACACTACGAAGAAGCATTAGTGAATATTCGTAAGGGCTTATCCGGTACGTACTTTGAAGATTTAATTCGTCAATCTATCTTAAATAACAATCATAAAGTGCTTGTTTCTATTTATCCTGAACGGGGTCTTCAAGAGCGCAAGGATGCAGAGGTTAAAGAACATTTAGCTTCTGTAAAAGCTAAGATGTCTCCAGAAGAAATCGAAGCAATTGTAGAGCAAACAAAACGACTTAAACTTCGTCAAGAGGCTCCAGATAGCGACGAAGCGTTAGCATCGATACCATTGCTTGAATTATCAGATTTAAATCCTAATATTGAAGAGGTAGAACGTCGTGAAAGTAAAATTGGCAACACTACAGTACATTTTGTGCCTACTTTCACAAAAGGCATCAACTATGTAGGGCTTTACTTTAATTTAAGCTGTCTTACAGAAGATGAATTGTTCTACGCCGATATTTTAAGTGATATTATTGGTCGTATTGACACATCTGAACGTGGCTATGAAGCATTGGCGAAAGATATCAATATGAATCTTGGTGGTTTAAGCTCAGATATTACGGCTATTAGCAAAGATGGTAAGCGTGATGAATTTACGCCTCTCATGATTGTTCGAGCTAAAGCTTTGCATTCTAAATTACCTGACTTATGCCGTTTGATTAACGAAGTAGTACAAAAAGCAGATTATAGTGACGATAGACGCTTGACTGAACTTGTTCAAGAAAGCAAAGCTATTTGGGATAATGAAGCATTCCGTCGTGGTAATTCCATCGTAAGTCAACGTGTTATGGCTCAAGTGTCTGCAGTTGGTAAATTTAGAGATAATGGTAACTTTGGTTACTATCAAAAGATTAGCGAGTTGGCTTCTAATCCTGCGGCATTACCATTATTGCCAGAAAAATTAGCTGATGTAGCTCGTAAGATTTTCCGTGCTAACAATGTGGATATCATGTTCGTTGGTGAAGAAGGCGAATTAGAAGCCTTTGAACATCTTATGAAACCATTGATTGAAACCTGGGATACTACTGAGTTAAGTAATGATAAATTAAAGATTACACGTTTGTCTGGTAATGATGGTATCGTTACAGCTGGTAAGGTTCAATACGTAGCTCAAGGTGGTAACTTTGTAGACCATGGGTATAAACACGTAGGCCCAATGAGTGTATTAGAGACGATTTTACGCTATGAATATCTTTGGATTCGCATTCGTGTACAAGGTGGTGCTTACGGTGCCTTTGCAAACTTCTATGATGATGGGAATATGATTTTCTGTAGCTATCGAGATCCAAACTTGGTAGAAACATTAAATGTATATAAAGAATTACCTCAATATCTTCGTGAGTTTACGTTGACTAATCGTGAGATGCGTAAATATATTATCGGTACTATGAGCTCCTTGGACTTGCCTATGACTCCTGCGTTGCGTGGCCCACGTGCGATGGGGATGTATTTTAGCGGTGCTAAACTAGAGGATAAGGTAGAGTTTCGTAAACAAGTTATCGCTTGTAAGCCAGAGGATATCGTTGCTTTAGCAGATGTGGTTGAACCCGTATTGAAGGATAATCATATTTGTACAATGGGGAACGAACAAAAAATTAAAGACGCTGGTAAGGTATTCGATAACATCATTTCTCTAGGATAATTGTCTTATATCATGTATGGTGGCATATTCTGTGTAATTCTACGGGATATGCCACTTGTTTTGTACTGTAGGAGGGTCCATTATGAAAGGCCGATTTGCTCCAAGCCCCACAGGATATATCCATCTCGGAAATGTATGGATAGCCCTCTTATCTTATATTTCTACGAAGCAACAAAAAGGGCAGTATGTTGTGCGAATGGAGGATATAGACATCCAACGCTCTAAACGTGAGTTAGGGGAAGCTCTATTAGATGATTTAGAGTGGCTAGGATTTGAATGGGATGAAGGACCTCGCGTTGGTGGTCCAGAATCAACATATTGGCAAAGTGAACGGCAAACATATTATGGAGAAATATTAGAACATCTTGCATCAGAAAAACTAATTTATCCTTGCTTTTGTAATCGTACAAGGCTCCAGTCTATTGCTTCGGCACCCCATGTCGGCGATGTAATTCATCGTTACGATGGCCATTGCCGTCATCTAGAGGATAAATTGATAAAAGAATTTATGATGTCTAAGGAGCCATCTTTGCGTTTAGCCGTTAATTCTTGTGATTTAGATTTCGTGGATCGTTGGCAAGGCTTTCAACATATTCATTTAGAAGGTGAATTAGATGATTATGTATTGCGTCGTGGTGATGGTATGTATGCCTATAATTTAGCTGTCGTACTGGATGATATTGTTATGGGGATAACGGAGGTCATTCGTGGAGATGATTTACTAGAGACTACGGGGCAGCAAATATATTTATATAAAACATTACAAACCAGTTTCAATTCTAAAAATATACAAATACCTTCTTATGGGCATGCTCCATTATTAATTGATTCTGAAGGACATAGATTGTCTAAGCGACAAAAGAGTATTACTATTCGAGAATTGCGTGAAAATCAGTGGTCTCCTAATAGAATTTTAGGTGAGCTGGCTATTGTAGGGGGCTTAGTTGAAGCTCATACATTAAGTCGTAGAGAAATCAGTTTATCTGAATTAATTGAGATTGATTTAAATGTACCTTGTCTTAGTCAGAAAACGATTGAGATACAAATTAAAGAATAGAGTAATAAAATAGTATTGATTTATGTTATAGGATGTTTGCTAAAAGAGAATAATTCTTTAACTATATAATTCGATATAATATATTGACAATATTCGATATTTATTTATAATAGTATATAAGAGGTGGTCGAAATGACAATTCAACAAGCTTTAGATCAAAAAGTATGGGCCGTTATTGGAGCTACCCATAAAACCGAAAAGTTCGGTTATAAGATTTATAAATGTCTTAAAGATCACGGATATGAAGTATATCCAGTCAATCCTAATATTGCAGAAATAGATGGAGACACTTGTTACTCTAGTCTTTCTGCACTTCCCGTTGTGCCTGCTGTGGTAGATTTTGTTGTACCAGAAGCAGTAGGGTTAGCTGCACTTGATGAATGCAAAGAACTTGGCATTCCTGTTGTGTGGTTGCAACCGGGGGCGGATAAACCATCTGTTGTTGAAAAAGCACATGCTTTAGATCTGCATGTCATTCAAGATTGTGTATTAGTTCAATTACCGTAGGAGGGTACAATGAGCGAATTAAAAGATTTAAAAACTGCTGAATATCAAGATTTAGTAAACCAAGGTGGTGTTACTGTTGTTGACTTCTGGGCTCCATGGTGCGGTTATTGCGTACGTATGATGCCAATCATTGAAGAAATTGCAGGTGAGCTTGAAGGTAAAGCTAACTTTGTAAAAGTAAACGCTGATGAAGAACCAGAATTAGCACGTAACTTACAAGTTGAAGTATTGCCTACATTCGTTATTCTAAAAGATGGTGAAGTAGTAGACCGTAAAATTGGATTCTTGCCTAAAGGCGATCTTCAAGCGGCTATCGAATCTAAATTTTAATACTATAATTAAAATTATATAAATAGAGGAAAACCTCATCAATGTATGTGTTGTACATTGATGAGGTTTTTTTTGCTTTTTTAATATAGACCTAAATATATTTAACGTTTATGCGTTGCTAAACATAATACATTGAGTTCCTAAACATAATACATCTAAAAGTGGGGTTTATGTCCATTTAAGGAGTGGTATTACGCAATTGTGGTGGAGAGTGGTTTAAATTATTTATTTTTGAATATTTAATCGAACATATGTATTGTAGAAAAGAGGAGAAAAATAGAGATTAAACAAGAAAAATATAAAAAAGTGGGATAAAAATAGATTTTTTGTTGTGAAAGGTGGGGAATTGTGGTAGAATTTACCATATAGTGGTGGATAAGAAATAGTAAAGGGCGGTGATACATATGTTCATGGGCGAATATAATCACACCATTGATACAAAAGGGCGGATGATTATACCTGCTAAAATACGTGAACAACTAGGCGATTTGTGCATCGTTACAAAAGGCCTAGATAACTGCTTGGCTATTTACACCGAAGAGGCATGGAAAAAAATTTCTACAGCTTTACAATCACAATCCTCCACTAAAGCTAGCGTGCGTGCTTTAAAACGTTTTGTTTTTGGTAGTGCCGCTGAACTTGAATATGATAAACAAGGTCGTGTCCTCATTCCTGTACCATTACGTGAATATGCAAGCCTTGATAAACAGGCTGTTATTGTAGGTGCTGGAGACCATGTTGAAATTTGGAGCCGTGAAAAATACGATTTCTATGATGAGCAAGTAGCTGAAAGTATGGAAGAATTAGTTGAAGGGCTTGAAGGGATTATGTTATAGGAGGCTATGATGGAATTTAATCATACTAGCGTACTCTTACGTGAAACGGTGGACTCCGTCGTAACTAATCCAAAAGGCATTTATGTGGACTGTACCCTTGGTGGGGCAGGACATGCTCATGCAGTGGGCGAGATGCTAGATCCAGAAGGCATGATTATAGGTTTAGATCAAGATGAAGATGCTTTGAGTGTAGCTCGACAGCGTTTATCTGATTTGAAATGTCAGGTGTTAACGATACCTACAAACTTTTCTAACTTAAAAGAAGCTCTCCAAAATGCGGGCATTTATGAAGTCGATGGTTTTATATTTGATCTTGGTGTATCCAGCTATCAACTAGATACTCCTGAACGAGGTTTTTCATATATGAATGATGGACCTCTTGATATGCGAATGGATAAAGATGCACCTCTCACGGCAGAGGAAATTGTCAATGAATATGACAGTGAACAATTACTGCAAATTATCCGCGATTATGGGGAAGAACGATGGGCTAAACGAATTGTCGAGTTTATTGTTGAAGCACGTCAAGAAAAAAGAATTACTACTACTGGTGAGTTAGTTAGAATTATTAAGAATGCAATACCTGCAAAGGCGCGACAAGATGGACCTCATCCGGCAAAACGGACGTTTCAGGCCATACGTATTGAAGTAAATAGAGAATTAGCAATTTTGCATGATAGTTTTGTAGATGCTGTATCGATGTTAAAACCAAAGGGAAAGATTGGAGTTATTACATTCCACTCCTTGGAAGATCGAATTACAAAGCAAACTTTTAAAGAGTTAAGTACTGCATGTATATGTCCTCCACAATTGCCTGTGTGTGTTTGTAATCACAAGGCAGTTGTAAAGGCAAAGAATAAGGCTATAGAGCCAAGTATAGGGGAGATTGAAGTTAATCCGAGAGCTAGAAGCGCTAAATTGCGCGTAGCAGTAAAGTTGTAGATTTGGAAGGGGTTAAGTGTTATGTTAGCGAGAAAGGCTGTTGTGGGCCAAGTAAAAGGTGATATGTTGGTCATTGCACAAGGGAGAAGACGTAGTGCAAACGTAGCTTTAGATTTAAGCCCTATGATGTGGCAAGTTGTATATGGTATTGCTGCATTAGTTGCATGCTTACTTATCATGATGGTTATGAATGCATACAGTACAAAGTTGGGCTATGAGGTAGTTAAAACACAGCAAGCTGTAGTACAATTAACAAAAGATAACGATGCATTGGACGTTGAAGTGGCTTCCTTGAAGTCTCCTGTACGTATCCAACAAATCGCAGAAGAACAACTAGGAATGGTTTTGCCTGATTCTTTTGTTTATAGCACAAAAAGCGCTGTTACTGAACGTAATGTACAAGAGAAACAGCAAATTATAGACTAGCAGGCGAAGCAGCTCGTATTGGGCTGCTTTCCTTTGCGTGTAAAGGAGATTGTATATGAAACACTTACAAGATATAGTAAAAATCTTACCTGCACCGCATGTAGAAGGTAATACAGCTGTTGAAATTTTAGATGTAACCGCTGATTCTCGTGCTGTAAAAGCAGGTAGTTTATTTATTGCTTTAGATGGTGCTACTGTCGATGGACATGACTATGTTAATAAAGCTGTTGAGGCTGGGGCAGTAGCCGTATTAGTATCTAAACCTGTTGAGATAAGTAGTGACGTTTGTGTTATCACTGTTGAAGATACACGTGCGGCTATGATGTCCTGTGTGCCATACTTTTTTGATTATCCAGCCAATTCCATGCGCATGATTGGTGTTACTGGTACTAATGGTAAAACGACTACAACTCATATGATTCGTCATATTTTGAAAGCTCAAGGTCATAAGGTCGGTGTGATTGGTACGGTTCATATCATGATTGGTGATACAGCATATCCGATTCATAATACGACTCCTGACGTAGTAGATTTACAGCATATTTTGCATCAAATGGTAGAAGAGGGTGTTACACATTGTGTAATGGAAGTATCTTCTCATGCGTTGGCTTTAGGACGCGTATCTGGTGTTGAGTATGATACGGCTGTATTCACAAATCTTACACAAGATCATTTAGACTTTCACAAAACATTTGAAAATTACTTGGCAGCTAAATGTAAACTATTTGAACAGGTTAGCAAACCAAACCAAGTAAAATCTGGTAAGGGTGCTGTCATTAACATCGATGATGCCTATGGACATCGGGTTGTTGAAAAAACTACAGCCCCTATCATTACCTATAGTATTGATGGTAGCGGCACATTGAATGCTCATGACGTTGATATGACGCCAAAGTCTAGCCGTTACACGGTATCTTATGATGGTCATGACTATACAGTTGCAATGAATACGACTGGCTTGTTTAATGTGTATAATACATTAGCAGCTATTGGTGCCTGCTTATTAGAAGGTATTTCCATGGAAGACATCGATAAAGCGTTGAAAACATTTAGTGCTGTACCTGGTCGTTTTGAATTGATTGAAGAAGGTCAACCATTTGCTGTTGTTGTAGACTATGCACATACACCAGATGGGTTAGAAAATATTTTACAAACAGCAAAGGCTATTCAAGAAAATCGTATTATTGTAGTCTTTGGCTGTGGCGGTGACCGAGATGCAACCAAACGTCCTATTATGGGACGCATTGCGGCACAATACGGTGATGTTGTGTATGTTACATCTGATAATCCGCGTACAGAGGATCCTGTACAAATTGTTAAAGATGTGGAAGTCGGTGTTAAAGATGGCCTTCGAGAAGGAACTCACTATGAAGTTATCGTTGATCGTCGAGAAGCGATTCAACATGCAATACAACATGCAAAATCTGGGGATATTGTACTCATTGCAGGTAAGGGGCATGAGGATTACCAAATCTTAAAGGATAAAACGATCCATTTTGATGATCGTGAAGAGGCGCGAGCAGCCCTCAAGGAGATCTAATATGGCAGAATTTACATTGTCTCAAGTACTGGAGGCCACAAAGGGGACGAGTGCACATACCGATAATATTAAGTTTTTAGATGTGTCTACTGATACAAGAACTATTGAATCAGGCTTTTTATTTGTAGCCTTAAAAGGTGATACCTTTGATGGCCATGATTTTATCAATGCGGCTATCGAAAAAGGTGCTACAGGGGCTATCGTTGAAAAAGGACGTTCTGTAGAAGGTATTGCTTGCATCGAGGTAGACAATACTTTGGTAGCATATCAAAACTTAGCACGATATCATCGTCGCCGCTTTGATATTCCTGTAGTTGCTATTACTGGTTCCTCTGGTAAGACTACGACAAAGGAAATGGTGGCAGCCGTACTTGGCACAGAATTTAATGTATTAAAAACTGAGAAAAATTTTAATAATGAAATTGGCTTACCAAAAACACTATTGCGCTTAACTGCTGAGCATGAAGCCTGTGTTGTTGAAATGGGTATGCGTGGGCTCGGACAAATCGAAGAACTGGCCTTGATTGCAGAACCAACGATGGGGATTATTACTAATGTTGGTACTAGTCACATCGAGCTTTTAGGTTCTCGAGAAGCCATTGCCGAAGCGAAAGGTGAATTGATTCGTTGCTTGCCTGAAAACAGCGTGGCTATCCTTAATGAAGATGATCCATATGTAAAAGCTATGGATCGTTTAGCTAAGGGTAAAACAATTACCTATGGTATTGAACGGAATGCTACTTGTATTGGTAGCCATTTGCGCTATAAAAAAGACGGTATTAAGTTCACTTGTAAGTGTTATGATGAAGTTTTTGATATCTTCTTGCCTATGATTGGTGAACACAATGTATATGATGCATTGGCGGCTATTGTTGCAGGCCGAGTGCTAGGCATTAAATCTAACACAATTCGCAAAGGGTTGAGTGAGTTTAGTGGAACTCCAATGCGTCAAGAAATCGTTCCATTTGAAGATATTGTTATCTTAAATGATGCTTATAATGCAAACCCTTCATCCATGGCAGAAGCTATTAAAGCACTTGGCCAATTAGAAGGTAAGCGTAAAATTGCGATGCTAGGCGATATGCTCGAGCTCGGCGACTTCTCTGAAGAAGCACATCGTGAAATCGGCCATTTGCTTGCTGAAGAGGGTTATAGTGTTGTATTCACCTTTGGTGATGCTGCTGCCTTCATTGCAAAGGAAGCAAAAAAAGCGGGTTTAACTACATTCCGTTGTAACAGCCATTTAGAAATGGCCAACGCATATAGTGATATTCGTGAAAAAGGGGATGTTATCCTTGTGAAAGGTTCCCGTGGTTTACGAATGGAGCGCGTTGTTGAAGAATTAAAGGATCGAGAATAATAGGTAACGGCTAGTTATATCTAGCCGTCCTATTTATTAATAAGTAGAGGATTCATATGATAAATCACATTCTATTAGCCTTCGTAGCGACTTTCATCATTACGGTAGTGCTAGGTAAAATTGCTATTCCTATGTTACGTTCTTTGCACGCACAACAAAGTATTCGTGAAGAAGGCCCTGAAAGTCATCAAGCAAAAGCCGGTACGCCAACAATGGGTGGTGCTTTCATGATGGTGGCCCTTGTTATTGGCGTGGCATTGTTTGCACCATGGAATGTGGGCACAGGAATGTTATTATTCTTAACACTGGGTCATTGTTTATTAGGTTTTTTTGATGATTTTGTAAAAGCTGTAAAAAAACGCAATCTTGGTTTAACAGCGAAGCAAAAATTACTTGGACAATTTATATTGGCTGCCGTATTCTGTTATTGCATTACTGAGATTATGGTTGTTCCTACCACATTATGGATTCCTGTTGTAGATACACAATTACAATTGGGATGGGGTTATTATGTATTGGCATTTTTGATTATTGTAGGAGCTACAAATGCAGTAAATTTAACAGATGGTCTTGATGGTCTTGCTGGTGGTACATCAGCAGTGGCGGCGATAGCATTCTCTGTTATTGGTTTGATGGCTGCATCGATGACAAATTCTATCGGTGCTGAAAGTGTTGCGTACTTCGGCGCTATAATAGCAGCTGTATGTCTTGGCTTTTTGGTATATAATGTGAACCCTGCAAAAGTATTCATGGGGGATACAGGCTCTTTGGCATTAGGTGGTGCCTTTGCAGCAATGGCTATTTTAACTAAAACAGAATTGCTACTTGTGGTGATTGGTGGCATTTTTGTTATGGAAGCATTATCTGTTATTATTCAAGTTATTTCTTTCAAAACACGTGGTGTGCGTGTATTTAAGATGAGTCCTATTCATCACCATTTTGAACTTTCCGGATGGGCAGAACAAACAGTTGTTAATCGTTTCTGGTTTGGTGGCGCTGTTTTAGCCATTATTGGTGTACTTTTAGCGACTATAACTTTATAAGATAATACTTAACGGAAGTTGTAAATAATGGTATGCTTATTAGATAGGATACATTAATTTTATAAATAGTTTAGGTGATATAGATGGAATATGGAGATAAACATATACTTGTTCTTGGAGCTGGAGCCAGCGGTATAGGTGCATCTTGGGTATTAGCCCAAGTGGGTGCGCATGTTGTGTTAAATGATTATAAGCCCATGACACTGCCTACGGCTGAGGAGAAACGACTCGTTGCGACAGGGGTAAATATTATTACAGGACGTCAAGATGAATCCTTGCTAGATGGCGTGGATCGTATCGTTATTTCTCCAGGTATTTCTTTAGATATTCCGATTGTAAAAGCAGCACAGGCTCGTGGTATTGACGTGGTCAGCGAAGTAGAATTAGCTTATGAAGTATCTAAATCACCTATCGTAGCTGTTACTGGTACAAATGGTAAGACTACGACAACAACCTTATTAACTAAGGTTCTAGAAGGCTCTGGAAAACCAGTTCGTGTGGGAGGGAATATTGGTGATTCCCTTAGCGAAGTGGCGTACGCTATGCCTGCAGACGGTTTTTTGGTAGCCGAATTATCTAGTTATCAATTAGAGACAATCAAGCATTTTAGGCCTGTTGGGGCTATTATGCTCAATATTACTCCAGATCACTTAGCTCGTCATAAGACAATGGAAAACTATATTGCTGCGAAGGAACGCATCTTTGAAAATCAATTAAGTACAGATTTTTTAGTACTTAACATTGATGATTCTGTTGTAGCTGATATGGAACACCGTGCGCCTAGTCATATTTTACAAATTAGTCAAAACCGAGTTGTAGAGAATGGCGCTTATTATGCTGATGGGCAATGTTATATTGCTAAAGATGGTATAGCAAAATCTGTTATTGGAAATGAAGATATTCATATTCCAGGCCGTCATAATATTGAAAATATATTGACCGTTATTGCTTTATCCTATGCGTTGGGCGTACCCGTAGAGACAATTCATCGCATTATTAGCGAGTTCCATGGAGTTGAACATCGTTTAGAGCGCGTTAAGACGATTGGTGGTATCACATTCTATAATGATTCCAAAGCCACTAATGTAGATTCTGTGATTAAAGCATTAGAATCCTTTGATCAACAAGTTATTCTATTAGCTGGTGGCCATGATAAAATGACGCCTTTAGAAGATTTCATGGAGTTAGTTAAGGAGAAGACTAAAGCTGTTATTTTCATGGGGGAAGCAGCAGATCGTTTTGAGACGGCTGCAAAAGAGGCTGGTGTGAAGCTGATTTATCGTGCTTTATCCATGAAAGAAGCCGTAGAACAAGGCTATAAATTGGCAGAGACGGGTGATATTGTGCTATTATCTCCGGCTTGCTCAAGTTTTGATTGGTATAGCTGTTTTGAAGAGCGTGGAGATGATTTTAAACGTTGTGTTCATATGTTGCAAGAGGGAGGACACCATTAATGAAACGTGTTATTATTTCAGGTGGTGGTACTGGTGGACATATATATCCAGCAATAACTATATATAAAGAAATCATGAAACAAAACCCTGATGCAAAGGTGTTATACGTTGGCACCAAACAAGGCCTTGAGGCTACATTAGTTCCTAAAGAAGGAATTGATTTTAGTACAATTCCTGTGCAAGGCTTACAGCGTCAATTATCATTAGGTACCATGGTCACGCTAGGTAAAACTGCTTTAAGTATTGTGAAAGCTAATGCCATAATTTGTAAGTTTAAACCTGATGTAGTTATTGGTACTGGAGGTTATGTATGTGGTCCTGTTCTCATGGCTGCAGCATTACACAATATTCCTACTTTAATTCAAGAACAGAATGTCATAGCAGGCATTACTAATAAAATTTTGAGTCGTTTTGTTGATGTGGTAGCCTTAGGCTATAAGGATGCGGAAGCATCATTTTCTAAAGCAAAGCGCGTAGTCTACACTGGTAATCCTGTTCGTCCAGATGTGTTAGTTGATTCAAGAACAGCAGGACGTAACTATTTCAACTTAAGTGATGATACCTTCACAGTACTCATAGCTGGAGGTTCTCGAGGGGCGAGAACTATTAACAATGCTATGATAGATGTACATAAACACTTCCAAGGTGTGGAAGGTATTAAATTAATTCATATTACGGGAAACGGAGAATATGAATCTGTTTTATCTCAATTAGGTATTACCGCTGGGGATGGTTTAGGTTGTTCATCTTTGATTTTGCCGTATTTACATGATATGCCAAAAGCACTAGCAGCAGCCGATTTAGCAGTCTTTAGATCTGGTGCTATAGGCCTTGCGGAATTAGCAGTTCGCGGTATTCCATCCGTATTGATACCGTATCCATATGCAGCGGAAGATCATCAAACCTATAATGCACGTATCTTTGTACAAGAAGGGGCGGCGCATATGATTGTAGATAAAATGTTAAGTGCTCACGATTTAATAGGGGAAATCGAGATGTTTATGGCCAACCGTGATTTGTTGGCACAAATGGGAGATCGAGCATTGCAATTGGGGAAACCGAATGCGGCTCATGATATTGCAAAATTAGCTTTATCTATTGCAAAGTAACAAGGAGAGGTTTTATGTTAGACGGTATTCACAAAATTCACCTTATCGGTATTGGTGGATCTGGTATGCGTGCGATAGCGAATATTTTGATTCAAAAAGGTTATGATGTATCTGGCTCAGATATTGCTGAATCTGCAGTGATTTCTAAGTTTAGAGATATGGGTGCCACAGTGCATATCGGTCATAATAAAGAATATGTAAATGGTGTTGATGCTATAGTTCGTTCTACAGCGATTCGTGAAGACAATCCTGAAATTGTTGCCGCTAAAGAGCAAGGGATTACCATTTTACATCGTTCTGATATTGTAAAGGCTGTATTAGATGTAACAGATGGTATCGCAGTAGCTGGTGCGCATGGTAAAACATCTACAACTTCAATGATTGGACAAATTTTAGTGGAGGCTAATGCGGACCCTACGGTAATTATCGGTGGCGAAGTAGATTATCTCAAAGGTAGCAGTTGCCTTGGGAAAGGCCATTTTTCAGTTGTGGAAGCGGATGAGAGCGATGGTTCATTTTTAAAATTGCATCCACATACTATCGTTATAACTAATATTGAAGATGATCATATGGATCATTATAAGACTATGGATAACTTGTTAAACGCTTTCTGTGAGTTCGTCGAAACGTTACCAGAAGCGGGCAAGGCTATCGTATGTGGTGATAATGAAAATATTCGTTATGTTATGAGCCGCGTAAAACGTACTTTTATTACGTATGGTTTAGAGGATAATAATGATTATGTAGCAAAAAATATTCATTATGTGGACTCTTCCTTGGTATATGATGTATATCATAAAGGTATTAATATAAGCCGTATCAGCTTGCGCGTGCCTGGAGAACATAATGTATTAAACTCATTGGCAGCCTTTATTGTGGCTCATGAATGTTGCGGTGTAGAAAATCGCTTTATTACAAAAGCGTTAGGTAAATTTATCGGTGCAAAACGACGTTTTGAAACAAAAGGTCATGTTGCTGGCGTCTGGGTTGTCGATGATTATGCACATCATCCAACAGAAATTAAAGCGACCTTAAGAGCAGCAAAAGAACTTGAAAAACATCGCGTTATTTGTGTGTTTCAACCGCATCGGTATACACGTACAAGCTTGTTGAAAGATGAATTTGCCACTGCTTTTACAAGTGCTGATGAAATATATATGACAGATATTTACAGTTCTGGTGAAGATCCGATTGCAGGTATCGATGGACGTACTATTCCTGACGCTGTTGAAGCTGCTACACATAAGGTTGTACATTATGTACCATCTGTTGATGACATACCGGCTGTATTGGCAAAAATTGTGCGACCTAACGATCTGGTTATCACAATGGGTGCCGGTTCTATTAATCAATATGGACCTAAATTATTAGCTATATTGGAGGAAGGCTTACAATGAAAGATAGAAAAATAATCGTATTGATGGGTGGCCCTTCCAAAGAGGCTGAAGTATCTCGTCGTACTGGCGCTGCTATTGCGGAAGCACTCGAAAGTAAAGGGTATAATGCCCAAACATTAGAACTTAATCCTCGTACTGTTTTAAGAGACATTGAATCCTTAGGTGGAGAGATTGTATTTAATGCAATTCACGGTCGTTATGGTGAAGATGGTGCATTACAAGGCTTACTTGAAATGGCAGAAATTCCATATACTGGATCGGGCATCATGGCTCATGCGGTAGGAATGAATAAAAAAGTAAGCAAAGATGTTTTCAAAGGGGCTAATATTCCAACAGCTACTTCTGAATCCTTTAATGGTAATTTAGAATCTGCAGAAGCTATTATAGGACATATTCGTAAACAGTTTACGATTCCTGTAGTGGTGAAATCTGCTACTCAAGGCTCTAGTATTGGCGTTACCATTGTTCGTGATGAGGCACAATTGGAGGCTGCTGTTACAGAAGCGCTAAAATATGATCCGATTCTTGTAGTAGAGCAATTTCTTGATGGTCGCGAATTTACAGTATCCGTTCTTGACGGCAAGGCATTGTCAGTAATTGAAATCCGTCCACATTCTGGGGAGTATGACTATACCAGTAAATATACTGTAGGTGCTACAGAATATTTAGTACCTGCGCCTATTAGTGAAGAAATGACTGCTGAGATGCAGCGCATAGGGGAGCTTGTGTATCGTGAAGTACAAGGCAGTGGGGTTATTCGTGTTGATATTATGACAGATCATGCAGATAATATGTATGTTCTAGAATACAATACTGTGCCAGGTATGACGGCAACGTCTTTAGTACCAAAGGCAGCTAAAGAAATGGGAATTGACTTTCCAACATTATGTGAAAAGATTCTATTAACAGCTAGTATAGGGAAATTTTAAGGGCTGAATAGAACATAAGGAGTTATCTATGGATGATAAGCAATACCATCCATCCAACTCTGGGGAGATGCAGTCTTCTACACCTGTTCATGATGAACGGGCTGTATTTAGAAAACGAGTGTTAAAAATCGGTGGTGCAGTTACTCTCGTGTTGGTGGGATTGTTTACACTACCTATTCCTTTTGGATCCTTAAAAATTATAGGATCGGATAAGGTAACTGTACAAGATGTAATGGTAGCAGGGGATATTCATGAACCTGTAAATATATTGCAAATTAGTACAGAGAAATTAAAAACTAGATTGGCGAAAGACTTACGGGTTGAAGAGGCCCAAATTAGTTATCAATTGCCATTTACAATGGTTGTACGTGTCATAGAACGCAAGGCTGTTGCAGTTGTACCAGCTCAGTTTGGTTATTTAACACTTGACAGTAAAGGTCAAGTGATTGCATCAGAGCCTGCAATACAAGATACGTCGGTACCGATGATATCAGGCGTTAAGGCGGGAAATATTTTGTTAGGTGATACCGTTGTGGATAAGCCCATTTTGGCGGCTCTTGAATACTTGAACTCTCTTGATGAGAGCACCTTCAAGAATATTGCAGAAGTCAATATAGGAGATCCTGATGCAATAATGGCTTATACCGTATCGGGGGTGCAAATTAGATTAGGGGATAGTAAAGACTTACCTAAAAAAGCCGAGTTAACTCAGTCCATGTTACAAGATATTAAGACAACACATAGTAATGTACAATATATAGATGTTAATGTTTCATCGCCATATATAAAAACTGATGTAATACCGGAAGTTAAAAAGCATCAGCCTGGAACAAAGAATACAGAAGATTCATCTACTAAGAAGGATGATAAAAAACAAGATAAGCAAGGTCATGTTGAAGATAAAAGGTAGATGATTGTCGTGAGACACGAACGGTGGGCAATAGCCTTAGTCAGTTGTATATTGGGTTTCATGGTTGTCACCCAATATAAGATGACTCAAGATAATATAGAAGAAAATATCCGTTTACAACGAGCTGGTGATTTAGCTGTACAATTGCGAGAGGCCCAAAGTGAACGTGATGCATTGTTAAAACAAATAGAAGAGCTTAAACAGTCTGGTGCTACTGGCAATGTTAAAGCAGACGAACAGTTGATGATGAAAGCTGCTTTAACTAATGTTAAAGGTACGGGTGTTAGTGTATTAATCGAGGATAGCTTAAAGCCAATTCAAAGTGGTGAAAATCCTAATTTATATGTAATTCATGATGAAGATATTTTACGTATTGTTAATGAATTGCGAGCTGGTGGGGCTGAGGCGATAGCTATCAATGATCAACGTCTCATAGGGACTTCTGAAATACGATGCTCTGGTCCAACTATTACCGTGAATGGTAAGGTTTTTGGGGCTCCTTTTACAGTTAAAGCGATTGGTGATCCAAAAACATTAAATTCTGCGCTCACCATGCGAGGCGGTGTGGTAGATTCCTTGAAACACTGGGGCATAAAGGTAACCATAAAGGAAGAAAATGAAATAGCTATTCCAGCTTTTACAGGAACCTTCAGAGAAGAGCATATAAAGCCTAATGAAACAGGAGGTAAAGAATGAATATTTATATCTTTGCCATTGTTGGTCTAATTGTAGGTACTACATTAGGGTGGCTTTCACCATTTCATATACCTATAAGTTATGCAAATTACACATCAGTCGCTGTTCTGGCTGCACTAGATGCTGTATTTGGTGGTAGCCGTGCTGCATTGGAACGAACCTTTGATCTTAGTAATTTTGTGCTTGGGTTCTTTTCAAATGTTGTGTTAGCTGTTATTCTTGTATATGTAGGTGACCTCATAGGAATTAACCTATATTACGTAGCTCTTATTGGCTTTGGATTGCATGTATTTATTAATGTAGGCGCTATACGAAAGATTATTATGACTAAGCGATTCTAATAAATCACATTCTATATAGTGGAAAGTTTTTAAATTTTAGTGTAAAATAAATGTAATTGTTATAAGATTGTCAGTATATAAATCGATACATTGGGACGTATATTGATACGATAGATAACGATAAGAGGAGGAAGTTCAATGTCTGATTTTGCAAATATTAAAGTTATCGGTGTTGGTGGCGGCGGTAATAACGCTGTTAATCGCATGGTAGATAGCGATCTTAAAGGTGTTCAATTTTTATCCGCTAATACTGAAAGCCAAGTGCTTGAATTATCTAAAGCGGATGTAACGATTCAAATTGGCGAGAAGGTTACAAAAGGTCTTGGTGCAGGCGCAAATCCACAAATCGGTGAAGAGGCTGCTCAAGAAAGCCGCGAAGAAATTATAAAAGCTCTTGAAGGTGCTGATATGGTATTCGTAACTGCTGGTATGGGTGGTGGTACTGGTACAGGTGCTGCTCCTATCGTTGCAGAATGTGCTAAAGAAATCGGTGCATTGACAGTCGGCGTCGTTACTAAACCGTTCGCATTTGAAGGTAAACGCCGTCGTGCACAAGCGGAAAAAGGCATTGAATTCTTGACTCAAAAAGTAGATACTATTATCGTTATTCCTAATGATAAATTGTTGCAAGTTGTAGATAAAAAATGTTCCTTAAGCGATGCATTCCGTACAGCTGATGATGTACTTCGCCAAGGTATCAAGGGCATTTCAGACTTGATTCAAGTTCCTGGCTTGATCAATCTTGACTTTGCAGATGTTAAAACTATCATGACTGAACAAGGCGAAGCATTGATGGGGATTGGCGTTGGCGAAGGTGAAAACCGCGCTGCTGACGCAGCTAAAATGGCTATTAATAGCCCATTGTTGGAAACATCTATCGATGGTGCAAAAGGCATCTTACTCAATATTTCCGGTAGTGCTAACTTAAGCTTGTTTGAAATTAATGAAGCTGCCGAAATTATTTCTGAAGCGGCGGATCCTGATGCAAATATTATCTTCGGTTCCGTTATCGATGAAAGCTTAGGCGATACAGTTCAAATTACTGTTGTGGCAACTGGTTTTAATTCAAATACTAAGAATGTACCTGAATTCGGTAAAACAACAACTACATCCCGTCCGGCATCCACTACAAATACTAACAGTGGTATCCCTGATATCCCTGTATTCATGAAACGCTAATTTATAGATTGTATAATTACTATACCTATCGATTAGTAACTTATTAAGACATACCGTTGGTATGTGTATAGGAGGTAAAAATGAAGAAATTAGTATTATTAACTTTAGCAGCTACAGTTGTAGCCGGTAGTGCATTTGCTGCAGCTCCTGTAACGAAAATTAGTGATGGATCCACTAAGGTACAAGCTGATTATGCTTTTAAACAACACGTATCTAATGGTGGTGGCAATAGTAATGATGGTTTCGGTGTTTCTTTACAACACGACCTTTCCAATAAAGCCGCATTACAATACTCTTACGATAAATTAAATGCAAAAAATGGTGATATTAAAGATCATCAATTAGCATTGGTTTATAAAGTACATCCAAATGTAAATTTATATGGTGCAGGTACTGCGATTCGTACAAATGATACTGAACTTGGTTTCCAAGCTGGTGTTATCGGTCATGTACCTTTGACTAATAAAGTAAACGGCTTTGCTAAGGCTGGTTGGGGTAATGATATTAAGCAAACTTATCAAGTAGGTGCTCAATATGAAGTACGCCCTGATGTAGATTTGAATGTATACTATGGCTATGATAAATATAGTGTAGATAGCAATGATAAAACTGCAAAAGGTTTACACGCTGGTGTAGGCTATTCCTTCTAAGGATGATGATGACCACTCTTTTGAGTGGTCTTTTTTTATATATTTACTGTTTTATTGTATATTTGTTAATTATTTTTCCTAAATAAGGTACTTAATATATTCTATATATATTTAATAAGTGGTGAGTTACTAATAGTTAGTTAAATCTTCTATGTATACAATATATTTACTGAATATACGTTGTATATTTAAATTAGTTTAGGTATGATAAATATGTAATATTCATTTCAGATAGGATGGTGCTAGTTATGACAAGTGTTGCTGCAAAGCATGCAAAAGGAAAAAAATTAAAAGACGTAATCTTCGTAACTGCTGGCCAAGCTCAAGCCGATGCTAAAGAAAATGGCCGTGAGAATGTTGTAAATGGTACTTTGGGTGCTATTCATGATGAAGAGGGAAACTTAGTTTTTCTTAAGACCGTTAAAGAAGAATATTTGAGTCTTTCGGATTCTGAACATGTTGGTTATGCACCAATTGCGGGCATTCCAGATTTTTTGTGTGCTGCTGAAAAAGAATGTTTTGGTAATTTCCGCCCAGAAGGACATATTCGTAGCATTGCTACCGCAGGTGGCACTGGTGGCATTCATCATTTGATTCATAACTATACAGAGCCTGGTGATGAAGTATTAACAGCGGATTGGTACTGGGGTGCATACCGTGTTATTTGTAGTGATACTGGACGTACACTAGTTACGTATTCCTTATTTGATGAACATAATAACTTTAATCATGAAGCATTCCAAAATCGTGTAAACGAATTGGCGGCTAAACAAACAAATGTGGTTGTTATCTTTAATACACCTGGTAATAACCCAACCGGCTACTCTATTGAGGATAAAGATTGGGATTCTATCCTTAATTTCCTGAAGGATTTAGTTGCTATTGGTCGAAATAATGTGATTATTGGTATTGATGTAGCATATCTTGATTACTCTGGTGAAAAAGATGAGGTACGTGCGTTCTTCAATAAATTTAGTCATTTACCAAAAGAAATTCTCACCTGTGTGTGTTATAGCTTATCTAAAGGATTTACTATGTATGGTCAGCGTGTTGGTGCGATGATTGGGATTTCTGACGATGAAGAAATAGCTGATGAGTTTTTCGAAGTTAACAAATCTACAAGTCGTGCCACATGGTCCAATATTTGTCGTCCTGCAATGCGTGCAATGGCTAATATTGTGGCTGATTCAGCTAAGTTTAAGGAATATGAAGCTGAACGCAATTGCTATTATCAATTAATTCGCGATCGTGCTGATATCTTTAAACAAGAAGCAGCACAAGTGGGTCTTCCCATGTTACCTTACCGTGGTGGGTTCTTTATTACAATCCCTACAGACTCTGCAAATGCTATCTGTGAAGAGTTGAAGAAAGAGCATATCTATGTAATTGCATTAGCAAATGGTATTCGTATAGCTGCCTGTGGTATTCCTAAAAAGCAAATGACAGGACTCGCAGGAAAAATTTATACTGCTATGAAACGTCTTGGTAAATTATAATCGATAAGTAAAACTTATACTAAAAGCTGCTTGATCCATATATCAAGTGGCTTTTTTCTATACATATATCATTAAAACTAATTATTCTTAATATATAAAATCTTGTATAGTTAAAGGTAGCATATATGAAGTTTTTGTTTGTTGAGGTATTTTATGCAACATTATATACGGACAATGGGTATAACATTAGTTATATGTATTGGTATTTTTCTGGCCTCTCTCGTTATAGGTCGTTTTTTCATTCCTATAGATCAGGTAACTAATATTTTATTATCTAAATTTTTAGTATTACCCATCACTTGGGATGCATCTATGTACAATGTGGTTATGGAGATACGATTGCCCCGTGTATTAGGGGCTATTGCTGTAGGTATTGCATTAGCCGTTTCTGGTGCCGCCTACCAAGGGGTATTCCGTAACGATTTAGTATCTCCAGATTTATTAGGTGTATCACATGGCGCTAGTGTAGGTGCATGTATAGGCATACTATTACACTTTTCGTTATATGGCGTTGCCATACTAGCCTTTATGGGTGGTATTTTGGCGGTTTGTTTAACCTTGTTATTGCCTAAATTGATTCAGAATCAATCGCGTATCGTTCTAGTATTATGTGGTATTATCGTTTCTGGATTTATGGCTGCTATAATTGGTTTGCTTAAATATATTGCAGATCCTGATACAGAGTTACAAGATATTGTTTATTGGCAGTTGGGAAGCCTAGCAAAGGTTACGTGGGATAATTTACTTTATGTATTGCCTATTATTATCATAGGCACAATCGCAGTATTAGCTTTAAGATGGAGACTTAATATTTTGTCTCTTTCTGATCAAGAGGCTCAAAGTTTGGGCGTTAATGTCAATCGAGAGCGACTAGTTATTATTGGAATCTCTACATTACTTACAGCTGCTGCTGTATGTCTTAGCGGCACTATTGGCTGGGTTGGTCTTGTTATACCACATTTATCTAGAATGTTAGTAGGTAATGATCATAAAAAATTAATTCCTGCTACGATTTTAGTGAGTGCTTCTTTTTTGATGATTGCTGATTTATTTGCTCGTTCCTTAACAACTGCAGAGATTCCACTTGGGATTTTATGTGGTTTTATTGGAACACCGTTCTTTGCATGGGTATTATATAAACAACGGAGGTACTTCTAATGGATTCATTTGAACTCGTCGTTGATTCTATATCATTTGCCTATGATAAGAACCAACCTAATATTTTTAGTGATTTATCCTTCTCTGTAAAAGCTGGTGATGCATTGGCGTTACTAGGTAGGAATGGGGTAGGCAAATCTACCTTATTAAGCTGTTTAATGTGCTTTAATCATGTTCAACAAGGACATATTTATTGTAGTGGTGTAGACTTAATGACTGCATCAATCAAGGAACGGGCCAAGCTAATTGCTTTTGTACCACAGATTATTGGGGCTGATATAGCTTATACGGTACGAGATTATATCTCCTTTGGTGCTACCTTGCGAACGGGCATGTTCTCATCTCCAGGTAAAGAGGAATTTGAAAAAACAGATTCTATTATGGACATGCTTGGTATTACGGCGTTAAAGGACAAACCATGCCGTGATTTAAGTGGTGGTCAACGGCAATTAGTTGCTATAGGTCGTGCCTTGTTACAAGATACACGCTTATTACTTATGGATGAGCCTACATCTGCTTTAGATATACGTAATCAGGTTATTGTTTTAGAAACAATTGATCAATTACGCGCCCAAGGATATGCTATTATTTTCACTACACATTTACCGGAACAGGCGTTGTTGTTAAATAGCCGTGTTGGTTTATGTCGTGGTGGAACTATAGATTTTTATAATTCTGTTAGTGATGTGACCTTAGAAGCGCTCGAGGAGATTTATAAGACTAAGCTAAGCTTATTCTATAGCGATACAGTTAATCGTACTGTATGTGTTATCCCTCAATTAGGTCAGAAAGGAATGTAAGTATGAAGCGTATTATTGTATTTTTATTAGCCCTTATGACGGCTCTATTCATGTTAGCTGGATGTGGCACAGAGAATGCATCACAAGGTAATCAATCTGCTACGCGTGTAGTAAAGGATATCGATGGAACAGATGTAACAATTCCTAAAGATATAACAAAGGTTGCCGATTTATGGCATGCCAATAATCAAGTTGTATTGATGCTTGGTGGTGCGGATAAATTAGTGTCTACCACAACTTCTGTTCAAGGCTTGCCTTGGTTCGCTAAAGTGTACCCACGCATTAAAGAAATTCCAGCACCTGTAAAAGGTACTGATGTACAAATGGAAGAAATCCAAAAATTAAAACCTCAAGTTGTATTAGCAAGTAATAAGAATCAAATTGAAATGGCGCGTAATGCAGGGATTCCAGCAGTTCGTGTAAACTTCCAAGACTATGATGGATTATGTAAAGTTATTAATATTACAGCTGAAGTATTAGGTGATAAAGCCCCTGAAATGGCAAAACAATACCTAGCTTACTTAGATGGTAAAATTAAATTTGCTGAAGATAGAACAAAAAGTATTGATGATGCTAACCGTCCATCTGTATTACATATTGTAGGTGGAGACAACTTATTAAAGGTTGATGGCGATAAAACAATTATCAATGAATGGATTCGTTACGCTGGTGGTAAAAATGCCATCACTACTAAAGGTTCTCAAATTACTGTAACAATGGAAGAAATCGTTAAAGCTAACCCTGATATTATCATTATTGGTGGTACACAATCACGCAAAGGTATTGAAGCGATTAAGAATGATCCACAATGGGCAAGCCTTAAAGCAGTACAAAACGGTCGTATTTACAGCAATCCTGTAGGTACTTTCAACTGGGATCGTTACAGTGCTGAGTCTGCATTACAAATCTTATGGGCAGGTCAAATCATACAACCTCAATTATTTAATGATATTGATTTAGTGAAAGAAACAAAATTATTCTATAAGACTTTCTTACGCTATGATTTATCTGATGCTGAGGCACAACGTATTATTGCTGGAGAAGGACCTCAATAGAAATATTGATACTAGTCTAGTAATATATTTTATTTATTTAGAAGCGAAAATAGTAAAAATAAAAATCAAAAGCGTACGCATTAGGAAATATCCTTCATGCGTACGCTTTTGTAGTCTTAGTGAATATCTTTATGTTCTTTAATATCTTGGTCAGCTTCTTTAGCTAAATCTTCTAGAGCTCGTTTAGGAGCGGTCCTTTCACCTGTTTCTGGGTCTACAAATTCAACGCGATCCAAGGTGCTTGTAATTTGACCACGAATGAAGCTTAAGTAGATTTCGTATAATTCTTTTTTTTCTGCTAATTCCTCTGGTGTTAATTCTTGCCCAGATTTTTTCTTTGCAGCTAGTTCATTTATTCGTTTTAATGTATCGTTAATATGACTCATATGCGCCTCCTGTATTCTATATTAGAATAGCATGTTTTATTATAACATAGAACTTAATGAATACGTATGGTAAGATATAAGTTGTACGCGTCTGTACTTTCACAGGTGAGAAAGGAGAACTGTATGCGTGTAACAAAAGCGATAAAGGCAGAGCAGTTGAAACTGTTACAAGAGCATTATTTTGATGCAAAACCTGCCCTTGAGTATACAAATGAATTTGAATTATTAGTTGCTGTAGTTTTGTCTGCACAATGTACGGATGAACGAGTTAATATTGTTACTAAACGATTGTTCCCAGAACTTAATCATCCTGCAAAGATGCTTGCAATCGGAGTTGCTAAGTTAGAGACTCTCATTAAAGATTGCGGCCTTTATAAGTCCAAGGCAAAAAACTTAATTGCTACTTGTCAAATTTTAGTTGAACAATATCATGGAGAGGTGCCTCGTGAGTTTGATCAACTCGTTGAATTGCCTGGTGTGGGGCGTAAAACAGCAAATGTTGTGGTATCCGTTTTATTTGGTACACCAGCCATTGCGGTAGATACACATGTATTTCGCGTGTCTAACCGATTAAAATTAGGTATTGCTAAGACGCCGGAAGAGATGGAACAAAAGTTACAAAAGGCAATTCCAAAAAAGGACTGGGCTGCTGCACACCACTGGTTAATCTATCATGGCCGTAGAGTGTGTAAGGCTCGTAAGCCTTTGTGTAATGAATGTTTTTTAAATCATCTATGTCCTTCAGCCGGAAAGGTTTAATATGAAAGTAAATAACGAAGAATTTATTGCCCTTTGTGCTAATCATGGTATTGAGGGAATTGATATTGTAAATGAGTTAATGCGTTTTAAAGTGCTAGATCAATTGATTTCTAGTAATGCTAGCTCCCGTGAGTGGGGTGTAACGGCAGATGATTTATATGCGTTAGCAGAAAAATCCACAGTAGAATCCTTTGGTCCTGTACCATATGATTTGAATACATTCCAAGCTCTTTATGGACCATCCTTTAGAGTGGAATTGTTTGATTTTATTAGTGACACAGGCATTTTAGAAGGTCTAGATGTAGGCACTATTTGGGAAATTCCTGTTCGTGAAAGTATCGAAGCTCATAGTAAAACGGGAGAATTGGTTCTGTATGCTTATGTAGAAGAATATGCAGGCATGGTTGAAGAGATTCTTCAATCTTATGAAGATAAAAAAGTCGTTCTGTATACGGCATCTCCCGTGTGTTATAGCATTTTGACACGTTTATATCCGATGGCTCAAATCATTAATCAATGGCCTCATCGTAGCTATTTTGACCATATCTTTACAGGCACAGTTGGTATGTTCCAATCCTCTGAAGATATTGTAGAAGAGGTCGCTAACGGATTACATAACTTGGTTCCAGAAGGGACTGCTCAATTATTCTTACCTGCTACAATGGCACAAAATCAATTGGGCTTAAATAATATGGCGTTGCAATTTTTCTTGAACCAAAAACGAGTAGAAGCTATACGAGAATGGACTCCATTAGGGGCTTATGAAATCGTATATGGTAAATACGATGTAAAAAAAATGCGTGTTGGTCTTCGTGAACGTGTAGGGGATGAGTGGAAAACAATTAATTATATTCCATTACCTCATGGCGTATTTGCGCAATTGCCAGTATTTACGGTATTAAATTATGGCTTGTCCTTGCGCTCTATTTTGTTGCCCGGCGGTCAAACGGACGTAGCCTTAGGTCAAGATGGTATTTATTGCATTGATAGCCGTGTATCTGAATTAGGTCGCACTGCTCTTATTGAAAGTGGAGCTTATTTTCTTACTTTTAAACGTCATACTGATTATATTGATGTAGATATTACGACAGAAGCGCCTGTAGATGATATGTACTGGATGTTCCCAGATGCTGAATTAGCATATATGTGGTATGCCTATTTCTGCAGCACTACGGGTCAAACATTGATTCAAGAAATCTCCATGCTCGTTCAAACAGATGAATCCTTTGGCTATATGCTTAGTAGCGTACGTCGTCGCGTATTAGATGTAAAGGATGAAGCCCAACTAATTAAATCTGTACAGGCTGCTGACGAGGCATATATCAAGGCTGTTACGGAGGCTACAAGGAGTTGGAAAGAGACCGTAGATTCATTAGGTGCACAAGTTATGCCACCTACAGCTTCTATTGATATTGAAGATTATAGTGACTATAAAAAAGAATTGTAAATCATATAATTTTGGTTTAAAATATATCGTATCCTAAAAAATATAAACTACTAAATATAGTAGATACGAAACATAGCATATGAATATGTAAGAAAGGAGGACCTATGGCAGTTATTAATTTTGAAATCTTCAAGGTTATTGGTACTTTATCTGAAGATAAAGATGGTTGGAAAAAACAATTAACATGTACTAGTTGGGGAAAATACAATCCTAAGTTTGATCTTCGTGCTTGGGATAGTGAATATACAAGCATGAAAAAAGGTATTACCCTTTCTTTAGAGGAGCTTATTGCATTGCGTGACATCCTCAACGAAAGTGACTTGGAAGCTATTTTAGCTGAGGCTATTGAAGAAAAGCAAGCGTCCAAGGAATAGTATTGGTTACTTGCATTTGTGCAGGTGTCATGCTATAATCTATAAGAATAATATTGATTGCTGGAAAGAGGTGTATAGAATGAAACAAGGTATTCATCCAGACTATAAAGAAGCTACAGTAACTTGCGGTTGTGGCAACACATTCAAAACTGGCTCTGTAAAAGAAGACCTTCGTGTAGACGTTTGCTCCAAATGCCATCCGTTCTTCACTGGTCAACAACGTGCGGCTCAAGCTCGTGGTCGTATTGAACAATTTAACAAACGTTACGGCAAATAATTTGTTTTGTAATGTAACATGTATTGGCAGGGCTGTTGGCTCTGCCTATATTTGTTTATGAGAGGAGATCTTGTGAACAGAGAACGTATAAAAAAGTTTGTCGGAGGACAGGCTGTGATCGAAGGTGTCATGATGAGAGGCCCTGGCTATACGGCAACTGCCGTACGTGAGCCTGCGGGAACTATTGTAGTTCAAAAAGAAGCTACAAAGTCCATTGCTGACACATATCCAATATTGAAAAAACCATTTCTTCGTGGCTGTGTAGCTCTCTATGAATCTCTAGTGATAGGCATGAAGGCTTTATCCTTCTCCGCTAAGGCTGCTGGCGATGAAGAGGAAGAAATGTCTAATAGTGAAATCGCCATTACCATGGTCATTTCTACACTGTTTGCGATAGCTGTGTTTTTGGCATTGCCTACATTTATCGTAAAATTCATTCCTGGTGTACAGGATAATCATATAGTATTAAATCTCATTGAAGGTGTCATTCGTTTAGTACTTTTCTTACTTTATATTTGGGGGATTGGTCTTACGAAGGATATTCAACGAGTTTTCCAATATCATGGGGCAGAGCATAAAACGATTCATACTTATGAATTAGATTTGCCTTTAACTGTAGAAAACGTTCGCCAACAAAGTCGCTTACATGCGCGATGTGGTACAAACTTCTTACTTATTGTTATGGTAGTTAGTATCTTTGTATTTGCTTTCTTGGGTTGGCCCAATTTGTTGGAACGTATCGTGAGCCGCGTACTCCTTATGCCTGTAGTAGCTGGTATTGCGTACGAGGTGATTCGTCTTGCTGGACGTAGCGATCATTCTTTTGTGAAAGCTCTTATTAAACCAGGTCTTGCGTTACAATATATGACAACGCGTGAACCAGAAGATGATCAAATTGAAGTTGCTATACGAGCTTTAGAAGAGGTCCGTCCGCCTGAGAGTGACGCATATGAAGAGGAATAAACATGTTAGTTGATAAATTACAAGTTATTGAAGATAAATTTATGGATCTTGAGCAGCGTATTAGTGACCCAGAGGTCATTGCTCGCCAAGATGAATGGCGTAAATTGACCCGTCAACATGCTCAATTATCTGAAACCGTTGAAACGTTCCGTACTTACAAAAAAGTTTTATCTGGTATTGATGAAGCTATGGAAGTTATTGAAGATAAATCCATGGACGAAGAATTCCGAGAAATGGCTCAAGAGGAATTGAAAGAGTTAAAACCTCAAAAAGAGGAATTGGAAGAAAAGTTGCAAGTTCTATTATTGCCTAAGGATCCTAATGATGATAAAAATATTATCATTGAGATTCGCGGGGGCGCTGGCGGTGATGAAGCTGCATTATTTGCAGGCGACTTGTTCCGCATGTACACAAAATATGCGGAAAGCCAAGGCTGGCGTTGTGAGATTATCGATGCTAATGAACCAGAGCTTGGTGGCTTTAAAGAGGTTATTTTCTCTGTGGATGGTGAAAATGTATACTCTAAAATGAAATTTGAATCTGGTGTACATCGTGTACAACGTGTACCGGCTACAGAAACACAAGGCCGTGTACATACATCTACAGTTACAGTAGCCGTATTGCCAGAGATGGAAGATGTTGATATTGAAGTTAATGAAAAAGATTTAAAAATTGATACATATCGTGCGAGTGGTGCCGGTGGTCAGCATATCAATAAAACTGAGTCTGCTGTTCGTATTACACACTTACCATCTGGTATCGTTGTAGCATGTCAAGATCAACGATCTCAATTACAAAACCGTGAAAAAGCTATGCGTGTATTGCGTGCTAAGTTACAGGATCAAGCTGAACAAGAGGCCATTTCTAGTATGGCTGCAGATCGTAAGAGTCAAGTCGGCACAGGTGATCGTAGTGAACGTATTCGCACCTATAACTACCCACAAGGTCGCGTCACAGATCATCGTATTAATTTAACATTATATAAATTAGATGCTATTTTAAATGGCGATCTTGATGAAATTATTCAAGCCTTAAATGCTGCAGACCAAGCGGCAAAAATGCAGGAGGCTAATACAAATGCATAAGGAGATTTGGACAATCGGTCGTATTCTCCAGTGGACAGAGCAGTACTTTCAAAGCAAGGAGATGGATACACCTCGACTTGATGGGGAAGTACTGCTTTCTCACGTTTTAGGTAAAGATCGGATTTATCTATATACCCATTATGACCAACCGCTTATTCAAGACGAGCTCGATGCCTTTAGGCCTCTCGTTCAACAACGGGCTAAGGGGCATTGTGTAGCGGCTATCATTGGGGAAAAGGACTTTATGGGGTTGACCTTTAAGGTGAATGATAAGGTATTGATTCCACGACCTGATACGGAAACCTTGATTGAGCATGTACTAGGTACTTATCCAAAAGATAGTAATGTGCGTATTCTTGATGTATGTACAGGCCCTGGGACAATATTACTAAGTCTATTACATTATTTGCCAAATGCTAGTGGTGTTGGTTTAGATATCTCTACAGATGCTTTACCGGTGGCACGCGAAAATGGTGAGTCCTTTAATTTAGCTGACCGAGTACAATTTATGGAATCAGATATGTTCTCCACTTTATATGGAAAAGAGAAGAAATTTGATCTTATTGTTTCTAATCCTCCATACATTCGAACTGGTGATTTAAAGATGTTGTCTCCGGATGTATTAAATGAGCCTCATATTGCATTATTTGGTGGAGAGGATGGACTTCAATTTTATCGAATCTTAGCTAAAGAATGTAGAAATTATTTAAACGCTAATGGCCGTGTGGTGTTTGAAATAGGCTTTGACCAAGCAAAAGAGGTAGGTGCTTTATTGCAAGAAACAGGTCAATATTCGAATATTCAATTTATAGCTGACCTCGGTGGTCATAACCGCGTAGTGACAGCTGTATATGAGGGCTAATATGGATACTAAAATCATTACAAATCCATCAGAACAAGATATAGATACTTTGGCCCGTGCTTTGCGCAATGGTGAATTGATATCTATACCAACCGAAACTGTATACGGTTTAGGTGCTAATGGTCTAGATCCAGAGGCGATGGATAAAATCTATGCTGCCAAAGGACGGCCTTCTGATAATCCACTCATTTTGCATGTTCCTAATAGTGAAAGCATAAAACCTTTAGTAACAGAAATTTCTGCTACGGCGCAAGCCTTAATGGATGCATTCTGGCCAGGGCCATTAACGATTACATTGCCTAAATCTGATTTAGTGCCAGATCGTGCTACAGGTGGCTTACCTCGTGTGGCGTTGCGTTGCCCTGATCATAAGGTATGCCGCGCATTATTAGAACGTGCCGGTGTACCTGTAGCGGCTCCTAGTGCCAATATATCTGGACGTCCAAGTCCTACAACAGCACAAGATGTTTACCATGATATGAAGGGTCGTATTTCCTATATTTTAGATGCTGGTTCATGTACGATTGGTGTAGAGTCTACTGTTGTAGAAGTCCATGATGATAAGGTCATTATATTGAGACCTGGTGGAATTACAAAAGCTCAACTTGAAGGTGTTGTGTCTACAGTTGAGTATGATACTGCTCTAGTTAATGCTACCACTAAGCCAAAGGCTCCCGGGATGAAATATACGCATTATGCACCTGATGCACCTATGACGGTTGTTGTAGGTAATCCAGAGGACATAGCATCTATGTTTAAGGCGCTTTCAGAAGGTATAGAAGGTCCCATAGGGTGTTTGGTAAGTCATGAAACGTATAACTTGATTAAAGAGGATGGACAATTTATGTGCCATTGTTTTGGCCATCATGGAGATGCATTAGCATTGGGGCACGACTTTTATAAAAGTCTATTACATTTTAATGAAAATCATGTTACGCTAATCCTAGCAGAAGGTGTTGATGATGATGGTTTTGGTGTTGCCATTATGAATCGAATGGAAAAAGCATCGAGTCATCATATCATTTATAAGTAAATTTACTAGCATAAAGATGTCCACTGATAATAGAAAAATGTCTTTACATATTGGATAGATTTGCTATAATGTATAAAGTAATCACAAAATGTGATTGAGTAAGGATGTTATTATGAATATTTTATTTGTATGTACCGGTAACACTTGCCGCAGCCCAATGGCTGAAGGTATTACACGGGCCCTTGCAGTGGAGAAACATAAGGATGTTACAACTGTATCAGCTGGTTTATTTGCCGCTTATGGAGCAAAACCAACTGAACAAGCCGTAGTAGCTGTCCGTTCCATTGCAGATATTTCCAACCATGAATCGAGACCCTTAACGATGGAACTCGTAAATGCAGCAGATCTTATTCTTGGTATGACGAAAGATCACAAATCTGTACTACTTCGCCAATTCCCCTTTGAGGAAGGTAAAATTAAAACAATTTCCGAGTGGGGTGGTCTAGATGGTGATGTTACGGACCCATATGGATCTGACCAAACCGTATATAATCAATGTGCGGAACAAATTTATCACTTAGTAGAGGCTGGTCTTACATCAGTGCCTCAGAAGGCGTAGGAGATGAAATTATGAAAGTTGCAATCGGTTGTGATCATGGCGGATTAAATCTGAAGGAATCTGTTAAAGAGGTATTGAGTGCATTGGGACATGAAGTAGAGGATTTTGGTTGTTATTCAGCTGAGTCTTGCGACTATCCTGATATTGCAGTACCTGTAGCAAATGCAGTTGTATCTGGTCAAGCAGATCGCGGTATTTTGATTTGTGGTACGGGTATCGGTATCGGTATTGCAGCAAATAAGATAGCGGGCATTCGCGCTGCTCTTTGTCATGATACATTTTCTGCTCACGCATGTCGTGAACATAATGATGCGAACATCCTTACTATGGGTGAACGCGTTATTGGACCAGGCCTTGCTAACGATATTGTAACCATTTTTATGGAAACTGAGTTTGAAGGTGGACGTCATGCACGTCGTGTAGAGAAAATAAAAGCATTAGAGAAATAATACATCATTACTTTATAGATAGTTGTTCTATATGAGGAGGATACTCATGAGTTTCTTAGAAAAACAAGACCCTAATATTCAAGCTGTTATCAACCAAGAGTTAGCACGCCAACGCGATAAATTAGAAATGATTGCTTCTGAAAATTTTGTTTCTCAAGCTGTAATGGAAGCTCAAGGTAGCGTATTGACTAACAAATATGCAGAAGGGTATCCTGGCAAACGCTATTATGGCGGTTGTGAAAATGTTGATGTTATTGAAACATTGGCTATCGAACGTGCAAAACGCCTGTTCGGTGCAGAACATGCTAATGTACAACCTCACTCTGGTTCTCAAGCAAACTTTGGCGTGTATTTCGCATTATTACAACCAGGTGATACTATTGTGGGTATGAACTTGTCCCACGGCGGTCATTTGACTCATGGTTCTCCAGTTAACGTATCTGGTACATATTTCAATGTAGTACCTTATGGTGTAGATGCTGAAACACAACAAATCGACTACGATGAGTTCCGTAAAATTGTATTAGAAGCAAAACCTAAGTTGATTATCGCTGGTGGTAGTGCTTATAGCCGTCAAATCGACTTTAAGAAAATGGCTGAAGTGGCACACGAAGTAGATGCTATTTTCATGGTAGATATGGCTCACTTTGCTGGACTTGTAGCAGCTGGTTTACATCCAAACCCTGTGGAATATGCAGATATCGTTACTACAACAACTCATAAAACATTGCGTGGCCCTCGTGGTGGTATGATTCTTTGCAAAGAAAAGTATGCTAAAGCAATCGATAAAGCTATCTTCCCTGGCATCCAAGGTGGTCCTTTGATGCATGTTATCGCTGCTAAAGCTGTAGCATTTGGTGAAGCTTTACAACCTGAGTTCAAAGTATATGCACAACAAGTCATCGACAATGCAAAAGCGCTGGCTGCAGCATTACAAGAAGAGGGCTTAACAATTGTTTCTGGCGGTACAGATACTCATGTTATGCTTGTAGATGTTCGTAATACTGGTTTAACTGGTAAAGAAGCTGAACACTTACTCGATGAAGTAGGTATTACATGTAATAAAAATACAATTCCATTTGATCCAGCTAGCCCATTTGTAACAAGCGGTATTCGTCTTGGTACGCCAGCTCTTACAACGCGTGGTTTGCAAGTGAAAGATATGGAAGAAATTGCCGATATTATTGCAGTGGTTCTTAAAAATCCTGAGGATAAATCGGTCCATGAAGAAGCTAGTAAACGTGTTGCTGCACTTTGTGAAGCGTATCCATTGTACTAATCGATTGTATTAATATTAAATATATATTTATAGTCCTATAAGTTTATAGGTAGTGTAAAAGGGGTGTGCCATCGGCACATCCCTTTCAATATTTTTATGGCATGATTTTCTAATCTGTGATAGAGTAAATATGATAGTTAATCGCTAGAATGGGATATGTATATTGTTTTATAGGAGGACAGTCATGAAAGTTAATGTTATGACACATCCATTGATTCAACACAAAGTTACATTGATGCGTGACGTACAAACAGGCTCTAAAGATTTCAGAGAACTACTTGATGAAATTACTATGTTGATGGGGTATGAAATTACACGCAACTTACCACTTGAGGATGTGGAGGTAGAAACACCACTAACTAAAATGACTGGCAAACGAATTGCAGGTAAAAAACTGGGTATTATTCCAATTCTTCGCGCTGGTCTAGGTATGGTAAATGGTATGCTTAGTTTAATTCCAACTGCAAAAGTTGGTCATATTGGTTTGTACCGTGATCCTGAAACTTTGAAACCAGTAGAATACTACTGTAAACTACCATCTGACGTAGGGGAACGCGACTTCATCGTAACTGATCCAATGCTTGCTACTGGTGGTAGTGCAGCCGCAGCGATTACATTGCTAAAAGAAAAAGGTGCTAAACATATTAAATTAATGTGCTTAGTAGCTGCTCCCGAAGGTGTAGAGGCTGTAAATAAAGAACATCCTGATGTTCCTATTTATGTAGCGGCCCTCGACGAAAAACTTAATGATCATGGTTACATCTTACCTGGCTTAGGGGATGCTGGTGACCGTATCTTCGGTACAAAATAAAATACAATAAAACGACATATTAGAATATAATAAGGGGACATGACGACATATTATTAGATTTGAAATAATAACAAATTATCTAAGGCGTATGTCGTTTTCTCTTATTTAGGGTTGAATAAAAATTACATAAGGTATACAATACAAGTGTAAAAGTATTTTTTTATTTTAGGTGGGACGGATTTTGTTCACATGGGACGAAAAACGATTCATGTAATCCCAACGGGTAAAGGAGGGACCCGATGAACGAATTTCTAATGATATGTGAACGTATTGTTCCTGAAATTGTTAGCGTATTGAAGGAGCGATACAAAATACTAAACCACCTTGTTTATGAAGAGCCTATAGGCCGTAGAACATTAGCTACAGCAACGGATCTTCCAGAGCGAACCGTACGAAGTCATATTGAGTTAATGCGTGCTAATGGTCTTGTAGACATTTATAAACCAGGGATTTTTCTCACTGATGAGGGTCATGCAATTGTTCCAAAGTTACGAAATTTTTTAAATGAGCTAGATCGTATTAACGAGCTAGAACATCGATTGACTGAAGCACTTCATATCGATAGAGTTGTTATTACACCTACAGAAGGAACCTTGATGGTTAAAAAGTTAGGCTTTACAGCGGCAAAGTTATTGCAAGACCTATTGAAACCTAATGCAGTAGTAGCCATCAGTGGCGGTAGCACCATGGCAGCAATAGCTGAAGAAATGCCTATCTTACCTTTCAATCCTACTGTGGTACCAGCCCGTGGTGGCGTTGGTGAAGTAGTGGAATACCAAGCTAATGTAATTGCTTCGGTGCTTGCTGAACGACTAAGTGGTTCCTATAAGATGCTCCATTTACCTGATGGACTTTCACAAGACTCATTACATATGCTCATGACTTGTGAACCACAAATTAAAGAAATTGGAGACCTCATTAGTAGGACTGACGTACTATTATTTGGTATTGGTACTGCAATGCGCATGGCGGATCAGCGCCATATTGCCGATGATGTGCGTAAGCAGTTGGTAGATAATCATGCGGTAGGTGAAGCACTTGGCCAATATTGTGACATTAAGGGTAAGTTAATTTATTCTACTAATAATATTGGTTTATCACTTCCCGATGTAGTAAAGGTTCCCAATGTTATTGCTGTAGCTGGCGGACAAGAAAAAGCGAGCGCTATTATAGGTGTGATGCGAGCTTGCCAGAAAGGGATACTTATCATTGATGAGCAAGCAGCCGAAGGTATGCGTCAATTGTTACAAATTTCTGCCTTATAGGCGAATTAGTAGTTATAAATTTTAGTTTGAATTTGGTTAGAATTTTTGTTATTAGGAGGATCTAACAATGGCAGTAAAAGTTGGTATTAACGGTTTTGGTCGTATCGGTAAATGTGTAGTTCGCGCAGCGATTAATAATCCTGATGTGGATGTAGTGGCAATTAATGCAACTGGTGATAATGAAGGTACTGCATTATTGTTGAAATATGATTCCGTACACGGTACAATTCCTAATGAAGTAACATTTGATGAAGAAAATATCTACGTTGATGGTAAAAAAATCCGTGTATTCCATGACCGCGATGCTTCTAAATTACCTTGGTCTGAAGAAGGCGTAGAAATTGTTATGGAATGTACTGGTAAATACCGTGATGCAGAGGAAGCAAAGGTTCATTTGAATCAACCTACTGTAAAAAAAGTATTAATCTCTGCACCTGGTAAAAACGAAGACTTAACTATGGTTATGGGCGTTAACCAAGATATGTATGATCCTGCAAAACATCACATTATCTCTAATGCATCTTGTACAACAAATTGCTTGGCTCCATTTGCTAAAGTATTATGTGATGAATTCGGTATCAAACGCGGTATGATGACTACAATTCATTCCTACACAAATGACCAAAAAATTCTTGATGCACGTCATAAAGACCCTCGCCGTGCTCGTGCTGCAGCAATGTCCATCATTCCTACAACAACTGGTGCAGCGAAAGCTGTTGCTAAAGTATTGCCTCAATTAAAAGGTAAATTAGATGGTTTTGCATTGCGCGTTCCTACTCCAGACGTATCTGCTACGGATCTTGTTTGCGAACTTGAAAAACCGGCTACTAAAGAAGAAATCAACGAAGCATTCCGCAAAGCAGCAGCTGGTGAATTAAAAGGTATTCTTGGTGTATCTGATGTGCCATTGGTATCCTGTGATTTCAGCTCTGATCCTCGTAGCTCCATTGTTGATGCTGATTTGACAATGGTTATGGATGGCAACATGGTAAAAGTTGTTTCTTGGTATGACAATGAATGGGGTTACTCTGAACGTCTTATCGACATGGCCGCATTTGTAGCAAGCAAAGGCTTATAATCAGGAGGCTTTGATGAAACAAACAATTGAAGGTTTACAAGTAGCTAATAAAACAGTATTTGTTCGTGTTGATTTTAATGTTCCTATGAAAGACGGTGTCATCACTGATGACACTCGTATTCGTAGTGCATTACCTACTATCAATTACTTAATCGAAAAAGGGGCAAAGGTTATCCTTGCTTCTCACTTTGGTCGTCCTAAAGGAGAACGCAAACCAGAAATGTCTTTGGCACCATGTGCTAAGCACTTATCTGACCTTATCAACAAGCCTGTAGCATTCGTAGATGACTGTATTGGTCCTAAAGTTGAAGAAGCTGTAAAAGCATTACAATCTGGTGATGTATTGATGCTTGAAAATTTGCGTTACCACAATGAAGAAACTAAAAATGACCCTGAGTTTGCTAAGCAATTGGCATCTCTTGCAGATGTTGCTATCAATGATGCGTTTGGTGTATCTCACCGTAATGCGGCATCTGTAGTCGGTATTGCTGATTATATCCCTATGGCAGCAGGTTTCTTGCTCAAAAAAGAAATTGACGCATTAAGTGCAGCTATAGTACATCCCAAAACACCTATGGCAGCAATCATCGGTGGTGCTAAGGTAACAGATAAAATTTCTGTAATTTCTAATTTATTACCTAAAGTTGATGTAATGATTATCGGCGGTGGTATGGCTAACACTTTCATTAAAGCGCAAGGCTGTAACATTGGTAGCTCCTTATTTGAAGAAGGTCAAGAAGCTATCGCTACAGATCTTGTTATGGAAGCACGTGTAGCAGGGGCTAAATTATTGACTCCAATCGATGCTGTAGTAGCTGATGCTTTCAGCAACGATGCTAATACTAAAATCGTTGATGTTGATCAAATTGAAGATGGCTGGATGATATTAGATATTGGGCCTAAAACCCGCGAACTTTATGTAGAAGCATTGGCGCCAATGAAGACTATTATTTGGAATGGTCCTATGGGCGTATTTGAAATGGAAAACTTTGCAGCTGGTACAAATGCAGTAGCGAAAGCTGTAGCTGAATCTGATGCGATGACTATCGTTGGTGGTGGCGACTCTGTAGCAGCCATTGAAAAAAGTGGTTTAGCAGATAAAATTAGCCACATCTCCACAGGTGGCGGTGCATCTTTAGAATTCTTAGAAGGCAAAATCCTACCGGGTATTGCTGCATTGTCCGAGGCATAATATGAGAAAACCCATTATTGCAGGGAATTGGAAAATGAATGGCACCATTGCATCTGGATCAATTCTGATCGAAGCGTTTAACAGCGTGTTACAAGATATGGAATTGTCCTGTGATGTAGTTGTATGTCCGCCTTTTACAGCTATCGAACGTGCTGTAGTATTGACGAAAAATACAGCTATTGAAGTAGGTGCACAAACTATGGATTATCATGATGCTGGTGCGTTTACTGGTGAGATTTCACCACTTATGCTTACAGAAGTAGGCGTTAATTATGTAATCATCGGTCACTCTGAGCGCCGTGAATATTATGGCGAAACAGATGAGACCGTTAATGCAAAAATTAAAAGTGCATTTCATCATAATTTGAATCCTATTGTCTGTGTTGGTGAAAGTTTAGAACATCGTGAAACGGGTCATACACTTGACTGGATTACGTCTCAACTAAAAGGGGCTTTGGCTGATATTCCGAAAGAACAAGTCAGTCAATTGATCATTGCGTACGAACCAATTTGGGCTATCGGTACGGGCAAGACAGCAACGGCTGATCAAGCTGAAGAGGTATGCAAAGAAATCCGCAATTACATTCAATCTTTATATGATAATGAAACTGCCGATGCAGTACGCATCCAGTATGGTGGTAGCGTTAAATCAGAAAATGCACTAGAAATCCTTGGAGAGCCTAATATTGACGGTGCTCTCGTAGGTGGTGCATCACTTGTGGTCGATGAATTTATTGATATTATTAAAGCTGCAAACCAAGTAAGCGCTTAATATGAGGTTACAAATGGCTAAATTAGAGGCTCCCGTAATGCTAGTCATCCTAGATGGCTTTGGCTTGGGGGATAAATCAGACACAACCAATGCTGTAGTACAGGCGAAGCCGCTCTGTTTTAATCGATTATGGGATATGTATCCACATACAACATTAGAAGCATCAGGGCTTGCGGTAGGCCTTCCAGAAGGTCAAATGGGGAACTCTGAAGTAGGCCATTTAAATCTTGGCTCTGGTCGCATCGTGTATCAAGATTTGACACGTATTACAAAAGATGTTGAGTCTGGTGAGTTTTATAGTCGCCCAGTTATGCGTGAGCTATATGAAGTGGCTAAAAAGCAAAGCTTACATCTTATCGGCCTAGTGTCTGATGGAAATGTTCATTGCTCCTTAGATCACATTAAGGCAGTCATTAAAGGAGCTCATGATAATGGAATCGAGCATGTGTATGTCCATGCTTTGCTCGATGGTCGTGATGTAGCTCCACAATGTGCACAAGGCTATTTAAAGGACTTAGAAGCGTATATGGCAGAGGTCAACTGTGGCAAAATTGCTACAGTTAGTGGTCGCTATTATGCGATGGACCGCGATAATCGTTGGGACCGCGTTGAATTGGCATACAATGCCATTGTAAATGGTCAAGGTGAAACAGCTGGGTCTGCTTGTGAAGCGGTGCAACAGTCCTATGATAAAGATGCAGCAGATGAGTTTGTACTTCCTACGGTGATTGATGCTGCAGGGACTATCAAAGATGGAGATGCGGTTATATTCTGTAACTTCCGCCCAGATCGTGGTCGTGAACTTACAAAAGCACTAGTATTACCTGATTTTGATGGCTTTAAACGGAAGCCACTATCTATATATATGGCAACTATGACAAAATACGAGGATGGTTTGCCCGTACATATTGTGTATGAAAAGGATACATTATCTGAAACATTAGGTGAAGTTCTAAGTGCAGGTGGTTATCGCCAATTGCGTATTGCGGAAACAGAAAAGTATGCTCATGTTACATATTTCTTCAATGGCGGTGAAGAGGAACCCTTTGAAGGTGAGGACCGCATTCTCGTAAAATCCCCTCAAGTGGCCACCTATGATTTACAGCCAGAAATGAGCGCTTATGAAGTGACCGATAAGGTTGTACAAGCAATTCAAGATGAAACGTATGATATGATTATTTTGAACTTTGCTAATCCAGATATGGTCGGTCATACGGGTAGCTTTGAAGCCGCCGTTAAAGCGGTTCAAGCTGTGGATATTTGTTTGGGGCGTATTGTAGGGGCTATTCGTAACAAGAAAGGTCATCTGTTAGTTACAGCAGATCATGGTAATGCAGAGCTTATGGTTAATCATGAAACAGGTAAGGTACATACGGCACATACAACGAACTTGGTTCCTTTAATTTTAATGAGCGACAGTTTAAAAACAGCTACATTAGAAGCTGGTAAATTATGTGACATTGCTCCTACATTATTAGATTTAGCTGGGATACAACAACCAACAGCCATGACAGGTCACAGCTTGGTACATAAAGCATAATATGGAGCTTTCACTATATTAGTAGTTAATTAGAGTTATAAGCCTATAAGGTTAAGCTCAATATATATAATGGCTGTCAGATGGCAGTTATTCCATTAGATTTTATGAGGTGAAGAAATGGCAGTAATTGAACAAGTCATTGCAAGAGAGATTTTAGATTCCCGCGGTAATCCAACAGTTGAAGTTGAAGTATGTTTAGAAGATGGTACTATTGCGACAGCAGCTGTTCCATCTGGTGCTTCCACAGGTATGTTTGAAGCCGTAGAATTACGGGATGGAGATAAATCCCGTTACTCCGGTAAAGGTGTTTTAAAAGCTATCGATAATGTAAATGCTAAAATTGGTCCTGCACTTATCGGTTATGACGCTACAGAACAAGTGGCAATCGATAACTTGATGTTGCAACTTGACGGTACAGACAATAAATCTAACCTTGGTGCAAATGCAATTCTTGGTGTATCCATGGCAGTAGCTCGTGCGGCGGCTGAATCTTTGGACTTGCCATTATTTGTATATCTTGGTGGCTTCAATGCTAAAGAGTTGCCAGTTCCTATGATGAATATCTTGAATGGTGGCGCACATGCAGATAACAACGTAGATATTCAAGAATTCATGATCATGCCTGTAGGCGCTAAATCTTTTGCAGAAGCTCTTCGTAGCTGTGCAGAAGTATACCATACTTTGAAATCCGTACTTCACAATAAAGGTCTTAGTACTGCAGTAGGTGATGAAGGTGGTTTCGCACCTAACTTGTCATCTAATGAAGAAGCATTAGAAGTAATTTGTGAAGCTATTAAAGCTGCTGGTTATGAACCAGGAAAAGATTTCAAATTGGCACTTGATTCTGCATCTTCTGAATTCTACGAAGATGGTAAATACAATCTAGCTGGCGAAGGCAAAGTTAAAACAGCTGCTGAAATGGTAGACTTTTACGAATACCTAGTAGGTAAATACCCAATTGTATCCATCGAAGATGGTCTTGCTGAAGAAGATTGGGAAGGCTGGAAATTGTTGACAGACCGCCTTGGTGACCGCGTACAACTTGTTGGTGATGATTTATTTGTGACTAACACAAAACGTTTGGCTCGTGGTATTGAGCTTGGTGTAGGTAATTCTATTCTTGTAAAAGTTAATCAAATCGGTACTCTCACTGAAGCTTTTGATGCTATGGAACTTGCTAAACGTGCTGGTTACACTTGCGTAGTATCTCACCGCTCTGGTGAAACTGCAGATACATTCATTGCTGATATTGCTGTAGCTGTAAATGCTGGTCAAATCAAGACTGGCGCACCGGCTCGTTCTGAACGTGTAGCAAAATATAATCAATTACTTCGCATTGAAGAAATGTTATACGAAACAGCTCAATATAAAGGTAATGACGTTTTTTATAACTTAAAATAAGATACGTTATATCTAATAGTCCAATAAGGGCGCCCTTTGGGGCGCCTTTTTTGTATGTCTAAAAATAGAAAAGTTTTCGCTTCGTGGATTTTTAAAAATAAAAGAGGGATTTAGAGGCTGATGTCGAAACCTATAACGCCATACGCTAGTGTGAGGTAAAAACATACCGCAAGGTATTGGAGGTGACCATGTATGTAGACGTAACATTAGACGATATTATCTTGTATGCCTTAGAACACCATGTGAGCGATATCCACTTTGATCCCGTTAAAAGTGGTGCTCATGTTCGGTTGCGAAAAGATGGACTGCTGCAACATTACATGACTGTATCATTTGAAGAAGCTGAACTCATTATCAACCGTATTAAGGTTTGTAGCTCTCTAGATATTAGCGAGAAGCGTTTACCACAAGATGGGCGTTGGTCTTGGAGTCATAAAAATAAGTCTGTAACGATGCGTGTATCTACATTGCCTAGCCTATACGGAGAAACCTTAGTATGTCGCCTTATGGGAAATGAAGGGAGTCATAAAGACTTAAAAGAATTAGGCATGCAGCCGGATATCTTTGAGCACATTGAACAATTATTAAAACGTCCTTATGGATTATTACTTATCTGTGGACCTACAGGCAGTGGTAAGACAGCTACTTTATATGCCATGCTTCGCATGTTAAATTTAGACGAAACTAAGCTTATCTGTCTTGAAGATCCTGTAGAAGCCGAAATCAAAGGGGCTATACAAATTGGTATTAATGAAAAGATTGGATTTACCTTTGCCAAAGGTCTTCGCTCTGTATTACGGCAAGATCCAGATACGATTATGATTGGTGAAATTAGGGATAAGGAGACCGCAGAGTTAGCCGTTAAGTCTGCTTTAACGGGGCATCGCGTATTATCTACTATACATACCAATACAGCTATAGGCGTTGTAACGCGACTCATGGATATGGGCGTAGAGCCGTACTTAATACGGGCTACTTTAATGGGGGCTATTGCACAACGGCTAGTACGAAAATTCGATGGTACATCATATCAGGGACGGACTGCTCTATTTGAATACTTAGAAATACCAGCTAATTCAGCTCATTGGGACGAATTAGAAACACATTTATTATTGTCATTAGAAGAGTCTGCTCGTAAGGCCGTATCTCAGCATGTTACATCTATAGAGGAGGTGCATCGTTGTGGACTCATGCTGTAAGAGTGAAAGTTTAGAAACTATTGTAGAAAATGCAATACAACTATCATCAACAGATATTCATCTACAATGTGGTCAGCCTATCTATTTGCGACATGGTGATGGATTAAAGGCTACTTCATTTATGTGTACTACAGAATTAATCGAGGATATATTGCGCCGTTGCGGTATAGCATCCTATGAATGGCAGTCTCTTGATGAGGCTTGTTCCTGTTGTGGTGTGCGTATTCGTGTTCATCTATATCGAGCTAATCAGACCATATGTGGTACATTGCGATTACTTTGTCATCAGCAACTTAAGTTAGATGATAATAGTGAAGGTCAGTTATTACAAAAGCTATGTGAAGCACATGATGGTCTATTGCTTGTTTGTGGTCCTACAGGCAGTGGTAAAAGTTTTACCTTAGCTTGTTGTATTGATTATATAAATCAGACTATGGAGCGCCACATTATTACCTTAGAAGACCCTATCGAATTTGAGTTTGTACCTAAAAAGTCTTTAATACATCAACGACAATTAGGTGCTGATATTAATACTATGTCAGATGGTATTCGAGATGCTTTACGAGAGGATCCGGATGTCATTATGGTAGGCGAACTTCGAGATCGTGAAACCCTTGAAGCGGCACTTCATGCGGCAGAGACTGGTCACCTTGTAATGGCGACTATGCATACACAGCGTGCAGTGATGGCGGTTCACCGCATGATTTCTCTATTTCCTGGGGAGCAACAAGAAGAGATACGCAATCAAATATCTCAAGTGTTACGGGCCGTTATATGTCAGCGTTTACTTCGATGGAATAAAAAGTTCATTACTATTCGTGATATTTTGCTAAATACCCATGCAGTAGCAAATTTGATACGGACCCGTAAGGAACCACAAATCATATCTATTCAAGAAACGCAACTACCGATGAAAACATTAGAAATGGCTGTGCGAGATGTAAAGGCACAATATGGAGCCCAACAACAATTGCATACCTTGCTTGATCAACAATTATCGTAGGTGAATATATGGAGGCTTATGAATATGTCGTAAAAAATAATCAAAATGAAACAGAAAAAGGTTTGATGTGGGGGGATTCAGAGCAAGAAATTGCAATACGGTTAAAACGAGATGGCTATAAAATTTATAGGATATCGTTGCAGAATGAAAAAAAGAAACATAAATGGAATCATACTATGGTGGTAGATGTGACTTATCAATTAGGTCTACTCATTGAATCTGGTGTTCCATTACGGCGTGCCTTACAGCTACTCTGCCAGGGAAAACGAGGACTACTCTATACAGCTTTATATGAATCTATAGAGCGTGGTCAGACTTTATCACAAGCCCTACGGCGTGAAGGATGTCCTCCTATTGCTTTGGCTTTACTAGAAAGTGGTGAAGCAGCGGGCACCTTGGGTGAGAGTTTACAATATATATCCCGTCACTACGATTGGGAGAGACAGCTGAAACAAAAGGTTATGAGTGCTATTTCTTACCCTTTATTTCTTCTTCTGATGATGAATATATTTTTTCTAGTCACCATTTTGTTTATTATTCCTTCGTTTGAAAAGGTATTTACCACTATGCATATTACATTACCTTTGATGACGCGAGCTCTTTTTGCATTAGGACAAGGGTTAAAATCGCATCCTCTAATGGTAATAGCTATACATTGTGTTGTAATAGGTTCCTTAGCATTTGCTTATAAACAGCATAGTATAAAGTGTAAAGTACATCGTTGGCTTTGGCTGTTGGCTCACCGATACCAATGGAGTACTTGTGTGTATTATACAAGTATGTTAAAAGTTTGGGCTCTCTTACTAGATTCTGGTATTTCTATCATTCAAACCATGAATATTACTCGCCCTTTGTGGGGGAATATATATGGTGTTGAATGTAGTAAACAGGTGGAAGCAAAGTTATTATCAGGACACTCACTGGAAGAAAGTTTGCGTACTGGTCAGATAGGAAATGCTTTTATATGGCAAATGGTCTCCATTGGAGAAGAGAGTGGTGAATTAGTAAAGATGTTAAACCACTGTGGCTGCTACTATGAATCTATACTTTCAAAATATATTGCCCGTTTAGAACGATTGTTGGAACCGATTTTACTAACCCTAATGGGAATCGGTGTAGCCGTATTAGTTGTATCTGTTATGTATCCCTTATTCACGTCCATTGCCAACTTAGGAGGGCAATAGACAATGTTATTACTTAACTATTAAAAGGAGAATATTATGAAGTCTGTTATGCATATGATTCATGGAGTGAATCATCGATTAGAAATGTGCGGTCAATGGGTCGTAGATCGATTACATATTTCTCGTGTTCGAGAAGGCTTTAAAAAATCGAGAAAAGGCGGATTTACTCTCGTTGAATTAATGGTTGTAGTAGCAGTTATCGCTATATTAGCGGCTATTGCGATGCCACAATTCTTATCTGCTGCGGATAAAGCTAGAAACGCTAAAGAAACAGCAGATATTCAAATTATAAAAAATGCTACTCAATTGTATATGATTGTTAAAAATGTATTCTTAAATAAGTGCTTATTTACTGCATCTTTTAGTTGTTGAATATCCAATTCGTCAAAAATCGTCAAATTTTTTAACCAAAAATATTAGCAACTGCATTTGATGCCGCTGCTTTCATCTCATCGCTATAGTGTAAGTATGTTTTCATCACCATTGCCGGCGTATCGCCAAGTAATGATGATACTGTTTTTACATCAAGACCGTTAGCCAATAGCTTTGTGGCGTAGGTATGCCTTAGACTGTGCGCCGATAGATTATCTCCGAATTGTTTTATGTATGTATTGATTTGACATTTTACCCCATTCTTTTTATATGGGTTTAATACGAGGTCATGTTCAAACTCTAACTCATGTGATTTGTATTCCATGAGTATATTTACCAATATAGGTGGAATTGGCAAAATTCGTACCGAATTGGCGGTTTTAGTTTTCTCAAAGGTAATTACACCCTTGACATATTGAAGCTGCTTATTGACGGAAATTTTGCGATTTTTTAGGTCTATATCATTCCATGTTAGGCCATATACTTCACTTAATCGCATACCGGTATATCTAGCAATTTGTAAAAAATAATAGACTTGAGGGTATTTTTCCCTCATATATTTTACAAATTTATTTAAATCCTCATCAGAAATAGTATGGATCGCATTTTTGCGTTCCACGCGCGGCAGTCTAACACCAGTACATGGGTTATCTGAAATTATTCTATATGGGTTGATAGCTATATAAAATATCCGACTAACCACTTTATAATACGATGTAATGGTAGTAGGTGACGAAACCATATTATTTACCACATTTTGTATGTGTATTGGTTTAACATCGGATAACTTCATATTGTGAATTGATTTATAGGCATCCACGGCATGGCGGTACATATTTAATGTATTGTGCGTAACGTGGCCTTTTTTAATTTCAAGGAACATATTCGCAAATTCCTTGAATGTTAATTCTTTTAATTCTGTATCTTTAGTAAGTAGTGCAGTTTTGTCTAACTCCTTAACGATAACGTGGCCGTATTCCTTAGCTTCACGTTGCGTTCGGAATCCTTGCTTTGATTTTTGTCTCCATTTAAAGCCGTCTTTATAGGACACAATGACTTGATAGCCTTTATCTTTCTTTCTCACGCTGACGTTGTATTGCATAATGTCTCCGCCTTAACAATAGATTTAGGAAAACATAAATAAATAAACCATAAAAATTGAACCTTAGGAATTAATATAAAAATCAAATTCCATTTAGATTTTCCACAATCTATTAACCTCTTATATGCGCAAAAAACAATTAATACATAAAGGGAAAAGCCAATCAATATAGTAACCACATTGATTGTTGTATTGTGGTAGTAATCGACTAATGCCGGAACAACTATATACCCAAGAACATATTGAATAACTAAATAAGTTATAAATAAAATAGAAAACTTTAAGCGGTTCATAGAATTAAAGAAAGCCATTAATAATCATCTCCTTTGACTATTAAATATAACAACCTGTACGCTCAAATATTTTAAGTAACTCTATCGTATCGTTAAAAGTTAATTCCTTTTCATTACGGATGCTATCAATCATTTTTGGTGAGTTTCTTAAACAGGTATGCGCTACTAATAAAAAGGCGAATTTGTTTGCTTGATATTCCTTTTCTTTTTTATCTCTATCGGTCAATAAATCAATATCAAATAGGTTGTATCCGCCTTTATGCAATATGACATGACCTAATTCATGTGCTAACGCCACTTTTTTATGGTTTATATCTATTTTCGAGTTGATAACAATATCTTTTGAAAACGGTGTCTTTATTAATAACCCTTTTAAATGCTTTGGTAGTGATCTATAGTGAACACTAATTCTTAAATTCTTAGCAATAACATCTGGATCATTAGACCGATTTTCTTTAATAATATCTAACACAATAGGATACATTCGTTTCATACTACACCCCTATATATATTTATTTTTTATCCCTTTCATCTTTACGTGATGAAATAACCCCTTTAATCACATTCTCAACCATTTTCTTCTCTTGCTCAGTAAGTTCATAATCCCCATAGAACATCACTTTCACATTTTTTAGGTTGACAGTCGAGACATCTATTTTCCTTTGGATTTTAGGTGTCTCTTTTGTTTTGTCTAACTTCCCTGTTAAATATCCAATTTCAACGCCAAAGTAATCAGCTATTTTTTGCAATAAATCAACACGAGGAATTTTGTTTTGATTTTTCCAACTGCTTAATGTTGATTGCGCAATACCTGTTTCTTTAGATAGCTTATAGGCACTAACATTATTCTCCCTCATTAATTGCTCAATTCTCTCAAACATTTTCTCACCTTTGAATTGTTAATGAAAAATTTATGAATTTTAAAGAATGTTTACTTGATTACTTCGCCATCGTGTAGTATATTCTGATTGAGGATACTTCATGACAACGAAGTATAGATAATTGCATTACTTTATATACATAAAGTATATCACCAAAAAGGAGGTGAAGTAAAGAATTGTATAGTAATTATCAAAAATACAGGGATATGAAACATGTTTCTAATTATCAAGTGTCCAAAGATACAGGCGTATCACAATCCGCATTAAGTAATTGGAAACATCAAAAATCAATCCCTAGCGTAGGTAATTTATTAAAAATAGCAAATTACCTCGGATGTACCGTAGATGATTTGGTTAGAAAAGAGGGATAAATGGAAAGTTTAGTGTACACGGTTGAACAAGTAGCCGAACTGTTACAAATTTCAACAACATCTGTATACAACCTAAGAAATGATGGAAAGCTAACACAACTACCGAACATAAGCGGTGTGAAATTTAGCAAAAAAGAGGTTGAAGCATTGGCGGGTGTTGAAGATGAATATAACGCAATCGGTTATAGGAAACTACAAAGCGAGGTGGAAAATCTAAGAAAAGAAAACAAACATTTAAAAAACGAAATAAGAAAAATCACCAGCCAAATGCTAGTGATTACAGGAGAATTAGAATGACAACGGTTTTTAAAGTTATAGGTGCGATCTTGTTGATAGGCACGCCGGGCAGCTTAGAGCTTGATAATATCACGTTATACGAAGCGGTATTACAAGGGTTATTAGGCGTAGCACTATTATATGGCGGCATCTACATTGACGAAATAAAAAAGGCCCTTTAGTAATTGCAGTTACCAAAGGGCAGATGCGAAAAGTGAGTTATTAAAGCATCTTAACCGCATATTATCATATGTGCGTTATGGTGGCAAGGTGAAAATATGGATTGGGAATTAAATAAAGAACAAATCGCCGAAGTTTTTGCTATGTATATAGAACTATCCGAAAAACTAGCGAAAGAAAATATTTCTCTAAATTTTAGGGTTTCGCTAAAAAAGAAAGATAGGGAAGTTTTATTTACTTATACTGTGTACGCAATCGCCAACGACAAAATGACTTATGTAAAAATGGGCGATTATGAAACGCTAATGAAAACAAATGTAACAAACGAAGAACCAGAAATAATTATTGAGTTATTGAAAGGTGATAAATAAAAATGGCTAGTATCTACGAACTTAACAAAGATTATGCAGAATTATCCGCAATGCTTGAAGCGGCAGAAACGGAAGAAGAAATTCAAGCAATTCAAGATACATTGGAAATGCTTGATTGCAGCATTGAAGAAAAAATAGAAAACACGGCTAAATACATGGTTAATGTTGAAGCTGATATTCAAGGTATTAAGGCCGAAATTGATAGATTGAATAAGGTAAAAAAATCAAAAGAAAGCACCATTGAAACCCTAAAAAATAATATCGAATATTCAATGAAGCAAAAAGGCATTGAAAAATTAGAAGTTGGTACTTTTAAAGCTGGTTACAGAAAATCTGAAAGCGTTGAAATTACAAATCTTGATGTAATCCCAGCGGATTACACAAAGGTTGAAATTAAGGCCGATAAAACGGCTATTAAGAAAGCTATTAAAGCCGGAGAAACGGTAGAAGGTGCAGAAATTAAAGTAAATCAAAATTTCTATATTAAGTAGGTGATCGCATGGCAGTAAAAACATTACAACAAAAATTAATCGAAATACAAGCGGAACTAAAGGCACCTAAAAGCCAGTTTAATAAATTCGGTGGTTATAACTATAGAAATTGTGAAGATATTCTTGAAGCGGTTAAGCCGTTATGTGCGAAACATGATGTTGTACCGTTGTTAAGTGATGAAATCGTAATGATTGGCGAACGTTATTACATCAAAAGTATTGCAAAAATTACAGACGGTAAAGATGAAATCACAACAACTGCATTTGCCCGTGAAAGTTTTGATAAAAAAGGCATGGATGAAAGCCAAATTACTGGTTCTGCTTCTTCTTATGCGCGAAAATATGCGTTAAATGGCCTGTTCTGTATTGATGATACAAAAGATGCTGACTTTATGGATAATTCACAAAACAAAAAACAAGCATCAACGCCAACACAAACAACAAAACCAAAAGAAAAACACGTTGCCGGTTATAATGAATTTCTAAAAATACAAAAAGAAAAAAATGTACCACCGGTAGAAATTACAAAGTATGTAGTAGCCGAATTCAAAAAGCCACGTGTTGGCATGCTAGATGAATTTGAAATGGTGGCGGCGTTAAAGTGGATAAAAAACTACGGACAAGATAAAGAGAAAAAAGGCTTTACATTATACGATAATGCAGACCAAGAACTTGAACATGAAGATGCTGGAGATCGCATTTAATGAAATGGGTAACAAAAGGAATTAATGTTATAAAATCTATTGGCTATAACATTTTAATTCCAGCGCCTAAAGATGAAACATTAAATAAATTAGATCCGGAAGTTGAATATATAGTCGAAATCAAAAAGAAAATAAAACGCCGTTCGCTGAATGCCAACGCCTATGCATGGGTATTGTGCGATAAGATAGCGCGGGAACTTTCAAAACACGCATATATTTCAAAAAATGACGTGTACAAGCGAATTTTGATTGAATGTGGTACATTTACCTATTTACCAATTAAAAACGATGCTATTGAGCGTTTTATTGAAATTTGGCAAGGTCATGGGTTAGGCTGGCATGCAGAAGATGCCGGCCCAGCCAAAACGGAAGGATATTCAATCATTCGTGCATACCACGGAAGCAGCGTTTACACAGTTGACGAAATGCGCCGTTTAATTGATGCACTCGTTGATGAATGCAACCAGTTAAACATACCGATTGAAAATAATGACTATATCAACTCATTAATAAATGAATGGGGCGAATATGAACAAAAGGAAAAGACAGGATAACGCACTATACGCCCGTACTAGAAAATGGGCGTATGAACGTGATGAGGGGTTGTGTGTGCTATGTGGAGCGCAAGCAACCGAAGTGCATCACATAGTGTTTAGGTCGCAAATGGGGTTATCTAATCTTAGCAATCTTGCTTGTTTGTGTAGAGATTGTCATATAAAAGCGCATGGATCAGATGCGAAACAGATTAGAGAAATTTTAAAAGAAAGGAATTCAAAAATACAATGGCAGAACGAAGAATGATGTCAAAATCTATTATCAAGTCCGATACATTCCTAGATATGCCAGCAACAACACAAAATCTATACTTTCATATGCTGCTTGATGCAGACGATGACGGTTTCATTAATGCTCCGAAGTCAATTATGCGAATGATTGGTGCTAAAGAAGATGATATGAAAGTACTTACTGCAAAGCAATTTGTTATACCGTTTGAAAGTGGTGTTGTAGTTATCAAAGATTGGAAGATACATAACTACATTCAGAACGATAGGTATAAACCAAGTGCATTGCCGGAACGTAATTTACTCAACATTCAAAAGGATAAATCATATACGTTAAAAGCAGATGTATCCAACATGGATACAAAATGTATCCAACCTGTATCCATAGGTAAGGATAGGATAGGTAAGGATAGGATAGATATACTATGTCATGTTTCACATGACGATGTGGATAAATCTCACTTTGAAATTATCGAATATCTTAATCTAAAAACAGGTTCAAAGTTCAAGCCTACAACTAAACCATATGTACAAGCAATTAGATCACGCTTGAAAGAAGGTTATACGGTTGAAGATTTTAAAACCGTCATTGATAAAAAATGCCGTGAGTGGAAAGGTACAAAATTAGAAAAGTATTTAACACCGAAAACATTATTTGCACCTAGCCACTTTGATACGTATTTGAATGGTAACGAAATGGCAGCTATGACAGATACGGAACGAAAGGTTGCAGAATTAAACGCATTGATTGATGCAGTAGAAAGAGGAACAGATGAAACCGGAAATATTGAAAGCTACGGGCCAACTATTGATATATCCGAATATTGACAATACAAAGGTTAAAATGTACGCCTATATGCTAGAAGATATTAACCCGGTAACTTTGGCGGAAGCAATTAAACAATGCATTAACACATGTGAATTCGTTCCAGCCGTTGCCACTATCCGCAAGAAAGCGGCTGAAATTTCCGGATATGTAAACGGTAAAGAAGAGCGGTTAATAGCGCAAGATGCATGGGAAGAAGTCAGGAAGGTTGCTAGTAGTTTTGGGTATGAAAAAGGTCTTAATGAACTTGAAGGCATTACAAGGCTTGCTGCTAAAACAATATGGCGTTTCTTTGATCCGAGAAATTGCCAAAGCTATAACGAAAGCGCGGCAATGAGCCAATTCTGTAAGGCTTATGAGCAACTGGTAAAGCGTGAAGAAAAACGTATGGAAATTGCGGAAAGCATCAAAAGTAATGGCTTGTTATCGGAAGCACGGAAAAGGGCAGAACTCAATATGCCACCTCAAACAGAAATTAAGATGCTTGATAATGGGCATTTGGTGGAAGTTGAAAAGTTCGAGCCGGTAGACCTTAAAGGATTGGTAGAAAAGGCGGATATTTCAGATGAAGGAAAAGCGTTAATTCTGGGGGTATTGAAATGAGTGAACAAAAGAAATACGAATTTACTGGAAAAATTAAAACGATATTTGGTATTGAATTTAAACAGATAAGGGCAATTATAAGTTTCGGTTGTGTAGTTGCCGGTGAAATTGGTGGTTGGATTGAATGCGAAGAAAATTTAAGCCAGTCCGGCGATGCTTGGGTGTCCGGCGATGCTTGGGTGTCCGGCGATGCTAGGGTGTACGGCGATGCTAGGGTGTCCGGCGATGCTTGGGTGTCCGGCGATGCTGAGGTGTCCGGCGATGCTAGGGTGTACGGCGATGCTTTGGTGTCCGGCAATGCTAGGGTGTCCGGCGATGCTAGGGTGTCCGGCAATGCTAGGGTGTCCGGCGATGCTAGGGTGTCCGGCAATGCTAGGGTGTCCGGCAATGCTAGGGTGTCCGGCGATGCTGAGGTGTCCGGCGATGCTGAGGTGAAAAAAGATGATGATTACATGGTTGTTGGTGGAGCTGGTCGTTATAATCGGTTCACAACATTCTTTAAATGCCGAGATAAAACAATCAAGGTAATATGTGGGTGTTTCTTCGGAACGATTATTGAATTTCGAGCAAAAGTAAAAGAGACACATAAAGGAAATAAGCACGAAAAAGTATATTTGGCTATGGCAGATATGGTTGAATTGCAGTTAGACGACAAGTAGGCAATTTAAGGTGGATTTAAGGAGATAGAACAATGAACACAGTACAAATTCTAGGTAATTTAGCACGTGATCCGGAAGTGCGATATACGCAATCCGGACGTGCGGTGGCCACTTTTACGGTAGCAGCAACTAATACCTATATTGACTCCACAACAAATGAAACGAAAGAACAGACTGCTTTCGTGAACTGTGTGGCTTGGGGCAAGTTAGGCGAAGCAGTAGGGAACTACCGAAAGGGAAACCGCTTATTTGTAGAAGGGCGAATCCAAACACGCTCTTACGAAGATAGCAACGGACAAAAGAAATATGTTACGAAAGTAATCGCCGGTTTTGTAGGATTATCCGCTTTAAATGATGCGGAAGCTGGCAGTAATTTCGATAATTTTGCAGATGATAAAGGGAACGATAAAAACGTTCCGTTTTAAGAGGTGGTAAGAATAAAAATAGTTGTTAGATTGATTTGTTTGGTGCTTGCACTATTAACAAAAGTGTTGAGATTTGCGTTTATTGTTGCGGCGGTATTGTGGTTACTAGGTTTATTTAATATCGCTGGAAATACAGTATTAGCATTGTTTGCATTATCCATACTTTCAGCGTTGATAACTGCTGCATTAATGGAAATGATTAAGGTTGGTGCATTATAAAAACTCTTGGCGTGTATTTAAAAAATGAGGAGTAAATATGTTAAGAATAACAGTATTTATGAACGGTGCGACTAGAAGGTATCAAACAGAGTCATTTAAAGATAAATACAGAAACCGTTCTGACATGGAAGTATACGATGAAGTAATAAGCAATATTAATTATGGATATACAAAGGTAATTACTTTTAAAGATGTATTTTCAAATGTGAATGTTTCGGTATCGCCTATTACGTGCTTAATTGAATGTGAGGAGGTCGTAGAAGATGGAGTTAGTACAAAGGAAGCGTAAGCAACAATACATAAAAGCCTATTGTCTTATGTATCCGTGGTATGACTGGGAAGAATATTGCGATTTTGTTTATCTAACATGGCAAGCATCACCCGGGCCTCGTCCTAAACCTGTTAAAAGAAAACATGGACGGCATTGCTTGAAGCGGTTGTGCGAAATTGGTGCGATAAGCGTGAGTGATCTAACAAGTATAAATACTATATTAAGTGGTGATATGTTTTGATAAAGGGGAATACATGAAATTCATAGATTTTTTTAGCGGTATTGGTGGTTTCCATTCCGGTTTAGAAAGGGCTGGAATGGAGTGTGTGGGTTGGTGCGAATTTGATAAATTTGCGCAAGCATCGTACCGCGCAATGTATGATACAGATAATTTATGGTTTGGTAACGATGTTACGAAAGTTAAAGGGAAGGACTTGCCAAAGGCTGACCTGTGGACGTTTGGCTTTCCTTGCCAAGACATAAGCATAGCTGGTAAGCAAAAGGGAATTAAAGAAGGTACTAGAAGTGGTCTGTTTTATGAAATCATGAGGTTGTTAGATGAGTGCAAAGAAAATAAACCCCAATGGATTATGTGTGAAAACGTTAAGAATTTGTTATCAATCGACGGGGGGGGCGGGTTCCTCACCGTTGTTAGTGAAATGGCAGAAAGAGGGTACTGTATTGAATGGAAAGTGTACAATTCCAAAGACTACGGAGTCCCTCAAAACCGAGAACGTGTGTATATTGTTGGACGTTATGGAAACGGAAGTTTCGGAAATCTATTACCTATCAAAAGAGAAAACACAACAACTCTTAAGCAGATTATAGGTGGTTCACAAGGAGAACGAGTTTATAACCCTGACGGCGTAAGCTGCACATTATCCGCACAAGGTGGTGGAATGGGTGCTAAAACTGGTTTATATGAAATCGATACCAATAAAGTTCAAAGTATCGGAAATGGTTCACGTTATGAAACGGATAATACCGTATGGTCTACTGGTTTAGCTGGTACGTTGATGGCTACGGACTATAAACATGTTCCGAAAGTAGCAATCAAAAATGCAACTAAAACAGGATACACAATGGCAGAAATTGGCGACGGCATAGATCTTGCATATCCAGATAGTGAAACACGCCGAGGAAGAGTGCAACATCAACGATCCAATACATTAACAACTAGTGATAATCTGGGCGTACTGGTTGATGATGAACCTATTTGTATTAGAAAACTAACGCCTAAAGAGTGCTGGCGCTTACAAGGCTTTACAGATGAGCAGTACGAAAAAGCAGCGGCGGTAAATAGCAACAGCCAACTTTATAAACAAGCTGGTAATGCCGTTACTGTGAATGTAGTTGAAGAAATAGGAAAGCATATTATGAAGTTAAATGCATATGGTGGCGATGATGAAAAGTGTTATATTGGATAGGATTGCCAAAGAATACGAACAAGATTTATTAGAAAGCGCCTTAACGGTTGTTATTGGCGACGAAATTATAAAGCCGGAATTAGTAGAAAGCTGCATAGGCGCCGAAGGCCATTACAACTTAATGTACAGGCGAAAAGATAAAAACAAGCGTTCTTGTAGGGTTAGCGTAACACTAGAAAGTTTGTACGGATATGGTAACAGTTTAGAAAAGAACGTATATCTGATTAAAACAACGGCGAAACAATTGATGTTAGAAGGGGAATTATAAAATGACGAATGAGCAAAAATGGTTATTAGAGCAAATGTATAACGAAGGGTATAGGGATATCAAAATTGAAGGCGTGTATGCATTCTTTGTAAATCCTACGTTTATCGAAAACGGCGGTAATTTCAAAATACGCGATCATACCCCAAGAATTCCATGCAAGGTGCTAGGGTTAAATCCTAATATCCGTAAATATTCTATTGCGGATCTATTGGGTGTTGTGGATTGGGAAAAGGTTCCAATTGATACGCGAATAGTTGTAAAAACCAAGGTAATGAAATTAAAACGGTATTTTGCTGGATATAGACCCGGTAAGGTTCGTTATTATAGTGCCGGATTGACTAGCTGGAGCAGTAATTGTGGCGAATTTGGAATTGAAGAAATTGATTGCGATAAAGTTGATTTAGCGGAAAGATTAACGGCGGTTCCTTATGAGTGTGATTGATATTACATTAAAAGGACGGCCAGCAACTAAAAAGAATAGCGGACGTATCGTATTTAAGAATGGAAAACGCATTATAATTCCGTCGGAAGCATACGAAAATTACGAAGATGCTTGCTTATGGCAATTAGCCGGAAAGAAACTGCATATATCTGGCATCATCGTTGTTGAATGTAAATACTATCTTCCTAACAAAAGAAGTTGGCCGGACTTAATCGGTCTTTTACAAGCGACTAGCGATATATTAACAAAAGCCAAAGTCATTGATGATGATAAATGGATATGTTCATATGGCGATAGTTGCATAGCGGGTATAGATAAAGAAAACCCACGTGTAGAAATCCGAATTATGGATAGGAAAAATAAAGTGTTAGAAGCGTTATTGAAATGAGGGTACAAATGAAACTGCTTAATAAAATTAAACGCATGTTAGGATGTAAACGCTATAGTGCGGATGCGATCAAAGTGAAACGATGCATGCCGGGCGTATTGATGCCTAAAATTGGTAGCGAAGATGCTGCGGGAATGGACTTTTACCAACCGGAAAGTGTAGCTATTAAACCGCATCAAACGCAATATGTAACGCTAGGTTTAGCAATGGAAATCCCAAAGGGGTATATGCTGATGCTTGCACCAAGATCGAGTATGAGCAAAACGCCGTTAGTTATTCCAAACTCATTTGGCGTGATTGATGCAGATTACCGAGGGGAAATCAAAGGTATATTCAAGAATACCGGAGATAGTACATATCTAATTCAAAAAGGTGATAGATTATTGCAAGGTATACTTGTACCAGCTGGTGCATTAAAGTTGTTAGAAGTCGATGAATTAACCGAAACGGCGCGTGGTGCCGGTGGTATCGGTAGTACTGGTAAGTAATAAGAAGAGGTAAAAATGATTAGAATTTGGGAAGAAACATCTATTGAAAATCTGGAGCAAAATTTAGCAAATATGAAGCAAACTGAAATCAAAGAGCCAGAATGGCAAACACGCTTTAGAATTGAATATAGTGAATTAAAAGAACGATATAATAAACTTCATAAAATGTTGGTTAAATACGATGCGGGAACGTTGGAATTTAAGCCTACTTGTCCTATTGAATTATTGCGTAAGCAAAAAGCCACTATGGGGGAATATCTAAATATTCTTGAAATTAGGGCAGAAATTGAAAAAGTAACATTGTAGGCGAAAGGGGAAATGTATAATGCCTATTATTGATCCGATGTATTTGTACTTGATTGAGGTACTACATAATATAAATGCTTTAAATCAAATTGTATTTTTTGTATTGGCAATGCTTGTATGTTTTCTGGTGTTTTTATATTTTGTTGAAGATGAAGCTAGGGAAAAAATACAAGCTAATAAATCAAAGGTAATATTATTATTTGTGGTTTTTATTGGTAGCGGATTAATAGCGGTGTTAGTACCTACCAAAGATGCTATGTATAAAATGCTAATTGCTAGCTATGTAACAACTGACAATATCCAAATCGTGAATGATGCTATCAAAACCAATTTACAGGATTATTTAAACATGTTAGGGGAAACAGTTAAGAACATGCGATAAAGGGGAATTTATGACGGATAAAGAGTACAGAGAATTAGCGAAGGAATATCTTGAACCGATTAAATTAATTACAATGAAAATTAAATCATTGAAAGAAGATCTAAAGCATTTGCAATCCGATATAACAACAATCGGGGCAATTGATTATAGTAAGGAACGTTTAAGCGGTGGCGGAACACCGGGCGGGTTAGACCGTCAAATAGTACGCCTTGAAAGTAAGCGCGATGCAGCACAAAAGGAAATAGGGGCATTGATTGATGAGCGGGAGACCGCAGCAGATATTATTAACACATGCACAAAAGGAAAAGAAAATATACTATTGATGCGTGAATATGTTGACGGCAAAAGTGCTAAGCATGCTAGATACTTTACAAATTTAGAAAAGTCGCAAGCAAGCGAACTAAAGACGGCTGGACTCATTAAGGTAGGGTATTATTTGCACCATACATATTACCCAAGCATGCATACCGCAAAAACGGTAAAAGTCGGAATATATCGGACTATATCGGAAACATGCGGAAAAGCATAATATAGTATAATTATAGTGTCATATGTAGCTTTGAACGACATTGACTAAATTCTCCTATTAAACATACGACACCGTGGGGAACTATAAACGTTCCCCTTGTGTGTTGTAAACAGATACCGGCGTTAAATTCCTTTCACGAACACATGCTATTTGAGATACGGTCCTTGTTAAATATGTACTTCCTAATACCATAACTACTTGTACGATTTCATAGATTGCCGGTATTTGTTTGGAACATACAAACAAAATGAATAAAACTAAAATAAAATGGGGTATATCCACGGCGATATATCCCATTTCTTGTATAAAAGCAACATTTAATTATTGAAAACTGAACATGCTGCATTTATTATGTAAAGGTTTTAGACCAAATTAACCCAAATTGTTTTGATGCTAGATCACATTAAGTTGTGGCGTGTTTGGTTTTGAGTAATTAAAAAAGCCGCTATTATCTAGCGGCTAACATATGGCGTATTTGATTATTCATTTCTTGTTGGTATTCATCTATAGTATCGAATATTGTTTCGCGTAGATTAAAAGCGGCGAATGCATCATATATAGAGTTGGTGTGTTGGCGGAGTAGTTCGCACTTTTCAGCGATATAACGAAGCATCATAATAATGTTGCTTAAATCGTCATAACCTAGTATTTGAATTATACCGTTATTATTGTGTTTGATACCTGTATAGGTAGCTTGAAGTGTTTCAATGTTATTAAGTTCGTTATATTTGATCGCGTTTTTAATTTCTTGGATAGTCATTTGCATTGTTTTATTCTCCTATTTATTTTTTTGAATTGCATTTAACATTTTAACCGCCATATTGATTACATATTTAGGGGCGTTAGAACCGTATTCCCAATCTTGGAAGGTGCGGAGTGGCATTTCTAAATATTCAGCAGCAGCTTTTTGTGTGAGACCCGCTTTTAAACGGGCCTCTTTTATTTTGTTGCTTGAAGTGGTCATTATTAAATCTCCTTATTCATAAATGTGAGTTGCAATAACTTGATTATTTGTGTCTAGTAATTGCCATTCAAAACCGAATGACATAGTTGAAATAAATTCAGATGCTTGTGATTGGTTATCAAAGTTCCAAGTTTGATTTGAGTTCAAGTCTTTTAATGTGTACATTTTATTTTCTCCTTGTGATTAACTATTGGGGTTCGTTCCCCTTACCTTGATTAGAGTATAACACGGTAACCGCGACACGTCAACCGTATTTTTAAAATTACACGAAATGTGTAATGTGATTATTGGAAAGGATAGCAATATGACGCAAATTCATTGCGATAGAAAGCATTGTTTAAACAATGATAAGCACGGCATATGCACGGCTGAAACAATCGAATATAACGGACGATGCCAAACATATTGCACTAGCCAACACGCAGCCAAACAAGTTGCCGGAATATGTCAACGATCACATAGGCGTATGAAAGCAAAAGACAATAACATTCTAAAATAAGGGGGTGAAACAATGGCAAAGACTACATATAAGGATTGGGAAGAAAAAGAAAAGATTTTACTGTTGCAAGGTTGGGCGCGTAACGGTCTAACAAATGAACAAATTGCATCTAATATGGGTATTGCAGTTTCTACCTTATGGGAATGGCGCAAGAAATCTCCGAAAATATCGAGCGCCCTAAAAATAGGAAAAGACGAAGCAGATATACAAGTTGAAAATGCACTTTACAAAGAAGCATTGAAAGGAAACACAACCGCAATTATATTCTGGCTTAAAAATCGCAAGTCTAAAGAATGGCGCGATAAGATACAACAGGAAATCACAACACAAAGCGCCGTTAAGTTGGTTATTGATAACGATGAATTGAGTGATGCAGATGAGTAAAACAAATCTGTTTCGCGATGTGATACGGCCAACGCCTAAACAGAAAGAATTCTTACGGGCAGTGAAGCAAAACATATATACGCTATATGGCGGCGCTGCTGGTGGTGGTAAATCGTATATACTCCGTTGGGGTTTGATATGGCTTTTAATTGATTGGTTCATTAAAACAGGAATTAAAGGCATACGTGTTGGGTTATTCTGTGAGGACTATCCAAGTTTAGATGATCGTCAAATCTCTAAAATCAAAATGGAATTCCCGGAATGGTTAGGAAGTTATAAAGAAAGTAACCATGAATTCACATTAAACGATGAATTAGGCGGCGGTGTTATCTGTTTTAGAAATTTGGATAACCCAAGTAAATACTTATCAAGTGAATTCGCTGCTATTGCTATTGATGAATTAACTTTGAACAGTCGTGATGTGTTCGATTTTTTGCGTATGCGGCTCCGTTGGACTGGTATAAGTGATACGAAGTTAATCGCGGCAACTAATCCGGGCGGTAAAGGCCATATGTGGGTTAAGGATTTATTCATTGATAGAAACTTTACAAAGGAAATGCAACCGTTCGCCGATAAGATTGCATATATCCAAGCAAGGGCGAGCGACAACCCGCATCTATCACAGAATTATATAGATGCACTTAATACATTGCCGGAAAAACTACGTAAAGCATACCTTGAAGGCGATTGGAATATATTTGAAGGTCAAGTATTCACGGAATTTAGAACGGATAAGCACGTAATAGAACCGTTTGAAGTACCGCATCATTGGCAGCGATACCGTTCAATGGACTGGGGGTATACGAAACCATATGCAGTATATTCTTATGCGGTTGATTATGACGATGTATTATATGTTACTGGTGAATATTACGGCTGCAAGCCGGGCATGCCGGATACTGGTACACAGGAAACGGCACGGGAAGTAGCGCAAAAAATAGAACACATGAAAGACTATCAAGGCGTTGCAGATCCGGCTATATGGCAACGAACAGGGCATGACGGGCCAACGATTGCGGAAATATTCGCAACGGAAGGCGTGTACTGGGTGCGTGCTGATAATGATAGATTGGCCGGACTTATGCAAGTGCATCAAAGGCTTAAAGAAGGTAAGTTAAAGATATTTAGTAATTGCGTACATCTAATACGCACGTTACCAGCTTTAACTTATGACAAAATCAAAGTGGAAGATGTAGATACAAAGCAAGAAGATCATGCGTATGATGCGGTGCGTTATATGTGTATGGCACGGCCTGTTAAATCTGTTAAGCCTAACAAGCCATTTAATGACGGTTATAGATATGAAGATGAAACAGAAGGAGAGGTAACTGCATGGGGCGTATGAGTGAAAAGGCGTTACGTGATTACGCCTATAAGGTGTTGAAGTCGGAATACGGAGAACGCGAGGAAAAGGGCGTTATTATTCCGGCGAAATACACTGATGCGGAATTGGCGGAATTTGCGCAAGCTATGCCGCAATGGCAAATAGAACAAATGTACGATATGATATATGGTTCTGAAATGGTGGAATAATGGATATAGAACAAACATTTGATATATACGAAGCGAAAGCAAACGTTAAAAGCGCATTGAGTGCTACATCGAACTGGCGGCAAAATGCTGCCGAAGATTATGCATTTATGCAAGGTAAACAATGGGAAGATGCTGACTTGAAAAAAATGCGTGAAGCTGGTCGCCCTGCGATTACAATCAATAGAATACGGGCAACTGTTAATCTGTTGTGCGGTTATGCATCACAAAACGAAACAGAACCGGACTTCTTACCGCGCTCCGAAGAAGATGATAGAATAAGCCGCGTTGCGAAAGGTATTACAAAGTACTGTTTAGACCGCGCGCACTATCAACGCAATAAGGGGAAATGTTTCCGCGATAAGATTATTTGCGGTTTAGCCAATTACTGGGTAAGCTATGAATTTGATTACAACAAATTAGACGGAGCAATTAAAATCGAACGTGTTTCTCCGTTTGATGTGTTCATTGATCCGGAAAGCACAGAAGAAAATTTAAGCGATGCGCAATTCGTTGGCCGGTATAGTTGGGAAAGCACAAGAAAGCTAAAACAGGTATATCCGGATAAAGCTAATGAAATTGATATGTTGAGTCATAAATATGACGATACAGAACTAGAAGCCGGTGCGATTGAAACCATTAACGGTGAAGCGTTGTGGTATAACGAAAAGTATAAAAAAGTTCGTGTAGTTCAATACTGGTACAAGGAATACGGCAAAAAGAATGTATACATGACAAAAGAGGGCCTAATTGATGAAAACAACCCGCTATTTGTTGTGTTACTGGCTACAGGAAAGAAACCTACTAGCATACCAGATACTAAAATCAGATATGCAACATTCTCCGATAGTGTGCTGTTAGAAGAGGGCGAAAGTCCTTATAAGCACGGTAAATTCCCGCTAGTGCGTGAATATTGTTACTATACGGGTGAATTAATAGATGATGAACTAGAACCAGCCGGCGTTGTGCGTGATCTTAAAGATGCGCAACGTGAAAAGAATAAAAACCGAAGCCAACGAATGCATGTTGTTAATCAACAGTCTTTAGGTGTGAGATTCTGGCAAGGCCAAATAGATGAACACGATAAGAAAATAATCGAAAAGAAAAGCACAACACCGGGAGCAAATATATTCTTGAAGCCGGGTGTTACATTCCAAGACGGTACGCCGTCAATGGATAGCGCTATTAATCTAACTTTGGAACAACAAGCGGACAACGACTTTTATTCAATCAGCGGTATAACCCCGGAAAGCCTTTCCGGTAGTATTGGTTCTATGAGTGGCAAGGCAATCGACTTGCGGCAATCTGTAACAACCGTACAAACGGCGGATATATTCGCACAGACAAAAGAAGCGGAGTTACAAATTGTCAAATTGCTATGGGGCGAGAAAAACGCTCCGGGTTTAATTCCGCAGTTCTATAACCAAGAAAAGGCGATGCGAATTTTGGGCGACGACGGCAAGAAGGAATTTGTACAAATTGCACCGGGTTTAAATCAACCTATGCAAGAACAGATTTTAACCGATGCACTAGGCCAGCCACAGACCGATGCGGAAGGTAATCCGATTAAGCAAGTTTTATATGATTTAAGCTGCTTTGATTTTGATATTGTGATTAGCACCAGCCAAGCAAGCGCAACGGCTCGTAAAGCTAACCTATATCAATTATTAGAAGCTAAGAAAAGTGGTGTTGATATTCCTATGGATATTATCCTTGATTTCATGGACTTCCCAGAAAAAGAAGCCGTCAAGAAGCGTATTCAGCAAGCGGCAGAAAAGCCAGCTATGCCAGAATTGCGTGTTAGCGGCAGCCTAGATGATATGCCAGCAGAAGCATTAAGCATGTACTTACAAACGCTAGGCGTTGAAATTTCGCCGCAACAAATTATGGCGGAACGGTTAGCCTTGAAAGGTAGACAACAAAACATTCAAAATGCACCGCAAATTTTACCGCCTGTGAACGATTTGGGCGGTATGTAATATAAACTATCAACACAATAATAAAACGCTCCTATATGGGGCGTTTTTTATATTTCGCCCTAAGCAATGGCGTTAAACTACTTGCACTTATACATTCGCCCGACAACGGCGTTAAACTGTCATATTCTTATATTCGTCCAGCAATGACGTAAAAAGGCAAAGGAGTATTTGATATGGAAAAAGATTTAGTAAACATCGAAGAAGCTGGTTTCACTCCAGAAGATTTAGAAAACGCAGGCGTAGAACTGGAAGATACAACCGAAGAAACGAATACACAGGAAGGTGCAAACGATGTTCCCTCTACTGAAACACCGGAAAGTGATGCGAATGATGCGGAAGTAGAAACAGAAACGCCGAATACTAACGAAGGTGAAACGGAAGAAGAAACGCATGCGAACGATCAGAACTTAAAAGCGGCACTTGCACAGGAACGCGCAAGACGTAAAGCAGCGGAAGAACGTGCTAGACAATTCGAAGCGCAACAAAAACCAATTGAGTTACCGCAAGAAGAAGTATCAAATATTCGCGACTTCGTACGCCGTGAAGCGTTAAAACGTTTCAATATGACGGCGGAAGATTTAGAAGGTTTGATGTATGAAGATGCTGAAAAGTACAACGAATTTATTCGTTTTGAAGCTAATGCAGAATACGCAATCACCAATCAGCAAATTGCAGTACATCAACAACGGCAAAAAAACGTAAATTTTGTGAATGAAATTAAATCGCTACCAAACTTTAACGAGTTGTATCAACGCGGTTTAGACAAGTTAAACGGAATGATGATGCGTGATGCACAACCGATTAATGATGCATTTTATCGTGTTGATCAGGGCGAAGGTACAGAAGCCGATTTTGAAACCATTAGAAAATTTGTTGATGAATTGCAAAATGAACGGGCGACAAGTACCGAAGTACCAAACAACCCACTAGAAGTAGCGGCGACATTGCCTAAGGCTGGCGCACTCAATGGTGGCGTTCCTACACCTAACAAGGTAACGGAAGAAGATATTTTAAAAGCGTATGACACAGGCAATCTTGATGCATTGCCGGACGATGTACGCAAATATTTTGACGAATTATAAGAGGTAATATATGGCAGAACAAAGAAATCAAGTTACTATCCCAGCGGCGTTAGTCCCTAAGATTTGGACTAAAAAAGTGTGGCACGAAGGACTAAAAGAGTCTTTCTTCGATAAGTTCACCGCAATGGACGGTTCTAACGTTGTACATAAAAACAAAGATTTAGAAGGCGTTAAAGGCGATGCAGTAACATTCGGCTTGATGATGAATTTAAGCGGTGCTGGTGTTGAAGGTAACCGTGCGACATTAACTGGTAACGAAGAAACGTTGAACATCTACGACTTCACCGTACAAACTCAATTAGTACGTAATGCGGTATCTCGCTTTGAAGCGGACGACCAAAAAACACAATATGACATGTTAAAAGAAATCAAAGGTGCATTGAAACAATGGTTAGCTGATTGGCAAGATAACAAGTTGATTGCTAAACTTTCTGCATCTCCTACCGCTGGTGAAACATTGTATGCTTCCGCTGCTGGTACACAAGCATCTATCACGGCAAATGATAAGTTGACTACTACGCTCATTTCCCGTGCGAAACGTAAAGCGAAAATGCATGGGCCTAAAGTTGCCCCAATCAAGGTTGACGGCATGGATAAATACATCATGTTAGTATCTACGTGGGCGGCTCGTGATTTGAAAGATGATGCGAAGTGGCTCGCAGCGCAACAAAACGCTAATATTCGCGGTTCTAAAAACCCTATCTTTACAGGTGCATTAGGCGAATATGACGGCGTTATTTTGTACGAATACGAACGCGTATTGAACGACAAAACAGGTGCATCTAACGCTAACGTATGCCACAACTTATTGCTTGGTAAACAAGCGGCATGCTTTGCGGTATCTCGTCCGGCGAAACACATCAAACAAGTGGACGACTACGGCAACGTAGAAGGTAACGGCATTGCTTTCTATGGTGCAATCGAAAAATCCAAGTTTGACAACAAAGATTACGGCGTAATCAATGTTATGACTGGTGGCGTAGTAGAAGCGTAAATATGATAGGCGGGGTAACACCCGCCTTTATTCTTATATGGGGTGAATATGAACGTAAAACAACTCATCAATAGGGCGTTCATGCAAATAGGCGATACCTCGCAAGAACAATATACTCCGTATTACTTAATGGAGTATTACAACGAGGGCAATCACCTGTTAAATGCCCTAATCGGTCAATATTGCCCGAGCCTTGCAACAGGAACATTTGAAGGTACTGGACGTGGACGGATCACATTGCCTTTCCAATGCATCAGCATATTGAAAGTCAAAGCAGATGATGCGGAAGTAGATAGGTACCAAGCATTGAATTTACAAACGGTAGTATTTGATGCGGACAAAGAGCAAAAAATCACCGTTGATTATATAAAGACTGCTGGTTATAAGATGCTCGAAGATGAAAGCGGACTACCAGCGGAACTTGAAACATTATTAGTTGACTATATCGTATATAGGGTTATGAACCTTGATATTTCTGGAATTTCAGCAAATATGGTTAGTGCGTTGCAATCAATTAATAATGGGTTAGGTAACAATGATAGTGTAATTGCGGAAGGATACTGGAATTATGGTAGTAAGCGAATTGATTACTCTCGTTAATGTAGAGTCAAACGAAATCCTTGATGAACAACTAGAATATATCCAGTACATTAACGCAGCGATTGACTGGCTAACGACTATCCTAGTTAGTATTAAAGACCGTGAAGTAGTTAAGAATATGGATATACAGGATAAAAGGGCGGTTCCTTCCGATTTTATGGGGTTCGTTCCTAAAACTGGCTATCCTATCCGCATCATAAACGGCACATTTGAAACGTATGACGGCGAAACGGTTAATCAAGTGTTTTATAGCGTAAGAAAAAATCACATTGATGATTTAGACGATACTATTCCGTTTTCCGAATTTTTTCATCAATATCTAGTGCAGCTTATATCCTTTATGGTGAAGAAGAAATCACTTATGACTGATTATGCTGCTTATGATAAGACCTTCATCGATTACATCACAGAACAAATCAAAACGGCACGAGGTATCACATAATGGGCGTAAAACAGGTAGCAATAACAAACGGCTTCCGATTGGGCCTTGATTGGTCGAACCCACCGGAAAATATCGATATTCAAGCCTTAACACAGGCTAGGCAATGCGAATTTGATAGGACAGATAATGCCTTGCGTACCGTTCCGGGGGTTCGTGTATTGTATGATTTCGGTTTACCGGTAGAAACGCTATATTATGATGTCTATCGTAACAAATGGTATTTTTCTAGTGGTAGAAATTTATATTCTACTGATTTCAATACCAATACATTACTAGGTACGTTAAACGGTACAGGAGAACCGAAATATCATGCATTTGGTGGTGATATTCTCATTGCTAGTGGTGATAAATTACAAGTTATCTCCGGTGCTGGTAAATTAGCCACTATTGAAAGTCCTGTATGCGATATAGTATCAAGCCATTCTGGCCGTGTACTGATTGCATCGACTCATTCGCATCGGTTGAACTGGTCGGCAGTAGGCGACTACAACGCATGGACTCACAACAATAACGATGCATCTAGTGCGCAATATGTGGATGTTGGGTATAAAGACCAAGGCAACATTATTGCCGTAGATTTCTTATCACGTGCAATTATCGTATATAAGGAATATGGCCGTGTGTATCAAGTTATTGGCACGCCAGATGCACGGAATTTAACAGTATATCCGCTATCCTCAACCGGCTATTGTAGCGGTGCAACGGTGAGTGTTGATGATCGCAGTTATTATTTAGGCAATCAAGGGTTTATGTCTTTTATGCCTACTAATACCTATGCAGAAATTCAACCATTTGAAACCGGATTGAATATTAACTCGTATCTATTGAAATACATTACAAAAGATTGTGATGTATGGCATATATCCAGTCGTAAACAAATGTGGATTAAGCCATATAACGGTGATACAGTATTTATCTATCATTACTTACCACGCTATGAGGACGGGCGCGGCGTTTTTACATCGCGTAAATTCACACACAATATCAATGATGCGGTGAATGTAGATAAAGAAGTATACATAGCCTACGGCAATAAGATTGGTATTCTTGACGAAACCATAGATACTGATGATAACGTACAAATTAAAACGTCTATAGTTAGTGGTAATAGATTGGCAACAAGGCAATTCATACTAATTATGAATTATAATTTTGTAACGCATAACCTAATACCCGGATACGGCACGACTGGCATTTCTAATAAGAAACCTAAACCGATTGAATTTGCTAGTAAGGCAGTTAAAACCTACTATGCGAACTTTAAGACTTACGATTATAAAGCGTTGATGAATGTCAATGAATATACAAAGGCTTATAAAATTGGTGGCGGTGCTAACCGTAATGTACAATTCAAAATCAATGTTCAAAAGGGCGCGATTTCCTTACGCCAGTTAGATTATACATATGAGGAAGTTTAAATATGGCTTATAAAGAAAAATACCCTTTGGATATTACGCCACAGGGTGATACAGTACCGGAAAGTATACAGAAAAACCGAAATGAAATATTGAACGTCGCACAAAATATAGAACTAAAAGCCGGTGGCGGCAGTTCTGGTGGTGGCGGTGGTCTACGTAATCGGTTATTAAGTGGCAAGGTAAGCAACGGTGAATTTTCCTTTTTAACTGGGGATAATTTAAGCGTAATGATTGACGGCAGTCAAACACCAGTTCTTTTGTCATTTGCTGACGGTTTCAACGATTACGGCGCGGTTGATTACATTCAAACAATTAACCGTAAGCAAAGTGCTTGGAGCCTACCGGCAAATAGTACATCGTATTTATATATTGAACGCTCCGCATCTGGCGGCCTAAGTTATGGTAGTACAACACTAGAACCGTTACGGCAACCAAATGCACCGGAAGCGGCAACAGATAAAATGTACTACAATACTACAAGCGAAAAAATGAATGTGTACACAGGCACGTACTGGAAAAACATTCTACGTGTAGTGGTCGCAATCGCCATAACAGATGCAACACGTGTTAAGTCAATTAAGTATTATGATCCATACTTAAATACGGCAACTGATGCAGTAATTGGCAAACGTACAGTAGACGGTAAAGACTACTTAATTACAGATATCCTTAATCAAATGGCGGAAGCTATTAAAAAGATTGCTGGCGATGCTAATTTTACAAATAATCCAAGCCGTACACTTAAAACCATTACAGATACGATAAACGGTTTAAGCAGTGTTTACTACAGAAAGACGGATACAGTAGCGGAAGCAACACATGCAGCACGTGCGGACGTGGCAACGCGGGCAACAACCGCAGATAGTGCTACAAACGCTACAAATGCGGCTAATTGTGTACGTAAAAGCGGTGATACTATGACGGGTACGTTAAAGGTTCCGGGCCTATCTAATAACTCTATTGATTTAGATTATCTTGCCAATAACAAAGCCGGTTATAGCGGCGTAACATTTGGCGAATGTAATAACTACGATATATGGGGTTATAAATTTTGGGGTATTGGCGTTATGTTCCCGTGGTATACAAGCGAAGATCGCGTATTAGGCACTCAATTATATTTTGCCAATAGTAATGCAGCCTTTATTCGTTTTGATACAAACACAAAAGGTATGAAAGAATGGCAACGTTTAGCAACGTTTGAAAAGGATAATTCGCTAACATTCCCTAATGGCGCAAAGTTGAAGGTGGAATAATATGCCTAATTTAGTACTAGAATATAACGGCCAAACTTACCGGTTCGGATTAACTACAAATGCGGCTTTGACTAACGGCCAAAATATTAAGGTTCCTTTTAACGGAAGCGAATTATACGCGCGTATTGGCGATGATAATACACCGTTAAAAGTCATTAAAAATGGGCGTACGTATTCCGTGCAGTATAATCCGGCTGCATTTAATAATATTTACGTAGATAGACCGGCAAGTGATCGCTCCGAATGGCGTAATACGGTATTTTTCCCAAGTGGAAATTATCGCATTACGATAGACGGAAGCACGCGAGATAGTCGAGAAATACGCATTAATGATAATAGAAACCTTGAAGTGATAATGTCTATTACTGGATATGGTTATAATAATCAACACTTAAAATTGACTATTAGCGGGTATTATGATAGGCAAGTACAAGCCGGAAGCAATCGCAATAGATTTAGCATAGAACGAATAGGGGACTAACGATGCAACTTGAAAGCCTTGAAAGCATGATTAAAGACTATGAATGGCGCACGGGTGAACGCGTTAGCCTTGAAGGTTTTTATTTCGATGAAAACAACAATTACAAAGATAAATATAACTACTATTTCAAATGGTTCCCTAATGCTGGGTTCTTATTCTGGACTATCAACGAACATGAGGGCGAACGGTATTTTACTATCTGGCAAACATACGGTGATATGAAAGTGATAGGTAAATACATTGTTGAAGTGATGAAGTTGAATAATCTTGATTTGATTGTTACAGCCACACATCGTAGTGTGCGTGGGTTCATCAAAAAATGGAACATGGAACGTGTTCCACACATGAACTATACCTATAACGGTTTTAATTACAAAGTATTAAAAACAAAGCGTGAGCATTTGGAAGCTACTTTGTAGAAAGGAAAAGCATGTTTACATTTGACTTGCAATTATTTGGGGGCGGCAAAAAATCAAAGGTGCAAAGCATAGGCGCTAATTTACCACCAGCCGGCCCCGAAGAAAAGCAACTCTTACAAGGGCAAATGGATTGGATTAATAGAACCAATCAAAGTGCAAACACCTTGCAAGGCATGGGCGATAGAGCCTTAAATAATGTAGTTAGTCCGCAATATCAACAAATGTACAATGCATATTTGGGGACTAACAAAGACAACCAAAATGCACTAGCAGCATTGCAAAATCAAGTGGCAACGGCTGGCGCCAAGAACTTAACGGATAACACACGTTATGCAAATCAGTTAGGGGCCAGCGTTGATGCTATGAACAATGGAGCAGGGCAACTAGCGAATGAATATAACGGCGCATTGCTCAAAAATCAAAACGCAATGGATAGTATTACCAATGGCCAACTTCCTACGGCTTATGCAGATGCTAGACGGCAAGCGTTAAATAATGATTTACAGGCTACGGTAGGTAATGCGGTATCTAGCTTAGCCAGTCGTGGTATTGTTAATTCCTCTATCACAGATAATGCATTGAATGATATCAGCAAGAACGCATCCAATACACTTGCGGCACAATATGCAAATGATTTGAACCAAGCGGCGGCGCTTAATTCGCAAGCATTTAATAATAGTTTGAGTGGCATCGGTGCAAAAATGGGGTTATGGGGTAACACCTACAATAACCAACAAAACGGCATCGTAAATCAAGCGAACTTGTTAAATCAAGGGTATACAAATCAAATGAATAATGCTGGTACTTCGGCGGGCCTTATCGGTCAACGTGAAGGGTTAGCACAAAACCCTATTAATACCGGCGCAACAACACAAAGTGCATCTACTCAACCGGCTAAAGATTACTATTCTATGAGCCGACTGCATAATGCGGATCAAGAAGATTTATTAAACAGATATATGACATTACGCTACGGCCTAGCACAACCAGCACAAACAATGGTTAAGCAAGGCAATGGCGGGTTCTTAGGAGGTCTTATGAAAGGTTTTTGTTTTGTAGCGGGTACTGAAATTGCAACACCAGAAGGTGGCAAAGCAATCGAAACATTTGTAAATGGTGATAAAGTAATCACGATTGGTGCGGTCAATGATGTAATTGAATTACACGATATGGGCGAAAAAGAAACACATCGCCTTGAAACCGCATCCTTTGGCGTTACAACCACAGATACAGAAAAATTCTTAACTCCGGAAGGATTAAAATTAGCCAGTGAATTAGTTGTTGGTGAAACAGTAGTAATGACTGTTAATGGTTACGAGCCTGTAACGGTATGTGAGCCAACCGGCAATACTGAACAAGTATTTGAATTGCAATGTACTGGTGATAATCTCTTCTATGCTAACGGCATTATGGCGGAAGGCATCAATGAAGAGGAATTAAAAGTGATTGCCGATGCAAAGAAAGCATCTGAAACCACCGGCAAAAAAGAAGACAAGGGAACCGGTGAAGAAACAGACGAAACAAACGATCCGACAGATGAAAATTCGGAAGATACTGACGAAGTAACAGACGAAAAAACAACAAAGAAAACTTCCAAAGGTAAGAAATCGGAGAAAGTAGAGGAATAACACAATGGGCGTTATTTATTTACAAGATTATAACCCGTGGGAAAGCATCGGTGAATTGGCCGGTCAATACGCTGGGTATCGATTAGGTCAAATCCAAAATAATCGTTTAGCGCATGGATACCAAAATATGCTAAACGGTGGTGAACAGGCAACACTGGCACAACAAATGCCTACACAGGGGCAATTTAACGCTGGACAATTTATTAATAATGCTATGCGTAATAACTCCTTTGGTGCGCAAGCGGTGGCGAATAATCAAGGCTTATGGGGTGGGCAAAACCCTCCGGCACAACCGATGCAAGCTAACACAGATGCACCGAGTCCTATGTTACAACAACAAGCACCACAGGCACAAAACACGGGTTTATGGAATTTCCAAAACTTAAACAATATTGGTATTAATACAGGGATACCGCAATCATATCAAGAAATGATGCAACAAAGGGCGAACAACCCTTTTCGTGGGGCGCCCAAATTGGTAGAAAATGGTGATACCAATGAGGACAAAGCGCCGGGCCAATATTCCATACCAGATAAAGCAACCGTAACCAGTGAAGCACGCAAAAGACTAGGGGCGAATACACTCGCCCTAGTCAAAGCTGGCTTTGATTTCAAGACGGCGCAAGGCTTAGCCAACGAACAATATCAAACCGACGTGAATAATATGTATACGCAACAAGTCAACGAATATCAAGAAAAAGTGCTTGAACCAATGCGCCAGCAAATCATGAACAACCTTGTATTCGTTAAAGACAAGGACGGGAACCCGGTTGTAGATACCTATAACACAAAACGGGTTAAAGGGTTAGCGCCAGCCGTGGCAAGATATAACTATCTAGCGGGTAAAGTAGGCGCTGGCACTATTGATATGAATAACTTGAATTCTATTGCGGCACTTGATAAACCGGACTATAAATTTAGTAGTGCGCAAAACGGTCATATTGTACGCTACAACATGGGCGACGGCACTATTCAAGATATGGGCGGTTATGGCAAGGTCGAGACAAAACAATTTGCTAATGGCCAAGTTATCGTGATGACACCGGACGGCCAAATGAAAAACATTGGTAATTTTGGGGCGAAAAACATCAAAGTTATGCCAGACGGCAAAACGTATATTGTTGGTACAGACGGCAGCATGAAATATGTAGGTACTCACATTAAACCACCTACCGCATCACAAACAGGTACAAGCGGATATAATGCACAGGTATTAAGAACACTATCTGCACAACATACGGCATGGGTGAAAGCTAATCCAGATAAGGCAGAAAACGAAAGTCCTTATTATGGGCAGTTACAAAGCGCATTAAGCGGTGCGCCTACTGCTGGTGGTGCTGGTGCTGCTGGAACGCCTACAGTTAAAAGGCAACCGACTTATTCAAGCGAAGAACAAGCAGCAATTTCCAAGCGAATGAACGAACTATCAGCGCAAGGCTGGAGCGACGACCAAATAGCGGCGGAACTTGATGCGGCCGGATACGGTCAGTATAAATCGTGGTTAAAATCTTATTAATAAAAGGGGTAGACTATGGGTGCGTTTGATGATATTACAAGCCAATACGGCAAGGCAGCTGGAAACGGTAACGCCTTTGAAGATATAACAACCGAATACGGTTATGACGTAGGCAACGCGCCCAAGCCTACGTTTTGGGATAGCGTTAAAAACAATGCCGAATATGTTGCTAATGGCGTAAAGAATAATATTGAATGGATTGATAAAACCGGCAAAGAAATTAATGACAATGTAGGTAATACGTTAATAAACTGGAAAAATGATGTAGTAAATAAATCAAATAATCTAGGCAATGAGTATTCTAAAAGTGCTGCTAATGCCATTGAAGCCAATGGGGATAATTTCTCAGCGTTTGACGATAACGGCGACTTTATAAACGAACATGCAACGCCGGGCCTAAACAAAGCAAGAGTAGAAACATATAATACCGCAGTTGGCAAGCCGGCTGGATATCTAGCAATTACTCCGTATGTTCCACCACCGGTGCGAATAGCTGCCGGCGTCCTTGCTGCTCCTACGATTGCAAGCGATACGGCGGAAATGTATAACGCCAATGAAGCCGCAGAAAACGAAGGAACGGCACCAGATGGAATTTTAGGGAATAAATATGTAGCTACGGCAAAAAATGTATTAGTAGACCCAATCGCTGAACCGGTTGGGCGTTTGGTTGATGATCCGGGCGAATTTGCAAAGAATATTGCCATGAACCCTACTAATTTATGGGATAATGTGTTTTTACCTGCTGGAATGGTTAAAGGCGTAACACCTAAGAAGGTAAGTGGTGCAATCGGCGAACGTGTAGGACGTGCGGCGGAACACATCAAAGAAAAGGCATCTAATGCATTTGAAGATATTGGCGAACGTTTTACAAAAGATGCGCCAAAACTTGAAGAAGGCATTACCTATAATGCGTTTGATGATATACCAGTACCGGAAGAAACTGCAAATACTGTAGAACCGCGCGAATACTCTGAAGGCGGTTTGAACGGGCAACCTATGGAAGGTGAAACCGGTAATATCCAAGCGGATATATATAACCGATATCGTCAAAATGGGTTGAGCGACGTTGAAGCAGCTGCCATGACTGGTAATATCGGCGCTGAAAGTAGTTTTAGTACTACCGTTACAAGTGGAGACGGTTACGGTTCCCGTGGTTTGGTTCAATTTACTGGTGATAGATTGAACGGCGAAAAAGGTTTATTGAAATTTGCGGAAAGTCGCGGATTGGATCCGTGGGATTGGAGAACGCAAGTTGATTTCAGCGTATGGGAATTACATAACACGGAAAGCGCTGCACTTGAAGCAATGCGGGCAAGACCAGATGCAACGCCGGAAGAAATGGCCGTTATCATACGGAAAAATTACGAAAGACCAGACCCAGCAGTTGCACGTGATGAGGTGCGGGCACAAATTGCTAAAGAAACATTCGACGGCAATTATGGTAAATATGAAAATAAGCCACGTGATAATACATTGTTTAAAGATAATACGCTAGACCCTAACTATAGAGGAAATGAACAACCGTTTAAAGATGAGTTTATAGAAAACGAAAAACCGGTAAGCGGCGAAGAAACACATACCGATTTAAACAGTTTTGTAGAAAACACCGATAAAAAACAGGTTAAAAACGAAGATTTAGGTATAAACTATCAAGGCGAAGGCGAAACAGCCCGTACAGGCGAAATAAATGAATTTCAGCCAAAAGACCGCATAAATACTGACTTTGTAGAGGGTGAAAAACCTAAATTTGAAGAAAAAACACTTGAAAACGATGCAAGTACTCAATTTAGGTATGAAGAAGATGCACCAAACGAAAGTTTACGAAATGCACTTGACGATTTACCGCAAAAAGCAAAAGAAACTATCATAAACGAATTAAAAAATGATGCATCTGAACCACGATATACCGAATTAGAAAATAAAATACAATCTGATACGGAAATATTGAAAGACTTGAACCAAGCAACAAAGCCAGATATTCCTAAAACGGAACTTGATGCGGTGAAAGTCAAATTATCAGAAGCGTTAGACGTACCAGTTGAAAAGCTAAGCCGTGATTATATAGAAACTGTTCGACGTGATCGTGCTGCCGAACTAATTGCAGATACGCAAGAGTTAAAATTAATGCAAGCAGAACCGGCAGAAGGCGGCGTGAGCAAATACGCGCAGCAACCTAGCCAGCTATTAGACAATGCAACGCATGAGCAAGTACACGAAGCTATGGTGAAAGCATTTGACGGCAACGAAGCAATGGCAAATCGTTATTTAGAAAGTAAAGGTGTTAAACCTAATGAACCACTACAATATAGTGCTAAAGGTAATGAAACACCACATACGGAACAAAGTGAAGGCGTTGAACGTATGGGGCGTGCCGTTAGTCGTCGTGAAATTATTGATAGTATCAATAACCTATTCAATCAGCGTATAAAAACAGGGAGATTGGGAACTAAAAACGCTAAGGGTTGGTATAATCCTAATAGCGATGTAATCCGTACGGGGGCATATGGTGATATACCTACAATGATGCATGAGTTAGGTCATTACATTGATAACCATAATGGATTTAGCAGTATTCCTAAGTTTGATGCTGAATTGTTAGGTCAAGTCAAAAAGCGGTTTGGTACTAGCTATGATAATTTAGATGTAGCTGGTAAGCGCAAAGAGGGGTACGCAGAATTCTTTAAAGATTATGTATCAGACAGAGCAAAAGCCAAACAGGACTTTCCGGCGTTTTATAAACACTTCAAAGAAACTATAGAACGTGATAAGGCGTTAAACGGCATTGTTAATAAATTATCTAAACTAACTCATGAATGGCATAAACAGTCTAGTGCAGACCGTATCAAAGGTTCTATTTCCTTTGAACGAACCTCTAAGGCTGAACGGATTATTATGGATGCTAAAGACGGTAATGTTAAAGATATGCTTAATCGTGTTGCTAACGATGTGTATACAAAAGCCGTTGATGAGCTTAATCCATTACGTGAAATGGTTGAAGAGATAGAACGTGTTACAGGTGAGAAAATTCCGTTCGAAGATGACCCGCTCATGCAAGCGTGGATCGCTCGTGGCTGGGTTGGTAAGGTTCAAGAGTTTTTGGCAAAAGGCAGACCTGAAAAAGGTGTTCGTGCATTTGAGGATATTATTAAGGATATACCTCAAAAAGAACACAAAGACTTTAGCGCCTACCTTGTAGCGCTACATGATTTAGACCTACACCGTAACGGTCAGATGCCTACATTTACACTAAAAGAGGATTTAGCGGCCGTTAAGCAGTACGAAAAAAATCCTACATTCAAAAGTGCTGCTAAAGATATTCACCGTTTTCAAGATTATATACTTGCTGAACTCGTGAATAATGGGATATTGAAACCGGAAACATACCATTTATTGCGATATAAATACCCTAACTACGTTCCGTTTTTCCGTGATTTCTCGGCAGAGAGTATGGATGGGTTCTTTTCTAGTTCAAAAGGGTTTGTTAATGTAGCTAATCCTATTAAGCGGTTCAAAGGTAGTACACGTGATATTATTGATCCGTTAGAAAGTATCGTAAAAAATACATACCAATTCTACAATGCAATCGAACGAAATCACGTGGGCGTTACATTTGCCAAGTTAGCAAAGAAACCGGGCATAGGAACTATTGTCGAAGAGGTCAGAGGTGATAGACCAGCAAAATCTACTGACAATACATTTTCTGTTTGGGTTAAAGGGAAAAAAGTTGTATATGAAACAACTCCAGAATTAGCGCAAGCAATGAAAATGATGAATAAGGATACAAGCAATTTTATAACAAAAATATTGCAGTATCCGGCTAGTTGGTTACGTGCTGGTTCTACTGTTACTGCTGGCTTTGCTATCACAAACGCCTTGCGCGATACCATTTCAGCCGGTGTATTCTCTAAACATGGTTTTTTACCTGTAGTTGATACATTTAAAGGGTTAGCGCATTTCTTAAAGAAAGACCAATTATATTGGGATTATGTCAAAAGTGGTGGCGCTCATGCTGCTATGGTAAGCCTTGATCGAGACTATTTGAGCGGACATTTAAGAGAATTATTTTCTCGTAAGTCCACATTGTCAAAAGTTGTAAGAAATCCTATAGAAGTGTTGCGCGCTATATCGGAAGCAACGGAAGTGGCTACCCGTTTAGGCGAATTTAGCAATGCTAGAAAAGGGTATACAGGGTTATATAGCCGTTTAACAAAAACCAATTTAAACCCTAAATCACTAGGCGAAGCATCTATTGCAAGCCGTGATATTACGATTGATTTCAGCCGTACCGGTACACATACTAAGACTGCAAATAAAGTTGTAGCGTTCTTTAATGCGACTGTCCAAGGTGGCGACAAATTAGTGCGTGCATGGCGTGATGATCCGAAAGGTATGACAATTAAATCTACTTTGTTTATCACGTTACCTACAATCGCATTATGGTATTTGAATAAAGATAACACCGCATATCAAGAGTTACCGCAATGGGAAAAGGATACATTCTTCCATATTCCAGCTGGTGATAAATTTATAAAAATACCTAAGCCGTTTGAATTAGGGTTGTTATACGGCACTACATTTGAACGTATGTTACAGTATTTTGACGATAAATCAACAGGCAGAAATGGAGTCGGTTTTAAAGGTTTAGGCGACAGAACGATCGATACACTATTGCCGGATATATTGCCTACGGCTTTGTCTCCGATTTGGGAATGGTGGAGCAATTATTCTAAATTCAGACAAAGAAACATTGTCCCTCAATCCCAAGAGAAATTACCGGATAAACTACAGTACGGATCTAATACATCTATGGTGGCTCGTAAAATTGGCGACACATTTAACGTATCACCATATAAGGTAGATAATACGATTATGGGGTATGGTGGCAACCTTGCTCGACTAGGGTTAGACATAACGGATGCTATTAGTGGTGCAAACGAAAAACGCCCTACAAAAGGCGTAACAGAGTTACCAGAAATACGCCGTTTCTTCGCTAAACCATATCAAAGTAGCGATAGCGTACAACGTGTCTATGACGACTTTAAGGAACAAGAAAAACTACATAATGAACTAAAACTTACAGGGCAGAGACCGGAAGGCTATGACCCTAAGTTATACAATAAGTTGAAAAATGCACAAAATTCATTTAAGGCTATTAATAAAGCATCGAAGAAAATTATTGATAGCGAAACCATGTCTAGCGATACAAAGAGGGAAAAGTTAGACAAACTAAATATTCAAAAAGCCAATGTAGCAAGAGGGGTATATGGCTTAGGGATTATAAAGGAGTAATAATGCAAATAGTGTTAGATTTCTTGATTGATAGTTGGAATTCTCTTACAAGTAGCTTTATCTTAAAAACAATATTGAGCAGCGTTGCTGCGTTGGCTATATGGGTGATTGGTTTAAAACACGTTCAAATATTGGGCGTGTTTATTTTATTGGTATTCGTAGACTTGCTCACAAAGTGGGCAAGCATCGCTTACAAAATGTTAGTTGATGAATTCGGATATGATCCGGAGAAAATCGCCACGTGGGAAAAATACCGGGCCATACCAATAGCATTTGAAAAACAACTCATAGCATCTAAATATATGCGAAAAGGGTTTATAGGTAAGGTAATGACATATGTAGCGGCTACAATAGCCGCTATTTTATTTGATGAAATGAGCGGTCAAAGACAATTCGCCGTATCGCTGGTATGGCTATATCTAGGCTCGTCCGAATTTTTATCTATTCTTGAAAACCTAAGAGACGGCGGCAACGTATCTATGGGGAAGTTTTTAGATTTAATTAGAACCAAAATTGAAAATAAGGTTAAATTATGAGGTGAAACATGAGGGGTATTGATGTAAGCGAAAATAACGGCGTAGTGGATTGGGGAGCGGTCAAGGCTAATGGCTTTGACTTCGCTATTATCCGCATCGGTTATGGCAGAGGTAATTTAGATAGTGAATTCTATAACAATATCAACGGCGCAATTAATGCCGGTTTGGCGATTGGTGTATATCATTATTCCTACACTATGAATGAAGAACATGCGGCAGATGAAGCGGAATTCGTAATTAATACATTGAACGATGCCGGCTTAACTATTGATAAGTTGCCTATGGGTGTATGGTTCGATATGGAAGATGCGGACGATTACAAGGCGGATCGTGGCATGCCAACTGGCCAACAATTAACCAATATATGTAGCGTGTTCATCAATAAGTTGTGGCAAGCTGGATACGGAAATACAGGCCTATACGCTAGTTATGACTGGCTAGTGAATGTATTAGACGTTAGTCAGTTAGGTGGTTGTGCTATTTGGTGCGCACAACTTAATAGTCAATGCGATTATGACAGAGCCAATCTATGGCAATACACATTTACCGAAAACATTGAGGGCAAGGAATTTGATGCGGATTTAGCATTGAACTGGCCTATTTAGGGGGTATTGTATGGATACTATCAAGCAATTCATAAAGGCGTATTTGCCAGTTATCACCGTGTCATTACTTATGCTACTGGTGGTGGTTGCCGGCTTATTCGCCTATAACGTGATACATACTAAAAAATTACAAGAGCCGGTACTTTTAAATCAAGCAATCGTAAAGAACCCAGTAAAATTAGGGGAAGCATTAAATGTAACGCCAAAGGTAGCGAAGGAAATTATCGCATATAAGGAAACCGCACAACCGGTAGCAACTTACTATACTAAGGCACCAACGCTACATGATGCGGCAGTTATTACGAAAAATGCTATAACAGATAAATCTCCTAACATTCCAAAGGAAGCTATAGAAAAAAGCGATAGAACGGCAGTTGTAGAAAATACAGATGAAAATAAGGTTGATGTGTATAAAATCAACCTTAATAAAGTACATCGTATTATGGGTGGTGTTACTGTAATGGACACAGGGAAGGTATACGAAACAATCGGTTATCAAGCTGGCGACTTTCAAAGTCTAGCACATTTTGAAGGTAAGCACTTCAAAGGGGCCAGCGCTTTATATACATTTGCGAAATGGTAGGTGATCCATATCTCCGAGCCGTGCGGTTCACGGCATACCGTTTTTTTTAATTAAAAAGGAGTAAACTATATGAAAACATTTACATTTGAAGGCAAAGTTCACGAATTCGCAGAAGAAATCAACCCAAAACAAGATGGATTATATACGGCTACATTGACAGATAAAAACAACGTGCGGTGTGAAATGTGGTTTGTAAATGGCGAATTGAAACGCCTTGTTGAATTAGATTAATAGTAAAAGGGGTACCATAGCGGTACCCCTCTTTTTTTATTGCCGTCAAAAAATCGTCAAAAAAACATTTTGAAATATGATATATTCTGTAATTTGTTTTAAATGGCCATAATGAAAAACTTTGATTATTACAAGTTATTTTGAAATATGAAATATTTTAAACTGATATACCCTTTTATGATTGATAAGAATGTCGATACACCTCCAACAGTAGAAAATCTATATAAGGAAGGATATCTTACTGAACATGTTAAGACTGCAAAAGGAAAAGAATACACTATTACTTATGAAGCTGTCAGTGGTGGGACTTCAAAATCTGTTGTTGTTAAAGCACCTAATGAGCCTTAATTAACTTGTATAGATTATGAATTACATACGTTAGTTATATGAAAGGACAAGGTATGAAAGGGACCAATTATGTGATAGGACTTTTTGTATATATAGCATCTATATTGCTACCTGTTATAGATTCATCAAAAGCAATATCTTATACTCACATTGCTTTGTATGCTGTGTTTTCACTCATCATCATAGCAGGTGCTACCATCGATATGCATTACTATATATTGCCTGATGAAGGGGCATTAGTTCTTGTAATAGGTGGCATTATATATACCTATATAAATGATCAATCTATGTTAGTAACCTTATTAAGTGTTATCAGCGTAGGTACTATTACATATGGACTTCGTTTGATTAGCCATAAAGGCTTTGGCATAGGCGATATTAAATGGTTTTCTGCTATTGCAATATGGCTCACTCCATGGGAAATTATATGTTTCTTTTACGTAACTTTTTGTGTTGGTTCTCTCTATCTCTTACTCACCGGTTATCGTAATCGATATATCCCATTTGGTCCCTTTCTATGCTTTGGCGGATGGTGTGCCTTACATGGTAGTTCCTATATGGAGGTGCTTTATCAATGGTTAAGGTGCAACTTATAAATCGTCAAAGTGGATCTTTATTGGCGGAATGGATTATTACTATTGGTTTAATCTTATTGCTCATTTCTATTGCCTTACCTATTGTGACAACACCTAGTCGTTATACTTTAAATGGTGCTACGCAAGAGGTGGCGTATATGCTCAAGAAAGTTCAACTGTGGTCTATGTTAGGGCATAAATCTAATGGTAAAGGGAGAATGCTTTTTATTTTAAATAAGGACAGTTACACCTTAGAGGAAGATGTTAATCATCATACGGTAAACATATCATTACCGCAAAATATTGAGAACGAACGGTCTATGACAATTATTTCTTTTTCAGCCTTAGGCTTACCTTATGATGGGACAGAAATTATTTTGAAAGATCGTGAAAGTGGTGAGAAAAATCGTATATGGATATCTGTACAAACAGGGCGAATCAGGTGGGAAGAAGTGCACTGAAGGATTTATGTATGGTGACGCTTTAATATCAGCCGCTATAATCATGTTCATTTTACCGATTGTATTATCTATATTTTGGATGGCTACTCTTACGGTATATAAGGCGTATTATTGGGATCATATATTGCAAGATACCATAACCTATTTAGAAGTGGCTAAAGCTTCTTATTATAAGAATGGAACAATAGAAACTGGTGTATATAATTCTCAATTTATAATGAGTCCTAGTGAAAAAATTACCTATAAAACACATATAAAGCCTGTAGTGATAGAAGGTGTATCTTTACAACGATTAACAGTAGATGCCATCGACAATCAATCTGTTGTCTATTCTCTATCAGTTGATTTGGAGGGGATACATTGAAGGGCGAGGATATAGAAACGGTAATTGGGAAGAATAAAGAATACAAGCAGAATCCCATAACAGATAGAAATAAAAATAAGAATAAAAATAGAAATGATATGGGTTTTATTTTGTATTCTACGCTTATTAGTATGATGATTTCTATCATAGTTCTTACCTTATTGTTAGGTATCCTATTCTATGCAGTTATGTGGGATGCTAAATTACTTGATAGTGTAGCTATGATGGAGGATGGTCGATATACACGGCGTATGGTTGTGGCTCATATGATATGGAATCCTGTGAAGGTTACTGTAGAAGATCGTAATACAAGTTTATATATTCACGATACAAAGCGCACAACCTTAACTGTACAACGTCATGCATTATACAGAAAATTAACGGATGGTAGCTTGCAACCTGTCAGTGGTAGTCGAATTGTAGGAACTACAGATAAAAGAAATGTGGGCTATACCCAAGAATACCCTTTTAGTGTAGATACTAATGGGACCGTGTATTTACGTTGGTATATTAATAATCGTTTTGTTAATGATAGAAAATACACAAGTGGTTATGGAGGATTATCCATATATGAGGTCTCTGTTGGACAAAGTGCTATTTATGATTGGTATACAAGTAAAGAGGAGACAGATTATGAACGTAGGAGCCCATAACGCGGGCTTTATCACTTATATAGCGATACTTACAATGTCCTTTTTATTATTATTAGCTTTTATGGGGCTGCGGATAGGACAAATATGTGAAAGTAATGTGGTAGACGAATTGCATTTGGAAGAGGCTCATTACGCGGCACAGAAAGGTGTTCATTGGTTTGTGGGCTATTGTAAATTAGGAAATGTATGGGACTTTCAAAATAAATTAGTTGTGATAGATGATGAAAATGTAGAGATTACTATTGAAGCAGACCAATCAACAGATAATCCGCGACATATTATGAGTTATGGAAAATTGAAAAATAGTGAAATCGTGAGTCGTGTACATATGTATGTGACCGTAGATAAAGAAAAACATATGCATGTTATAAAGGTAAAACCTTATTGAGGTGATTCTATGAAACGAAAAAAAAAAATACATTCTGGAGTATGTATAACTGACGAACATATTGTATGTGTTACCGCTCATATAGAAAATAAAACAATGGTCATTACTGATGCGTTAGAAATGAAGCGTACAGGGCCTATTGATGAAGACGTTACAAAATTTATAGAAACGTATGATTTAGATGAAGGGGCCTATAGTATTGTTGCTAATATTGATACACAAATGCATGTAGCACCTTATGATCCTCATGATTTTGATATGAAGGAGTTTATAAAGTGGAATATAGAGGACTACTTTAGTTTTGAGGGGGATAGTTTCCAAATGGATGCTTGTCGCCGGGAATATCCACGACACAATTATCATATGTTTATGGTGGCTGTAGATCGGCATTCACTAGAGCTTTTGAAGCAAGGTATACGAGATACTTATGCACCTGTTGATGTTATTGATTTTTGGCCTATTCCTATTTGTTATTGCTTGATGCGGCGCAGCGGTACTGTAATAGGTGTTGTGGAAGAAGGCGCCATGCATTTATGGCTTTGGTGGAATGATATATGCATTCAAGAGTGTATTGTACCTATTACTGGTAGCGATGTAGCTGAAGCTATGGATAAGTTAGAAGTAAGATTACAAGACTTTGGTATAGATGAGATACAGGGAATTCGGATGTATGGGTTAGAATCTATAACAAATGAAGAACGGACAGATATGGAAGGTATAATTTCCATGTATGGAGAAACTGAATATATTCCATTATTATTTTTAGGTCGTGGCCGTAATCGTTGCAAGCAAGGGCAATTAGATTGGGACATGGCTATTGGTATGGCGGCAAGGGGGCTTAAATGGATTGGATTGGGCTGGTAAGGACAGATGTATTAATTTAATGCCTCGCTCGTTACGATGGCATAGTTTATGGCATACCTATCGATACCTTCTTTATGGGATAAGTCTTATATACATTATAGTAGGGCTTGTTACTATATATAGTTGTTGGTCAAGCTATCGTAGCTATGAAAATCGAAAGATAGACTTTGTGCGATTGCAAGCAAATGCTCAGTATCAAGAAATACATCAACAATATGGTGAATTAATGGAAATAAGAAATAAAATAATAAAGAATAAAATCCTTAAGAATCAAACAGATATATTACCCAATACAATGGTCGTATATATTCTTGATGCCGCTATGGCAGAACATATTAGTTTACAGCATCTTAGCATTAAGGATGGGCGTATCAGTATAGATGGTATAGGTACGAGTGACGAAATGTGTCGTAAATTTATTGCTATTCTCCAACAAAAATTACTAGGGATGGAGTGTCATGGAACAGTTAAAGCAGATAAAGGTGTTTATACATTCCATATGGACGGATCTAAAAGAGAGCACAACGTATCAGGTCGAGAGAATATTAACGGGCCTAGTGTTGTGGGGGATGCTCATTAGCCTTTCTATGTATGGGCATATTTATTTTGAAGACAAAAATAATAGCTTAAAAAATCAACAAGATAATTATAATATACAAATGAATGCTGAGTCAGATTATATAGTGTCTAATGAAGCAAAACTATTAGAATCTTTTACACGGAACAAGACATCTAATACAAGTTCTAATACAAATATTTTTGATTCCTTGCAAGGAGAACCATTAATGATTGTCAGTACTGATGAGCATGAAGGTATACTAGAATTAACAGTATTAGGTAGTACAGAGCGTATGATTAACTGGATAAATACTGTTGAAGAAAAGGATCCTTCACGCCGTATAGAAATAGAAGATATAGAACGTAAAGGTAATGTAGTTTATGTGCATTGTGCAATTAAATCGATTATAAAACCTTAATGAAAATCGGGTGTACTGTATAGAGACAGATTATAGATTTTATGTCTATAGTCTGTCTTTGTTTTTGGACCATTTTATAGTACAATGAAGGATATGTAATGATAAGGGGCACATAATAGATGATAATAAAACGGAATATTATGCTCATCGGTTCTATGGGAAGTGGCAAAAGTCACTTTGGACGGAACCTTGCAGAACGCAAGGGTTGGCAATTTGTAGATACCGATCGCGTATTAGAAAGTCGTTTTGGGTTGCCCATTGCTGAGATTTTTAAAAAGATAGGAGAAAAAGCATTCCGCCGCGCCGAAATGGATGTACTAAAAAAGGTTTGCTTATACCATGAAGCAGTGATTTCTGTGGGTGGGAATTTTCCTATTGAACATCGCACCTTAAAGGTATTAAAAAAATATTCCTATATTATTGGTATCCGAGCTGCACAATTCCGTATTGTCAGTCGGGTGAATCGCCGTGTTGGGAAACGGCCTACCATGGACTATAGTAATGTGAATGCCTTTGTACATGCTATGATACAATCGTGGAAGCCCGTGTATAAGCAGTGCGATTTTGTACTAGATACAACAAATGGCCGGACCTATGATTTTATACAGCGTATTGAGGATGAATTAGATGCCTCAGATGTGCAATTTAAAGCAAGACGTCAACCCAATGATACAAACGATGTAGATGATAAAGAAGCATCTGAAGATATACAATTGAATAATCACCAAAGTAGGAAAAAAGAGATTTTTGAAACAGTATCAAAAAGAGCAATGTCTAATAAAATTCGTTATGATAAAAGGTATAAACAAAAGACTTCTAATCAAACGAATAAAGAACGTAAGGCACATAGTATATCCAAACAACGTACACCACAAGGGGGTAATGGATATGAGAAGAATCGCAATACTAACAAGCGGCGGAGACGCACCTGGAATGAACGCCGCCATAAGAGCGCTAACTAGAAAAGCTATACATGAAGGCTTTGAAGTATTTGGTATTGAACGTGGCTATTTAGGTATCATTGAGGAAAAGATATTTCCATTATCGAATCGAGACGTTGGTGGCATCATAACACAAGGTGGTACGATGCTGAAAACAGCACGTTTTCCAGAATTTCAAAATGAAGAGATTCAACGCAAAGCTTATAATATTTTGAAAGCTTATGACATTGACCATTTGGTTGTTATCGGTGGTGATGGCTCCATGCGTGGTGCTACAAGTTTATCTAAACTTGGCATGTCCACCATGACCATTCCATGTACGATAGATAATGACATGGGTGGTACACAATATACGATAGGCTATGATACGGCTCTTAATACGGTAGTTGATGCGGTTGGACGTATTCGGGATACCTCAAACTCCCATGAACGTGTAGCTATTGTGGAGGTCATGGGGCGCAAAGCTGGACATATTGCATTAAAGGCAGGCCTAGCTTGTGGGGCAGAAATAGTTTTGGTTCCTGAAAATCCAATGCCTTTACATGCGGTATGTCGTCATTTAAAGGAAACACAAATTCGGGGTAAAGAATATAGTGTCATCCTTGTTGCAGAAGGTGCCTATAACAGCGGTGAGGTGAAAGCTTTCATCAAGGAGCATACGGAATTTGATCCTAGCTTAACCGTGTTAGGATACTTACAACGTGGTGGTGGTCCATCGGCATTTGATGCTATTTTAGCGGCTCGTATGAGTGAAGCCTGCCTTAATCTATTAATGAGTGGTTTCGATAACCGATTAGTAGGTTATATAGATGGTCATATCCGCGCCCTATCTTATGAAGAGGCAGAACGTCTTGAATTTCCAATTGATGAAAAGGATTATAGACTATTATCAATATTGAGTAGTTAATGGCCCGTAAGGGCCATTTTTTATATATCATAATTTATTCATTAATGAAATTATATTGCGTAAAAGCAATTGGTGCTGTATAATTTAAAAATACTATATGTGTTGATATAGAATAAATGTCTTTTTAATATATCTTCATCTTAAAAAAAGGAGATCATAATGAAAGAGTTCTTACAAAAGCATCGTAAACGTATAGTAACAGGTGCTGTTGTTCTTTGTGTTCTTGGTGGCGGCATATATTACTACATGGATAGTCTAAATGCAAATCAAGCACAAACGTTATACACTACTGGCAAGGTTGAAAAGGGTGATGTAAAAACTAGTATCAGTGCTACAGGTACTATTAACCCTGTAAATTATGTAGATGTTTCTACAAACGTTGCTGGTAAACTTGAAAAAGTTTTAGTTAAAGAGAATGATCAAGTTACGGCTGGTCAAGTTATTGCTTATATTGATACACGTCAATTACAAGCATCTGTTGATGATGCCCGTGCAGCGTTGGCTAAAGCAGAACTTGATATGAATCGTTATAAATCTTTGGCGGCTCAAGATGCTATTGCACAACAAACATATGATGATTCTGTAACAGCTTATGAACGTGCTAAATCTACCTATGAACGTGCTGCAGCGGATTTAAGTGATGCTACGATTACAGCTCCAATGTCTGGTACTGTTGTAGGTACACCACTAAAAGCAGGTCAAACTATTAGTACTGGTATCTCCACACAAATGATCATTGCTACCATTGCAGATTTAAAAAATTTAGAGATTTATCTTACTGTAGATGAAACAGATATTGGCAATATCAAACAAGGTGCTAAGGTAGAGTTTACTGTAGATTCTAAGCCAGGTGAAACTTTCACAGGTTACGTTTCTGAAATTGCAAAAGGTACAAAAGGTAATATGGGCACTACAAGTAGTAGTGTTGTGTACTATACTGTTAAGGTTCAAATTCCTGAAAATATTGCAGGTAATTTCCTACCAACTATGACGGCTCGTGCCACAATTTTTGGTGAAGATATTAAAAATACATTGGTAGTTCCTCTTACTGCTGTACGTACGGACAAACAAGGTGAGTATGTATATGTTATAAAAGATGGTCAACCAGTACGAACCGCTGTCTCTACAGGTGTAACTGGGGATACTAATGTTCAAATCTTAAAAGGTTTATCTGAAGGTGATGAAATTATCGTAAGCGGTGATGTAAATGCACCCAAAAATAATGTAGCTGGACCATTCTAAGGGTAGGTGCTTATGAACCAAACAGTAATTGACATACAAGGAATTACAAAAACCTATGTGAATGGCAAATTATCAGTACCTGTTCTACATGGCATTGATTTAGTTGTCAATAAGGGTGAATTTGTATCCATTATGGGACCATCTGGCTCAGGTAAATCAACCTTTATGAATATTCTCGGATGTTTGGACCGACCTACAACTGGTTCTTATCGACTCAATGGAGACGAGGTTGCTACCTTATCTGATGATGAACTTGCGTATGTGCGTAACAAACAGATCGGTTTTGTATTTCAAAGCTTTAATTTGTTGACAAAATTAACAGCCCTAGAAAATGTAGTGCTTCCTATGATTTATGCCGGTGTAAATAAAAAGATGCGCATTGAACGAGCTTCTCAATTATTACAGTCTGTCGGATTAGACGAGCGTATGGATCACTTGCCATCCGAGTTGTCTGGGGGGCAACGACAGCGTGTAGCGATTGCTCGTGCATTGGCGAATAATCCTGCTATTATTATGGCTGATGAACCGACAGGGAATCTCGACTCTAAGTCAACCATTGATGTTATGAATATATTTAGAGGTCTTCACGATGAAGGACGTACAATTCTTCTAGTTACACATGAACCTGATATTGCTACGTATGCGAGTCGTAATGTAGTCTTGAAAGATGGGATAATCGTAGAGGATTCGATCAATTCTAATATGACTCCTATAAAGGAGGTGCCTAATGTATAAAGAAAGTTTTCTAATGGCATGGGCTTCCTTGATTGCTAATAAATTGCGCTCCCTTTTGACCATGTTAGGTATCATTATCGGTGTAGCAGCTGTTATTGCCTTGGTATCTATCGGTAATGGGGTGAAGCAAGATATTGAGGATTCTATTTCTAGCTTAGGCTCTAACTTGTTGGTAGTTCTGCCAGGGGCGCCGCGGACGCCAGGTGCTAGATCTTCGCAGGGGTCCATGAAATCGTTGAAAATATCTGACTATGAAGCTATTGCTAAGTTAGAAGGTGTAAAAGCCGCCAGTCCTATGACAAATGGCTTTTATGTGGTGATTTATCAAAATAAAAACTGGACTACATCTGTTGCGGGGGTTAATGCTAACTTTCAGGACGTAAATAATTGGACTATGACATCTGGTCGATTTTTCTCCGATAAAAATGTTCAGAACCGAGAACGTGTAGCGGTTGTGGGACAAACGGTAGTAAAAAATTTGTTTGCTGATGAAGATCCTGTAGGCAAGGAAATCCGTGTTAAAAATATTCCATTCCGTGTCATTGGTGTTCTCAAAAGTAAAGGGAACGGAACCATGGGTAATGACCAAGACGATACGGTGTTAATTCCATATACAACATCAATGGAGCGCGTAGAGGGCATTGACTATCTTCGCAGGGTGTATGTTGTGGCTAAGGATGATGAGGGCATCGATCGTTTGCAGGCAGATATAGAGAACTTGTTGCGTGTTCGTCATAATATAAAAGATACAAATTTGGATGATTTTAATATTCAAAATATGAAATCTATTATGGAAACAGTGGCTCAGACGACGGGAACATTTACGTTATTCCTGGGGGCTGTTGCTGCGATTTCTCTAGTTGTAGGTGGCATTGGTATTATGAACATCATGCTTGTATCTGTAACGGAACGGACTCGAGAAATTGGTGTGCGTAAAGCTTTGGGGGCTACGTATAGCGTAATTGTTACGCAATTCTTAATAGAAGCCGTTGTAATCAGTTTGATAGGGGGCTTTATTGGTATTGCTTTCGGTATAGGAGCCTCAAAAGTAATCGGAATGGTATCTGGAATGAGTACAATTGTATCTGTTCCAACAATCATAATGTCCTTTGCCTTTTCCATGGCTATTGGTTTGATTTTTGGTATATACCCAGCCCGTAAAGCGGCTAAGCTCAATCCAATCGATGCATTGCATTATGAATAGTTTTGAATTTATAAATGTGTTTTCTTAAGAACATACCATATAATTAGATAGAGTTATTCGCATATGGTGCGTTGCATGATACAATATGTATGATGTAACGCACCATTTTTATATGTTTGTATTGAATTTTTACATTTAACTATAAAGATTTTCATACAGGTAATGTAATAGACTTAGTATTCAGATTAGTTAATCTATGAGTATGTATATAGAATGGAGAACCTTATGGCTACAACATTGTTAGAATATTTCAACGAATTACGAGATCAAAACCCATTTTCTTGGGTAAAAGATTCTGCGATTACAGCAGTGGAACCAGGTCATGCGGAAATGACATTGCAAACAAATGAAACAGATTACTGCAATTTTAGAGGGGATTTGCATGGTGCCGTATGTATTGGCTTAGCAGATAGTGTGATGGGGACTGCTTGTTTTACATTGGGAAAATCTGTTAGCACCATTGATCTTAATGGTAACTATGTGAAAGCTGTTAAGGGCGGTGCTGTATTGCGTGGTGTAGCCAATGTAGAGCACAACGGTAAAACTACTATGGTTGCTACCGCTCGTATTTATAATGAATTAGGTGAACTTGTTCACTTGGCACGGGGTACATTTTTTGTACTAGAAGAGAAGCCATTACCTGATTTACCATGGCGTTTTATTGAAGAAGATAACCCTGATTTGGTATAATATAAGTTAGACTTTTACAAATAGGAGGATGCTTGAATGGAACAAGAATTACAACGTATTAAGGCAGAAGCCCTTGATGCCATCAAAGGCGCTGCTAATCAACAAGCGTTGCAAGATATACGTGTTAAATATTTAGGTAAAAAAGGCGAGGTAACGGCTTTATTAAAAGGTCTTGGTAAATTATCTCCAGAAGAACGTCCTAAAGCGGGGGCCCTTGTTAATGCTGTTCGTGAAGCGTTAGAGGCTGAAATTGATACGGTTAAAGCTCGTATGGAAACTGCAGAGTTAAATGCTCGTTTAGAAAAAGAGCGCATCGATATTACATTACCTGGCCGTGCACAAAAAGCTGGTCATATCCATCCATTAACAAAGGTTAATGAAATGATTGAGGACTTCTTCATGAAAATGGGGTATACCGTTGAAGAAGGTCCAGAAGTAGAGCAAGATTACTACAACTTCGAATGCTTAAACTTGCCTAAAGACCATCCTGCACGTGATATGCAAGATTCCTTCTATATTACAGAAAACTTCTTATTGCGTACCCATACATCTCCAGTACAAGCTCGTACAATGCAACGTCATGAACCTAACAGCCCAATCCGTATGATTGCGCCTGGTAAGGTTTATCGTTGGGACTATGATGCAACACATTCCCCAGTATTCCATCAAGTGGAAGGCCTCATCATCGATGAGCATATTACATTTGCTGATTTGAAAGGCACATTAGAGTCCTTCTTGCGTCATATGTATGGGGATGAAACAAAGGTACGTTTCCGTACAAGCTTCTTCCCATTCACAGAACCATCTGCAGAAGTAGATATTTCCTGTGTAATGTGTGGTGGTGAAGGTTGCCGTGTATGTTCTCATACAGGTTGGCTTGAAATCTTAGGATGCGGTATGGTTCATCCGGATGTATTGCGTATTAATGGGTACGATCCTGAAAAGGTTAAAGGCTTTGCCTTTGGTATGGGCGTAGAACGTATTGCTATGCTTTTATATGGCATTAATGATTTACGTCTATTCTTTGAAGATGATGTACGATTCTTGGAACAATTTTAGGAGGAACTCATGAAAGCAAGTTTACAGTGGATGAACGAATACGTGCCTGTGGATATGAATCGTCCTGCTCAAGAATTGGCCGATGAATTAACACAAGCAGGGATTCCTGTAGAAGATGTCATTGCTATGGATAATGGCATTAAGAAAATTTATACTGGTAAAATCGTAGAAATTACGAAACATCCAGATGCAGATAAATTACAAGTATGTCAAGTTGAATGCCTTACTGAAGAAGGTGAGCCTGTTACAAAACAAATCGTAACAGCAGCAACAAATGTAGCGGTAGGTCAAATCGTACCTGTAGCGTACCATAAATCTCGCTTAGCTGATGGAACAGAAATTAAAAAAGGTAAATTGCGCGGCGAAGTATCTGAAGGCATGTTCTGTTCTGTTGCAGAATTTGGTATCTCCAGCGATTTAGTATTGCCAGAAGAAGCACAAGGTATTTATATCTTTCCTGAAGGCACACCAATCGGCCTTGATGTAAAAGACGTATTGGGCTTAAATGATACAGTGTATGAATTTGAATTGACTGCAAACCGTGCAGATTGCTTCTCCATGGTTGGCTTATCCCGCGAATTCGGCATGATGACAAATCAAAAAGCTTTATTCCCTGTTATCATGGTTAACGAAAATGGTGAGTCCATTGAAGGCAAAGCATCTGTATCTATTGAAGCTGATGATCTTTGTACACGATTCATGTCTCGTATCGTTACAGATGTAAAGGTTGAGCCATCTCCATTGTGGATGCAAAATCGTTTGCGTAACAGCGGTATTCGTCCTATTAATAATGTAGTAGACGTAACAAACTATGTTATGTTAGAACTTGGTCAACCTATGCATGCCTATGACTATGACCATGTAAAAGGTCATCAACTAGTGGCAAGACGTGCTAAAAATGGTGAAGTTCTTGTTACACTTGATGGTTCTGAACGTGAATTGAATGACTCTATGCTTATTATTGCTGATGCAGAACGCCCAGTAGGTGTAGCTGGTATCATGGGTGGCTTTGATAGCGAAGTAACAAATGAAACGACTACTGTTATGCTTGAAGCTGCTGTGTTTAATGGACCATCCATTCGCCGCACTGCAAAAGCGCTTGGTATGCGTTCTGAAGCATCTGGACGTTTTGAACGTGGCGTAAACCATAAATACACTGCCTATGCTATCGACAGAGCAGCACAGTTGTTGCAACAAATTTGCCCATCCTGTAAAGTTGACGTAGGCATTATCGATCTGTACAAGAACCCTGTAGAGCAACATACAGTTACTTTCACAGCAAAACAAATCAACGATTACTTGGGTACAAACATTGAAAAAGACGAAATGGTTCGCATTTTGACTGCCCTTGAATTCGTTTTAACTGAAGACGGGGACCAATTATCTGCCCTCGTTCCAACATGGCGCGGTGACGTAACAGTAATGCCTGATATCGCTGAAGAGGTAGCTCGTATTTATAACTATGATAATATTGCTCCTACAATTCCTGTAGCCGTATTGTCCTCTGGTGGTATGACGCCTAAGAAAGCTCTTACGAAAGAGGTAACACATACGTTAGCTAAATTGGGTATGACTCAAATCATTACATTTAGCTTTATGCATAAAGATGGCCTTTCCAATATGATGCTTCCTGAAGGGGATAGCCGTTATACAGCCATTCCAATTTTGAATCCTATTTCCGAAGAATTCCCTTATATGCGTACTACATTGGTGCCAGCTGTTATCGAAGCTGCGAAACGCAATATTGCGCAACAAAATAAGGATCTTTGGTTGTTTGAAACAGCGAATGTATATGAACCAAAAGCATTGCCTTTGACAGAGGTACCTCATGAACGCCCTATGGCTTGTGGTATCTTGATGGGCAAAGCAAACCAAGCTGGCTGGAATCAAGCAGAACGCACTACAGATTTCTATGATGTAAAAGGTATCGTAGATGCGTTGTTGGCTGAACTAGGTGTTAAAGGCTATGAAATTAATCGTGGCACTGAACCTTACTTCCACCCTGGTGTAAGTGCTCAATACGTAGTTGATGGTAAAATGATTGCTCAATATGGTGAATTACATCCACAAGTGAGCAAAAACTTTGATTTACCAGGAAAAGTATACATGTTTGAAATCGATTTGGAAGCAGTATTATCCTTAACGATTCCAGCATTCCGCTATACATCTTTCAGTAAATTCCCAGGTACTAGCCGTGACCTTGCTATTGTGGCACCTGTGTCCGTATCTAGTGGTGAAATTTTATCTATCATTAAAGAGCATGGTGGCGAATATTTAGAAAGTGCATCTATCTTCGACGTTTACGAAGGTGAACATATCGAAGCTGGTTACCGCAGTCTTGCATACAACTTGCAATTCCGCTCTATGGAAGGCACGTTGAATGATGAAGATATTGATGGTAACATTCAAGCTATTATCGATGCATTAGCAGAAATTAACTGCAGATTACGTTAATCTCAAGCAGTATATTGAAAGGGTTTACCATATGGTAAACCCTTTTAGTACTATAGTTATACCTTTAGTTAGGTAGAAAGGATTATCCATGGAATTATTGGCTCCTGCCGGTACGATGGAAAACTTTATAGCCGCTTTAGAATCTGGGGCTGATGCTATTTATCTTGGTGGCAAAGGCTTTAATGCTCGTGCTCATGCAGCAAACTTTGGCATTGAAGAACTGGCTGAGGCTATTCGTTTGGCTCATATTTTGGATGTGTCCGTATATGTAACCGTAAATATCCTCATAGGTGATTCCGAATTAAAGGATCTCGAGGCGTATTTGAAGGACTTAGAGCGCATCGGTGTGGATGCTATTATCGTTCAAGATTTAGCAGTTGCTAAATTGGCACAACGAGTGGCTCCTAAACTTCACTTACATGGCAGTACGCAGATGACGGCGGCTACATTAGATGCTGTTCGTTTTTATGAAAGCCTCGGTTTTACCCGTGTTGTATTGGCTCGTGAATTGAGCCTTCCTGAAATTGAACATATTTGTAAAAACTGTACAGCTGAAATCGAAGTCTTTGTACATGGTGCCTTATGTGTGTGCTATTCTGGTCAATGCTTGATGAGTTCCTTTATCGGTGGTCGTAGTGGTAACCGTGGTGCCTGCGCACAACCTTGCCGTTTGCCTTATGAACTATTGAATTCTTCTGGTACTAGTTTGCTACCTAAACACGAAGCCTATTTATTAAGTCCAAAGGATCTTAACTATAGTGAGCATATGAATGAGCTCGTAGCTGCTGGTGTTACGTCCTTTAAGGTAGAAGGGCGTATGAAAAAGGTTTCCTATGTGCGTCAAGTCATTGGGACCTATCGTCATATTTTAGATACGGCTCATATGGATGCTGCTGATGCCGATGCATTGGCGTCTGGGTTTAATCGTGGCTTCTCTACAGATTACTTAACAGACCATGTAGGGAAATCTATGATGACTGTTGTAGCTCCAAATAATCAAGGCAAATTAATTGGTAAAGCAGAGGTCAAAAAGGGACAAGTTCATTTATTCCTAACAGAACCGATTGAAAAAGGATCACTTTTAAAGGTAATGCAAGATTCTGGTAGTATTACGTATTATCAAATTGATCAGAATTGGTCCTTAATGGATGAAAAGCATTTTGTAGGCAAACCTGATGAAGGGTTTGCAGCGGGACAAGTATTTTTAGCATCTACGCCAAAATCTCAAAAGCAACGAGGCTTACAAGATTTCAGTGCTAAATTAGAGGTACATGGTTATCTATCTATTAATACAGACCGAGAACAACCTTGCACAGACCTTACCTTTGTATTAAATGATGGTCGTACTGTGACAGTATCTAATGAGTTTGATCCTGTTTATGCTAATAACAAACCGACTACATTAGAGAAGATTACAGACCAAGTAGGTAGATTAGGCAATACATTGTTTATGCTTGGCTCTATGTCTATCCCTGAAGGTCCGTATATGTGGCCAGCTAGTGTGTTAAATGCATTGCGTCGCGATGCTGTTGAGGCATTAGAAAACTTGTTAATTACAGACCATGAAACAGCTTGGGCTGAGCTGGCTGTAGAGCCTCAAGATATGTCATCTATGGTTGCGAAGGCTAAGGTTCAATATTCTGAGCCTATGGTGAGTGCTCGCGTTGATGAACTAGAGGCTGTGAAAGCAGCTATTGAAGGGGGCGCTAAGAAGATTATCTTCGGTGGTGACCGTTTACAACGTAAGCCTTATGAACTTAGCATCTACGAGCAGGTAGCTAAGCTTTGCAAAGATCATAATGTACTTTGTGTATTTGCTACCCCTCGTGTCGTGAAAGATGATGAAGTAAAGGCGTATATGAATACGCTTAAGACTATGGTAGAGGCTAAACCGGATAGCATTTCTATTCACGTCCCACAAGCATTATTGTGGCTCCGTGATTTAGGGTATACCGGTGCTGTTGAAGCCGATACAGGTCTTAATATATTTAATGGCTCTGCACTACAAGTATGGCAAGACTTTAATATGAGTAGCATAGCGCCATCCTTAGAGTTAACCTTGACGCAACTCGTAAGCTTACAAAAATCTACTAATTTGCCATTAGAGGTTATGGTTCATGGCTATACGGAAATGATGATTTCTGAATACTGTGCCATCGCTAGCTTTGTAGGGACTGGTAAAAAGGAAAATTGCCCTATGCCGTGTGTAAAGGAAGATTACGCATTAAAGGACCGTAAAGGGGAAGTGTTCCCACTTCGTACGGATCCGTATTGCCGTATGCACATCATGAACAGTCATGAAATGGATATGCGCGCGTATGTGCCAGAGTTACATCGAAAAGGGCTACATATTTTGCGCATCGATGGACGTCATATGAATCCAAAGAGATTGCGTATTATCGTAGCAGATTATGTATCCATTCAAAATGGAACAAAAGAGGCTCCTCCTAAAAGTGTAGGCAAGGATGATACGCCTATTACAAGGGGCCACTATTTTAGAGGTATTTTATAAAAGAGGTAGTACATTGTTTAACGAAGATGTATTAGACTTTCACCATATAAAAGAACAATTACAACAATATTGTAGTTCTACCATTGCTAAAGAATTAGCCATGCACATCGAACCTATGACAGATGCAAAAGCCATTCAAGAGAACCTTGATGAAACGGCAGAAGCCATGCGTTCTTTGCAAACTGAGGTAGAACAACCGTTAGGCGGTACGCGAGATATTCGTGAGTCCTGTAAGAAGAGTCGTAAAGACTTTGTCCTTACTCGTGAAGCATTGTGGGATATTTATTTAACCATTGGTGCTTATAAACGCATGACAAAGTTCTTTAGAACGAAATATATGGAATATCCATTGCTATCCTTATGGGTACAGGATATGCCAAATACAGATCGCATTGAAAATCGCTTTAAACGCGTCTTTGATGAAAAAGGGGAATTGCTTGATACAGCATCTCCTAAGTTGGCGAGCCTAAGAAATACGATTATCAAAACTCGGGAAAAGATCAAAAATGATATTCAAGCTATCTTACACGACAAGGATAATCAGAAGTATTTCCAAGAAACGATCATTACACAGCGTAATAATCGCTATGTAATCCCTGTAAAACAGGAATATCGCCAATATTTTGATGGTCTTATTCACGACCGTTCTGCAACGGGTCAAACACTCTATATTGAACCGATGCGCTTGGTGAATCTAAATAATGAATTACAAGAGGCTTTGATTGGTGAAGAGCAAGAGGTATTGCGTATTTACCGTGAATTATCAGCCCTTGTAAAACAACATAGTAATGATTTGATGGATGCTTGTGAAAAGGTATCCCATATCGAATTTGTATATGGTAAGGCGAGCCTTGCTATTTCTTATAAGGGTGTACCGGCCATCTTGAGTACTGATAGAAATGTCAATCTCATGAGAGCTCGTCATCCATTAATCCCACCGAATGTGGTAGTGCCTACAAATATTCAATTAGGTACATCGTATCGTATTTTATTGATTACTGGTTCTAATACAGGTGGTAAAACAGTATCCCTTAAAACATTAGGGCTATTGAGTTTAATGAACCAATGTGGTTTATTTATTCCTGCTGATCACGGATCCATGTTGCCAATATTCCATAATGTCTTTGCCGATATTGGGGACGAGCAAAGTATTGAAGCTAGCTTAAGTACGTTCTCCGCTCATATGACACAAGTTATTTCTATCATTAAACATTGTGGTCCAAATGATTTGGTATTACTCGATGAGCTTGGATCTGGTACTGATCCAGAAGAAGGTAGTGCGCTTGCAGTATCTATCCTTGAGTTCTTCCGTAAAAAAGGCGCTCTCATGATGGTAAGTACCCATTATAATGAGCTTAAAAATTATGCATACCACACGGAAGGTATTGAAAATGGCCATGTAGAGTTTGATGAGCGTACATTAAAACCAACGTATCGACTCCATATCGGCGTAGCCGGTAGTAGCCATGCATTGAGTATTGCGGCTCGTTTAGGCTTACCAAAAGACATCGTAACACGTGCTGCAGAGTATAAATCTCAATTTGGTAGTCATGAAATGGAAGAGGTTCTTTCAGATTTGAATGAACAGCTTCGTAAAGCATCTGAACGGGAAAGAGCCTTAAAGAAAGAGCTAGATGAAACACGTCGTATGCGTGGTCAATTAGAGAAGGAAAAGAAACAGTTTAATGAAAAACGTAAACAAATCTTAGCCAAAGCTCAAGCTGATGCAGAATCTATGAAACGTAGTTTACGCGTTGAAGGAGAAGCGATTATCAAGCAATTGAAAGCGCAATTCTCTGAAACAAATAAAGATAAGCGTCAATCTGCCATCAATGCAGCTCGTAAGGGCATCTCTAATGTGCATGTGCCAGAAGCTCCAGTAGATGATGATCGTAAGTCCTTGACAGCAGATGCTATTAAGGTGGGCCAAGCTGTATATGTTACGTCATTGCGCTCATTAGGTACTGTATTGTCTATCAATGGTAATCGAGTGAATGTAGATATTAATGGATTAACAGCTACTGTAAAGGTTAGCGAATTACAATCTACTACACGTGAAGAAGGCAATAAGCTGGCTCGTGAACAAAAGGCATCCATGCCTAAGACACGAAAACGTATGGGGGGCTCTGCCGTACAACGCCAAAAAGAGGTTCGTACTGAAATCAATATTCTTGGACAAACGGTAGATGAAGCGACAGTTTCTGTTGGTAGATTTATTGACCAAGCTTTACTTGGTGGTGTTAATCAAGTGCGCATTATTCACGGTAAGGGGACTGGCGCATTACGAGAAGGTGTACATCAATATTTGCGTACCTTACCGCATGTAGCTCATTTTGAAACGGCAGGCTATGATGAAGGTGGTGCAGGAGCTACCAATGTAGTTCTGAAATAAAGCTACACAATAGTGATATAGTTATAGATAATACAGTAAATTATTATCGTATATCAAATTGGTTATGGGGTATAGCCATATACATATATAGAAATAGAAGAGGTAGTAAGTTCTTAGAACTTACTACCTTTTTACGTAAAAGAAAGGAGCGGAACACATGTTCCGCTCCTTTAGAGTATTAGATTAACGATCTTTTTTACTAGACTTTTTACTTTTCGATGAATTAGATTTCTGTTCAGTTGCATCATCTTTTGAGCCACTGTCATCTTTTACAGCTTCATCTTTTGACTTGTCTTTATCGTCTTTTTTGTCTGCTTTTTCGTCCTTAGCAGCGTCTTTTTTAGGCTGTGCTTTTACAGGATTATAATAACCTTCAGAAACAGCTGATTGAGCGCTAGCAGGAACGGAGAAGTCAGAAGCAGGGGTATTGGCAAGCGCATTTGCCATGAATTGGCCCCACATAATAGCAGGTGTGTCACCACCGGTCATGCCTCGTAATGTTTCCGAGCCATAGTCATCACCAATCCAAACGGCAGCTACTAAATCAGGCGTGTAACCAACGAACCAAGCATCCTTGGAATCATCTGTTGTACCAGTTTTGCCTGCTGCAGGACGACCGATTGCGGCATTACCGCCAGTACCGCCATTTATAACAGATTCTAGCATATTAGTCATGATGGCCGCATCTTTTTCATCAATAACACGTTTTTCTTGGATGGAGTTTTCTTCCACAACTTGACCATTGCGGTCTACAATTTTAACGATTGCCGTAGGTTGAACTTTGATACCACCATTAGCGAGTACACCATAAGCTTGAACCATTTCAAGAGGTGTTACACCATGAGTTAAACCACCAAGTGCAGTAGACAAGTTATTATCTTGATCAGTTAGAGTAGAGATACCCATTTCTTTAGCAAGTTTAATAATCTTAGACATGCCTACTTCATCAGCAATTTTTACGGCAGCTACGTTACGAGAATGTTGTAATGCATAGCGGTATGTAATGCTACCTACGAAGTCATTTTCATAGTTTTTAGGGCTCCAGTTACCAAATGTAACAGGGCTATCATCTACGATAGAACCAGGAGTTTTACCAGATTGAATAGCTGCCAAATATACAAATGGTTTCATAGCGGAACCTGGTTGACGTTCTGCTTGTGTAGCACGGTTAAATGCATCATCACCACGGCCACCAACCATAGCCATAATGTAACCATTATGAGGGTTCATAGCTACGATAGCACCTTGTGGTTGATGTAAACCATTGCTATCTGTGTAGTAGTTAGGCAAGTTTTGCATTGCTGCTACAGCTGCATTTTGTGCATCCATATCGAGAGTAGTATAAATTTTTAAACCATCTTTATAGATTGCATCGTCACCATATTTTTCAGAAACTTGTGCAATAACATAGTTAATGAAGTAAGACGCATTAGATTTTTCATGCGTTTGTTCTTGTTTTGCCACTAAGCCTAAATCTGCTTGACGCGCTTCATCAGCTTGCTCTTGTGTAATGTATCCGTATTTAACCATTTGGCCTAATACAACGGCTTGACGTTTTTTACTAGCTTCCAAATCATTGAATGGAGAGTAGTAGTTAGGACTTTGTGGTAAGCCCGCAATGAGCGCTGCTTGAGCAAGCGTTAATTGGCTAGCATCCTTACCAAAGTACACATGAGCTGCAGATTGTACACCGTATGCACCTTGACCAAAGTAAATTTGGTTCATGTACATTTCTAGGATTTCATCCTTAGTGTAGTGTTGTTCAATTTTTAGTGCTAGTAATGCTTCAGAAATTTTACGTTTAAATGTTCTGTCTTGAGACAAGAATGCATTACGCGCTAACTGTTGAGTGATAGTAGAACCACCTTCAGATACGCCACTATGAACAAGGTTAACCCATACAGCACGTAAGATACCAACTGGGTCGATACCGTGATGGGAGTAGAAGCGAGAGTCCTCAGTAGCAACAAAGGCATTTTGTAAATCCTTTGGTACATCTTTTAAAGGTACTGGTAATCGATTCTCTGTGGAATGAACCGTTGTGATGAGATTACCGTGCACATCGTAAATTTGAGACGATGCGGAAGGACGTACATTGGATACATCTGGTAGGTTAGACAGTGTGGCACTGATAAAACCACAGCCACCTCCGGCTACGATGAGTATAAGGAGAAGGGCACAAATCCAAAATAGACGCTTTGGACTTGTTTTCTTCGGTGTAGAGCCGCTACCGTTAGAACGGCGGCTGCTTCTCGCATTTGAGTTATTACTCATAGAGTCACCTCTTTTTTCTTTTGTTAGTAAATATAACGTAAATTCTATTACGCAGTTATAGATATTATATCATAAATGGCTTAAAACCAATACTATATATATAATTGTGAAAGTTTTTAGATAATGGTATACTAAAACAATAGTATTTCGAGGAGGATTATCATGGTTAGTGCTCAAGAACAAGTACGCCAAATTAAACACGGCGTAGCAGATTTAATTAATGAACAAGATCTTGTAAAGAAAATAGAAAAATCCATTAAGGAAAATAAACCGTTAGTTGTAAAACTAGGTTTGGACCCAACAGCGCCAGATATTCATTTGGGTCATACTGTACCACTTCGTAAATTACGTTTGTTCCAAGAATTTGGTCATCAAGTAGTGATTGTTATCGGTGGTTTCACTGCACGTATTGGTGATCCTACTGGTAAAAGCGCAACTCGTCCACCACTTACAAAAGAAGAAGTATTGAAAAATGCTGAAACTTATAAAACACAAATCTTCAAAGTGTTGGATCCTGAAAAAACTATCGTTCGCGACAACAGTGAATGGCTTGAATCCATGAATTTTGCTGATGTTCTACGTTTGGCAAGTTCTTACACTGTAGCGCGTATGATGGAACGTGATGATTTCAATAAACGCTTTAAAGAAGGTCGTGCTATTGGTGTTCATGAGTTTATGTATCCATTGATGCAAGGTCAAGATTCTGTAGCATTACATGCTGATGTTGAATTTGGTGGTACAGACCAAACTTTTAACTTGTTAATGGGCCGTCATTTACAAGAATTAGAAGGTCAAGAACCTCAAGTTGTTATCACAATGCCATTGCTTGAAGGCCTTGACGGTGTTCAAAAAATGAGTAAATCTTTAGGCAATTACATCGGTATCGACGAAGAACCTAAAGAAATGTACGGTAAAGCAATGTCTATTCCTGATGAATTGATGATGCGCTACTTCATGCTCGTTACAGATATGCCAATTGAAGAACAAGAGGACATGAAAAAACGTCTTGAAAGTGGTGAATTACATCCACGTGACGCTAAAATGCAATTAGCTCGTACCATTGTTCGTTTGTACCATGGTGAAGAGGCTGCTCTTGAGGCAGAAGAAGAATTCAAACGTGTATTCCAACAACGCGCATTACCTACAGATATTCCTGAATACGCTATGGATGCGCCAACAGAACCAATCTTTGTACCACAATTCTGTACAGATGCTGGTTTGACTGCCTCTAATGGTGAAGCACGTCGCTCCATTAAAGCTGGTGCTTTTAAAGTAAATGGAGAAAAATATACAGAAGAAAACCTTACCCTTGAAGAGGGCATGATCGTTCAAGTAGGTAAGCGTAAATTTATAAAAATTAAATTTAACTAATATAAAACTGTGATGGGGTAGAAACCTCATCACAGTTTTTTTGTCCATTTTCTTTATAAGATTTTCCTCTATTGTATCTATTAATAGTAACTCCAAAATTTAGGTACAAGTTAATGTATAATGAATATAAAAGATGAATATAAAAGATAAATATAAAAGATAAATATAAAATACTAATTTGATACATAAAAGATTTATATGGATATTGTATAAATTTTACTATAAAGTAAGAGGACTATATATGGACAAGAAACTATCTAATTTCCTAGAAAAACGAGAACATACTGTTCTTACCGACATTGATGTTATAACTGCGGCCGTAGCAGTACCATTACTAGAAATCGATGGGGAAGATCACGTAGTATTTACTGTACGCAGTAATAAGCTACGCCGTCAGCCTGGTGAAATTAGCTTTCCTGGTGGCCACTGTGAACCTAATGATAAAAGCAGTGCCCATGCTGCCATGCGTGAGTGCTCTGAAGAATTGGGCATAGATTTAGATCAAATTGAATTACTTGGTAATTTAGACTGTCTCGTATCTGCGATAGGTGTCAAATTATATGCTGTAGCCGTACGTTTACATACAAGTGATTTAAAACCAAATCCTGATGAAGTAGGAGAGGTATTCACCGTTCCATTACAATATCTATTAGACATGGAGCCAACTGTAGGTCATCTAGATATAGCTACAAGACCGTTAAAGGACTTTCCATTCCATTTATTAGAAGGCTACAACATTGACTGGAAAATTAGACAAAACTACTCCGTCTATTTCTATCCCTATGAACAATACACCATATGGGGACTAACGGGGCGAGTGCTGAAAAACTTTTTAGATATATATAGGGAGATTTATTTGCATAATAACCCTCATATAAATTGACAGATTTTAAATTAAGGTATACTATTTATGTGTAAAAGGTTTAATGTGTTGCACTAATTGACTAGGAGGTTCTCACATGAATCGCGAAACAGCATACGTACTTTGGTTTGATGAATTACAACGTGAAGATGTTAATTTAGTTGGTGGTAAATCTTCTTCCTTAGGGGAATTGACATCCTCCACTAATGTACCTGTACCTTACGGTTTTGCTACAACTGCTCATGGTTATCGTGAGTTTATGAAAGCAACAGGTTTGGAAGATAAAATCCGCGCTGAACTTGATGCGTTAGATGATGTAGAAAATTCTGCATTATTGCGTGAAGTATGTGCTAAAATTCGCCGCATGATTTGCGAAGAAGAAATGCCAAAAGAATTGGCAGATGCTATCCGTCATGCTTATGAAGAACTTGGTAAAAAAGTAAACGAAGAAAATCCATTCGTAGCAGTTCGTTCTAGTGCAACAGCAGAAGACTTGCCAGATGCAAGCTTTGCAGGCCAACAAGATACATATTTAAATGTACGTGGTGCTGACGTTATCATCGAGAAAGTAAAAGAATGCTATGCATCTACTTTCACAGATCGTGCAACATACTACCGTGTAAAACAAGGTTTCGATCATATGACAGTAGCATTGAGTGCTGCCGTTCAAATGATGGTATTCTCTAAAGCCGCTGGCGTAATGTTCACTGTTGACCTTGTAACAGGCAATGATAACAATATTCTTATTGAAGGCTCTTGGGGTCTTGGTGAATATGTTGTACAAGGTACGGTTACACCAGATAATTTCCGTGTGGATAAAGAAAAGATGGAAATTACGGACCGTATGATTAACGATAAACATGTTCGCCTTGTTCGTAAAGCCGATGGTGACTGTGTTGAAGAAGTGGTGCCAGCTGACGAAGCAAAACAACAAGTTATTACAGATGCTCAAGTTTTGGAACTTGCAGAATATGCAAAAGCAATTGAAAAGCATTATGGTTGCTACATGGATATGGAATGGGGCGTAGATGAACGCAATGACAAGATTTGGATCTTGCAAGCTCGTCCAGAAACAGTTTGGTCCCGCAAAGAAAAATCAGAAACGTCCGAAAAAGCTAGCACATTAGATGCAGGTAATCGTGATATTATTGTAAAAGGTTTGCCAGCATCCCCTGGTAATGCAGCAGGTAAAGCTCACGTTATCATCAATCCTGAGGATATCGATGAGTTCAAAGAAGGCGAAATTCTTGTTACAGCTATGACAGCTCCTGACTGGGTGCCAGCCATGAAAAAGGCAAAAGCAATTGTTACTGACGCTGGTGGTATGACTTGTCATGCGTCTATCGTTAGCCGTGAGCTTGGTATTCCTTGTATCGTAGGTACTAAGAGCCGTAGTCATGAAGCGACTACCTCTATTAAAGATGGTCAAATGATTACCGTTGATGCTACAAATGGTATCGTATATGATGGCGTATTAGAAGATATCGTTAAAAAGCCTGAAGCTCAAGTTTCTACAGGGGCAGCAGCTGAATATGTGCCTGTAACAGGCACTAAGATTTATATGAACTTAGGTGATCCTGATTTGGCCCAAAAATATGGTGTACTACCATGTGATGGCATCGGTCTCATGCGTGAAGAGTTCATTTGGACAACCTTTATTCATGAACATCCATTGCACCTTATCGAAACAGGGCGCAGTGACTTTGCTGTAAATACATTGGCGGAAGGTATGCGTAAAGTATGCCAAGCATTAGCCCCTCGCCAAGTAGTAGTTCGTTTGAGCGACTTTAAATCTAGTGAATACCGTGACCTTAAAGGTGGCGATAAATATGAACCGCATGAATCCAGTGCATTACTTGGCTGGCGTGGCGCATCTCGCTACTATGATCCTAAGTACACACCTGCTTTCAAATTAGAATTAGAAGCAATCAAAAAAGTGCGTAACGAATTTGGTTTCAAAAATCTACAAGTTATGATTCCATTCTGCCGTACTGTGGAAGAAGCTGAATTAGTAACTAACTTAATGGCTCAAGAAGGTCTTGCACGCAGCAAAGACTTTAAAGTATGGCTCATGGCTGAGATCCCATCCAATATTATCTTAGCTGATCAATTTAATAAATATGTAGATGGTTATTCTATCGGTTCTAACGATTTGACTATGCTTGTACTCGGTTGTGATCGCGATAACGAAACAGTTCAACATATCTATGATGAACGTAATTTAGCAGTTCGCAGAGCAATTCGTCACCTCATTGAGGTGGCCCATAAAGATGGTAAAACTGTATCTATCTGTGGCCAAGCGCCAAGCGTATATCCTGAACTTTGCGAATTCCTTGTGAAGAGTGGTATCGACTCTATTTCTGTTAACCCAGATGCAGTAGTTAATACTAAGAAAATGGTGGCTCAAATCGAACAACGAATTATGCTCGATGCTATGACTGGTCGTGGTCGTCAAGAATCTGACGAACTAATTTGGTAATAATATAGTTATGGTGAAAGAGGAGGCCTGTGGGTCTCCTCTTTTTCTGAATGGTAACTTAGGATATAATACAAACAGAGATGAAAGGGGGTTACCGTGTGAAACTGTCGAAACGACAAGAACAAATTGCTCAAATCGTTCGCGAAGAAGGTCCTGTAACAGGTAGTGCCATTGCTGAACATTTAGAGGTCACAAGATCTGCGTTGCGCTCAGATTTATCTGTATTGACCATGTTAGGTGTGTTAGATGCACGTCCAAACGTAGGCTATTACTATGTTGGACTTTCAAAGGAAACACAAACGGCTGAGCGATTAAAGTCATTTCTGGTAAGTGATGTATTATCTCAAGCAGTTGTGGTCAATGGGGATACGAGTTTGTATGATACAATTGTCACATTATTTACAGAGGATGTAGGTACTATATTAGTGTGTGATGGTTCATACCTAGTAGGTGTGGTATCTCGAAAAGATTTACTACGCGCCTCTATGGGACAAACAGATTCGCATACCATGCCTATATCTATGATTATGACCCCTGTAAGCAAGGTTATAGCGGTGGAGCCTACTGATACTTTGGTAGAGGCTGCACAGAAAATGATAGATTATGAAGTAGATTGTTTACCTGTCGTCGCTCGTGAGGATGTGGGTAACAAGAAGCGTTTAAAGGTTGTGGGCCGTGTATCAAAAACGACGGTAGCAAAAGTATTTTTAGAATGTAGCATACACTGAGGTTGATAGAATGGCAGAAAAAATTATTTATGCAATATCGGATTCTCTGGGGGAAACTGCTGAGGCTGTAGCGAGAGCTACGGCGAGTCAATATGATAAGGAGCAAATTGAAATTGTCCGTGTTCCCTATATTGATAGTGAAAGCCAAATTGATGAGGTCATAGACGACGCAAAACGTGGGAATCATGTTATTTGCCATACCATTGTGTCTGCGTCTTTACGTAAGTATTTGCATGAGAAGGTGGCTGAATATAATATTCCGGCTGTGGATATCATGGGGCCTGTTCTCGATGCAGTTGGTACTATCGCAACTACTAAACCTCGCATGACAGCAGGTATGGTTCATAAGCTCGACCAAGAGTATTTTAAAAAGGTTGAAGCTATTGAGTTTGCCGTGAAATATGACGATGGTAAAAATCCATCTGGTTTTGAAAAGGCCGACATAGTTATTATTGGTGTATCTAGAACTAGTAAGACACCATTGTCCATGTTCTTGGCGTACAAAAAGATTAAAGCCGCAAATTTGCCACTAGTTCCAGAGGTACCGTTGCCAGAGGAATTGTTCAAGATTCCGGCAAAAAAAATCGTGGGCCTTATTATAGATCCATACAAATTAAATAATATTCGTAGTGAACGTTTACGCGCTATCGGTCTTGAAGACGAAGCAAATTATGCATCTATTGAGCGTATTCAATCTGAATTGGATTATGCAAAGGCTATTATGCGTCGTTTGCACTGCCAAGTGTTAGATGTTTCTAATAAATCCATTGAAGAAACAGCTTCTCTTGTCATGCAATTGATTGATAAAAATCGCGCGTCGGAGGGTAAATGAATATACGTGAACAAATAGAGGAGAGGGAGGTTTTGTTTCTGTCTCCCTATGCTGCTAAAAGCCGCGATGCAATCCGTGATATAGAAGAAAAGCCTGATCCACTTAGAACCGCGTTTCAACGCGATCGGGATCGCATCATTCATAGTAAATGTTTTAGACGGTTAAAGCATAAGACACAGGTATATATTGCGCCAGGTGACCATTATCGGACACGCATGACTCATACCCTTGAGGTAGGTCAAATCGGTCGTACTGTGGCTCGTGCATTACGTTTAAATGAAGACCTTGTGGAAGCTATTGCCATGGGTCATGATGTGGGACATACACCATTTGGTCATGTAGGTGAATATGCATTGCGAGATATGGTGGGGCACTTTAATCATAATGAGCAAAGTTTACGCATGGTTGAGGTATTAGAAAGACATGGTGATCATCAAGGACTCAATTTAACCACCGCTGTTCGAGATGGCATCGTAGGTCACACAGGAGCTACAATTCCTGTGACCTTGGAAGGTCAAATTATTCGTATTGTAGACCGTATTGCGTATTTGTGCCATGATTTTGATGATGCACAGCGAGCAGGTATGTTGACGGCAGAGGCGTTGCCTTTTGAAGTGCGCGAACATTTTGGTATGACTCCATCCAGTATGATTACTGCAATGGTAGAGGATATGGTACGGGAATCCTTGGATAAGCCAGCTATATCTATGTCTGCTGATGTGGAAATGACGATGAATCTATTCCGTCAATTTATGTTTAAACATGTATATTTGGCACCAGCTTTAATTCCGGATCGCAAAAAGGCATCCCATGTGGTGAAAAATCTATTTACTCACTTCATGGAACACCCTGATGATATGGAAGGCTGTGAAACAGGTAAAGCGTTTTACTCTACACGTGATGTAGTTGATTATGTAGCAGGCTTAACAGATCAATATGCTATTAAGTTATTTAAGCAATATTATATTCCAAATATTACATTATAAATAACAAAAAAAGCAGTTAGTTCAAAATGAACTAACTGCTTTTTTGGGGCTCTAGAACCCCAAAGAGTACATGTACTTTTTATTTTACGCGCGTGTAACTTTATTAGAACGAAGGCAGCGAGTGCATACGTTTACTTTTTTTGTAGCACCGTCTACAACCGCCCGTACTCTTTGAATGTTCGGTTTCCAAGTTTTTCTTGTGCGAATGTGAGAATGACTCACGTTCATACCGCTAGATGTGGATTTACCACATACTTCGCAAAGGTTTGCCATAGTTTCCACCTCCAAGCTTAATCTATAACATAACAAAAGTATATTATCATAAAGAATAGCTTAAAGCAAGTATTTTTGTCGTACATATTGCTCTTTTTATGAAATATACTACAATATAAGGTATACTATATATCATATTCTAAGATATAAATGGACTTTTACACAAGGATATACAAAAATTGGATATATCTCATGTGTTTATCGTATATTTAAAGGAGTTCTTATGGATGAACGATTGACGACTATAAAGGGAATTGGTCCTGGTCGTGAGAAACAATTGCATAAATTGGGAATTACCAATGTTACATCCTTATTGACTTACTTTCCCAGAACCTATGAAGACCGGCGTACGATTTATAGAATTGGTGATTTAAAATCAGGTATGACAGGTGGTATCGTAGGTACTGTTATTGCTGTACAAGAGAAACGCCCTCGCCCTCGATTGTCTATTTTAGAGGTGGTCATTGCAGATGGCACAGGTCCTTTGAAGATTGTTTTGTTTAATCAAGGGTATAAAAAAAACTTTTACAAAAAAGGACAACGTATATATGCATATGGTAAGGCTGAGTTTCAATATGGTTCCATGCAAATGAATACACCGCAAATGGAAAACTTAGGAGACGGTGGTGAACCAGATCGAGGTATCGTTCCTATTTACGCGCTTGCTGATGGGGTATCTCAGTTTGTGGTTCGTTCAACTGTACGTAATTGGTTCGCAGCTAACCATGAATTACCAGAGATTTTACCTGTGGAGGTTCGTGATGATCATCATTATATGAGTCGCTATGATGCTTTTAAGATGATGCATTTCCCAGACTCCTCAGAGCTCTATGAAAAGGCTCGTTATCAATTGGCCTATGAAGAGTTGTTCGTCATGCAAGCTGGTTTAGCTTTGTTGCGAAATAAAGAACAATGCCACAGAGGGCCTAAAATGGGACCAAATGGGGAACTAATGGCTCAGTGTATAGAGAATTTACCGTTTTCCTTAACAGGTGATCAACAACGAGCATTAGAGGATATTCGTATCGATATGGAAGACGAACGACCTATGCAAAGGTTGTTGCAAGGTGATGTAGGCTCTGGTAAAACCGTTGTGGCTACCCTGAGTTTATTAAAAGCCATCGAAAATGGGTATCAGGGGGCAATTATGGCTCCTACGGAGATTTTAGCGGCTCAACATTATGAAGGGATACAAACTGTATGTGCTAATTTAGGTATTACTATAGAACTATTAACTGGATCCTCCACGAAAAAGGAAAAAGAACGCATCTATGAAGGCTTAGCTGATGGAACAATTCATATGATTATTGGAACCCATGCTCTTATTCAAGAGGGGGTTAATTTTCATAATCTAGGCCTTGTTATCGTCGATGAGCAACATCGCTTTGGCGTAGATCAACGGGCGAGATTGCAACAGAAGGGAACATATCCTCATGTACTTATCATGACGGCTACACCAATCCCTCGTACCATGACATTATCCGTATATGGAGATTTAGCAGTATCTTTAATTAAAGAAATGCCACCAGGGCGAAAACCTGTTAAAACATATGCTGTAGATAGTTCTTATAAAGAGAGATTACGCACTTTCTTTTGTAAGGAAATGGCAGAGGGGCGTCAGGTCTACGTGGTGTGCCCTCTTGTAGAAGAATCCGAAAAATTAGACTTGCAAGCCGCTGAGGAATTGTATCTAGAATTAAAAGAGTACTTTTATAAGGCCTATGAAGTGGGCCTCGTTCACGGTCGTATGAAGCCGAGTGAAAAAGATGAAGTGATGAATGCCTTCTATAGGGGTGAAATTTCATTACTTGTTTCTACAACAGTTATCGAAGTGGGGGTTAATGTGCCAAATGCGACCATTATGTGCGTTGAAGGGGCAGAGCGATTTGGTCTATCTCAGCTACATCAGCTGCGGGGCCGTGTAGGTCGTGGCGCTCATCAGTCCTATTGCATTCTTGTTAGTGATTCTAAAAATGATGTAAGTCAAGAGCGCTTAAAGTTGATGGAACAAATCCAGGATGGATTTGAGCTTGCAGAGCAAGATTTATTGCTTCGCGGATCTGGTCAATTATTTGGATTAGCTCAATCGGGGCTGCCAGATTTACGCGTTGCTAATATTATCAAAGATATTGAAATTTTAGTAGAGGCTCGCAAAGATGTACTAGATTTTGCAAATCAATTCGGAATAGAAAAATTAGAATCTATCATGAAAGAAGAATTAGAAAAAAGATTTGGTGAAAAATTTCTAAGAATATTGTATAATTAAGAGGTAGGATTAATAAGTATATAAGCATCGATAATATTAGATTTTATCTGGCTTTTTCCTTGTCTATATGTCCTTCATACCGTATAATAGAACAAACAATTTATTTCATTTTTCATCTATGGAGGTTAATATGCCAATTATTCATGTAGAGCTCGTCGAAGGGCGTACAAAAGAACAAAAGAAACAATTAGGTGAAGCAATTACAAAGGCTGCGGTTGATATCGTAAATGTTCCTGCTGATGCAGTAAAAGTTATCTTCGTAGATATGAAAAAAGACGATTATATGGAAGGCGGCATTTTGCGGTCTGAACGCTAAGGCTACGACTGACCGCCTAGTCCATAGGGACTAGGCGGGTCGTAGTTTTGTTTTATTATACGGAAAGGAAAGAAATATGAGAGACGATAAATTCGGTATGCGTGGACTAACTTTTGATGATGTATTATTAATACCAGCAGCTTCTGATATACTGCCTAATCAAGTAGAGTTAAAAACTCAATTAACTCGTGACATTACATTAAATATTCCTATGATTAGTTCTGGGATGGATACGGTTACTGAATCACGGATGGCGATTGCTATGGCTCGTGAAGGAGGTCTTGGCGTTATCCACAAAAATATGTCTATTGAAGAGCAAGCTCATGAAGTTGACAAGGTAAAACGCTCTGAACACGGTGTTATCGTTGATCCTATTTTCTTAAGCCCTCAAAATTTACTATCCGATGCAGCAGAACTTATGGAAAAATATAAAATTTCTGGTGTACCTATCACAGAACATGGTAAACTAGTAGGGATCATTACAAATCGCGATATGCGTTTTGAAACTGATTTAAGCCGACAAATTGGGGAATGTATGACAAAAGATTCCCTAGTTACTGCACCGGAAGGTACATCTCTTGAAGCGGCGAAAGCTATCTTAAGCGAACATCGTATTGAAAAATTACCTCTTGTAGATGGCGACGGTAACTTAAAAGGCTTAATTACGATTAAAGATATTGAAAAAGCGACTAAATATCCAAATGCAGCAAAGGATGGTAGTGGCCGATTATTAGTTGGTGCTGCAGTAGGTGTTTCTCAAGATTTGTATGATAGACTTGATGCGCTTGTATCTGCTAAAGCTGACGTAATTATTGTTGATACTGCCCATGGGCATTCTGCAGGTGTTCTTCGTACGTTGAAGGACATTAAACAAGCGTATCCTCACATTCCTGTAATTGCAGGTAATGTGGCAACTGCAGCAGGCACTGAGGCTCTTATCGAAGCTGGAGCTGATGCAGTTAAGGTTGGTATAGGACCTGGGTCTATTTGTACAACTCGTGTCATTGCTGGCATTGGGGTACCTCAAATCACAGCAGTCTATGAGTCTGCTCAAGTGGGGCGTCGCTATGGAGTTCCTATCATTGCTGATGGGGGGATTAAATATTCTGGAGATATTGCTAAAGCTATTGCGGCTGGTGCTAATGTAGTTATGATGGGTAATATTTTAGCGGGTACTGATGAAAGCCCTGGAGAAACAGTGATTTATCAAGGCCGTTCTTATAAAGTATATCGAGGCATGGGTAGTCTAGGGGCTATGAAACTCGGTAGTAAAGATCGATATTTCCAAACAGAAGCTAAGAAATTAGTTCCTGAAGGTATAGAAGGTCGTGTACCATATAAAGGTATGTTGGCCGATACAATTTTCCAAATGGTTGGTGGTTTGCGTGCAAGTATGGGGTATTGTGGATGTCATAACATCCAAGAAATGATTGAAAACACTCAATTCATTCAAATTACAGCGGCTGGTTTGAAAGAAAGTCATCCGCATGATGTAAGCATTACCGTTGAAGCACCAAATTATAGTGGTTGATAATGGAGTATTACATTGAATAAACGTATTTCTGTTTTATCTGTGCCTATCGATTGCGTCACAATGGATGAGGCAGTCCAACGTATTTTGCAATTAACTGAACAGCCGGGGCTACATTTAGTAGCAACGGCTAATGCAGAAATGGTTATGTTGGCTAATGAAAATCCTACATTGCACTCCATATTGAATAATGCTAGTCTCGTCGTTCCCGATGGGGCTGGCATTTTGTGGGCTGCAGAGCGTCAAGGAGAACATGTGCCTGAACGCGTAACAGGTGTAGACGTAACTATGGAATTGTTTAAAGTTGCGGCGACTCATCAAATTCCTGTATACTGCTTGGGGGCGGCACCTGGTGTTGCTCAACGAGCGATTGATAATGTATCTGCTCAGGTAGGTGTATTAAATATAGCAGGAATTCATGACGGATTCTTTGATAGTGCAGAGGAACAAGAAATCATTAAATCTATAGCTGAATCTAAGGCAAAATTAGTATTTGTTGCCTTAGGTGTGCCAAAGCAAGAACAATGGATTGCAGAAAAGTTGAGTCACCTCAATGGCGTAGTTGCCATCGGAATTGGTGGTTCCTTTGATGTCTTGGCAGGTAATATTCCTCGGGCCCCAGAATGGATGCAACAAAATCGACTTGAATGGTTGTATCGATTATATTTAGAACCTCAACGGATTGGCCGCATGTTGGCTATTCCAAAGTTTATGTGGACCGTTATTAGAAATAAATAGAGGAGTGTTGAATCGTGCCTACAGGACCAATAATTAAGGAAGGGTTTCCTCTGATAGGAGCTATGCTCATTATCACTGTGGTGTTAGGATATTTAGGACATTATGTAATTGCGATTATTTCATTTATTCTGGCATTATTTTTCGTCAATTTCTTTAGAAATCCTAAACGTGTAATCCCTCAAGATCCAGATTTGATTTTATCCCCAGCGGACGGTAAAATCATGGATATTTCTGATGTATACGAAGATATTTACTTACATAAAGAGTGTAAAAAAGTAACTATTTTCTTATCTGTTTTTGACGTACATGCTAATCGTGCGCCTATTGATGGTAAAATTACGTACCGTCACTATACGATGGGTAGTTTCCTACCAGCATTCAAAGATGATGTAGGTTTTGAAAATGAACGTCATACTATTTGTATTGAAAATGATCGTACTTCCGTATTAGTAACGCAAATTGCGGGCCTTTTAGCAAGACGTATCGTATCTTGGACAGACCTAGATAGTGTACTTGAACGTGGTCAGTTGTACGGGATGATTAAGTTCGGTTCCTGTACTGAGCTCTATATGGATAAGGATGTAGAGTTGTTCGTGGAAAAAGGTCAACATATTACAGGTGGTGATACTGTTATCGGGAGGTTACGACATGAATAAATCTATTATTCCAAATTTATTTACTAGTGCAAACTTAGCATTTGGTGTTCTTGGTATTACATTGTCTGCTACTAATAATACATTCTGCGCAGCCATATGTATATTATTGTCTTTAGTAGCAGATGGGTTAGATGGGCGTGTAGCAAGAGCTTTAGGAGTTGCAGGACCAATGGGCCGGGAACTTGATTCTCTGTCTGATGTAGTGGGATTTGGTGTAGCGCCTGCCTATATGCTTTATATGAAAGAATTATATGGTTTAGGATGGATTGCATATGTGCCACTATTAGCTTTTGCAGTGCTTGGTGCATTTCGTTTAGCGCGATTTAATATTAAAACTGACGAAGTTCATGGCTATTTTGAAGGTTTACCAATTCCAGCCGCTGGATGTTTAGCAGCGACCTACGTATTGTGTGGCGTATCGGTACCTCAATTTGTGTTGGTAGTTTGTATGATTGGTATAGGTCTCCTTATGGTTAGTGAAGTTAAATATCCCGATTTTAAAGGTAAAAGTGAGATTTATATCAATAAGCTTTCTATTGTACTCACAGCCATATTTGTTGTAGCTTGTCTCGTGTATGATTGGCATACATGGGCCGTTATGATTTTTGCTGGCTATGTAATGTTTGGGCTTATTAACGGGGCTTTAAATATAGTGCGTAAATAGATGTGTGGAGGAGAATAGTATGAATTACCTACTGGATCTATTACTGATTCCTATGCAGGTAATAATCGTAATTTATACGGTTTATTATTTTATACTCGCTGTCGTAGGTATGTGGCGATCGCGAGTACATAAAAATTATACCCCTAAAAATTCCTTTGCCATCGTTGTATGCGCTCATAATGAGGAAGCTGTTGTTGGTGAGTTAGTTAAAAACTTACGTGGCCTAGATTATCCAGATGATCTGTACGATATTTTTGTAGTTGCCGATAACTGTACAGATAAGACTGCGGAAGTAGCAAGTGCTGCTGGCGCTAATGTACATGTACGTGAAAATAAACAAGAAATAGGTAAAGGTTATGCCATGGGGTGGATGTTTGATCGGGTAGAACAAATGGATCGGAAATATGATGCATTTCTGATTTTTGATGCCGATAATTTAGTACATCCTCAATTTATGTTAGAAATGAATGATCATCTTGAAAAAGGTGAGTCTGTAATTCAAGGTTACTTGAACTCTAAAAATCCAACTGACTCTTGGGTTGCAGGTACGTTCTCCATCGCCTTTTGGATGGTTAACCATATGTGGCATTTAGCAAAATATCGTCTTGGTTTATCTACGGCCTTAGGTGGTACAGGCATGTGTATTCGTACATCTATTATTCGCGAATACGGTTGGGATTGCAATAGCTTAACCGAAGATATGGAATTTTCCATGAAGCTATTAACTCATGGTATCCGTACTTGTTGGGGGCATGATGCTATCGTATACGATGAAAAGGTTACAACTATGATGGCTTCTTGCAGACAACGTTTACGGTGGGCTCAGGGGCAATTTGACTGTGCGGGTCGATATATTCCTAAATTATTTGCTATTGGTATCAAAACAGGGAATATTATGATTTTGGATGGTATCTTCCAAGTGAGTCAACCTTATTTCTTGTTGTTAACAACTATATATTTGGTACTGTCTTACATCAATGCGTATACTCCAATCTATACAAATATTTTGTATCAAATTATGCCTATGTCTGTGTGGACAATTATAGGTGTGGGGCAATACTTATTCCCGTTAATCGTATTATTGAAAATCAAGGTACCACCAAAGATTTGGTTCTATTATTTACTATATCCATTATTCGTATATTCTTGGATTCCAGTAAATATCCTAGGTTGGTTCCGCCGTCATAATAAGGTATGGTCTCATACAGTCCATACGAGAGCCGTGGGATTAGATGATGTTAAATTAACACGTATGGGCAATATGAATAAGAATGAAAAATAGAATCTATAGGAGTGACTATGCATATTTTAATGTGTAATGACGATGGTATTTTAGCAGATGGTTTACGTCATCTTGCATCGTATTTAAGTCAATATTATAGAATTACCGTTGTAGCACCTGCTAATGAGCAAAGTGCTAAATCCCATGCATTGACGACCGAGGTTCCATTGAAACTAGATGCTTACAATGGCGAGGATGAAAATCCTCGCCTTTATGCTCTAACGGGAACGCCGTCCGATTGCATGAAGTTCGGTCTTAGTTATTTATTGACTGATGATATGCCAGATCTTGTAATTTCTGGCATTAATCACGGGTTTAATTTAGGCTCTGATGTATTGTATTCTGGCACTGTTTCGGCAGCTATGGAAAGTTGTTTCTATGGTATTCCTGGTTTAGCATTATCTGTTGAGAGATATTCTGTTGAACGGGGAAATGAAATACATCCATTTATACATGAATTGATTGAGAAAATTTATGTGGCGGGTCAGTTTAGTGGTTTGCTAAATGTGAACTTTCCATTACGTGGTGCATGTGATTGGGACCATTTTAAAATGGTGAGCCAAGGTTTACAAACCTATAGTAATATTATCGAAGCTCGCATCAATTCAAGAGGACAGGATTATTATTGGTTAGCTGGCGAGCTAGACTATGGTGCTGAAAGTGTTCCTACCGATGTAGAATTTGCCCGTAAAGGCTATATTACAGGTGTCGCACTTACATGGAAACAACAATGTGATACAGATATGAAAACGGTTCAAAATATTTTAGATGAAATATAAAAAATATGTTGACATTGCTTAGGGATGTCTGTATAATAACAAATGTTCCGATACGCCGGAGTGGCGGAATGGCAGACGCACTTGACTCAAAATCAAGCGGGTAACACCGTGTGGGTTCAAGTCCCACCTCCGGCACCAACATTAGGCGGTAAGACTTTTGTCTTACCGCCTATTTTTATATTTATGAATTTATATACCATAATATACATTATTAATTTCATGAGGTGACAGTATGGATCAAGGTGTAATTGATTATATTACAAATATCTTTGATATTCCTAAACTTACTCAACAGGTTAGCGCTGTACAGATGCCATTGCCATTATCTCGCTTGGCAGAAATACCATTAGATGGATCTGTAAATCAGTGTCAAGGATTTTGTTATAATTCTAAAAAAGACGTTTTTGTTTTAGCTTGTATTAATTCTGATAATACAAAGCAAATCATTTATGAAATTAACCCTAAAACCTTTACTGTTGTTGCGAAATATGAGTATAGTCATAAAAGTTTATTAGGTCATATGAATACCTTAACTTATAATTCTGTCAATAATCGTTACTATACAACAAATGCTGTTGTAGATGGATATAACCTTACTCCTATTGAAGCGGATAGCATGATTGTTGAAGCGCCTATTAAACTAAAAGAGAAAGTTTTTAATTTTGCATATGATAAAGTACGCGATGAATATGTATCAATTGTGCCTTTAACAAACTCTGAACGGACAATTAATTATTACGACTCTAATTTTAATCGTATTCGTTCTTATAAAATTAATGCTAATCATACAAACTTAAATAATAACGGTGCTTACGCATCTAATGGAAATACTTTATTTACAACTTTGACAACCTTTGTATATGTCGATGAAGAGGGAGTTGTTAAAAATATTAGCCCTTATGCTTCTGGAATGGAAGTAGAAGACATGGATTGTCGAAATGGTCAAATGTATATGGCGGTTAATCGTAAAGGTAAAGTTGAAATTTATAGTTTGTCTAGCTCACCATTTTCGGTAAATGTCTAGATATTACTTATGTTTTTATCACCTTTATGAGTGTATAATAATAGTGTTAGGGTATTTTAGGAGCTATTATGAAATTAGGGAATGATATTATAGAAATTGACCGCATCCGTCAAGCTATAGAGAAATCAAGCTCATTTCAAGAGCGTGTTTATACGATTCATGAGATTGAATATTGTAAAAGCCGGAATAAAGGCTGTTATGAATCTTTTGCTGGAATATATACTGCAAAAGAGGCTTTCATTAAAGCTTTGGGAACAGGGATGCGTTATGGATCATGGCAAGATATAGAAATTTACCATGATGAGTGGGGAGCACCCTTAATTCGCTTACAAGATACTTTCAAAGATATTTACGAAACATCAGGCTATACTGATATTCATGTGTCTATTAGTCATTGCAAGGATTATGCAATGAGTACAGTCATACTTGAAGGAGCATAAGATGAATATTTTAACAACTGAAGATGCTCGATTTATAGATCAAGAGGTTCCTAAGCAATTAGGAGTTTCTTTAGAAATCCTCATGGAAAATGCTGGGCGTGGTATCGTAGATGCCTTATGGGGAGAATACGATTTGTTTTCCCTGAATAATGGTCGTTCCATAAATAGTTTTGTTTTATTCATATGTGGTACGGGTAATAATGGGGCAGATGGCCTTGTAGCGGCTCGTCATTTGATGGAGCAAGGTGTATCAGTACAAATTGCACTAGTAGGAGATACAAACAAGTGTAGTAATCTTTTTGCAGTGCAACTAGAGCGCTGTGAAGCTATGGGTTGTATCATCAATATGTATGATGAATTCAATGATTGGTCCAATGTAGCTATCGCTGTGGAAGGTATCCTGGGAACAGGTTTAACTGGAAAATTAAGAGACTTGACCATCGATATATTGCATGATATTGATACTATGCGTAGTCAGTATAATTTTGATTTGTGGGCTATTGATGTACCTGCGGGTTTGGATGCTACTACTGGTCAAGTAGCGGAAGGCACACTGACCTATGATTATACTGTTACTTTTGGGGCAATCAAACAAGGTTTGTTATTATATCCAGGAAAGGTTATAGGAGGAACCTCAGTGGTTGCTCCATTGGGTGCTCCTTGGCAGCAGGTACTGGGTGAACGTGTTAGAACAATAACCATTGATTTTGATTTAGCAGAAAAAATTATCAACTATCGTACACCAATGGCGCATAAAGGCGTTAATGGAAATACTTTAATTATTGGTGGTTCAAATGATATGATAGGAGCCCCTATTTTAGCTGCTGAAGCTGCAGTTCATAGCGGTGCTGGTAAGGTAACATTGGCCGTGCCTCAAATAATCAAGCAGGTTGTACAAAGTCGTGTCATACCTGAGGTGATGGTTACTTCTACAGAGAATAATAAAGAACTTTTTGATTGTCGCCAAGTTGTTGCTATGGGACCGGGGTTAGGTCGCACCCATGAAAATTGTGATTTAGTAGATCATATTTTAGATGCTTACGAAGGAGCATTAGTACTAGATGCTGATGCTTTGTATACATTGGGACATGTTGGTTGTATTGATAAAGATATTTTGCGAGATGGTGATATTGAGTCTGCATATGCAGTAGAAAGAGAACTTCCATATTGTGTCATGACACCTCATTTAGGTGAATTTAGTAGACTTATTGATTTACCTATTAAATGGATTGAGCGTCATTATATTACGTTGGCTAGAGAATTTGCTAAGGCTCATCAAGTTATTCTTGTACTAAAAGGAATTCCTTCAATTGTGGCATTACCTGATGGCACAGTGTATGTAAATACTATCGGTAATGCGGGCATGGGGACTGGCGGTATGGGCGATGTGCTGACTGGTGTAATTGCTGGTTTTATAAGTCAGGGTTATTCACTACAAGATAGTGCTGTTCTAGGTGTATATGTACATAGTCGTAGTGCAGATATTCTGAATGAAACAAAGAGTTGGGGTTATACTCCGAGTGATGTCAGTGCTTCTTTAGGCTGTGTTATTAGTGAATTATTGGGAGATTATGAATGACAAATATAATACAACGCTTTATAGCTTTCTTGCTAGTATTATGTATTCCTATCTTCGCCATTGCAGGATGCACAAATAATGATGTAGCAAACGCAGCAAATCAAGTAACTACTAATGCTAATGGGGCTTACTCTATCGATACTAAAACGACTGTCCCTGAAGGTAAGCTAGATGTATATATGCTAGATATTGGTCAGGGGGATGCTATATTACTTAAGGTAGGCGATGAGTATAGCATGATCGATACTGGTGACATAGAACATCGTGAAAATATTGTAGCTCAACTTAAAACTATGGGTGTAACAAAGTTAAAAAATATTATTATCACGCATCCTCATGCTGATCATATGGGTGGTTTTTATGCTATTGCAAAGGCTATGCCTATTGAACATGTATATGATGATGGTATTGCTGTTGATAATAATATGTACAAAACCTATGAAAAATGGATTGAGAAAAATAAAATTCAACGAACTACTTTGAGAAGTGGAGATGTAGTTGATTTTGGACATGGTGCTGTCTTTGTAGTATATGCTCCTTGGGTTGAACCTTTGACTGATAAAAAAGGAGAGACAGATCTTAATAATAATTCTATTGTAGGTAAATTAATCTTCGGTAAATTTTCTATGCTCTTTACGGGTGATGCTGAATTACAAGAAGAGAAAAAACTTATAAAAGAGCAGAATTCTAGATTGTTTTCTCGTATTCTTAAGGTAGGTCATCACGGTTCTCGTACAAGTAGCTCTGAAGATTTTTTGAAATCTATTAAGCCTGAAAGTGCATTAATTTCAAATGGCATGTATAATAAGTATGGTCATCCTCACGATGTGACATTACGTCGTTTACAGGAAAATAATATTGCTATTTACCGTACAGATACGATGGGTCGTATTCATATTAGTACGGATGGGAATGAATGGCAAATTACAACTGAACGTTAGTTTTGATTACTTATACAAAAAATAATTTTATGAAACTGTTTTTTGTGTATTCTGAATAAGGTCTTTATATAGTAATATGTGTAATCGGCATACTAATCTTCATGTTTGTATGAAATAATCTATTTATAATCTAACATTAGTTTATGGATAGATTGGAACGATGAGATTTTGATAGATAAAAATATCATCGACTCATCTCTATGGTTTGGACACTATGTATGTCAGTTAGATTGGAGTGAATGTATTGCGTAAACTATTTTTTATGTGCCTTGCAGTCTTGATGGCAATACCTTTATTATTGACGCAAGCAAAGGCAGCTAATTTAGAAGATGCTCGATGGGTGACTAGAACAGATGCACCTGTACCGTATGTTCGTATTGTTATGGACTTATCGGCACCTATAAAGGCGTCTGCATCAATTAGCAAAGATGGGAAAACTACGACTGTTACTTTAAAAAATACAAAGCTAAAGACGGCTAAAGAGAACATTTCTATGGACTCGGCTATTGCTAGCTCTGCCAAACTTTCACAAGATGGCAGAGATGTTAAAGTAACAATCAAGACACCTTCATCTATTGATACTAGTGATGTAAAGGTTTTTTCCTTGAAAAAAGATACGGTTAATAAGAAACCGTATCGTATCGTTGTTGATGTTCAGAAAAAAGGTGTTGCAGCTAAGCCCGCTTACTATGGTAAAAAGCCATCTCAATCTGCGCATCCAGCAAAAAATGTATCTACAGAATCTGGTAAATACTCTACTAGTGGCGGTTTATCTGGTAAAACAATTACTATTGACCCAGGACATGGTGGTAGTGATTCAGGTGCTATTGGACCTCACGGTGTACAAGAGAAAAACATTACACTACCGATTTCTATGTATTTGAAAAAATCTTTAGAAAATCGTGGTGCTAAAGTGCTTATGACTCGTACTACTGATGTAGATGTATATGGCCCTAATGCAAGTGGTGTTGATGAATTGGGGGCTCGTGTTAACGTGGCTAACCGTAGCAATTCTGATGCTCTTGTAAGCGTTCATATCAACGCATTTAATAATCCTAGCGTTGGTGGTATTGCAACATATTACTATAGCAAAACCGGTAACGATGCTCGATTAGCGCAAAAGGTACAATCTCAAATTGCTAACACACCTGGTTTCAATGGTGATCGTGGCATTCAAGAAGGTAACTTATACGTGTTGAGACATTCTAATATGCCTGCAATTCTTGTAGAGCTTGGTTTTATTTCTAACCCTAATGAGGAACGTGTGCTACAATCTCCTCAAACTCAAGAAGACTTTGCTAACCGCATTGCAAATGGTATTGCTAATTACTTTGGAGGTTAATCGATGAAATTACGTAAACAAGTTCTATCGATTCTCTGTGTAGGTATGCTGGCATTTGTAGTGGGTTGTACACATGAACAAGCTCCTACAACAGGTAAAAGTGAACCTGCGCAAGAGACGAAAGTCAATAAGGATGCAGAAACAAGTAAAGTATCTCAAGAAAAAGTTAAGATGGCCTTCTTTGTTCCTACAGAGGATGGTTCTGGGGTAAAACAAACTACCGTTGAGATAGAGGCGAATAAAGTTACGCCTAAAGCAGCTCTTTTAGCGATGTTAAATGCCGATAGAGCACAAAAATATCCAGTGTTCTCTAAGGATATTGAAATTACATCTGTTACTGTAAAAGATGGCATTGCTTCTGTTGAAGTAAATGATGCATTCATAAAGGGTAATGGAGGAGATTTAACTGTTAAGTTACAAATGGCTGCCATTGTAAATACGTTGACATCCTTTGATAATATTAATGGTGTTCTATTCGTCAATAATGGTAAAAAGGTTCCAACTGTAGGCTCCTTTGATACTAAAGAACCTGTTAAGAGAATGACGAATCTAATTAAAAAATAATTCTTTTAGGAACATTTATAGCAGATAGTTGATATATCAACTATCTGCTATTTTTGTTGTCTTTTATATATGTTACAATACAATAAGTAATAATAGGAAACTAGGTGATCAGATGCAATTAAAAGATGTTGGGGAATTTAATTTCATTCGTCAAATTCAAAATAACACGATTTACAACCCTAATACCGTAGTGTACGGTATTGGTGATGATTGCGCTATTTATAAAACTGAACAAAATACAGAGCAATTGATAAGCACTGACACGATGGTAGAAGGTATTCATTTTAGCTTTCACTATATGAAGCCCTATGATGTAGGGTATCGTCTTATGACGGCTAATTTGAGTGATGTTGCGGCTATGGGTGGCATTCCTAGACAAATTGTATTATCTCTTGCTGTACCAGACCATATTGATACAGAAATTCTTGATGAAATTTATAGGGGAATTAAAGATCAATGTATGCGGTATCAACTCAATATATTGGGTGGAGATACGGTACGTACGGAAGGCCCCATGGTTTGGACCGTAACAATTATCGGAGAGGTTCCTAAAGGTACTGCGGTTATGCGAAGTGGTGCGAAAGTAGGAGACGTTGTTGGTCTTACAAACTATGTAGGCTATGCAGCTACAGGTTTAGGTGCGTTATCATATAATTTAGTAGGCTATGATATGACCAAAGTGGGGCATCAACGTCCTGAACCACAGATTGAATTGGGGCAAAAATTGCGACGACTTGGTATCCATAGTATGAATGATATTAGCGATGGACTAGGTAGTGAATTGAATGAAATCGCTGTAGCTAGTAATGTTTCTATTGTATTTGAAGAACAAGCAATCCCTTTACACGAGGAGACTTACGAATTAGCTAAGCATTTACAAACTAATCCAGTAGATTATGCTTTGTATGGTGGAGAAGACTTTCAGTTAGTCTTTACAGCGCCAAAATCACTACTTTCGGAATTGGAAAAACTAGCAGGCATTACGTTGATTGGAGAAGTTTTATCTGGCCCTCCTCGGGTTCAAATGGTAACATCCGATAAAACGATTAAGGCCATAGAAGCGAAAGGATATAATCATTTTCATGAAGGATAAGGTTCAGGTCCAATTAGAGACTCATACAGTAGAAGATACACAACAATTTGGCCAACTATTAGGCGAATGGATTAAACGTAATGGGGATTCTCTTTGTATAGCCTTAATTGGTGACTTGGGGACAGGAAAAACACATTTGTCGCAAGGCATTGCAAAGGGCTTTGGGGTTACTGAAGAAATTACAAGTCCCACCTTTGCTATCATGAATACCTATGATGTGAATAGAACTCATTTATATCATTTTGACGTATATCGCTTGGAAGATGTTAGTGAACTGGAAAATATTGGCTTCTATGAATATACAGAAGAATGCGTATCCATTGTAGAATGGGCCGATAAATTCCCTCATGAATTACCTGATGAAACGTTATGGATTTATTTAACGCGCATTGACGATACAAGCCGTTCCATTACATTAGCTAGTGATTACCTTACAGCGGATGATTTAGTAGAAATAGGAGGCCCATATGTGGTTGGGAATTGAGACGAGCTCACTCGTGTCGAGTGTGGCTTTAATGGATGAAAGTTGCCTAATTGGGGAATTGACCATTCAAGCTGGATTGACTCATTCTGAGCAGTTGGTACCTCATATTGATATGCTATTACGAGCCTCTCAAGTTGAAAAAAGTGAATTAAAAGGTATTATGGTCAGCATTGGGCCTGGTTCTTTTACGGGTTTACGGATCGGTATGGGGACAGCTAAAGCTATGGCTTATGCCTTACAAATTCCTTTATATGGCGTAATGACCATGGACAGTTTAGCTCGTAATGTAGTTTATACGGACCGCACGATTTGTACCGTTATTGATGCTCAAAAAAAACATGTCTATGCAAGTATCTACAAATATGATGGTAATGAATTAGTCTGCAAAGAGGAGCCTTTTGTCATTGCTGCTAATGATTTATTAGATCGACTCCGAGCATCTGAAGAACATGTAGTATTTCTTGGGGATGGCGTCAAGCGAATAGAGAAGCTACTCGATGAAAGTGATACAAATTTAACGATTTTAGATATATCGCAACGTATTCCAAAAGCTAGTTCTCTATTACTGGCTGGCCGTAGATTGGTAGTCTCTGAAGAGAGTTCTGACCCTATGGATATGGTTCCTTATTATATTCGACGCTCAGAAGCAGAAGTGTTATGGGAAGAACGCCATAAAAATAATCCTGAAATGTTGAACCAAAATCCTACAGTTGTAGTTACTGAGGCAGCAGGAGCAGAATAATGGAGATTCGTTTAGCTACCATAGATGATGCTCAAGCTATTTATGCTATTGAGCAGCAGTCTTTTTCTGTTCCTTGGAGTTTAGAATCTGTTTTTGGTGAGTTAGAAGGGGCATCAAATAAATTATATATGGTAATTTGTGAGGAGAACCAAATTGTTGGATACGCAGGTGTTTGGCTCGTATACGATGAAGGTCAAATTACGAATATCGCCATTATTCCTTCCGCACGAGGTAAGGGATACGGATCAAAACTTACAAAACAATTAATAGATGAATGTCTTACGAGAGGTATGAAAGAAATTTTCTTAGAGGTGCGCATATCTAATCTTGCAGCATTGGCTATGTATAGAAATTTAGGATTTTCTGTAAAAGGAATTCGTAAAGATTATTATTCAGAGCCTACGGAAGATGCTTATATTATGTCTCTCGTTTCAGAGGAAATAGAATGAGTATATACACATTAGCCTTGGAAAGTAGCTGTGACGAAACCTCTGCTTCTGTCCTTAAGGACGGGCGTACTGTTTTGTCTAATGTTATTTCAAGCCAAGTGCCAATACATAGAAAATTTGGTGGCGTTGTACCTGAAATTGCATCACGTCATCACATAGAACAAGTAATACCCGTTATAGACCAAGCATTACGTGATGCAAATGTGACTTTACAAGATATCGATCATATTGGTGTAACGTATGGTCCCGGTCTTGTAGGGGCCTTATTAGTTGGTGTAGCTGCTGCAAAAGGTTTATCTTTTGCTACAGGTATTCCCTTGGTGCCAGTCCACCACATGGAAGGTCATATTTTTGCTAATTTTTTAGCAAATCCTGAATTAGAACCACCATTTCTGAGTCTTGTTGTATCTGGCGGACATACCATGTTAGTACATGTAAAAGGCTATGAAGAATTTGATATACTTGGTCAAACCCGAGACGATGCGGCAGGTGAAGCCTTTGATAAAATTGCTCGGGTTATGGGATTCCCTTATCCAGGTGGACCTCATATTGATGCGCTTGCTACCGAAGGGAATCCAGAGGCTATTGAATTTCCAAAGGCTTTAAGTGAACCTGGTAATTTTGAATTTAGCTTTAGTGGATTAAAATCCGCTGTTCTGAACTATTTAAATAGCAAGCAACAAAAGAATGAGTCTATCAATCAAGCTGATGTGGCCGCATCATTCCAAAAGGCCATCGTTGATGTATTAGTAGAAAAGACGAAAGATGCAGCACATACATTAGGTGAAAGTCGAATTACTATTGCTGGCGGTGTATCAGCTAATAAAGGCTTACAAAAAGCGTTAGAAGCTATGTGCGAAAAAGAAGGTTTTACTTATTACAAACCGCATAAAATTTTGTCTACTGACAATGCGGCCATGATCGGTTGTCGAGCTTATTATATGGCACAAGCTGGAAAATTTGCCGATTTAACACTAAATGCTAAGCCCAGTGTTGAAATTGGTTACGTATCTTGGAAAGAGGATTAATTGTGGATATTGGTCAAGATATTTTAAATAGAACACCATTAGGACCATTACAAATCTCATTACTTGAGCATATTAGTAAACTCATATCCTTTGGCGAGTCGTTAACTCGTCAAAGGATACAGATTTTTACACCTCTATTAGAGACAGGAAAAAGTGAGAGTCCACAACAATGTGCGGATATGCTATGCATAGAACGCAGTGATCAAGGGATTATTACACGTCAATTAAAAGGCAGTCATACGTGGCATGCTATGATGAAAGATGGACAGCCACTTATCGGGTTAGATGATAAGCAACGTCAACATGTTTTTCCTATTGTAGACAATGGAGGTCGTATTATTGGGGGGATATCTTTTACATTGTCATCATCTATTAAGATAGAACAATACGAGCAAGAATATGTTCTGTCTGATACGATGCAACGTCTTATGCTGACAGCTACAGATGAACAAATACTGTCTTACGAACCAATGTCCTATTTTGATGGTTTAATTATTTTTGATGACACTTATAAAATACTGTATGCTAACGATGCAGCTATGAAGTTAGTAGATGTATTAGGCTTTGATCGTCGCTTGGTAGGTTCATCAATTCTTAGCAGTACCTTAAAGATGTCCGCTATACAACAAGTATTATCAGATAGAAGTATACTTACAAATGAAGAAATCTATCAAGATATGGTAATTCGTCAACATATGATTCCTATTGCTATGGGGCGTAATGAAACGCGTTGCTTCTTGGTGCTTCATGATTGTACGCGTGAAAGTAAACAGCAACAAGAATTATTAGTAAAAAATTCCATTATTAAAGAGATTCATCACCGTGTAAAAAACAACTTACAAACTGTAGCAGGTTTATTGCGGATGGAAGCGAGACGCTCCAGTTTGCCAGAAGTGAAGCAAGCACTGCAAGAAGGGATTAACCGTATTGAAAGTATGGCTCTTGTTCACGATATAGTGTCCCATTACGATGAGGACTATATTGGTATACGATCGATCTATGATGAATTATGTCGATTGTTGCGTATGAGTATGGTGCGACAAGACCAAGAGGTTACTTTTTCTTACAGTGGCGAAGACATATTAATCTCCTCTCATATGGCAAGTTATGTATCTCTCATAATCAATGAATTGATTAGTAATAGTTTAGAACATGGTTTAGATGGTAGAAATGGTCAAATTCATCTGACTGCAACGGATATAAACGGGAGTATCGAACTAGCTTTTTCGGATAATGGTAAAGGATTGCCTAGCAATTTTTCTTTCACATCTAATAAACGTTTAGGTCTAACTATTATTAATAATTTAGTTACCCACGAATTGAAGGGTAGTTTATCCATAGAAAATACTGGTACAGGTGTATTGGTGACGATACATATGAAGAAGGAGGCATAAATGCGCGTTTTAATCGTGGATGATGAATCTCTAATACGTATGGATTTACGAGATATTATTGAGTCTTGTGGTCATGAAGTCGTTGCAGAAGGTACAAATGGTGTTGAAGCTTTAGAACTTTGTAAAAAACATAAGCCAGATATTATATTGATGGATGTTAAAATGCCAGAATTAGATGGTATTGAGGCGGCACGTCAAATTGGCTTTCACCATGAAGCACCTGTAGTATTATTAACAAGTTATAGCCAGCAAGATTTAATCGATAAGGCTCGAGATTCTGGTGTATATGGCTATTTAATTAAACCAGTACGGGAGGAACAGTTAGTTCCTTCCTTAGAGATGGCTTTAGGTCGCTATAAAAGTGATGCTCAGTTGCGCGAAAAGATGGCTGAGCTAGAACAGTCATTAGAAGATCGTAAAATCATTCAAATGGGAACTGGTATATTAATGGAACTATATTCTATATCTGAAGCGGAAGCGTATAATCGCATTCGCACCTTAAGTATGAATAAACAAATATCTATTATAGAAACATGTAATCTCATCATTAAACAGTCTAATAAGTCAAATAATATCTAAAAAGTCAAAAAATCAAAATTAGTACTTGCAATTATTTTAACTTCGGTTATAATAATACTTGTAATTAGCACTCGATGAGCTAGAGTGCTAATAAATTATGGAGATTAACTAGTAAAAAGGAGTGACATTATATGTTAAAACCATTAGCTGACCGCGTTCTTATCCGTCTAGAAGCAAAAGAAGAAAAAACTAAAAGTGGTATCTTCCTTCCTGATACAGCAAAAGAAAAACCTCAAGAAGGTGTAGTTGTAGCTGTAGGTGCTGGTAAAGTATATGACAATGGTCAACGTGTAGCTCCAGAAGTTAAAGTTGGCGACACTGTTATGTTCGCAAAATATGCTGGTAGCGAATTAGAAATTGATGGTGCTACTCATTTGATTATTAGCGAACGCGATATTTTAGCAGTATTATAATCGCTAATTTATAGTCTACATGACTATAAAAACTGATGATACATTCTATATTGCCTAAGGGTACATATATTTCGTTACATTGGATAGTGTTACTATTTAGGAGGTAATACATATGGCAAAAGAAATCTTGTTTAATGAAGAAGCTCGTCGTGCTTTAGGTCGTGGCGTAGATCAATTAGCAAATGCTGTAAAAGTTACATTAGGTCCAAAAGGTCGTAATGTTGTGTTGGATAAAAAATTCGGTTCCCCAACAATTACAAATGATGGTGTAACTATTGCTCGCGATATCGAACTTCCAGACCCATTTGAAAACATGGGTGCTCAGTTGGTAAAAGAAGTTGCTACTAAAACTAACGACGTAGCAGGTGATGGTACTACTACTGCCACAGTATTGGCACAAGCTATGATTCAAGAAGGCATGCGCAATGTAGCAGCTGGTGCTAACCCAATGATTTTGAAAAAAGGTATTGAAACAGCAGTAAAAACTTTAGTTGAAGAAATCAAAAAACGCTCTATTAAAGTTTCTGGTAAAGCTGAAATTGCTCAAGTTGCAAGTGTATCTGCTGCTGACGAAGAAATCGGTGGTTTGATTGCTGAAGCTATGGAAAAGGTTGGTAATGATGGTGTTATTACTGTTGAAGAATCCAAAGGTTTGCAAACTGCATTAAATGTAGTAGAAGGTATGCAATTTGATCGTGGTTACATTTCCCCTTACATGGTAACTGACCCTGATCGTATGGAAGCTGTTATGGATAACCCATATATCTTGATTACTGATCGTAAAATCAGTGCTATCGCAGATATGTTGCCAACACTTGAAAAAGTAGTAAAAGTAGGCAAAGAACTTCTTATTATCGCTGAAGATGTAGAAGGGGAAGCGTTGGCTACATTAGTAGTAAACCGTTTGCGTGGTACATTCAAAGCTGTAGCTGTTAAAGCTCCTGGCTTCGGTGATCGTCGTAAAGCTATGCTTGAAGATATTGCTATCTTAACTGGCGGTACGGTAATCACTGAAGATATGGGCCGTAAGCTTGATTCTGTAGAACTTGAAGATCTTGGTACAGCTCGTCAAGTTCGCATCACTAAAGATGAAACTACAATCATTGATGGCGCAGGTGATAAAGATGTAATTACTAAACGCGTTAACCAAATCCGTGCACAAGTTGAAGAAACTACTTCTGATTTCGACCGTGAAAAATTACAAGAACGTCTAGCTAAATTGTCCGGTGGTGTTGCAGTTATCGAAGTAGGTGCTGCTACAGAAGTTGAAATGAAAGATAAGAAACTTCGCATTGAAGACGCATTGAACGCAACCCGTGCAGCTGTCGAAGAAGGTATCGTAGCTGGTGGTGGTACTACATTCATCGATATCATCCCTGCATTGAATACATTGAAAGCTACTGGTGATGTTCAAACTGGTATTAACCTTGTAAAACGCGCTGTAGAAGAACCACTTCGTCAAATTGCATACAACGCTGGTCTCGAAGGTTCTGTAGTAGTAGAAAAAGTTAAAAATACTGAAGCTGGTGTAGGTTTCAATGCCTTGACTGAAGAATACATCGATATGGTTAAAGCTGGTATTGTTGACCCTGCAAAAGTTACTCGTTCTGCCCTTCAAAATGCCGCATCTATCGCATCTCTTGTATTAACTACTGAAACAATCGTAGCTGATAAGGTAGATGAAAATGCAGCAGTTCCTGCAATGCCTCCAATGGGTGGTATGGGCGGTATGATGTAATCAGCTGCTTAGAATTAATTTTATAAGAAATATAATAATCCTAATGAATTGTGAATTACATTTTTTCATATTCATTAGGATTATTTTTTACTGATAAATTAATCTATTGTAAGGGTGTAATATTTTAAATTTCAAATTTCAAAAAAACTATGATTGTATTTAAGCTGACTATATTATATTGATTACATCGATAAAATTGATTTTGTATACAATGTATGATATAATTCTATAGAATTTAATAGTGAGTCTTATTGACATAGTTATTCTCTAATAGTATAATTAATGTATCGAATTTATTCGATTTGCTATATTTGAATTGAAAGAAGGATCACTATGTTGAACTTTATTTTTAAAAGTAAACCTAATTATGTAAACTTTGGCTTATTGATTTATCGCCTTGCATTGGGCATTTCCATGTTTTATCATGGTTATTTAAAATGGCTTAGCGGAGCTGAAGGGCTCTACAAAGTAGGGACTATGTTAGCACCTTTAGGTGTATCCGGTGGTTATGAGATGCTAGGCACTATGGCAGCACTTGCAGAAATGATTGGTGGTATTCTCATTGCAGTAGGATTATTTACACGTATTGGTGCTATTCTAGTTGTAGGTACTTTAGCAACTGCGACTATTGTGAGTTTGAATGGTAGTTTCTTTAGCTGGGACTACCCATCTCAATTAGGCTTTGGTGCACTTATGTTATTCTTTGCTGGTGCTGGTCGCTTTAGTTTAGATAAAGCTTTATTTAAATAATTAGGAAATTAGAATAAAAGACTCATCGGCTGATGAGTCTTTTATTTATGTAGAAAGGTTATCATGAACAAAAAAACAGTTCCATTCACGTCAGAACAATTAGAAAATATTATTGCTCAGTATCCAACTCCATTCCATATTTATGATGAAGAAGGAATTATTGAGAATATGAAATCTTTCATCAATGCATTCTCTTGGAATAAAGGGTTTAAACAATATTTTGCTGTAAAAGCGACTCCGAATCCATATATCATACGTTTATTACAAAAACTTGGAGTTGGTGCAGATTGCTCTTCCTTAGCGGAACTCATTTTATGTGAAAAGGTGGGTATTACTGGACATGATATTATGTTCACATCTAATGACACACCATATGTGGAGTATAAAAAAGCACTTGAAATGGGTGCAATCATCAATCTTGATGATATTACGCATATAGAATATTTAGAAAAAAATCACGGCTCTCTGCCAGATACATTCTGCGTGCGTTATAATCCGGGTTCTTTAAAAGAAGGAGGCAATACAATTATTGGCCTTCCTGAAGAAGCTAAATATGGTATGACACGCGAACAAATATTTGAAGCGTACAAACAATTACAAGCTAAAGGTGTAAAACACTTTGGTATTCATACAATGGTTGTTTCTAACGAACTTGATATTGACGGTTTAGTTGGTACAGCAGAGCTTTGCTTCAATCTTGCTGTAGATATTAAAAAAGAACTTGGTATAACTGTTGAATTTATTGATTTAGGTGGAGGTGTAGGTGTAGCTTATAAACCAGAACAAACACCAGTAGACTTCCGCGCATTAAGCAAGGGTGTAGAAGAAGCGTATAATAGGATTTTAGTAGCTAATGGACTTATTGATGTAGCATTGGCTTATGAATGTGGGCGTATGGTAACAGGTCCATTTGGTTACCTTGTTTCTACTGCTATTCATAAAAAAGATATTTATCGTCATTACATCGGTTTAGATGCTTGTATGGCAAATCTTATGCGTCCGGCATTGTATGGCTCTTATCATCATATTACCGTAATGGGGAAAGAAAATGCTCCCAAGGATCATGTATATGATGTAACAGGCTCCTTATGTGAAAATAATGATAAATTTGCTATTCAACGAGAGCTGCCAAAAATTGATATTGGAGATCGTGTCATCATTCACGATGCTGGTGCACATGGACATTCTATGGGTTTCAATTATAATGGTAAATTACGTTCTGCAGAGTTATTGCTACATAAAGATGGCTCTGTTACACAAATTCGTCGTGCTGAAACATACGATGATTTATTTGGAACTCTTGATTTTTCAAACCTATAATTTAATATTGAGAATCGAATAGGATGAGAATTAATATTAATAAAAACCTATCAATATATGTAATACTTGATATTCTTTTAATTCCTGTATATTTTAGTAGGAATATCTTGCTATCATTTAGATAAGAATGTATAATGAGTGTAGATTGTTATGCACATACTTGCTAAGTTGGCGAGAATTACGGCGGTATTCACGTTAGTGCGTACCGCCTTTTTATATGTGTCAGTATATACGTTTTATATATAACGAATGTATGTTTCTTATGGTTACATACAAATAAAAGGAGTGAACATTTTGGCTGAATTACTTCAGATAAAAGATTTAAAGGTATCTGTTGAAGAGAAACAAATCTTGAAAGGTATTGATTTAACAATTAATAAAGGTGAAATTCATGTTGTGATGGGGACAAATGGTGCTGGTAAATCTACACTTGCTAATGCAATCATGGGTAACTCTACATATACAGTAGATAGTGGTTCTATCATTTTTGATGGTAAGGATATTACGGAAGATGCAGTAAACGATCGTGCAAAAGCGGGTATTTTTATGTCCTTCCAAAATCCAATTTCTATTCCTGGTATTACTGTAGAAAACTTCATTCGTACAGCTAAATCCACAATTACTGGTGAAAATGTACGTGCATTATCTTTCAAAAAAGAATTGAAAGAAAAAATGGATGAATTGTCCTTTGATTTATCTTATGCGCAACGTTATGTAAATGAAGGCTTCTCTGGTGGTGAACGCAAGAAGAATGAAATTCTTCAAATGTCCATTTTGAATCCTAAATTGGCTATTCTTGATGAAACTGATTCTGGCCTTGACGTAGATGCGGTTCGTATCGTATCTGAAGGTGTACAACGTTTCCATAACGAAGAAAATGCTGTATTAATCATTACTCATCATAACCAAATCTTGCAAAAACTAAAACCAGACTATGTTCATGTGTTGATCAATGGCAAGATTGTTAAAACTGGTGATGCTTCTCTTGTACGTGAAATCGAAGAAAAAGGTTATGACGCATACAAAGCATTAGCATAGGAGGCATAATGGAAGAAAGAAAGAAAACCCAAGTCGCGGATATGGACCGTGGCGTCTATGATATAAAGAACGAATTTGAATATTCTTATATCTCTGACGCCGGTTTAACAGAAGATATTATCCGCGAAATTTGGTCTAATAAAAATGAACCAGAATGGATGCTCGATTTCCGTTTAAAATCTTTGGAAATCTATAATCGTATGGGCATTCCAAATTGGATTCCTGATATCTCGGGCTTGGATATGGCAAATATTCATACGTATGTTAAGCCTAAAGTAGATATGAAAGAAAACTGGGATGAAGTTCCAGAAGAAATTAAAAGTACTTTTGACCGCTTAGGTATTCCAGAAGCGGAAAAAACATCTCTAGCTGGTGTTGGTGCTCAATATGATTCTGAGGTTGTTTACCACAGTATTCAAGAAGATCTTGTTAAGCAAGGTGTTATCTATACTGATATCGAAACAGCTCTTCATGAGCATGAAGAAATCGTAAAAAAATACTGGATGACATTAATTCCGCCTACAGACCATAAATGGGCTGCCCTTCATGGTGCCGTTTGGTCTGGTGGTTCCTTCGTATACGTTCCAGCAGGTGTACAAGTAGAGATTCCATTGCAATCCTACTTCCGTTTAAATGCACCAGGTGCTGGTCAGTTTGAACATACGATGATCATTGTAGAAGAAGGAGCTAAATTGCACTTTATCGAAGGCTGTTCCGCTCCTAAATACGATGTATCTAACCTTCATGCAGGTGCCGTTGAATTGTTCGTAAAGGATAATGCTACATTGCGTTATTCTACAATTGAAAACTGGTCCAAAAATATGTATAACCTTAACACAAAACGTTGTGTTGTAGGTAAAGGTGGTACTATTGAGTGGGTATCTGGTTCCTTCGGTTCTAAGGTATCTTGCTTGTATCCAATGAGTATCCTTAACGGGGAAGGTGCACATGCTGAATTCACAGGTGTAACATTTGCTGGTGAGGGCCAATTCCTTGATACTGGTTGTAAGGTAGTTCATAATGCTCCTTACACAACAAGTAATGTAAACTCTAAATCTATTTCCAAATCCGGTGGTGCTGCTATCTACCGTGGCCTTTTGAAAATTGGTCCTAAAGCAGAACATTCCAAAGCGACTGTATCTTGTGAATCATTGATGCTTGATGCAGAGTCTCAATCTGATACAATTCCAGCTATTATCGTAGAAAACGATAATGTGGATTTAGGTCATGAAGCTAAAATCGGTCGTATTTCCGACGAAGCGATTTTCTATCTTATGACACGTGGTATTAGTGAAGAAGAAGCTCGTGCAATGCTCGTTCGTGGTTTCGTTGAGCCAATCTCCAAAGAATTACCACTTGAGTATGCTGTAGAAATGAACAATCTAATTAATCTCGAATTAGAAGGTTCTATCGGTTAAGGAGGAATTATGAGCGAATTACTATTTAATGAACTCCCTAGACCGACATTCAGATGGTTACGTGTTAACCATACTGTAAGCTCTCTAGCTGGAGAGGATACATCTGTACAATCCATCGCTGTAGAAGCGAATCAAAATATACTTTCACCGTTGCCTACAGGAACAGCACTGTTAGATGCTAAATATGAAGGTGCTAATAAGGATGCTGTTCAAGCGTTGGTAGATAATGCAGAAGGTTATGCTATCAATGTTCCGGCTAAGGCAAAGGAAGTTGTAGGCATCCGCATTGATGCTAATGCTCGTGTGGCAAATCGTTTTCAATTTATCGTTGGTGAAGGTGCTGAACTAGAAGTACAATTCTATGTAACTGGTTCTGGCGATGCATTGACAAATGTTAGCTATTTAAACGAGTATGATGTTAAAGAAGCTGGTAAGGTTGTGGTAAAAAAGGTAAATCTTTTGCCTGAACATGTACAACATATCGAGCATAGATACACTAAATTAGAAGATAAAGCAGATGTAGAATACATCAATATTGAAATTGGTGGTAGTGAAAACATCTTGAATTACTATCATGATTTAGTAGGCCAAGAATCTCGTATGGTTCATGACATTGCTTATCTTGGTAATAAAGAGCAAAAATTTGATATTTCTATGGTTATGAGTCATGGTGGTAAAAAATCATTTAGTGATATTCATACCTTAGGTGCTCTAAGCGGTAATTCAAAAAAATCCTTCCGTGGCACTCTTGATTTCCTTCGTGGTGCGACTGCTTCTGAAGGGGCGGAAGAAGATACTTGCTTATTGTTAGATCCAACTGTAAAATCTATTTCTTTACCACTTTTATTGTGTAAAGAAGATAATGTAGTTGGTAATCATGCAGCAAGTGCAGGCCAAATTGATCATAATAAATTGTTCTATATCATGAGCCGTGGCTTTAGTGAGGTAGAAGCAAAACATATCATTGTTGAATCTATGATTCGACCTATTATTGATCGCATTGGTGATGAAACGATTGAAGAAGCGGCTTTAGTAGCTGTACGTAATAAAATATAAAGAGGCGTTTTTATGAGACCAATTGCAGAAGCATATAAAGACTTTCCTATATTACATAAAGAGCATAATGGGCACCGTGTTATCTATTTAGATAGTGGTGCTACTGCACAAATTCCACAGTCCGTAATTGACCGTGTTGTGGAACATATGACACAACGTAATGGTAACCCACATCGTGGTTCTCATATTTTAGCCATTGAAGCATCTGAAGACTATGAAAATGCACGAGATCGCGTAGTTGAATTTATCAATGCTCGCGAACGCGAAGAGGTTATATTTACACGTAATAGTACGGAGTCAATGAACTTGATTGCACACAGCTATGGCCTTCATAATGTGAAAAAAGGTGACAAGATTGTCATTACTGTTGCTGAACATCATGCAAATCTTGTAACATGGCAATACGTAGCAGAGCAAACAGGGGCAACCTTAGAATACATGTATCTTGATGAACATGGGCACTTAAAAGCTGGTGAAATCAATAAAATTGATGAAAAGACTAAAATTGTTGCTTTTGCTCATGTTAGTAACGTGCTTGGTATGGAATTCCCTGTAAAAGAATTAACTGAGAAGGCTCACTCTGTAGGTGCTATTGTTGTTCTAGACGGTGCTCAATCTACACCTCATAAAAAAATTGACGTTCAAGCATTAGATTGCGATTTCTTCGTATTTTCTGGTCATAAAATGTGTGCATCTCAAGGGATTGGTGTACTATACGGTAAACGTGAATTATTAGAAGCTATGCCTCCATTCCTATTGGGTGGAGATATGATTGAGTATGTAAAAGAACAAACTGCTACATTCAATGAGCTTCCATATAAGTTTGAGGCCGGTACTCCAAATGCTGATGGTGCCGTTTCCTTGCATGCAGCTATTGATTATTTGGAATCTTTTGGCATGGATGCTATAGAAGCATATGAAGAGGAGTTAGTAGCTTATATTCTTCCAAAGATTGTTGAATTGCCACATGTTCATGTTATTGGTTCTCAAAACCCTAAGGAAAAACATGGCGTAATTGCGTTCACTGTAGATGATGTACATCCTCATGATGTAGCTACAATTTTGGATTCTAAGGGCATCTGCGTTCGTTCTGGTCATCATTGTGCACAACCATTAGGTGCGTTCTACAATGTATCTGCATCCACTCGTTTAAGTATGTACTTATACACTCGCAAGGAAGATTTAGACGCGTTCCTTGAAGTATTGAAGACTGTTCGTTCAGTAATGGGTTTTAAAGATTAGGAGAATTGCCACAATGGAAATGGATCAATTATATACGGAACTTATTTTGGAACATAACCAAGATAAACGTAATAAGCATGAATTAGCTGAATTTACAAATTCTGAACATGGCCATAACCCTAGTTGTGGTGATGATTTAACATTACAACTCAATGTAGTAGATGGTATCATTAAAGATGCTGCATATACAGGTTCTGGCTGTGCTATTAGCCAAGCATCTGCATCTATGATGATTGATATTATTAAGGGAAAATCCGTTGAGGAAGCGCTTCGTTTGGTTGAAATTTTCTTAGGTATGATTAAAAAAGAGATTACCGATGAAAATGAGTTAGAAGAATTAGAAGATGCTATGGCTCTACAAAATATTTCTAACATGCCAGCACGTGTAAAATGTGCAGTTCTTGCATGGCATACATTGAAAGAGGCTTTAAAGAAATAATATGAAGAAAACGATATTATTTGATTTAGATGGAACCTTAACTGACTCTCAAGAAGGTATTCTTAAAAGCATTAAATTTGCATTGGAACATTTCGGTTATACTGTACCTGATGAAGAAACATTACAATTGTTCTTAGGACCACCATTGGTAGATGCTTTCCAAGAACATTGTGGTTTGACCTTTGAGCAAGCGGAAGAAACATACTTTAAATTCCGTGAACGTTATGGTACCATCGGTAAATTTGAAAATAAAGTATATCCGAATATTGTAGACTTATTGGCTAAATGCAAAACTGAACAATATACTATAGCTGTAGCTACTGCAAAACCAGAACATTATGCTAAAGATATTCTTGATCACTTTGAATTGACACCATACTTTGATGTTATTGTTGGTGCTAATTACGAAGCGGGATTGTTACACAAAAAAGAAATTCTTGAAAAAGCTCTCACGCTATGTGGTAACCCATTAACTGATGAAAATGGTCGTCGATTGACATTCATGGTTGGAGATCGTAAGTACGATGTAGAAGCAGCTAATGAACTTGGCTGTATCTCCATTGGCGTTACCTATGGTTATGGTACGGAATCTGAGTTAAAGGAAGCGGATGCCGAATATATCTGTGACGATGTTGATGAAATTGCTGATGTTCTCAATCTTGAAGAAATGATGGTTCGTAGATAAGCTATATAAATAGAATTACATATCAACCCAAATAAAAAGCTAGAGGAAATCCTCTAGCTTTTTTGCATCTTCATTTTATGTTATTTTTTTAGGCCACTTTTTTTAGCTAATGTTTTGATAACCTTAGCACTTTGTTTTTTCAACTTGCCCCCTGTTTGTTTGAGTTGGATACGTGTACGAGAAACACGACCAAGTGTAGTAATCTTAGTTTTGCGACGTGGCTTCATATCACGTTCGTTACCAAAGTCGCCACGTTGCACACTTGTTGCCTTTACTTTTTCAGCTCTAAAAGATTTACGTAAGGCTTTCATAATTAATGTAAGTGGTAATGTTTGCTCGAAGGAATACAAATCAACTGCTACATAACCAAGTGCAGGATATGTGTGCAATGTAAAGTGAAAACCTGGTGCGACAGAAAGGAGGGCGATTTCCTCGTCCATAACTTGACAACTGATTTCATCTACATCAAGTTCAGCTAAGTCAAATGCGGTTGCTACACTTTCCTGTACAGCTGTAGCGGATGAAATTGCGTCTTCATCGCAGGAATATAAATCAATTAACAGTTCTTGTCCTAATGCTTCTGCCATAACAACACCTTCCTTCAGAAAATAATATCTCATTTATTATACATAGATTTAAGGATTAAGTCCAATTATATGAGAATACATTAAAAGTCAAACGTTATTTTTATAAAATTTGACTTTTATATTGACTAAGGTCAAAAAGTCAAATATAATAGAGTTATGCTAAAGAACAAATAGTCAAAACTATAGTAAATAAACTTTAAAGGGGTGTTTTTTATGAGTATGATAGCTGATAAAATAGAAAAATTTATATTAGACCGTATGCGTGAAGAACAAGAAAAGCTAATTTTAAAGCGTAATGAATTGGCTGATGAATTAGATTGTGCGCCATCCCAAATTAGTTACGTATTAAGTACGCGTTTTTCTAATGAGCGCGGTTTCGATGTTGAGTCAAGACGTGGCTTGGGTGGATATATTCGAATCAAAAAAATTAACCCAGAAAGTTCAGATTCTTTACCTGCTGTTACAACTTATCGGATTTATGAAGGTCCAAATACGGTAGAACGATTAATTGATATGCGAGATGTAGATCAATCATTATTTCAATTATTACAATCTGAAAAGATTACCCGTCGTGAAGCTCAATTGATGCATAATTCTTTTGCTACATTAATTGAAAATGTAGACGTAGAAGAACGTAATGATGCTGTTCGTCAATTATATGCATCAATGGTGGACACTTTGCGGAAGGAGTGATGATTTGTGTTATGTGATCATTGCCATAAAAATGAAGCTACTATCCATATGACTAATATCATAAATAATCAAAAGACTGAGCAACATCTTTGCAGTACTTGTGCCACCGAGTTACAACAAGCTGGGAAATTATCTCCTTATAGTTCTTTTATGAATGATATGTGGGATAATAACTTTTTTACTAATGATTTTTTTAAGAATATGGTGTATCCAGATAATTTATTAAAAGCTCATCAATCTAAGAGATGCCCTCAGTGTGGTATTACTTATGATGAATTCAATCGGGTAGGTAAGTTTGGCTGTGGTCAATGTTATGAGACTTTTAATAGTGAAATAAATCCATTATTAGAACGAATACAAGGTAGTTCTGAGTATGAAGGGACTATACCTAGTCGTGGTACTAATGTATTTAAAGCAAAGTATGAAGTAAAGCAATTGCGCCGCCAATTAGATACAGCTATTCAAGCTGAAAACTTTGAAGAAGCCGCAATTTTGAGAGACAAAATTAAAAATCTAGAAGTTATCATTGATGGTGATAACGAATAGGAGGTTCTTATGTTAGATACTATATTGGACTCTCCGCTAAGTCAGTGGCTGTGTCAGGATACAGAGGCGACAGACCACATTGTAATTTCAAGCCGTATACGATTGGCGAGAAATTTTGATGATATATTATTTACGAATCGTGAAGATACAGTTTCCTTAGAAAAAGTGAATATAATCTCTCGAGGCCTATTGCCAATATTAAAAAAGGCTGATGAGCACCAATATACAAATATTAGCCTTGAGCAATTAAGTCAACGTGAACGTGCTGTCTTAGTTGAAAAGCATTTAATGAGTCCTGCTTTAGAGGAACAATTACCGTATCGTAATTTGATCGTATCTGATGATGCTTCTATCGCAATTATGGTAAATGAAGAAGATCATTTACGTATTCAATCTATGGCTCCAGGACTTAAATTGCAACAAGCTTATAATCATGCGGTTCAAATTGATAAAGCTATTGAAGCAAAATACCCTTATGCCTTTGATGAGCGATTTGGTTATTTAACTGCTTGCCCCACTAATGTGGGTACAGGTTTACGAGCCTCTGTTATGTTACATTTACCCGCATTGACGTTATCTGGTCGTATTACGAGACTCATTCGTAACATAATACAATTAGGTTACTCTGTACGAGGGTTGTATGGGGAAGGTTCCGAAGCTTTAGGTTGTATTTACCAGATTTCTAATCAACGAACGATGGGGATTAGTGAAGAAGCAACTATTGAGCAATTGATTAAAATCGTAGAAGGAATTATTGCAGAAGAACGAAAGTCTCGGCAATCTTTATTACACAACGATAAAGAAGGTTTGGAAGATATACTTTGGCGATCCTATGGAATTTTACAATATGCACGACGTGTAAGCGGTAAAGAGGCACTTAGTAAGCTTAGCGACATTCAATTAGGTGTAGATTTAGAAATATTACCATTCTGGGGTAAAGATACTTTTAATGAGCTTGTTGCTATAACTAGACCAAACTTCCTTTCTAAATACTTAGGTAGTGAAAATTTGACAGATACCGATCGCGACAGCTATCGTGCAAAGGTGATACGTCAAAAACTTTCAAATTAATATAAGTACATAAATAATTAATGTATGATTATTTATTTTGTATAGATTGATTTATATAATTTTCTTAGTTTACTGTTAAGAGATTTGTAAAAAATAGTAAATATTAATACTAGATAGCATAATAGATTAATAGAGTTTAATATTATTTTTGATATTCCAATGGTTATTTCACCATTGTTTATATATATTTGAAAAGAAATAATTACAATTTACATAGATAGATGAGGTGATATTATGATGCAACGGTTTACAGACGATGCACAGCGTGTTCTTTCGTTAGCTCAAGAGGCTGCATTGGAGTTAGGACATGACTATGTCGGTACTGAACACGTACTCATCGGCCTTACAAAGGTTAAAAATGGTGTAGCAGCTAAAGCTTTAGAAGAGCTTGGCCTTGTTACAGAAGATATTTTTGAAGCTGTAGAAGAACATGTAGGACGTGGTAATAAAAAAGCAACGTCAATATATATGACACCTCGTGTTAAACATGTACTTGAGCTTGCCATTCAAGTAGCAAATCAAATGAATCACAATTACGTTGGTACTGAGCATATTCTATTGGGCCTACTTAGCGATGGTAGCGGTGTTGCAGTTGCTATTTTACGAGCTATGAATATACGTAGTAATGATGTAGTAGAAGCAATTCGTAGTATTCTTGGCTCGAATAAAGGTAGCAACAATGGTGGTCAAGAGGGAATAAATAGCAATAATGATTTAGGTGAGCTGTCAGATTTTGCAACTGATCTTAATGAGTCTGCTAAACAAGGTAAGATTGATCCTGTTATTGGCCGCGATACGGAGATTCAACGAGTCATTCAAATTCTCAGCCGTAGAACTAAAAATAATCCTGTTCTTATTGGCGAACCAGGTGTAGGTAAAACAGCTATTGCCGAAGGCTTGGCACAGCGTATTGTGACTGGTAATGTACCGGAGATTTTACGTAATAAACGCATTATTTCTCTTAGTATTGGTTCTATGTTAGCGGGTGCCAAGTACCGTGGTGAATTTGAAGAACGGTTGAAAAAAGCCATTGATGAAGTACAACAACATGATGATATGATTATCTTTATAGATGAAATTCATACATTGGTTGGGGCAGGTGCTACTGAAGGCGCTATGGATGCAGCTAATATCTTAAAGCCTGCTTTGGCACGAGGTGAATTCCAAGTTATCGGTGCCACAACACTTGATGAATATAAGAAACATATAGAAAAAGATGCTGCTTTAGAGCGTCGTTTTCAACCCGTTCAAGTAGGAGAGCCTAACGAAGAGGATGCTCTTGAAATTTTAAAGGGATTAAGAGATCGGTATGAAGCTTTCCATAAGGCTAAGATTACAGATGAGGCATTAACAGCAGCTGTATCTTTATCTAGCCGATATATTACAGATCGATTCTTGCCTGATAAGGCTATCGATGTAGTCGATGAAGCTGCATCTAAGGTTCGTATGAAAGTATTTTCTGCAGCACCTGATGTTAAAGCATTAGAGGATCGCCTTAATACAGTTAAGAAAGAAAAAGAAGCTGCTGTTACGTCTCAAGATTTTGAAAAGGCTGCAGAGCTTCGCGATGAAGAACAATCACTATTAAAAGAAATTGGTGATAAAAAATCTATCGCTAAAGAAAAAAGCGATCAAAAATTAATAGTAACAGAGGAAGACATAGCTGCTGTAGTAGCGCAATGGACAGGCATTCCAGTGGCTAAAATTGCAGAAGAAGAGTCTGCAACCTTACTACATTTGGAAGAAGAACTTCATAAACGCGTAGTAGGTCAAGATGAGGCTGTTACTGCTGTAGCTAAAGCTGTACGCCGTGCAAGGGCTGGATTAAAAGACCCAAAACGGCCTATTGGTTCATTCTTGTTCCTTGGGCCAACTGGTGTAGGGAAAACTGAGCTAGCAAGAGCGCTTGCATCCTCCTTGTTCGGCGATGAATCTGCTATGATTCGACTTGATATGTCTGAATATATGGAAAAACATACTGTGTCTCGCTTAGTCGGTGCCCCTCCAGGTTATGTAGGTTATGAAGAAGGTGGCCAATTAACAGATGCGGTACGTCGTAAACCATATAGCGTTATTCTCCTCGATGAAGTAGAGAAAGCACATGCAGATTTCTTTAATATCTTGTTACAAGTTCTTGATGATGGTCGTCTTACTGATAGCCAAGGTAGAACTGTTGATTTCAGAAATACAGTTATTATCATGACAAGTAACTTAGGTGCTAAAGCTTTACATAAGAACTTGCCAGAACTTGGTTTCTTAGCAGCTAAAAAGTCTGATTCTAATGTAGATGAAAATAAAGGAACTGATTTTAAAGCGGCTAAGAAATCGGTAATGGATGCGGTGAAACGTCATTTTAGACCTGAGTTTTTAAACCGTATCGATGAAATGATTGTATTCCATCCATTAACAGAAGAGGACTTAAAAGAAATTGTAACTATCTTGATGAGTGATGTTACAAAACGCCTTGAAGAGCGTGATTTACAATTAGAAATCTCTCCTGAGGCTATGCAATTACTTGTTAAGGAGGGCTCTGATTTCACAATGGGGGCTCGACCATTAAAACGTGCTATTCAACGTTTAATTGAGGATCCAGTGTCGGATCTTATTTTGAAAGGAGATGCAAAAGAAGGTAAAATTATTAAAGCAGATGCAAAGGATAACAATCTTGTTGTATCAATATGATAAAAATACAAATTATACAGTTGATGACTACCTTTCATATAAAAAATATAAGTTAAATGGTATACTATAGAATGATGATAGTTAACCATGTAGTAAAATTATGCATAAAAGGTCATGAATGGTTATCATTCATGACCTTTCTTTTTAAATGTATTGAGGTGTTATGGCAAAAGCAAAATCTGTATTCTTTTGTCAAAATTGTGGGGCTGAATCCTCTAAGTGGATGGGCCGTTGTCCACAATGTGGAGAATGGAATACATTAGTTGAAGAAATCATTAAAGAAACTAAACATAGTCGAATACCTTCTCGAGGTCTTGGAAATCAAACGGCGAAGCCTACCGCCTTGCCAGATATCGAAATTTCTTCTATTGCACGCGTATCTACAACCTTTGGTGAAATTGACCGTGTATTAGGTGGGGGCATAGTGCCTGGTGCTCTAATGCTTTTAGGTGGTGATCCTGGTATTGGTAAATCTACTCTGTTGCTACAAGTATCCCAGAAGGTAGCCGATACAGTAGGAGCAGTTCTTTATGCATCTGGTGAAGAGTCTCAGTTACAACTTAAACTTCGAGCAGAACGACTGCATATCAATAGTGAACGGTTACAAGTTATTGCAGATACTGATCTAGATCATATATTGGAGCAAGCTGAAGCAATGAGTCCTTCCTTACTAGTCATTGACTCTATACAAACTATGTATACTGGAGATATAGATGCTGCGCCAGGCAGTGTTAGTCAAGTTCGTGAATGCACATCTCGCCTACTTCGCTTCTGTAAAGAACGAAATATACCTACTGTAATCATTGGTCATGTAACAAAGGAAGGCAATATTGCAGGGCCTCGTATGTTAGAGCATATGGTAGATGTAGTGCTTTACTTTGAAGGGGAGCGTTCTTATCAATTCCGCATATTACGGTCCATTAAAAACCGTTTTGGTTCTACATCAGAAACAGGCATTTTTGCCATGGTAGAGGAAGGGTTACAGGAATTGTCCAATCCGTCTGCTTCGCTTTTAGCCGAGCGTTCCGATGAAGAAAGTGGCAGTGCTGTTATGATTTACCTCGAAGGGGTTCGGCCCATCTTAGTAGAGGTACAAAGCTTGGTCGTTACTACGGCCTTTGGTATGCCTAGACGTACGGCGATTGGTTATGATCTTAACCGATTAATTGTATTATTAGCAGTCTTAGAAAAACGCTGTGGCTTTACATTAGGTAATAAAGATGTGTATGTAAATGTCATCGGTGGTCTCAAGGTAAATGAACCTGCTTGTGATTTATCTATGGCGGTTGCCATTGTGTCAAATCTGAAAAATCGAATCGTTCCAACAGATATGGTAATTTTAGGTGAAGTAGGCTTAACTGGTAATGTTCGCAGTATTCCTCGCATTGAACAGCGTATAAATGAAGCCAAGAAATTAGGTTTTAAAAAGTTTATTATTCCTGAAGGCAACTATAAACAAATCAAGGATAATGATAGTTCTATCAAAATTAAAGGTGTCAAATCTATACAAGAGGCGATGCAACTCGTATTTTCATAATTAGGAGGTGATTTCATGATTTATCGGATTTTACGCTATGTAATAGCCATTTTAGTAGGTACAGCAGCCTACGTGGGAATGGATAGCTTAGCACCTATTATTGATCCATATTTGGTTTCGCAATTTGAATCTTTTGGGGACATGTCATTAACAATTGCACGTATTGCAGTATTAATCGTAGGTACTCTATTAGGCCTTGTTATTGGTTATCTGATTTCATCATTTATTCTGAAACAAGGTTTAGTAATTGCTAAAAGATTAGAGCGTATTCTTACTCATATTCCAAATCAAGAATTGATTGCAGGCACCATCGGTTTATTATTCGGCCTTATTATTGCAAATCTAATTGGCGTTGCATTCAATCAAGTACCTATTATAGGACCTTATATTCCTATAATTTTGAGTGCTATTTTTGGATATAGTGGACTTAAAATCATGGCTCGTAAAGGCCCCGAAATGTACAATAATTACGTACAACAATGGGGAGGAGATAGCACTAAAAAAACAAGTCGTTTTAAAATGTTTTCAACTCATAAATTAGATAAATCCTCTAGTACGCCAAAATTACTAGATACTTCAGTTATCATTGACGGTCGTATCAAAGAACTATGTGCTACGGGCTTCATTGAAGGCCCTCTTATGGTGCCACTATTTGTATTAAATGAGTTACAGGTAATTTCTGATTCTGCGGATGCTACGAAACGCAACCGTGGCCGACGTGGCCTTGATATTTTGAAGGATATGCAAGATGCCAATAAGGTAGCTATAGAAGTTGTTGAAGATGATTATGATGATCTTGTAGAGGTTGATTCAAAACTTATGCGACTTGCTTTAGATAAGCAATGGAAATTGATGACTAATGACTTTAACTTGAATAAGGTGGCTCGTGTACAAGGTATTGAAGTGCTTAACCTCAATGAATTGGCAAATGTATTAAAACCTGCTCTAATCGCTGGAGAATGGATTCGCGTTCAAATCATGAAAGAAGGTAAGGAAGTACACCAAGGTGTGGCTTATCTCGACGATGGCACGATGATTGTCGTAGAGGATGGTAAACCTTATGTTGGTCAAAATGTAGAGGTTATGGTTACATCCATATTACAAACGAGTGCAGGACGGATGATTTTTGCTCGTGTAGATGGAGGACAAAATGGGCAAGGCAATTAGTTGTATTGTTCTCGCTGCAGGTGCTGGTCGCCGTATGGGATACAAAGAAAATAAGATATTTATTCCTTTAGGGGGACATTCTATTATTCAACGTACCATACAAAATGTAGAAAAGATTGAAGGTTTAAAAGAAATTATTCTTGTTGTAGCTGAAGGCGAACAAGAATATATGTATAACCATATTCAAGGGTTGGATTTACATATTCCTGTAAAGATAGTGCTTGGTGGAAGAGAACGTCAAGATTCTGTGGCATATGGGCTCAAAGCTGTATCAGAAGATAGTAATATTGTGCTAGTTCATGATGGAGCGCGTCCATTAGCATCAACTAAACTGTTTGATTCTGTTGTTAGGGCCGCAATAGAATATGGAGCTGCTACTGTAGGTGTCCCTGCTACGGATACGATTAAACGGGTTAATACAGAGCATACCGTAATAGAAACCTTGAAACGCAGTGAGTTATATCAAATTCAAACACCACAAGGCTTTCAAAAAGAACTATTTAAAGCGGCCCATCAAAAGGCTTATGATGAAAAATATTTAGGCACTGATGATGTGTCCCTCGTCGAGTATTTAGGTAAGCCTGTACATATAGTAAGTGGAGACTATTGTAATATTAAGGTGACCACACCTAATGATATTGCTGTAGCAAAACGATATTTAGGAATTGAGGATAAGTGTATGCGCGTTGGATTTGGTTATGATATTCATCAATTAAAAGCAGGTCGTCCTTGTATCTTAGGTGGTGTTCATATCGAATCTGACCTTGGTCCTGATGGTCACTCCGATGCAGATGTTCTCATTCATGCCTTGATGGATGCCATGTTGGGAGCTGCAGGTTTACGGGATATTGGATACTATTTTCCACCTGAAGACGACCAGTATAAAGGGATTTCTAGCATGCTTTTACTAGAAAAAGTAAATTTCTTATTGAAAGAACGTGGGTTACAAGCCTATAATATTGATATTATGGTTATTTCTGAGACACCTAAATTAAAACCTCACATCGATATGATGAAGGCTAATTTACAGTCTATATTAGAGATACCATTAGATCGCATTAGTATTAAAGCGACAACAAATGAAATGCTAGGGGCTATTGGGCGCCGTGAAGGCATTGCTGCACAAGCTGTCGTTTCTGTATATGAAGGAGAGATTTAATCATGAGTTCCATGAAAGTTCGTTTTGCTCCAAGCCCTACGGGTCCATTCCATATTGGTGGTGCTCGTTCTGCTTTATTTAACTGGTTATTAGCACGTAAGGAAAAAGGCACATTTGTATTGCGCATTGAAGATACAGATTTAGCTCGTTCTACACGTGAAAGTGAAGAGAATATTAAAGCTTCCTTACAATGGCTTGGCATGAACTGGGATGAAGGCATTGATGTAGGTGGTAATAATGGTCCTTACCGTCAAACAGAACGTCTTGATTTATATAAAGAAGTAACACAACGTTTATTGGATGAAGGTAAAGCTTATGAGTGTTATTGCACACCTGAAGAGTTAGATGCGGTGCGTCAAGATCAAATGGATCGTGGGGAAACACCAAAATACAACGGTCATTGTGAACACTTAGATGAAGAGACAAAGGCTAAATATATTGCTGAAGGTCGTAAACCTACAATTCGTTTGCGTGTACCGTTGAATAAAACATACGCTTTTGATGATATGGTACGTGGGCATGTATCCTTTGAATCTAATGGCGTTGGTGATTTTGTAATTGTAAAATCTGATGGCATTCCTGTATATAACTTTGCTGTAGTAATGGACGATCATATGATGGGGATTACTCACGTTATTCGTGCAGAGGAACATCTATCCAATACACCTCGTCAAATGGCTATCTATGAAGCTCTTGGTTGGAAGGTCCCTAAGTTTGGTCATATTTCCTTGATTCTTGGTAAAGACTACAAGAAAATGTCTAAACGTCATGGTGCTACCTCTGTTGAACAATACAAACAATTAGGGTACTTGCCAGAAGCACTTGTAAACTTCTTGGCACTTCTTGGTTGGGCTCCTGAAGGTGAAGAAGAATTCTTCACACAAGATGAATTAATTCAGGCTTTCTCTATGGATCGGGTAGCGAAAAATCCTGCTGTGTTTGATATTGATAAATTGAACCATATAAATTTCCACTACATGAAGAATTTGAGCGATGAAGAATTATTCCACCTTTGTTTGCCGCATTTGAAAGAGGTTGGTTTAGCTCCAGATAGCTTGAATCAAGTTGATATTGATTGGTTGACATTATTATGCTCTACATTCCGTGATCATATTAGCTATGGTGCTCAAATCAAAGATCATGTAGGCTTGTTTATGGGCGAAACAGTATTCCTTGAAGAGGGGCATGAAGAGGAGTTGCGTGCTGTATTGAATGAAGAAACAGCTCCAACAGTTCTCGGCGCTTTCCGGAATGCATTGGCTGAACTTGATGAAATTACACCTGAAGTTGTAAAAGCAACAATCAAGGCCGTAATGAAAGAAACCTCTTTAAAAGGTAAATTCGTATTTATGCCAATCCGTGTAGCTTTAACAGGTCAAATGCATGGTCCGGATTTGAATAATATTGTCACATTACTTGGTAAAGAAAAGTGCTTACATCGTTTAGATAATGTAGGTGCATTAACAAAATAAATATGATCAATTAATCAAAGGAGTTCACGTAACAAGTGTTATGTGAACTCCTTTTGTATGTGTTGTTAATATTCTATAGAAATGCTATAATAATCGGCGTATTAAATTTTGATTTATTATGAAAGCGAGTGTTTTTATGAGTGTTATTCGTTCTATTAATCACTTATTCAATAGTTATCTATCCTGGATAGTACTATTGATGGCTGTTTTAGCATATATGCTACCTGCAGTATTTTCTTGGATGACTCCATATATTGCTTACATGCTACAGTTTGTTATGTTTGCGATGGGGTTAACATTAACGGCTCAAGTCTTTATTGATGTATTTAAGCAACCAATGAAGGTTATTCTCGTATCCGTAATCCAATTCTTATGGATGCCATTGGCAGGTTTCTTAGTAGCCTTAGCATTTAATTTTCCTCCAGAAGTTGGGATTGGTTTTATCTTGTTGGGTGCATGTCCTGGTGGTACTGCTTCTAATGTAATGACCTTCCTTGCAAATGGTAATGTTCCCTTATCCGTATCAGCAACAACTGTATCCACATTATTGGCACCTATTTTAACGCCTTTATTTGTCGTATTATATGCAGGTGCAACATCTTCTATTGAAATTCAATTTATGCCAATGTTTATATCCATTGTAAAAATCGTGTTAGTACCAATTATTTTGGGGATTGTATTGAATTACTTTATTGGCGCAAAAATTGAACCTGTAAAATCTGTATGTCCAACCATTGCAGCTATCGCGGTATTGCTTATCTTGGCAGCTGTAACTGCAGTTAACCAAAAGCAAATTGCCGAAACTGGTTTCATTATTTTTGTAGCGTGTTTAGTACAAAATTTGAGTGGTTATGTTGTGACATACTTTATATGTAAAGCTCTCAGTATTGATGTGTCTTCTCGTCGTGCTATGCAAATTGAAGTGGCTATGCAAAATTCTGCATTATCCGTATCTTTAGCACTAAAACACTTTACACCACAAGCTGCGGTAGCAGGTGCAGTATTCTCCATCATTCATAACTTTACAGGATCTATTTTTGCAGGTATTTGCCGTAAACATGATGATCAAGATAAATTAGAAAATGCTTAATATTAATTGATTTGATGTAATGACATTATTATTACTTGTGTACTATAAAAGCTATTGTTATGAATGATAATAGTAATTTAATATTCTGATTATATATCCTCATCTTTCTAATTAAGCTATTTAAAATACCTATTATGATATGTGAATAGCTGCCTATGAAAGATGGGGATCTTTCTTGTAAATATTGACATTCTATAGCTTTATTGGTAAAATATTTTTATATATGAATATAGATTATTTTAATAGCTGAGACTGAAAGAAGTACTCTACAACTAACTTTTTAGCGAGAACCGATGGTGGGAGGGTTCATGGATAGGTAGATGAAATGCATTCACGAGCTGACACTCCGATTATAGGTAGGTTTGTCCGGCGACGCACCGTTATGCGATGAGTGGGTATCGCTATTGGTACCTAACAGAGTGGAACCGCGGACCATCGTCTCTGTATGAGATGAGAGGTCTTTTTTATTTTACAAAATTGGAGGCATCGGTAACGATGAGAGAAATTACTGTTTATAATACTATGACGCGCCAAAAAGAGGTTTTTAATCCTGTAACACCAGGTGAGGCAAAAATGTACGTATGTGGTGTCACACCATACAATCATCCTCATATTGGCAATGCTCGTCCTTTCGTGACTTGGGACGTAATTCGTCGCTATATGAAACATGTAGGCTATAAAGTAACATATGTACAAAACTTTACTGATGTGGATGATAAAATCATCAACACTTCTAATGGTGAAGGTGTCTCTTGGGATACCATTGCAAACCGCTATATCGATAGTTATTTTGAAGTAATGGATGCGTTAGGTGTACAACGTGCAGACATTTATCCACGTGTATCTACACATATTGATGATATCATTGCTATGATTCAAACATTGATTGACAAGGGCTACGCCTATGAACTCGATGGCGATGTATATTATAGTGTGGAGAAATTTGAACATTACGGTGAGTTATCTGGTCGTACATTAGACGATATGGAAGCAGGCGCACGTATTGAAGTAGATGGTCGTAAGAAGAATCCTATGGACTTTGCTTTGTGGAAAGCAGCAAAACCTGGTGAACCTTATTGGGAAAGCCCATGGGGGAATGGTCGTCCAGGGTGGCACATTGAATGTTCTGCTATGAGCCAAAAATATTTAGGCACAGAATTTGACTTCCACGGTGGTGGTAGCGATTTGATTTTCCCTCATCATGAAAATGAAATTGCTCAATCAGAAGGTTGCTCTGGTCAACATCCAGCAGTGCGCTACTGGTTGCACAATGGTTTTATCACTATTAATTCTGAAAAAATGTCTAAGTCCTTGAATAATTTCTTCTTGGTAAAAGATATTTTAGAACAATATAGTCCTGATGCATTGCGTTACTTCTTATTGAGCACGCATTACCGTAGCCCATTAGATTTCTCTGATGAGCGTCTAGAAGAAGCTAATAAATCTTTGGAACGGTTAAGCACAGCTATTGAAAACCTTCTTTACCTTGAAAAATGTGAGCCAGGCTCATGTGATGAAGCTCAACGCTTATTAGAAAAAGCGAAAGCATACGAAGAAGAATTTGAGGATGCTATGAGTGATGATTTCAACACTGCTTTAGCAACTTCTAGTATGTTCGGTCTTGCAAAAGAAATTAATATCTACTATCAAGCTGTAACAAGTAGAGAAGGCGTTGTTTGCCAAGAGGCAATTGCTGAAGTGAAACGAATCTTCAAATTTATGACAGATGTTATTGGTGTTCTTGAAAAAGCTTGGGAAGGCAATACGGGTGCTAATGCTGCTGAATATGAAGAATTAATGCAAGTTATTCTTTCTGTACGTCAAGCTTGTCGCGAGCAAAAACAATGGGCATTAGCTGATTGTATCCGCGATCGATTAGCTGAGATTGGTATTACCATTGAGGACTCTCCTCAAGGTGCACGGTGGAAAAAACGTGAAGTTTAAACAATTTCAATTCTTAAAGAATGAAGCGATAAAGAAACTAACGGCTCTTGAAGAAGAGCCGCTTCGTTTGCGCAAACGAACAATAGAGGAGTGCCTAAGTGCCGATGCAGTTATGCTAGCTTATATCGGTGATGCAGTATACTCCATGTATGTGCGCGAACGCGTAGTACAAATGAATATTACAAAAGTACAGATCTTACATACTATCGTTACTGAATTTATTTGTGCTAAATCACAGGCAAAAGTATTGCTAGAAATAGAAAATACTTTCACAGAAGATGAACAAGCTATTGCACGCCGTGCTAGAAATAGTAATGTAAACGTGCCTAAAAGTAGTACTGTTCAAGAATATCGCAGTAGTACGGCCTTTGAAGCAGTACTAGGATTTCTTTATGAAACGCGCCAAGATGAGCGCTTACAGCATATCTTGGGGCAAGCCTTTTCTATAACTCTACGAGGTATGTAGTATGGATAATTATATTGTAGGTCGCAATGCGGTTAAAGAAGCCCTTAAAAGTGGCCGTTCTATTCAACGTATTCTGGTCAGTGAAGATAAGGTAAAAACAGGGTTAGCTGATATTGTAAATCTTGCTAAATCTCAAGGTATTGAAGTTAGACCAACACCAGTTAAACAGATGAATAAGTACGATTTAGAGGTACCACATCAAGGGGTTATAGCTCTTGTATCGGCCGTTCAATTTAAAGAATTGGGCGAGGTATTACAAGAAACGACACATGAGGTTCCTTTACTCATCTTAACGGATGGGGTTGAAGACCCACATAATATGGGAGCTATCATTCGTACTGCTGAATGTGCGGGAGCTACGGCTGTACTCATTCCTAAACGACATAATGCGCCTATTAATGCTACTGTTGCAAAGACATCTGCTGGAGCTATTGAACAAATTCCACTTGTACAAATTGGCAATGTAGTGCAAACCATTAAACAACTTCAAAAACAAGGATTTTGGGTAATGGGGGCTCATATGGAAGGTGATCGTACCTTGTATGAAGCAGATATGACAATTCCTACGGTTATAGTCATTGGTAATGAAGGTAAGGGGATTAGTCGCGTTGTAAAAGAAGCTTGTGATTTCCTTGTAACAATTCCTATGTATGGAAATTTGAATTCTTTGAATGCATCTGTTGCAGCTGCAGTTCTTATGTATGAGGCGGTACGTCAACGCCAGGCGAAATAATCATGCTAAAAGATATTTTAATTGTAGACGGCTATAATGTTATTTTTGCTTGGACTCATTTGAAAAAATTGGCTCATGAGTCTTTAGAACATGCGAGAATGGAGCTTCGAGATAGATTGTTGAACTATGGTAAATTTAAGGGTTACGAAGTAATCCTTGTATTTGATGGTAAGTATACAAAATCTGGAGGTTCCATTGAATCTATTACAAGTGGATTTATCGAAGTGTATACTGAGGATGGAGAAACGGCGGATTCCTTTATTGAACGAGAGGTATTTTTACGTAAAGGCAAATATACTAATGTATATGTTGTAACCTCCGATGGGGCAGAACAGAATCAAATTCTAGGCTCTGGCGGGTTGCGCATTCCTGCTCGTGAGTTGCAAAATATGATTCGTATAGCTAAGGAAGAAGAACGACTTCAATATGCTCATGAACATAGACGTGATCAATTTTCAGTGCGTCGTAATGAAGTGGGAGGTTTATTATCTCCTGAAGTTGCTGAAAAGCTTGAGAAATTGCGTCGAGGTCATTGATAGTTGAAAATCATATACCGTTCCAGTATAATAAATATATTGGTTTTTCTCGCTCAATTGTAAGGAGGAGCTTATGAAAATGATTCATACACGCAAGTCCGATTACAATTTCAAGGAAATGACCGATGAGCAAGTTGTGGTCATAGCTCAGGAAGAGCAAAATGAGTTTGCAATCGATTATATTGTTAATAAATATAAGAACTTTGTAAGAGCTAAGGCTCGCTCCTATTTTTTGGTAGGTGCCGACCGAGAGGATATCATCCAAGAAGGGATGATTGGACTCTATAAGGCGACGCGAGATTTTAAACATGATAAATTAGCGTCTTTTAGAGCTTTTGCAGAACTTTGTATAACTAGACAAATTATTACAGCTATTAAATCGGCTACAAGACAAAAACATGCGCCTTTGAACTCCTATATATCCTTAAATAAACCGGTGTATACAGAGGACTCTGAGCGTACATTGATTGAAATGCTATCTTCAACAAAGATTACAAATCCTGAAGACCTCATTATCAGTCAAGAGGAACTAGATGATATTGAGCACAATATTGGTCATATTTTAAGTGATCTCGAATGGGAAGTCTTGGAAGGATACCTTGATGGACGTTCCTATCAAGAAATGGCTGAGGTCACAGATCGTAGTGTTAAATCTATTGATAATGCGCTACAAAGGGTAAAACGTAAATTAGAGAAGTATTTAGAACATCGTGTATTGGGCTCGCATCGAGCATCACAGGAAGGATGACAGTCGTGACAAATTTCTTAATGATTGTAGAAGTAATCGTATCTATTTTATTAATTGTAGTAGTTGTTGCACAAAATAGCAAAAATGCAGGCATGGGCGGTGCTGTTTCTGGTGCGGCAGACTCTTCTTTTGGTGGTAAGCAACGCGGTTTAGATGCTTTCTTATCTAAATGTACGATTATATTGGGGATTATCTTTGCTGTGTTGAGCTTAGTGTTAGGGGCAATGATTAATCAATTCTAATGATGAAAGCCTGCTTTGCAGGCTTTTTCTTTTTTCATCCTAATAAGGGGGTGCAGACTTGAAGAAGAAGGTATTGGACTTTTATAAATCTATACAACCACATGCATACCATATTGAGGATGCAGCAATGGATAATCGTATTCGAGGTGGCAAAGATCTTGAAATGTTTATTCGATCTGCGAAAATGCTCGCCCGTGAAGGCGTATTAACTTCATCTCGACCAGATGTATACCGATATGAAGATCAACAGCATGAAGAATATGAAGGTATCTACAAAGGATATCGTAAATCTTATGGATTTGTTATTATGCTGGATGATGAAGATATTTATGTAGCAGAACAAAATAAAGGAACTGCTATGCATAATGATAAGGTACGTGTTCGTATTGTACCATCAGATTATACAAAACATAAACGTGAAGGCATCATCGTTGATGTTATTGAGCGTGCTAATGAAACCATAGTTGGTACTTACGACAGACAACAACACTTCGGCTTTGTTGTACCAGATGATGAACGTATTGGAACAGATATTTTTGTAGATTTAAAAGATACTTTAGATGCTCGGAGTGGAGCTAAGGTACTAGTAAAAATTACAAAATGGCCTGAAGGCAATAAAAAACCTGAAGGAATTATAACAGAAATTTTAGGTTATAAGGGGGATGTAGGCCTAGACATCAACTGTATTATGGCTAATCATAAGATTCCTTTTGCATTCCCTAAAGAGGTAATTGAGGCAAGTGAGAAGATAGATACTATTGTTCATGAAGATCCGAAGCGGTGGGATCTTAGAGCCTTACAAATGGTAACTATCGATGGAGAAGATGCAAAAGATCTTGACGATGCTGTAAGTGGTCGTAAATTACCAAATGGTAATTATGAGCTAGGCGTACACATTGCGGATGTTAGTCATTATGTTACTTCAGGCCAGCCTATTGACAATGAAGCATACAAGCGGGGGACTTCAGTTTACTTAGTGGACCGCGTAGTACCAATGTTACCAGAGGTATTATCGAATGGTATTTGTAGTTTAAATGCCCACGAAGATCGCTATGCTATGACGTGTATGATGGAAATTGATGATTCAGGTACAGTTGTTAATTATCGTATTCGTCCGTCTATTATCCATGTAGGACGTCGTTGCAGCTATAAAGAAGTTTATAAAGCGTTAGAGGAAAACATTGTTCCTGACGATTTAGTAGATTTTATTCCTATGCTTCGTGACTTAGCAGAAATTTCTAAGATTTTAAATCGTATGCGTCGTCGTAGAGGGGCATTAGACTTTGATTTTCCGGAATATAAGGTATTACTTGATCTCGATGGTACACCGTTGCGTATCGTAAAACGCGATCGAACTATGGCAGAGCGGCTTATCGAAGAATGTATGCTCATTGCTAATGAGACGGTAGCTACGCATTTAAAGGATACTCAACGTACATCGGTATATCGTATTCATGAACATCCTAGTGAAGAAAAATTGGATTTATTCCAAAAGGTATTACATTATTTAGGTCAAACTCTTGTCCTTAGTGCTGATGGTGTAACACCACGAGATTTCCAAAAAATCCTTGATGTAGTGAAGGGACAAGATATTGAGCAAGTGGCTCAAATTATGACCTTACGTTCTATGCAGCAAGCGAAATATAGCATTGAAAACGTCGGCCATTTTGGGTTAGCATCCACTTGCTATACGCATTTTACATCTCCCATTAGACGTTATCCGGATTTGATGGTACATCGACTTTTAAAAGCGGATATGCACTGGAAGGGTGGATACTCTAAACGAGATGTAGATGAAGCTTTCTTAGCTGGTGCTGTGGAACATTCTTCCATACAAGAACAAGTGGCAACCGAGGCAGAACGAGAAACTACTGATCTAAAGAAGACTCAATACATGGTTCCATTTGTAGGCGAAGTTTTTGAAGGCACTATTGCGAGCATAACCTCCTTTGGCATGTTCGTAGAGTTAGAGAATGGTATCGACGGTCTCGTGCATATTAGCATGATGAACGACGATTATTATTTCTTTGACGAAGAACATTTTGTTCTTGTTGGTAAGCGGACAGGTAAAACCTATCACTTAGGTGAAAAGGTTACTGTTACACTTGTAAAAGCCGATGTAGAAAAGAAACAAATCGATTTTGTTCTTGGTGAAGTAGATAATCTGATGGCTATCCAAGAACAATTGAGTAGTGGCTCTGACTATGCTACTAGTCGTGATGGTTTTGGAAATCTAAAGGGGCGAAAGTCATCCCGAAAAAACGGTAGAAAAACTTCTAAACGAGATGATTCAAAAGCTGGGCGTTCTAGATATGATGCTTTCAGTAAAAAATCTAAAAAAGGTAAATCGAGTCGCAAGAAGTCAAATAAAGCTACAAAACGTAGTCAATCTAAAAAATCTAAAAGTAAACGTAAACGATAGAGGAGAATATGGCAAAGAAATCTAGCCCATCGCTTATTGCTGACAATCGTAAGGCGCGTCATGATTTTCATATTCATGAAACCTATGAAGCTGGTATTGCTTTAACAGGAACTGAAATAAAGTCTATTCGTCAAGGTAAGCTTAATCTTAAGGACAGCTTTTGTCGTATAGATAAAGGGGAAATTTTATTGTATGGTGTACATATCAGTCCGTATGAACAAGGTAATCGTTTTAACCATGAACCGGAGCGGACACGCAAGTTATTGATGCATAAATCTGAAATCAATAAGTTACATGCTCAAGTTAAGGAAAAAGGATTTTCTTTAGTGCCGCTAAACTTTCATTTTAGTCACGGTTATGTAAAGGTTACTGTGGGTCTAGTAACTGGTAAGAAACTTTATGACAAGCGTCAAGATATGGCGGAACGTGATGCCAAGCGCGATATTGCTAAGCGAATTAAAGAGCAACAAAAATATTAAGAATTATAAGGAATCAAGTCGATATGGCTTGGTTCTTTTTGTATATTTGTTAACTATGTTATTTTTAGTGGTTGATAAAAATACAGTGAGAATTTATAATGTAAACAATAAGAGATGTTTGTAGTTGACATTTTCTAAGTAGAGGAGATACATTATGAATCAGAACATTCGGTACATTACAGAGGTTGCTATTTTAACTGCCATGATTACTGTATTAGGGGCTATTAAAATACCTAATGTCATTCCAGGTATAGAGTTTCAATTATCAGCCCCGTTGGCGGTAGCGATATGTGCCGTATTCGGATTTAAAAAGTATATTATAAGTGGTTGTTTATCTAGTCTAATAGGCTTAGCATTAGGTACTCAAACCATTTTAAATGTTATGATTGCTATGCAATTCCGGCTCATTGTGGGACTAATCCTTTGGATCTGCCATAATCACATGATAGGTATTATGGTTTCTGGTCCAATTGCATCTGCTTTAGCGCGATTATCTTTGTCTTTATACGTTGGTAAGGCTGCATTACCGATGATAGCTCTCGCAGTTCCAGGTATGATCTTTACAGTAATTATGGCACCAGTATTTGTGAAAGTATTCTATAAAATTCACAACCAAGTACCTCAAAGTAATGTAGTTAAAGGTAAGGTATCATAATGGACGAATTATATAGTGTGCGTATGCGCGCGGCTCAAGGTGGTCCCCATGAAAACGGGGGCCACCATATTTCTGGCGCAGAACGCATTGTGACCTTAAATCAAGTTGGATCTATTGCCCAGTCTTTAGCCGAACGAGCGCTGCATCATAGTAAGGGGACAGCTGATTTTATTAATATTACAGTGGACTTAATTCCTGCAGAAACAATTACATATATAGAATGTTTAAAGGTAAATGAACATTTGGCGAATACTGTTGCCGAGGCACATCAATTAGCTGTTGAACTTTTACAGGGCGCTGATATTAGTGAAACTGCTGTTAAACATGCTATTTTTCTATTAGAAGGTTTAGATTCATCTATGCGAGGTGCTATGTTGGTTGATGCAATTTCTGGTGAGCGCATAGATTCTGGTAACCGTGGTGTTCGCGTGAGTCATATGGACTCCTTTGACTCTGAAAAACTAGGGGAAAATGAACATATGAGAGAGGCCTTAGTATTGGCTTCTAAAGTGCAATCTGCAGAGGGGATTGTAGGTGAATTATGTTGGTCTGATGATCCTGATTACACAGTAGGCTACGTCGCTTGTGAAGGTGTTTACCATCGCATCCCTAATATGAAGGAAATGGGCTCTAATTTAGGGGGACGTGTATTCTTTGTTAAGCCGAATGTTGATTTGGAGGGTGTAATTGAGTACTTGGAAAAAGCACCAGTACTTGTTAAGTGGTGATCGTATGTATAAATTCTTCCAAGAACAATTAGATAGTAAAATAAATAACCATAATTTGCGTACTCTAATGGAATACTGCCCTATAGATGCAGTACGAGTTAAAAAAGATGATAAAGAATATTTGATGATGGCGTCAAATAATTATTTAGGTCTTACCTTTGATCAACGTGTAATAAATGAAGCCGTTAAATGGGCTCAACAATATGGTACTGGTTCAGGCGGTTCCCGTCTTGTATCTGGTACATTTCCCTTGTTTACAAAACTTGAAAAGGAACTAGCAAAATTTAAGAATACAGAAAAGGCTCTCGTGTTTAATACTGGATACATGGCAAATGTAGGTACTATTTCTGCTATAGCAGATAAAAATACGATTATCTTTAGCGATGAATTAAATCATGCTAGTATTATTGATGGCTGTAGATTGAGTAAGGCTACTATAAAAGCCTACAGTCACTGTGATGTAGAGGAATTAAAGTTTTTATTTAAACAAGTAGATCGTAATGCACGTAAGCTCATTGTCACAGACGGCGTTTTTAGCATGGACGGTGACATAGCCCCATTAGATAGGCTCTACGAGCTCAGCCGTGAGTATCATGCTTTACTTATGGTAGACGATGCTCATGCGACGGGAACTATTGGCAACGGACATGGCACGGCTGCTTATTATGGTCTTGAAAAAGACGTGGATATTCAGCTAGGCACATTGAGCAAATCTCTAGGAGCTGTTGGCGGCTATGTGGCTGCTAATAGTACTATCATCGATTATCTAGTGAATATGAGTCGCAGTTTTATATTCTCTACGGCATTGTCTCCTGCCGATATAGGTGCCGCTTTGGCCGCATTACAAATCATAGAGTCTGATTCATCCGTATTAAGGCGACTACAAGACAATGTGAACTATATGACAGATTGCTTAAATTCTATGGGAATATATGCCACGAATGAAACTCCAATTTTTCCAATACTTATCGGTAGCAATGAGGATACTCTAGCAGTATCAAATCATTTATACAACGCTGGAATTATAGGTACAGCGATACGTCCACCTACAGTTCCTGTTGGTGAAAGTCGAATTCGTCTAACCGTTACAGCTGCACATAATAGAGAACAAATTGATTATGTGTGCCAGACATTAAGTAAAGCTATCAAAGAATTGAATTGTGAAGGTTCTATATAATTGACAGCAGTATTAAATGGGCTTATAATTATTAAACCGACGCACGGGGATGTAAAGGTTTCGACAGGGGTGCGTGTGGTATAGATAGCGAGTCGGCGTTCCATGAGGCCGTTAAACGGTGGGAAAACATTTAAACGCAGAAGAAAATTTTGCATTAGCTGCATAAGCTACGTCCCTCATACTTGTGCCTACCAAGTGTGAATGGACGTCAAACAGTAGGCTGGTCTAATTTAGTTGTTCATATGAATTAGGCGAGACAATATGAACTGGGGTTGTGTAGCTTGTCTGTGAGCGATAGCAACCCGAGATTTCAATCATAGACTGTGCTCGGAGAAGTCTATATGGCAACACTCTTGGACAGGGGTTCGACTCCCCTCATCTCCACCAAATAGAAAAGTACATTTTTGTTAGAAATAATTCTGTGCTTACAAATAAATTTATGATTATTCGGCTATAGTAGATATAGAATAGCCGATTAAGTGGTTTTTAAAACCGTCTAGGTAGATTCTTAGGCGGTTTTTCTATATTAAATTAATCTTGTCATTAATAAACAGTTATAAATTTGTGAGAGGTGATAGTTCATGGAAATGTTACTTATGTCATATTTAGCGGGAACAGAAAGTATAACAAAAAATTATCTTTCGAAAATGGTTTCGAATAAAATAGTTTTTATTCCTACTGCTGGAAATGTTGAACCATATACTGGATATATTGATGAAGGTGTTGAGATGTTAAAGTCTTTAGGATATGAATTGGAAATTATTGATATTTCTAAATATGATGAAGATTATTTAAAGAATAAACTTTCAAAGACTGAATGTATCTGTATATCTGGTGGTAACACATTTTATCTATTACAAGAGCTGAAAAAGAAAAATCTTATAGGCCTACTTTATGAAAGAATCAAAGAAGGCTTATTATATATTGGTGAATCTGCTGGCGCAATTATTATGTCTGAAAATATTGAATATAATCAGATAATGGATGATAAAAGTATAGCATCTGAATTAGATGATTATATGGGTGTAAATGTATTTAATCATTATGTTGTGCCTCATTTAGGAGAGTATCCATTTGAAGAGACTGCTCAGAAAACATTAGATACTTATCAAAATAAGATACCATTAGTGCCGATAAACAATAATGAAGTAATCTTAGTTGAGGATCATGGTTATACGGTATTAACTGAAAAAAAGTAAACTAGTAATATATAGTTTTATAATTCTAAAACTATTTAAGTTCATATTGAATATAAAATGTCAATAGTTTTTAACATTTTTGTTGCATACAATATATGTGGGTTTAATCAGATTTTATCTATGTTCTACAAAAGTAGAGGGGTATCGGAAAAATTGACTTTATCTATAGAATCCTGTAAAATATATAAAGAAATTTATGTAATTATGACACATAGATGATTAGTTTCGTGTAAAGGAGTACAGATAATGAAGTTCCGTTATTCCCGTATGTTAGCGGCTCTCGTTGTATCCGCTGTAATGGTTGCTGGTTGTGGCAGTAATCAACAGCAAGCAGGTGACGTGAGTGTCAATGCATACAAAATTACTGCAAGTGATGCACAGGTAAACCAAACCTATGCTGGTACGGTAGTTGCAGAAAACTCTGTAGCTGTACATGCTCGTGTAACTGGTTACGTAGTTGAAAAATTTGTTAAAGGCGGGGAGCAAGTTGTAGCTGGCCAGCCATTATATCGTATCGATTCTCGTCAATACGAAGCTACTCTTGCTAATGCAGAAGCACAAGCAGCTCAAGCTAATGCAAACTATAAAAATGCTGAAGTAGACCTTAATCGTTATGAAACATTAGCTCAACAAGATGCTATTGCGCAACAACGTGTAGATACACAACGCAGTACTGTAGAACAAGCTAAGGCAGCTTATGAAGCATACCAAGCATCCGTAAAAATTGCTCAAGATAACTATGGCGATACAATCGTATATGCACCATATTCTGGTACATTACGTATGGATGATATCGATATGGGGACATTTGTACAAGCAGGTTCTACAACATTAGTAACTATTGATTCTATCGATCCTATCTTTGTTGAATTTAGTATGACAGAGCAAGAATATCTTGACTTCATGAAAAATCCAACTGGCGATGATTCCAATGGTCCAAATATTCAATTAAAACTTGCTGATGGCGAAACGTATAATCAACCGGGTTCTATTGTTCAAGCCGCAAAAAGTCTTGATCAATCAACAGGTAAGCTTGTGTTGAAAGCATCTTTCCCAAATCCTGATCATTTGTTGTTGCCAAATATGTTTGCTACAGTGATTTCTCCTGGTCAAAAACTTAAAGATGCTATTCTTGTTCCTAGTCGTGCCATTCTTCAAATCATGGATAAAAACTTTATCTATGTTGTAAATGCTGATGGTGTAGTAGAACAAAAAAGTGTTGAAGTTGGCGGTACAAGTGGTAGCGATACAATTATTAAAGCCGGTTTAGCACCTGGAGACACAATCATCGTTGATGGCTTAACTAAGGTTAAAAACGGTGTGAAGGTTAATGCTAAATTGCTTTCAAAAGAACAATTAAAAACTACAAAATAGAAGGGGGCTAGATCGTGTCGAAATTCTTTATTAATCGACCTATCTTTGCCATTGTAATAGCCATTGTTATTACCTTGGTAGGTCTCATTTCTATGATGAACCTTCCGATAGCTCGATATCCACAAATTTCTCCACCTACAGTTCGTGTAAACACTGCCTATACAGGTGCAACGGCTCAAGTTGTTAATGATACGGTAGCCAGTGTTATTGAAACACAAATCGTAGGCGTACAAGATATGGACTATATGACATCTAGTAGCTCTAGTAATGGTAGTTACTCTTTGACTGTTCAGTTCAATCAAGGCACAGATGCCGATATGGATACGGTTAATACACAAAACCGTGTACAAGCAGCACTTGCTCAATTACCTGCAGAGGTACAAGCAGTTGGTGTTACAACTACTAAATCTTCTGGTGATATGGCTATGGTATTTTCCTTGAACTCACCTGATGGTACTTATGATTCTACATTCTTAAAGAACTATAGTACCAACTATATGATGGATGCTATTAAAGCCATTAAGGGTGTCGGTTCTGTACAAGAGTTCGGTTCTGATTATGCTATGCGCATTTGGTTAGATCCAGCGAAGATGCAAAATCTTGGTGTTACCATTTCTGAAGTAACAGCAGCTATTAAGGGACAAAACTTACAGGCTGCTGCAGGTACAGTTGGTCAAAATCCTACTAATGGGGAACAAGCATTTCAATACCCTATCAAAATTGAAGGTCGTCTTGTAACACCTGAACAATTTGGTAATATTGCTATTAAAAGCTCTAATGGTAAGGTATTGCATCTAAAAGATGTTGCTCGCATTCAAATTGGTGCTAAAGGATATGACTTTATTGCTAAGTCCGCACATAAAGAGGTAGCAGGTTTTGCTATTTCCTTACAAAATGATGCCAATGCATTAGAAACTATTGCGAATGTTAAGAAGGTACTAGATGAACAATCTAAATCCTTCCCACCAGATATGCAATATAACGTAGTTGTAGATAATACTAAATTCGTAAGTGCCTCTATTAATGAGGTAGAGCATACCTTTGTAGAAGCATTACTACTCGTTCTTTTTGTAGTATATGTATTCTTACAATCCTGGCGATCTACAATTATTCCTATGATTGCTGTGCCAGTATCTTTGCTTGGTACATTTGGGGCATTCGTATTATTAGATTTCTCCATCAATACATTAACTCTATTTGCCATGGTATTGGCTATCGGCCTCGTAGTTGACGATGCTATCGTAGTAGTAGAAGCGGTAGAGTACGAATTACAATATAATGGTTTGTCTCCTAAAGAGGCGGCTATTAAAGCGATGGAAAATGTACAAGGCCCTGTAATTGGTATCGCCTTTGTATTGGTAGCGGTATTCGTACCGGTTGCCTTCATGGGTGGTATGACAGGTATCCTTTACAAACAGTTTGCTTTAACAATCGCTGTATCTGTTGTTATTTCTGCGATTGTCGCTCTTGTTTTGACACCAGCCCTATGTGCTACGATGTTAAAACCTCACACACCTAAAGAGCGTGAAGACTGGGTACATCGTCAGTTAAACAAATTTAATGCAGCTTTAGAGCGTTTTAGCAATTGGTATGGTATCCAATTGGCTCGTTTAAGCCATCGTTTGAGCTTAACTGTTATTGCATTATTAATCTTTGCTGGTGGTACAGGTTTAGTATTCCACTTCTTACCAACATCCTTTGTACCTGCAGAGGATAGTGGTTACTACATGATTGCTGTTAATGAGCCACCTGGTGCTACATCAGAACGTACTATGGCTACACTTGAAAAAATCGCATCTTTCTTGGAAGGTAAAAATGATCCTGAAAAGCCTAAGGATGAACAATTATTCCAAGAAGTATTTACTGTAGCAGGCTTTGACCTTTTAGGTGGCGGTCAAAAATCTAGTGCTGGTGTAATTTTTGCAACCATGTCTGACTGGAAGTATCGTACAACACAAGCTACATCCATTAATGCTATGATTGGTCAAACATTTGGCTTTGCTGCACAAGGTGTTCCTGAAGCTACAGTTATTGCATTGAATCCACCATCTATTCCTGGTCTTGGTACTACTGGTGGTTTTAGCATGTACATCATCAACAAAGCTGGTGATAGCCCACAAGTTATGGCGGAACGTGCTAATGAATTCTTAGCAGAAGCTCGTAAGAGCCCTGCCATTCAATCTGTTTACACTACCTTCGATACATCTACACCATCCTTACAATTTGATGTAAACCGCGAAAAAGCGGCCCAAGATGGTGTGGCATTAGCAGATATTTTTACTACATTACAAGGTTTCTATGGTAGTATTCAAGTCAATGACTTTACTACATATGGTAAAAACTACAAAGTAGTAGTTCAAGCTGAAGACGCTTATCGTCAAAATGCAGATCAGCTTAATATGTTAGCTGTTCGTAATAGTAAGGGCCTTATGGTTCCAGTTTCTAACTATATTACGAAGGAACAAACTGGTATGCCATCTAGTATTACACGTTTTGATAATGCTATGGCTGTACAAATCGGCGGTTCTCAAGCACGTGGTTACTCCTCTGGTGATGCTATTAATGCATTGAAAGAGGCGGCAGCTAAAACGTTACCAGCTGGTTATACATATGACTGGGCAGGTCAATCTCGTGAAGAATTGAAAGCTGGTTCTCAAACCATCATGATTCTTGGTTTAGGTCTAGTATTTGTATTCTTAATCTTGGCTGCTTTGTATGAATCTTGGAAGGTTCCATTTGCCGTATTGTTCTCTGTACCATCTGGTATGATTGGAGCTTCTTTAGTTCCATTCTTGTTGAATTTTACAGGTAGATATTCCTTAGCTAACGATATTTATATGCAAATCGGTCTTTTGACCCTTGTTGGTTTGGCCGCAAAAAATGCGATCTTAATCATCGAGTACGCTAAGATTCGTGTAGACGAACGTGGTATGAACGTTGTTGATGCCGCTATCGAAGCTGCAAAAATTCGTTTACGTCCAATCTTGATGACATCCTTTGCGTTTATCCTTGGTGTATTGCCATTGGCATTGTCTTCTGGTGCTGGTTCTGGTGCTAGAACAACTATGGGTATTACAGTAGTAGCAGGGATGACAACAGCAACATTGTTTGGTATCTTTATCATTCCAATGTTGTTTATCATCATTGAAACACTTGGGCCTGGTTTATTGACAAACCGCAAAAAAAAGCACGACTAATCATCTACATTAGATAATTTTGTAGAATGATAAAAACACGCCACTACTTAGTAGTGGCGTGTTTTTTTATATAATTTATGATATAATAATAGAGTTAAAAATCGGATTGACGTAAGTCGATATTAAGTGTGAAATTAATATAAAAGAGGTATATTATGAGTGAAGTAAAAACATATGTAGCAGGTCATAAAAGCCCTGATACAGATTCCATTTGTTCTGCTATTTCTTTTGCTAATTTGTTAACTCAAATGGGTACACCAGCAACTCCAGTATGTGCAGGTGAAGCGAACAAAGAAACAACATACATTTTGAACCATTTTGGTTTTGAACATCCACAAATCGTTAAGAACTGGGAAGAATTTGCTCCAGAAGGTGGCAACTTATACCTAACAGACCACAATGAATCTAAACAAATCATTGACGGTTACAAGTCTATGAATATGTGCGGTGTTGTGGATCATCACCGCATTGGTGATTTCGAAACTGATGGTCCTGTATTCATGCGTTTAGAACCAGTAGGTTGCTCTAATACAATCATTACTAAATTATACATAGAAAACAATCAAGAAATTCCTAAAGGTATTGCTGGTTTGATGTTATCTGCTATCATTTCTGATACTGTATTATTCCGTTCTCCAACATGCACAGAAACAGATAAAGAAATGGCTCATAAATTAGCTGAAATCGCTGGTGTTGACATCGAATCTTATGGCCTTGATATGTTAAAAGCTGGTGCAGACATTTCTGATTTGACTAATGATGATATTGTTCGTACTGATATGAAAGAATTTTCTGAAGCAGGTAAAACAATTTCTATCGGCCAAATTTCTGTTATGGATACAACAGATGTATTGGCTAAACAAGGGGAACTTGTAGCGGCTTTAGAAGCTCTTCGCAGTGCTAACAACTACGATGCATCTTACATTATGGTTACAAATATTCTTGATGAAAGCACTACATTGCTATTCAGTGGTGATGTTGAGGCTGTAGTAACAAAAGCATTCGAAAAAGAAGTTAAAGACAATGGTGTATTCTTGCCAAATACTATGTCTCGTAAAAAACAAATCGTACCACCAATTCTTGGTGCTATGAAATAGTATAGTAGTATACAAAGATAAAGAACGTTGCTTGCAACGTTCTTCTTCTCTATTTATATGATTATCAAACTATAGTATTTGTAAGGGCGATAGGGGTGTTCCGATGAATTCATTACTAACAGGTTTAAATAAAGAGCAGCAACAAGCCGTTCAACATACGGAAGGCCCTTTATTGATTTTAGCTGGTGCTGGATCTGGTAAAACAAAGGTGTTAACCGTTCGCATTGCACATTTATTAGCTCAAGGTGTTAATCCATATGAAATCTTGGCGATTACATTTACCAACAAAGCGGCTAAGGAGATGAAAAGCCGTGTAGAAGGTCTTGTTGGTGATGTAGCCAATCGCATTTGGCTCAGCACATTTCATAGCTTCTGTGCGAAATTCTTGCGTTTTGAATTAGATAACTTCTTAGGTTATAACAGTAACTTTACAATCTACGATACATCTGACTCTCAAGCTGTTATTAAGGCTGCTTTAAAAGCATTAAACCTCGACGATAAATACTATCCTGTAGGTGCTATGATTGGTGCCATATCTGATGCAAAAAATAAATTGTTATTTGCCTCAGATTTTAGAAAGCAAGCAAGAGACTTTTACCAAGAAAAGGTTGCTGATGTATATGAGTATTATGAACGGGAATTGCGTAAGAATAATGCTCTAGATTTTGATGATCTTTTATTGGTAGCTGTTAAATTATTACAGTCCAATGAGGCTGTGTTAGATAAATATAGCAAACGTTTTCGTTATGTTATGATCGACGAATATCAAGATACGAACCATGCTCAATATTTATTGGCTAAATTATTAGCCTCTCATTGGAAAAATATTGCCGTTGTAGGTGATGCTGATCAAAGTATTTACGCATGGCGTGGCGCAGATATTCAAAATATCTTGGACTTTGAAAAGGATTATCCGAACTGTACATCCATCAAGTTGGAACAAAACTATCGTTCTACAAAGATTATTCTTGATGCAGCCAATGCGGTAATTGAAAATAATGAAGGCCGTCCTAAGAAAAATTTATGGACAGATAAGACAGAAGGGGCTAAAATTCAGCATTTTACGGCTCAGTCTGAACATGAAGAAGCTGCTTTCATCGGCGATACTATCGCTAAAAAGCACGATATTCATGGTGTGCCTTATGGTGATATGGCTATTTTGTACCGTACAAATGCTCAATCTCGTGTACTTGAAGAAGCGCTGATTAAACGGGCTCTGCCATATACGATGGTAGGGGGCACGAAGTTCTATGATCGTAAAGAAATTAAGGACGTTTTAGCTTACTTACGCGTGTTATATAATCCATTCGATGATTTGAGTTTATTGCGCATCATCAATGTACCTAAGCGTAGTATTGGTGCTACTACAGTGGCAAAACTACAAGATTATGCTCGCGCAAATGGCACGTCCTTGTTTATGACATTAACACAGTTGCATCTAGTAGATACGATTAAAGGTAAGACAAAGGAAAAGTTAGAGGAATTTGGTATCCTTATCTTTACTCTCGTAGCTGAAATGGAAGATAAAACGGTACTTGATATCTTAGAATCTATTCTCGATAGAACCGGTTACTTGGCACAATTAGAAGAGAGTACAGATCCACAAGATCAGGCTCGCGCTGAGAATATCGGTGAACTTTTATCTGTAGCTAAAGACTTCCAAGATACAAATCCAACTGGTACAGTGGAAGACTTCTTGGAACAAGTAGCACTTGTAAATGATGTTGATTCTTTCGAGCAAGAAGAGTCTAAAGTTACATTGATGACATTACATGCTGCGAAAGGTTTGGAATTCCCTATTGTATTCTTAGGTGGCTTGGAGGAAGGTTTATTCCCTCATAGTCGCACCTTGATGAACCCTGAGGAAATTGAAGAGGAACGCCGCCTTGCTTATGTAGGTATTACTCGTGCTGAAAAGGAATTATATATTTCTAATGCCACTACGCGTACCGTATTTGGACGCACTAGCAGCTATTTACCATCTCGTTTTATCGATGAAATTCCAGAAGAGTTAGTAGATGGCTTACGTGCTAAGCGTAAAGTGCCTGATGATATTAAACGTCATGTACCTCAACATATGAGTGTTACTAGCCGCCCCGTGACGAAGCCAATCGTACGCAATGAAGTAATTGCTGACTGGAAGGTGGGCGATACGGCGATTCATAGTAAATGGGGGAATGGCAAAGTAATCAACGTAACTGGTGAAGGTGCTGGTATGAAATTGACCATTGAGTTTCCTACACAAGGTGTGCGCGTTGTAATGGCAAAATTTGCACCAGTTAAAAAGGGATGATTATCCTAATTATGTATATGGTTAAATGGGGAACATATACAATTATTTAAATAACTATATTTCTGTAAAAAAGGATATAAAATGGATCCGAAAGATAGAATTAAAGAGTTGCAACAGGAACTCACTCATGCGCAGTACTTATACTACGTAAAGGATGCTCCTACTATGAGCGACTTTGAATATGATAAAAAATATCGTGAGCTTGTGGAGTTAGAAACAGCTCATCCTGAATATATTGTGCCATCTTCTCCAACACAACGGGTTGGTATGAAGGTGGAAGGCTCCTTTGAAAAGGTCGTTCATGGACGTCCTATGTTAAGCCTTAGTAATGTATTTAATGCTGATGAAGTACGAGCATTTGGAAATCGTGTAGAAAAGGAACTTGGCCATAAGCCTTCTGCGTATGTGGTAGAACTTAAAATCGATGGCTTAGCGGTTAATTTACATTATGAAAATGGTATGTTTGTCCGTGCTGTTACGCGTGGTGATGGTCGCGTTGGCGAAGATGTAACAGCTAATGTACGTACCATTAAATCTATTCCATTATTTTTAGATAATGCACCTGAGTTTATTGAAGTTCGCGGTGAAGCATATATGCCTCATAGTGAATTTAAACGTATTAATGAAGAACGTGATGAAGAAGGTCTCCCAACCTTTGTAAATCCCCGAAATGCTGCAGCAGGTTCCTTACGCCAACAAGACCCAGCTATTACTGCTAACCGGAATTTAGCATTTTTCGCATATGCTATAGGTTCTGAAGTGGGAGCCAATATTCATAGCCAAGAGGAATTGCTTAAGAGCTTAGAGAACTTTAAGTTCTCTGTAAATCCTCATTATCGTGTATGTAAAACAATTGATGAAGTAATTGAAGCCATTAATTATTGGGGAGATAAGCGCCATGAACTTCCATATGATACAGATGGAATGGTTATTAAGGTAAATAGCTTTGATGATCAAGAGGTTCTTGGTAGCACTGCAAAGGATCCTAAATGGGCCACTGCGTACAAGTATCCACCTGAAGAAGTGGAAACAATCCTTAAAGATATTACCATTAATGTAGGTCGCACAGGGGTTCTAACTCCTACTGGTGAGCTTGAATCCGTATTTGTATCTGGTACGAACGTAAGCCGAGTCACATTACACAACCAAGATTTTATCGATGAAAAGGATATTCGTATTGGGGACCACGTTATCATTCACAAGGCGGCGGAAATCATTCCGGAGGTTATCCGTGTTGTTCCTGAAAAGCGAAATGGTTCTGAAATTCCTTTTACAATTCCTAATACATGTCCTGTATGTGAATCTCCTGCAGTTCGTCGTGAAGGAGAAGCGGCAGTTCGATGTACGAATAAACATTGTCCTGCCATTGAAAAGGAACAAATTATTCACTTTGCCTCTCGTGACGCTATGAATATTGATGGCCTTGGTCCTAGTATTGTAGAAAATTTGATTAATAACAAGTTAATTACAAATGTGGTTGATTTATATCACTTAACTGTGGATCAACTTGTTACAATGGAGCGTATGGGTAAAAAATCTGCAGAAAATTTGGTGAAGGCTATTGATGATTCTAAATCACGCGGTTTGGATCGAGTCTTATATGGTTTAGGAATCCGTTTAATTGGCTCTAAGGCTGCTACCACTATAGCTAATGTGGTCAAATCTATGGAACGGTTCATGACTATTACTAAGGATGAGCTAGTTGCAGTTGAAGAAATCGGTCCCACAATGGCAGATAGCATTATTGAATATCGTCAAGATCCAGCACATGTGGCAATTATTGAAGGCTTAACTCAAGCAGGTCTTAAGATGACTGTAGATGTAGTAGAAGCTGCAGGCAATCAATTGGAAGGCGAAATCGTCGTTCTCACAGGCAAGCTTGAGGTGATGGGACGCACTGAAGCGGGTAAAATCCTTGAAGCTCATGGGGCTAAGGTTACTGGTTCCGTTTCTAAGAAGACAACACTTGTTATAGCTGGTGAAGATAGTGGTAGTAAACTCACTAAAGCAAATGAATTGGGTATTCGTGTGATAAACGAAGAAGAGTTCGTAGAGCTATTAAAAGAACTTGGAAAAGATATTTAATTTTTTATGGGCCCCGTTTTATTAGCATTAATTAGTAAAAAAGGAATTACTATACCTGCTTGCTCCGTCCTACGTAAAGTCGCTGTACAGGTATAGTAATTCCTTTGAAAATAATACATCTATGCTTTATAATAAGTAATTATGAAAGGATGTGTTCCGATGAAAATCAGCCAAGAGGAAATAAAAAAAATCGCCTTGCTTTCACGTTTGGAAGTTAAAGAAGAACATATGGCACATGTAGAAAAAGAGTTGTCCGACATCTTGACCTATGTTGCTGAACTAGATGCATTAGAACTAGATGGTGTTGAACCAATGGCTCATGCTGTACCTTTACACAATGTATTTAGAGAGGATGAAAAGAAACCATCCCTTGATCATGAGTTAGCTTTATCCAATGCTCCAGAAGCAGAAGATGGGTACTTTAAAGTGCCTCGTGTTGTACAAGAATAGGAGATTTTGCTGTGCCGACAATTCATGAATTACATAAAAAACTTGTGAATAAAGAAATCAGTGCCGTTGAATTGACGAATGCTGTTATTGCTCATAAAGCTAAAGTGGAACCGACTGTGCATGCGTACTTGTCCGATTCTCATGACCGTGCTTTAACTATAGCTAAGGTTGTAGATGAAGCAATTGCTAAAGGTGAAGCGATTTCTCCACTAGCTGGTATTCCTGGTGCAATTAAAGATAATATTTGTATCAAAGACGAACCCGCAACTTGTGCGTCTAAAATGTTAGAAAACTTTGTGCCTCCATATAATGCGTCTGTTATCGAGCGATTACAAGACAATCATTATATTAGCCTTGGTAAACTTAATATGGATGAATTTGCTATGGGCGGTTCTACAGAGAATTCTGCATTAGCAAAAACGACTAATCCATGGAATATTGACTGTGTACCGGGTGGTTCTTCTGGTGGTAGTGCAGCTGCTGTTTCCAGTGGTTCTGCAATTTGGGCTCTCGGTTCTGATACAGGTGGATCCATTCGTCAACCAGCCTCTTTCTGCGGTGTAGTTGGATTGAAACCAACCTATGGTAATGTATCCCGTTACGGCCTTATTGCTTTTGCATCTTCTTTAGATCAAATTGGACCTGTTACACGGGATGTAACGGATGCTGCATTGGTATTGAATGCTATTTCTGGTTACGATGCAAAGGATTCCACATCGATTCCAGGGGCTCGCGTAGATTACACTACAGCTCTTGTAAATGATGTACAAAATCTTAAAATCGGTGTGCCAAAAGAATTCTTTGGCGAAGGTCTCAATAGTGAAGTTCGCAAAGCTATAGAAGAGGCTATCGAAACATATAAAAAATTAGGTGCTGAAATCGTTGAGGTTTCCTTGCCTAACTCTAAATATGCATTATCTGCGTATTATATCATCGCATTAGCAGAGGCAAGCTCTAACTTGGCTCGTTATGACGGTGTAAGCTATGGTATGCGCGTACCGGCGGATAATTTAGTAGAAATGTCTACTAAAACTCGTACAGAAGGATTTGGTCCAGAAGTACAACGTCGTATTTTGTTAGGTACATATGTATTGAGTGCTGGTTACTACGATGCTTACTATTTGAAAGCATTAAAAGTTCGCCGCCTCATTAAAAATGAATTTGATGAAGCATTCTCCAAAGTGGATTTGATCTTAACACCAACTGCACCTAATACGTCTTATAAATTTGGTGAAAAAGCAAATGATCCATTGGCAATGTACTTAGAAGATATCTGTACAGTACCAGCAAACCTTGCAGGTATTCCAGGTATTAGCATTCCAGCAGGTATGAGCAGCAGTAATTTGCCAATCGGCTTACAATTGCTTGGCCCTGCTATGGGTGAAGAAACATTGTTACGTGCCGCTTTCACATTTGAACAAGCACGTCCAGACTGTCAATTAGTAGCACCAACTGGGGAGGTTTCTCTATGAGTAGTAAATACGAAACAGTCGTTGGTTTAGAGGTTCATACAGAGCTTAAGACTAAGTCTAAAATCTTCTGTGGTTGTACCACTGAATTCGGCGGTGATCAAAATACACATGTATGCCCAGTGTGCCTTGGCTTACCTGGTGCAATGCCTGTGTTAAATAAACAAGTAGTAGAATTTGCTATTAAAGTAGGTTTAGCATTGAATTGTGAAATCCTTAACTTTAACAAATTTGACCGTAAAAACTACTATTATCCTGATTTGCCTAAAAACTATCAAACATCTCAATATGATTTGCCAATTTGCCTAAATGGTCATTTAGATATTGAGGTTAATGGTGAAACTAAACGCATTGGTATTACCCGTATTCATATGGAAGAAGATGCAGGCAAACTCGTCCATAGTGGCAACACTATTTCCGACTCTAAATCTTCTAATGTTGACTACAATCGTACGGGTGTACCTCTTCTTGAAATCGTATCTGAACCAGATATTCGTTCCGGTGCAGAAGCGAGAGCATACGTTGAAAAATTACGTTCTATTTTACAATATTTAGAAGTATCTGACGGTCGTATGGAAGAAGGTTCTTTGCGTGGTGACTGTAACGTATCCGTACGTTTACGTGGCACTACAGAATTTGGTACACGTACAGAAACTAAAAATGTTAACTCTTTAACTGCAATTCAAAAAGTTGTTGAATATGAAGCGTTGCGTCAAGCTAAGTTAATCGAAGCTGGCGGCAAAGTAGATCAAGAAACACGTACTTGGGATGATGCACAAGGTATCACGCTTGGGATGCGTAAAAAAGACGAAGAAAACGATTACCGTTACTTCCCAGAACCAGATTTGGTACCAATCGTAATTACAGATGAAAAAATCGAAGAAGTACGTCGTGCACTGCCAGAATTACAAGATGCTAAGATTGAACGTTTTGTATCTGAATATGGCTTGTCTCGTGAAGATGCAACTATTCTTACTGTATCCCGTAAAACAGCGGACTTCTTAGATGCTACTGTAAAAGCAGGTGCAGATCCTAAAACTGTGGCCAACTGGATGCTTGGTGACTTGTCCAAGATGATTAATGAAAGCGGTTTAACATTTGCTGAATCCAAGGTAAGTCCTGAAAACTTGGCTGGTATGATTGCCCTAATCGACAAAGGTACAATTTCCGGTAAAATCGCGAAAAAAGTTATCGTATCCATGTGGGAATCCGGCAAGGATGCTGATACTATTGTAAAAGAGGAAGGTTTAGTTCAAATTACAGATACTGGTGCCATTGAAGAAATAGTTAAGCAAGTTATTGCTAATAACCCACAACCAGTGGCAGACTTCAAGAGTGGTAATGGTAAGGCTATAGGCTTCTTAGTTGGTCAAGTTATGAAGGAATCCAAAGGTCGAGCTAATCCTGGTATGGTAAATGAATTACTTAAAAAATTCTTAAATGACTAATCTACGTGTAAGCATATATTAATATTAATCAATATATATAAATACAATCCCTTCAGATATATGAGTTTATATTTGAAGGGATTTCTATTTGCCATTATGATGGTAAAATATGGTATAATAAATTGTATAAAATCAATTAGTATTTGTTCATATAAAGGAAATACATATGAATGATCAACACAATATAAACAATAATCAAAATACATATAGAAATAGTCAATCAGATGATACTTATAGTCGCAGTACCTATTCTGGTGAACCTAATACACGCGTATTATCCGATGATGAGAGACGAGAATTTGATGGTGTAACTATTGAAGAGGTAGGCGATTCCGTCCATGTAGATTCAACGCCAACCAATATCAATGACGAGCAACAATATTACGATGAAAACAATCAATATGAACCGAAAGTTAAGGTGTATAGCTTTAATAGTACAAGCTGGCTTAGTCGAATTATATTGTTCATTGTTTTAGGGATTATTTTGGCTGCTGTTGTATTCTTTGGCAGCATCATTCTCACTGTCGCAACTGTTGTTATTTTAGTGGGTGCTATTATTTCTATTATATTTAGTCTCTTTTAATGGTATAATACATATATTATGACTAGACGGTGGCTGAGCCATTCGATGATTTAAAGGGGACCTATGAACGTAGTTTTATCCACATTAAACTCAAAATTTATACATTCTTCTCTGGCTTTACGTTATCTTAAAGCGTATGGGCAGGCTCACGGACAGGCATACGATATAGTAGAATATACTATTAATATGCCTGTTTTACATATTCTTGGCGATATTACAGAGCGAAATATAGATGTACTGGGCTTTGCTTGCTATATCTGGAATATTGAGATGACTTTACATATAGTAGACATGGTGAAAGCTGTGCGACCAGATATTAAAATTATTTTAGGTGGGCCTGAGGTGTCTTTCACAGCCGATGAAATCTTAAATCGTTGTGCTGCTGTGGACTATGTCGTACAAGGTGAGGGGGAAGAAGCTTTTTATCAACTTATTAGTGCACTAATCGCTGGCAAGGATGGCTTAGAAGAGCAGATTCCTGGCGTACGTGGTCGCCACATTTCTGGCCGACTCCTGGGCTCTACTGATACGGTAGAGGTAAAAGATCTGAGTACTATACCATTCCCATATGTAGAAGAGGATATGATAGATTTAGAACATAAAATCATCTACTATGAATCCTCTCGAGGGTGCCCATTCTCTTGTCAGTACTGTTTATCTGGCAATAAAAATACAGTTCGCTTTTTCCCGCAAGAAAGAACACTCAAAGAACTACAGTGGTTTATCGATCATCAGGTAAAACAAGTTAAATTTGTTGATAGAACCTTTAACTGTGCACCGAAGCATCATCGTCCATTGATGGAATTTATGCGCGATGCTGATACGGAGACGAATTTCCATCTAGAAATGGAACCAGAGCTAATGACGAAATGGGAGACAAATATTCTCTGTGAAACACCACCAGGCCGTATTCAAATTGAGGTAGGGGTTCAAAGTACACATAAGAAAACCTTGGATGCTATTAATCGATATAATGATTGGCCGTATATTCAAAAGGCTATTCGTCCTATCATTGAAGCAGGTCGAACTCATGTACACATGGATTTAATCGTAGGCTTGCCTTATGAGAATAAACAGCGATTTGGTTTATCCTTTAATGATCTTTTTAGTTTACAACCTCATGCATTACAAATAGGGTTCTTGAAACTTTTAAAAGGATCTGGTGTACGTCGCATGGATGAGTATCAATATATTAGTGATCCTTTAGCGCCATATGAAGTACTAAGCACTCACGTGCTCCCTTATAGAGACATACGCTTTTTAAAACACTTTGAAGATGTCTTTGAACGCTTCTATAATAGCGAACGATTTAGAACTGTGTTTGGTTATATTGGTAGTAAGCTCATAAAGGAACATACTGATACATCTATAACTGGTGAGGATAGATTAACTACTAATCATGTACCACCTATGGAAAAGTACGATCCATCTAAAGTGGAGATAAAAAAAGATGCCTTTTCCTATTTCTGTGACATGACACAGGCTTGGCTCGATGCGGGTAATCATAAGATTAATTTAAAAGATATTGATCAAATTGAGTTTTTATACAATTTCTTTCTAGCTAAAGGCGATACAGTGGCTGCCGAGTTATTACAATATGATACACTCGTTAGTTATCGCGGTAAGGTTCGCAGTGAAGCTGTTGGTTTACCGAAGCAGACAAAAGAACTTTTACAAGAAGGGGAAGCATTCTGGCGCAATGAAGAAATTGCATCTCAATATATTCCAAACTATACATTTAAAGAGTGGCGCAAAATTCGCCAACAATATGTAGAAATGCCTATGTCTAAGGACACGGCTAAAGTGTTAGGTATAGAGAATGTACCAAATGTACCTTTTACAGTTGTAATCGACGTAAATAAAGAGGTAAAACCTTTTATACGTCCTGAAATAGAGGCTTGTTAGTAATATAAAAATAGTTTATCTAATTTTTTTAATCAAAAGATTAGAGAATATATGATAGTTGAAATATTACATAATAAGCGATGATTGGTTAGTTTAATAGGAGTGTTATGACCGATACAACGAGACCAAAACGATATCGCATGGTATCTAAATATTATAAAGAAACATATGGGGAAAAGGTTTATAAATTACCTGTAGCACTACCTTTGACCTGTCCTAACAGAGATGGTTCGGCTGGTGTTGGAGGCTGCACCTTCTGTGGTGAAATCGGTGCGGGCTACGAAAATCGTCCTGCCTGGATGACTGTACGCATGCAATTAGAGGAAAATATTGCTCACATAGGCCCTAAATATAAAGCAAAGAAGTTCATCCCTTATTATCAAAACTTTAGTAATACCTATTTGAATCTTGATGATTTTAAAAGTTATATTGAACAAGGTTGTATCGATGAAGCCGTGGGCATTGCTATTGCAACAAGACCCGATTGTATTGCTGATGAATATCTTGAAATATTAGCTGATATTAGGGATTGCTTTCATAAGGATATCTATATTGAGCTAGGTCTTCAAACGGTTAACTATGATACATTAGAGAAAATTAATCGTGGTCATGATTTAGCCCAGTTTATTGATGCCGTATTACGGATTAAGCGCTATGGATTTAACATAACAACTCATATGATAGTTAATTTACCATGGGATACCATGAAGGATACTATTGAAGGGGCTCGCATTTTGTCAGCCCTTGGTGTAGATCAAGTTAAATTACATGCGTTGTATATCGTTAAAAATACATTGATGGCCAAGTGGTATCAAGAAGGTCAGTTCACCTTAATCAGTGCTGAAGAATATGCTGATCGGGTTGTTAATTTTGTACGTCATTTACACCCTGACATTGTTTTACAGCGTCTTGTAGGTAGAGCGCCTGAAGATAATACGCTTTTTACAAACTGGTCCATGGGTTGGTGGCGCGTACAAGATTTAATTGATGATAAACTAGACGAACTAGATGCTCATCAAGGTGATCTCTGTGATTACCTAAATGGTAAAGCAGTTCGTAAATTTATAGATTAGGAGGTTGTATGAGCGAACAAATATTTACATTTCCTACATATGACCTAGCACAATCCATACTAGGTCAACATAATCGATATTTACATATGATGCTTGAAGTCATCTCCGCCGATGTAGTAGCTCGAGGTGATACGGTAGTTATCAAGGGTGATGAGAATCAAGTCAATGCCCTCTATCGTACTCTAGAAGAATTAGTATTTCTTTATCGTGAAGGTAGTACCATAACTGAGTCTCAGGTGCGTATTGCGGCTAAACTTGTCGCTAATGGTAAGGCTGATGCTGTACATAATATGTTTGAAGATACCTTATCTGTTAATATGCGTGGCAAAAATATTACGCCTAAAACGGAAGGCCAAAAATACTATGTAGACAGCATTCGTAAAAATACCATTACTTTTGGTATTGGTCCTGCTGGTACAGGGAAAACGTTCTTGGCGGTAGCTTTAGCTGCATTCTATTTGAAAAACCGTAATGTGGATAAAATCATTTTGACTCGACCTGCCGTAGAGGCTGGTGAACGATTAGGTTTCTTACCGGGTGAATTACAAGACAAGGTAGACCCGTATTTGAGACCCCTCTATGATGCATTACACGAAATGTTTGGTATCGAGCAAGTACAACGCTTTATGGAACGTGGTACTATCGAGGTAGCACCACTAGCGTATATGCGTGGCCGTACATTGGAAAATGCCTTCGTCATTCTCGATGAGGCTCAAAATACAACGGCAGAGCAGATGAAAATGTTCCTAACTCGTCTAGGTAACAATTCTAAAATGGTAGTCAACGGTGATAAGACACAAATTGACTTGCCTCCACGTGTTGTGTCTGGCCTTGGCGAGGCTGAAAAGGTATTGCGTCATGTGCCGGGTATAAATATGGTGTACTTTAGCGATCAAGACGTAGTTCGTCATGACTTAGTAGGTCGCATTGTAAAAGCATACGATGCGTACCATGAGCGTAAATTAGTGGGTGAAACTACAACGACTGAAGCACCTACAGAGAATGTAGCGAAAGGGTAACTATGTACATACATATTAGCTATGATGAAGGAATTGAAGAGGATTCTAATATAGAGGCCATTATCCGTAAGGTTTGTGACGAAGTGAGTCGCGTATATGGTCTCGAAGAAGATGAAATGAGTATTTTGCTGTGTGATAATGCAAAGATTCATGAACTTAATAAAGAATATCGCGGTATCGATAGACCTACAGATGTATTGTCCTTTGCTCTTAATGAGGGGGACGATTACGAAGGTAGTGAAGAGGAACATCATTTACTAGGGGATATGATTATATCCTTGGAGAGAACTCGTGAGCAGGCTATCGAATATGGACATAGTTTTGAGCGTGAGTTAGCATACTTGACGACTCATAGCTGTTTACATATCTTAGGCTATGACCATATGAACGACGAAGAAAAAAAAGAGATGCGCACAGAGGAAGAATTTATCCTAGGTAATCTCGGTTATGTGCGGGAGGATGCACCATATAATGAATAACAAGGAACATTTTAAATCAGGCTTTGTAGCCGTTGTAGGTCGCCCAAATGTTGGTAAATCTACATTAATTAATGCTTTAATTGGTGATAAGATTGCTATCGTATCCGATAAGGCTCAAACGACTCGCAACCGTATCATCTGCGTATATACGGATGAATCCAAACAAATCGTATTTATGGATACACCAGGCGTTCATAAGCCAAAACATAAGTTAGGCGAATTCATGGTAGATGCTGCTATCGAGTCTTTAAAAGAAACGGAAGCTGTTTTATTTGTTGTAGCAGGCAATGAAAAACGTGGCCCTGGGGATAACTTCATTATTGAACAATTAAAACGAGTAAAAGTTCCCGTATTTTTAGTGGTCAACAAAATTGATACACTTAAAAAAGAAGAGCTTTTAGAAGCAATCGTTTCTTATCAAGATGCATATCCTTTTGCAGGGGTCATTCCTATTTCTGCAAAAGATAAAGAGAACTTATCTGAAATTCTTAAGGTTCTAGAGGAAACCTTGCCGGAAGGTCCACAATATTTCCCAGAGGATATGATTACGGATCAACCGGAACGCCTTATTATTTCCGATATCATTCGTGAAAAAATCTTGTTAGCTACACGAGATGAGATTCCTCATGCTATCGCTGTAGACGTAGATGAAATGAAAACACGTGATGACGGTACTACCTATATCCGCGCTACAATCTACTGTGAAAGAGACTCTCAAAAGGGTATTATTATCGGTAAAAAAGGTGCTTTATTAAAACAACTTGGCGCTGAAGCGCGCGCAGACATTCAAAAGCTATTAGCTACAAAGGTGTACTTGGACCTTTGGGTTAAAGTAAAAAAAGATTGGCGAAATAAATCTGGTATGTTATCTGAACTTGGTTATAGAAAATAATTTGATATAATAAAAAGAAATAAGTGTTTCCATATTCATATGAAAGGAATAAAGATGGATAGTGTAGATGGCCTGTTACCCATAGGGTTTGGTCTGTTATGTATTTTTTTAATTAACTTTTTTGTGGTTGCAAAGTTCTCCTTTGCACGCCTTCGTAAAGAACATGTAGAGGATATGGACATCCTCTTGGAGAAGGATAGAGAATTTTTATTAAAGCTTTATCAAAATCCTGAGTATTTTTTAAATACTACACAGTTTTTGATTCTATTCTTTATCTTGGCCCTTGCAGGCACAGGTACTTTTGTATTCGATAATATTGTTGATCGTATAGTGGCGGTTCTTAATATTCACAGTACTTGGATGCATTTAGTGTTAGATATTATTCTATTACTATTAATTAGCTTAATCGTCCTAATTTTTGGTGAAATTGTACCTAAAGCATTGGGCCTATCCTTCCCTACAAAATATGTAAATACCTATAGCCGTATCGTCGTGGCTGCAGGTAAATTGGTGTATCCATTTATTTGGATTGCTAGTAAAATCTCCAATGTTATTTTAGGCTTTTACAAAACAAAATATTTAACAGAGCTTGACCTTGTGTACTCAGAAGAAGAAATTCGCATGATGATTTCTCGAAGCCACGAGGAAGGGCAATTGGACCAAGTAGAGTCTGAGTTAATCGATAATGTCTTTAACTTCGTAGATCGCATGGCGAAAGAGGTTATGGTGCCTCGTCAAGATGTAGACTGCGTATTCGTTGAAGATGGTTACGATGAAGCGATGAAGGTTATCCGCTCTAAAGTACATACACGTTATCCACTCTGTGTAGAGGATAAGGACCACATTATTGGCCTCGTTCATATTAAAGATTTAATGGAACGCCCTAATCAAGCCCGTAAGGATTTGCGCAATATTAAACGAGATATTCTTACTGTTCCAGAGGTAATGAAATTATCTACCTTGTTGCAATATATGAGAACGCGCCGTATATATCTAGCTGTAGTAGTAGATGAATATGGTGGCATGGTAGGTCTTGTAGGCTTAGAAGATATTATAGAAGAGCTAGTTGGAGATATACAAGACGAGCATGAGCCGCATTTACCAGCTACGATGTCCTATGCAGATGGTTCTTTTGAGTTTGATGGCAAGGTCCTCGTAGACGAAGTAGAAGAAATTATGAATATTGAAATTGATAATTCTGATTCTGATACAATTGGTGGCTATGTCTTTGGTTTATTAGAACGTACACCAATCGTAGGTGATATGGTGGATGCTCATGGTTACACCTTTGAAGTTACTCAAATGCAAGGCTATCGTATCTCTCGCATTAAAGTAACACCTATACCAGTAGAGGAACCAACGGAAGAAGAAAATGAAGAAGCTTAATGGTGGTTTTAATACGCCAGCCATCGTCATAAGTCGAAAAAAGTATAAGTTGTATTCCGTATTTACGTTTATTACACCTAGCTTGGGACTTATTAAAGCATCGATTCCACATAAGCGAATGATGACGATGCGCAACAGCTCCTATTTACGTCCATTTAGTGCCATGTATATTACAGTCGTACCCGATGGAGAATATGTAAATGTTACGCAAATTGATGGCTCCTATGTAGTGGAATCCTTAGATGTAAACCTCGATAATATTGCCTATGCAGCGGTAGCGAGCGAGCTCATTCAAGAGTTATTTGCCATGTATGACGTAGATCGTAAAGTCTTTGATACGGTAGTAAATTACTCCAAGCAAATTCGACGTCGCAATGTACAGCTAGGAACGATAATGCTTGGATGGCAACTATTATCTCTTGCCGGTATTGTGCCAAGTGCTAATGCGTTTACCCATCAAGATGGTATCGAGCCATTCTGGATGCAGGTGAAAGAAACAACAAATCTCACTATTTCTCCTTCTGTAAAAGCTGCACTGCCTCAGATTCTAGCTTACCAGTGGGGTGAAGATACGCCTTTAGAACTTCCGAAAACAATATGGAAGGAACTAGAAAAATTATTATTTTCTTACTGTGAACAAGAAATAGGTAAGCCGTTACAAAGTGTTAAATTTTTGATGAGTATATAAAGATTTAATATATATATTAAAAGAATTAATATGTCTTTTGCTTATAATATTTTTTTCTTAATATTAAACCACTTGTCTAATAAAGGTCTTACAAATCTTTTTAAGTCAGGTGGTTTTCTTATATAGAAAAAAAGCAATTTGATACATCCACATTTATCTTATTTATGAGTTAGAAATATTAATTCAAAAAGTTTATACTACATACATAAGTTAGTTGTTTAATTGAATCTATAAGAATCTGTGTTGATAGAGTCTTTGTTTGAGACTCTATTTTTATTTTTTATATAGAATACTATAGAGTATAGAAAAATAATAAAGGTTACATAAGTTATGAATTTGGTAAAGTATTTAACGAGTCTTGGTAATATAGCAGTTGCCTTGTCAGGCGGAGTGGATTCATCCTACTTAGCATATGCAGCCAAACAATCTGGTACTCCATGCAAGGCATATACTGTGAAATCTCAGTTTGTGCCACAATTTGAATTAAATGATGCCAAGAGAATTGCAGAATTTATAGATATTTCCTTAGAAATCATAGATATAGATGTGCTTGCACATGATGATGTAACGAGTAATTCAGACAATCGTTGTTATTACTGCAAACATCATGTGTTCACAACGATAGGTGAATATGCTAAACGCGATGGATTTACCGTAATATGCGATGGAACTAATGCAAGTGATGATATAGATGATCGCCCTGGTATGAGAGCCATAGCTGAGCTATATGTTAAGTCGCCATTGCGAGACTGTGGCTTAACAAAATCTGTGATTCGCAAATTAGCCCAACAGGCTAATTTATTTACTTGGAATAAGCCATCCTATGCTTGCTTAGCTACTAGATTTCAAGCGGGACAACGCATAACTAGTCATGATTTAGAACATATCGAACTAGCAGAAAAATATTTATTCTCCTTAGATTTATCAGATTTTCGTATTCGTTTGATAGGAAACAATGCTAAAATTCAAGTTCCTGAAAATCAAATTGCTATTGTTATTAAAAATAGGATAGAGATTCTCACATATTTAAAATCTATGTTTGATGATGTTGTATTAGATTTAGAGGTGCGTTCATGAGTGAAAACATTAGAACTCTTTTAGAGCAAGTAAAAAATAGACAGGTAGATGTGGATGCCGCCTTATTAAAGCTAAAGATGAAGCCTATAGATGATTTAGGGTATGCAAACGTTGATTTACATCGTCAATTGCGCCAAGGTGTGCCAGAGGTTATATATGGTGCTGGTAAAACTAGTGAACAAATCGTGGGTATTATCTCCTCCATGCAGTCCAACGGGCAAGGTCACATATTGATTACACGCTTAGCAGCTGATGTGGCCGCAGAGATTCAAAAACAACACTCATTGATATATATTAAGGATGCTCATATTGGGTATATTGGTGACATGCCTACGAAGAAAACAGAATCTAGTATAGCTATTGTTACTGGCGGTACAAGTGATTATAAAGTAGCTGAAGAATGTGCTATTACGGCTGAGTTTTACGGTAATAGGGTCAATCGAATTTATGATGTAGGTGTAGCGGGCATTCATCGATTGTTACAACATTTAGATACCATCATGACTGCTAAGGTTATCGTTGTTATTGCGGGTATGGAAGGGGCCTTAGCTAGTGTAGTTGGTGGCCTCGTGGATGTACCTGTCATTGCTGTGCCGACTAGTGTAGGCTATGGAACGGCCTTTGGGGGCGTAACGGCATTATTATCTATGCTCAATTCCTGTGCTAGCGGTGTTACTGTTGTCAATATAGACAATGGGTTTGGTGCTGCTTATACGGCGAATATGATTAATCATATAGGTGAAAGTAAATGAAACGATTATTTTTAGATTGCCAAATGGGTATTGCAGGCGACATGCTGACCGCTACATTACTCGGTTTAGTAGATGACTCTAAAATGTGGATAGAAAGGCTTAATCAAATAGGATTGCCTGATGTTACCTATATACTAATACCGAAAGAAGATACGGGATTACAAGGCTATCGGGTAGCTGTTACCATTAATGGTATAGAAGAATCTGAAAATCATGATGAGCATCATAATCATCATGATTCTTATCATGAACATATCAAACATAGTGAGACACATGGGGACGGAGAACATTCGGAGCATCATGTACATAGCGAACAGCATGTGCATGGCCGAGGATTACAAGATGTAAGGGATATAATTAATAGTTTATCTATTTCTGATACGTGTAAACAGAATGCCATAAATGTATATAATTTGGTAGCACAAGCGGAGGCTAAGGTTCATAAATCAACGGTGACACAAATTCATTTCCACGAGTTAGGTATGCTCGATGCTATTGCAGATATTGTGGCCGTTTGTGTACTCATAGAGGAATTGAAGTTTAATGAGATTATCATCTCTCCTATACATGTAGGAACTGGAACTGTTCACTGTGCTCATGGAGAACTACCTGTACCAGCACCAGCAACAATGGAATTATTAGCTGGTATACCGATATATGCAGATTATCAGATTAAAGGTGAGCTGTGCACTCCTACAGGTGCTGCATTAGCACAGTATTTTGGCACATCGTATAGTAATATGCCTGTTATGACACCAGCAAAGGTATCTTATGGGTTTGGCACGAAACAATTTGAGAGACCAAATTGCATTCGTGCCTTTGTAGAACTTTTACATGATTCAAAGGATACAATCATTGAACTGTCTTGCAATCTCGACGACATGACGCCAGAAGAAATTGGCTATGCAGTAGAACAGTTAGTTCTTTCATCAGCCTTAGATGTATTTACCACACCGATTATGATGAAAAAACAACGACCTGGCACGATGCTGACTGTCCTTTGTAAGGTAGACGATATCGACAATTTAAGAGATTTAATCTTTAAGCATACTACAAGCCTTGGTATTCGGTACCATCGCTGTGATCGATATATTTTGAACCGGTCTACAGGAGATATAGAATGGGAAGGGCATACACTTGCTTTCAAAAAAAGCTATGGTTTTGGTGTGGTGAAACATAAATATGAATATGATTCGCTCGCTGCTATTGCTAATTGTAATGATATGAGTTTATTAGACCTTAAACGACAATTGCGTAATAAGGAGGATTGATTTGTCGTAGCAGGTTATTTATAGTTTGATAGTTTTAGTTAAGGAGTGATTCTCATGAAAACATTTAATGTACCCTATGCTAAAGGCTTTGTAGAAATCAATATTCCTAATCAAAATATAGCAGGTGTATTAGAATCTAAAGCACATTCATATAAGGCAGAGCTTTCACAAGAAGCATTGGTAGAACATGCGCTAGATAACCCTATCGGCAGCCAACGCTTGGAAGAATTGGTTAAGGGTAAATCCAACATGGTCATCATCACAAGTGATCATACGCGTCCAGTGCCTAGTAAAATTACGATGCCAATTTTACTTCGACGTATTCGTGAAGCCAATCCATCCATCGATATTACCATTTTATTAGCTACTGGTTTTCATCGCCCTACTACACATGAAGAAATGATAGATAAATTCGGTCCTGAAATTGTAGCCAATGAAAAGATTGTAAACCATATCTCTGGCGATGCTAGCCAAATGACTAAAATCGGCGTGTTGCCATCCGGTGGGGACTGCATCATCAATAAACTAGCTGTAGAAACTGACCTATTAATTTCTGAAGGTTTTATTGAACCACATTTCTTTGCGGGTTTCTCTGGCGGTAGAAAAAGCGTATTACCAGGTATTGCTTCCGAAGTAACTGTAATGGCAAATCACTGTGCCGAATTTATCAACAGCCCCTATGCTCGTACAGGTATTATCGAGAAAAACCCAATTCATAAGGATATGGTATACGCTGGACGTACTGCAAAATTAGCATTTATTTTAAATGTTGTCATCGATGCTAAAAAACATATTATCAATGCATTTGCTGGTGATATGGAACAAGCTCATGAAACAGGCTGTTCTTTTGTGTCTGAATTAGCCAGTGTGAAAGCTGTTCCAGCAGACATCGTTATCACTACAAATGGTGGTTATCCTTTAGACCAAAACGTATATCAAGCTGTAAAAGGTATGACTGCTGCTGAAGCATCCTGTAAAAAAGATGGTGTTATTATCATGATTGCTGCTTGTAATGATGGTCATGGTGGAGAATCTCTATATGAAAACCTTAAAAATGCAAAAACACCTCGTGAATTACTAGACCGCATTGCTAAGGTTCCTCGTAATGAAACAATTCCAGACCAATGGGAAATGCAAATCTTGGCTCGTATTCTAGATCAATTTACAGTTATCGTTGTGACAGACCAATGTGATCCTAAAATGCTTACAGATATGCATTTGCAACATGCTAGCACATTTGATGAAGCATTGAATAAGGCTTTGGAATTAAAAACTAAAGATGCAAGTATTACAGTTATTCCTGATGGCGTATCTGTTGTAGTGAAAGCTTAATTTGCATCAGTATATTGAACTATTAGATTGTGCTTCAAGAATAAAATAATAAACCACCTATTTTTAGTAGGTGGTTTATTATTTTATATAATGACTTGGTCAATTAAATTTCAAAGCATAATATTCTTTTATTAAAAAAATTAGTTATAAATACTTACTTAATGAAGTATTATGAGGGTATTAAAGTTATCTTTAAGTATAAAATGGATGGTTCTACACATAGATGACATATGAAGTTGACTCTATAAATACAGATTATATATAATTAAATAATATTTATATTATATATTTTTATGGGAGGTCATTATGCAGCTTTTGGGTAATCTCAAAATCCACTTTCTAGCGCTCGTATTAACTGTAGTCGCTGAATATGTGGGCATCAAGAAGCTAGGTCCTGTTGTATTGTTACCATTATTGTACACATTGATTCTAGGTTTATTAATTTCTATTCCTAAGTTTAAGATTCTAACCATTAAACAAATGGAAAAATCCGCTGATTATATCGGTATTGCCGTTATGATCTTGATGGTAAAAGTAGGTCTTGGTATCGGTCCTAATCTCGGTATTCTTACAAGCGCGGGTTGGGCATTATTATTACAAGAATTAGGTCATTTCTTCGGTACAATTATCTTTGGTTTGCCAGTAGCATTGTTAGTTGGCATGCGCCGCGAAGCCGTAGGTGCTTGTTACTCTGTAGATCGTGAGCCAAATGTAGCGATCATCATCGACAAATTTGGGTTTAGCTCTCCAGAAGGCCGTGGCGTTATGGGCATGTATATCTGTGGCGTTCTTATCGGTGCTATGTGGTCCTCCGTATTAGCAGGTATGTTAGCTCAATCTGGTTGGTTCCATCCTTTAGCACTTGCTATGGGCGCTGGCGTAGGTAGTGCTAGTATGATGGCGGCTGCTACAGCGCCAATCGTCGCAGTATATCCAGAGTTTGAACAACAAATAATGGCTCTTGCAGGGGCTGCAAACTTGTTGACTACAGTATTAGGCGTATACTTCGGTCTATTTATTTCCTTACCAGTAATGGAAAAAGCTTATAACTTCTTTACTGGCCGTACCCGTGAACAAGATTTAGCAGAGGAGGCAGCACGTCATGAGTAAAAGTGAAAAAATAACACAATTTGTCATCGTTATCTGTATTGCTGCTATCATTACTGCAGTAGGTAACGTAATGGATGGTAAACATCTATTTAGTGATAGCTTGGTAGGGGTTGCAATTTTAGCAGGCCTTGCTACAATCGGTGCTATGATTTCTTTTTTACCATATGCGAATAAATTACCTATGGTATTCTGGGTTTCCTTAGTTGGTGTTGTTGCATCTTTACCAGGCATGCCTGGCCAAGAATGGATTATTGCTAAAACTAGCCAAGTTACGTTCCTTGCAACAACAACACCTGTACTTGCTTATGCAGGTTTATCCTTAGGTAAAGACCTTGGTGCATTCCGTCGCTTATCTTGGCGTATTATCCCTGTTGCCTTAGCAGTAACAGCAGGTACTTTTATCTGTGCAACAGCATTAGCACAATTCGTACTTCATTTAGAAGGTTTAATTTAGGAGCTGATTAGCCGTATGACAAAGGAAGAAGTAAAACAAAGGGTTTGTGAGGCTATCGTTGCGGCACAACCACGTTTATGTGAAATAGCTGAGTCCATTATGGCTGAGCCTGAACTCGGTTACAAAGAGGTAAAGACATCTAAGAAAGTACGGGATATGTTTGATGAGATCGGCATTCCTTATACTACTGAACACGCTCTTACTGGCGTAAAAGGTCGCATGAAAGGCAAAGATAGTAAATATACAGTTGCTATGATTGGTGAACTAGATGCCATTCTTTGTCCGCGTCATCCTCGTGCTGATGATTTAACGGGGGCAGCACATTGCTGTGGACACAATATTCAAATTACAAATATGTTCGCCGTAGCAATGGGCTTGCAATCTGTAATGGATGAACTCGGTGGCGATGTAGTTCTATTTGCTGTTCCAGCAGAGGAAATGATCGAAGTTGATTATCGCAATAAATTGCGTGAACAAGGCAAGATTAAATATATGGGTGGTAAACAACAACTCATTTATGAAGGTGCTTTTGACGATATAGACATGGCTATGCAAATGCACGTGGAAACTGCTAAAACTCCGGCAGGGGAAATGGGCCTAGGTAGTACATCAAATGGTTTTGTAGCTAAATTGATCGAATACCATGGTAAAGTAGCTCATGCAGCTGCTGCACCTCACGAAGGTATTAATGCTCTTAATGCTGCCTTGATGGGCGTTATGGGGGTTAACTCTATTCGTGAAACTTTCAAAGAAAGCGACTATTTCAGATTCCATCCGATCATTAACCAAGGTGGTACATTGGTTAACTGTGTGCCTGATTATGTTCAAGTTGAAAGCTACGTACGTGCCTCCAATATCGACGCTATCGTAGATGGCAACCGCCGTGTAAACCGCGCGTTAAAGGCTGGCGGCGATGCAGTAGGGGCCACTTGCGTAATTAAGGATTTGCCAGGTTACTTACCGATGAGAAACGATGCTCGTATGAATGAAATGTTACGGCAAAACTCTAATCCACTATTTGGTGAGGAAAATGTATTCCAAGGCGAACATATGACAGCAAGTACCGATATGGGTGACGTATCTCACTTGATGCCTGTTATCCATCCTTGGGTAGGCTGTATCAGTGGTGTACTACACAGTGCGGAATATGAAATCTCTGTACCTGATGTAGCGTACATTAAAACAGCACAAGCATTGGCTATGACAATCGTAGACTTACTGTACGATGACGCAGCAGGTGCTAAAGATGTATTAGACAACTTTACACCAGCATTAAATAAACAAAGCTATATTGAACTCTTAGATCGTATTGCTAAGGGTGAATAAAACAAACCACCTATTAAAGATGAATTGATTATCTTTAGTAGGTGGTTTACAATTTATTTATATAACTATAATGGCTTGTTTAAGTTCATTCCTTATATATTTACGTATAAATTAGTGTATTTTTAGAGGAGATTATGAAAGAGAATCTTGCTTTACTACTAGCTATCTTATATCTAATCTATAGATTTAAGACATATAAAAAAACTAATAAAATAATAGAAGACAGAATAGAAAATGTTCATAAGCCATACTTTAAACGTGTACGAGATGTGTTAGGGTGTACTGAAGAAGAGGTAGAGAAGGTCGGATTAGCATTAGATAAATATTTTGTACCCTTAGAAAGTAAATTCTATAAAATTGATGATAATACTTACTCATTTGTTGATGCAGGTGGCCTTAAAGGAACATTTTCAATAGATCAAAACTATAAATTATTGACATTAGTTTATAACGATGTTGATTTATTAGCTTTACATCAGAAGAATTAAGGAGTTTTTATGCCCATTAGAAAGCTTATAAAGATAACTTGTACAGTAGTTTTATCGTTACTAGTAATTATTCTACTTTTTGTTGGAATTAGAATATACGAATATCAAATATTTATATCCTCTCTCGTAGATTATGGCAAACATACAGGGCTGAATAAAAATATGACTGGTTTTACTACGGATTTTCCCTATATATACTCTAATGGAGATTTCGGTATAGTTGTTGTTAACGTATTACCCTATGGAACAGTACGAATTATCCCAAATCATAAAGGCTTTAGTAAAACATTTGAATCTCCAGGAGATGGTAATTTAGAGTCTTTGCAAAGAGCATATGAGGATAAACTTATAATTTTAGAGAGTATTGATCAATTTTCAGATGATGAAAGAAAGATTATATCTGAGATAACTAAGAAGGACTCCAAACCAAGATATGATCGTGATACTTGGGTTACTAGATCTTACTGATTTATGGAATGTAAACTTTATAGATTAGCTTTGTAACTAAGTATTTTATCTGAGTCTAATTATTTCTAACTATATCGAGGATTAAGCCTATTAAATTTATATAACATTCTTTTACGAAAATCATTTAATATAGAATAAATCTTGTCAAGTAATGATATAAACATTAAGAATAAGTTAAGAGAATAGGTAAGTATATTCTTAAATAAATTTGGAGAATAAGTTATGTTTGAGATAGTAACAATTTTAGGGCTCATATATTTGCTATATCGTATTAGATTCTTTTATAACAGGGTAATTAGAATCAGGTAAAAGGTTTTGTTTCTATAGCAATTTTCATAATAACAGTTTTGGTTTTGAAACAATTATATGATTATAAATATATTACTTTTGAAGTGTATTATAATAATTCACTTGTAGTTGGACTACTTTTTTATCTATTAGTTATTGGGGTTATTATATATAAATATAGATATGCAGATAATAAGGTTCAAAAAAAGATCTAATTAAAACTTTTATATTAGCTAACTTGCCTATTCTAATCTTGGGGTTCTTATTCTTTCTTATTTTTTAATACAAGATAATAAATTTAGTATATAATCCTTGTAAAAATATTACGACAGATGAAGAAGTAAAAAATGAGGTGTAATAGAATCAATGAAATTAATATATTATTTTGCTATTATGTCCTTGTTTTTAGCATTTGCCTATAGTGTAATTCAATATATCCAAAGATCTAATAAGGACATAAATGAAAAATATAGACTGATTAGTTTTGGTATATTTTTATTTGTGCTTTTTACAGATTTAAAGTTCTTAGATACCTTAAATAAAGAATTTAAGCACCTAATTGAGTTTTTATTGTTATCATTTAGTACATACATGTTTTCACTAATTTTTAAAAATAGTCATAATAAATGGACTTATTATTTATTTTCTTTACTTACAATATTGTTATTTTTAATGGCTATTTTGTTCTCGATCTAACTTCATATGTTACAAAAGATTTGTTATTAACTGGTGCTGCTGGATTTGGAATAAACAATACGATAGGAAAATACTTTGATGAAAAAACTAATCAGATAAAAAAGTATATTAAGGAGGAAGAAGATGAATGGAAAAACAAATAGCAAATATATTTTTCCTTTTAGGTTTTAACTATCTTATGATTAAATATTGGGGTACATGGAAGGTTACCTTCGTGGCACTCATAGGAAATTATTTCTTAATAAGTATTTTTATAGAATCATATTTTGGTTTACCTAAATTCATTGAGGACTTTAATGTTATTTTTATATTCGGAATATGTGTTTTAGGTGCTTATAATTTATGGCGTAAAGATAAAGCAGGAACACTAACTGAGTATGAAAAAAGAGGATGGTTTTTGATGCGTATTTTTTCATAATTATTTGTTTTAGCTGTATTAGTATTCGGTTTAGTTTTTATATTTATGGAGTATATTTTTGGGGTATACATTTAGACTGAGTTTTATTGTTTTAGGCAGTTCATGATATTCCGTTTTCAGTTAGTGGAATATCTGTTAGAGAAAGATTATAAAATGAGTAAAAAATATTTATATTATATACTTACCTTCATAGTATCGATATCAATTTTAGGTATTTTTAGTTACTCTTTTAGATATCAGTGGTTTATAAACTCTATTGTTGATCAAAAATATAAAATAGGATTAAATCGAGATATTAAAGGTTTTGCCGCTGAATACCCTTATGTTTATACATATGGAGATTATGGAATTTTAATTATTAATACTCTACCTAACGGTAGTATTAAGATTTTACCGAATTATAAAGGTTTTACCCATATAGATGGTGCTTATAGTATTGATGATAGCAGTATATATAGCCTCCAAAAAGTATATGGTGATAGACTATATATTTATTCCTCTATTGATGATTTTACAGAAGATGAACAATTAATTATAGATGAAATAACAAATAAACAACCTAAGAGATTTGATAAAAATGATTGGCTTTATAAATCTATTTAAATAAAAATGCTCAATGAAAATAAATTAGAAATTTTATAATAATTATTTTGTTTAATGGATTTGACATTAATCCCTCTGTATTGCTACAATATTGTGTATAATATATGCGATGAAGCAGAGTAGTAAACCACTCTAGCGAGTGAGGATGGTGTAAGCTCACATTTGGTTGAAGGCGCTGTAGAGCATTGGCAGGAACGCAGATGTCTGTTAGTAAAGGCCAACATAGAAAAAAGAGGGCGCAAGCCAAATAGGGTGGAACCGCGGGTATACTCGTCCCTGTAACGTTTTTCGTTACAGGGACTTTTTTGTTTGTAACGAAATGGTTGATTTTATGTCGGTTGTGTAAAGTGGAGGCAGCAATGACATTTCAAGAGATTATTTTAAATCTACAAAAATTCTGGAGCGATCAAGGTTGTATCGTTCAAAATCCATATGACATCGAAAAAGGTGCAGGTACAATGAACCCTGCTACATTCCTGCATGCTATTGGTCCTGAACCATGGGCTGTATGTTATGTAGAGCCGTCTCGTCGTCCAGCAGACGGTCGTTATGGTGATAACCCTAACCGTTTGTTCCAACATCATCAATTCCAAGTTATTGTGAAACCATCTCCAGATAATATCCAAGAATTGTACTTACAATCTTTGGCTGCATTGGGCATTCACGCTGAAGATCACGATATCCGCTTTGTTGAGGATAACTGGGAATCTCCTACATTGGGCGCTTGGGGCCTTGGTTGGGAAGTATGGCTCGACGGCATGGAAGTAACGCAGTTTACATATTTCCAACAAGTTGGTTCCATCGACTGTAAACCAGTGTCCGTTGAAATTACATACGGTTTAGAACGTTTAGCTATGTACATTCAAGGCGTAGAAAACGTATATGATCTTAAATGGAATGAAAACGTTACTTACGGTGATGTTTGGCATGCTAACGAAGTTGAACAATCCGTATATAACTTTGAATTAGCAGATACAGATATGCTCTTCAAATTGTTTGATATGTATGAAGCGGAAGCAAAACGCGTTTGCGGTGCAGGTTATGTATTACCAGCTTATGACTATGTATTGAAATGCTCCCACACATTCAACTTGCTTGATTCCCGTGGCGCTATTTCTATCAGCGAACGTACAGCTTTCATCGGACGCGTACGTGCATTAGCTCGTATTTGTGCACAACAATACCTTGCTAAACGTGAAGAATTAGGTTTCCCACTTTTGAAAGGAGATAAATAAGATGGCAAAGGATTTATTATTTGAAATCGGTGCAGAAGAAATTCCTGCCGGCTTTATGCCAAATATCTTAGGTCAATTGAAACAATTGGCTGAAACAAAATTAAATGATGCCCATCTTCCTTTTGAAAGCATCGCAACATACGGCACACCACGTCGTTTGGCTCTTATCGTTAAAGGTCTTGCTGATACATCTGCCGAAATCAGTGAACGTCATAAAGGTCCATCTGCGTCCATCGCTTATGATGCTGACGGTAATGCTACAAAAGCGGCTATCGGCTTTGCTCGTGGTAAAGGTCTTGATGTAGCAGATCTCGTTGTAGAAGATGGTTATATTTACGCAGAAACTAAAACTGCAGGTGTACCTGCAAAAGATATCGTTACAGAAATGTTGCTTCAATTGATTACAGGCCTTAACTTCCCTAAATCTATGCATTGGGGTAATTTAGATGCTAAGTTTGTACGTCCAGTACGTTGGCTTGTAGCATTACTTGATGAAGAGGTAATTCCAGTAGAGTTTGCTACTGTTCAATCTGGTAATGTATCTCGTGGTCATCGTTTCTTAGGTGCTGATGAAATTACTATCAAAAATGCATCATTCTATGTAGACACATTAAAAGAAAACTTTGTTATGGTTGATCAAGACGCACGTCGTGAATTGATTTCCAAACAATTACATGATATAGCAGCTTCTAAAAATGCATCCATCGTTTGGGATGATGATTTGTTAGAAGAAATCAACTATCTTGTTGAATGGCCTACAGCATTGTGTGGCGGCTTTGAAGAGTCCTACTTGGCACTTCCAGATGCAGCTATCATTACACCAATGAAAGACCATCAACGTTATTTCCCATTGGTTGACCAAGACGGCAAATTGTTGCCAATGTTCTTAACAGTTCGTAACGGCTCCGATCATTCTATCGAAGTAGTTCAAGCTGGTAATGAACGTGTATTGCGCGCACGTCTTGATGATGCTAAATTTTTCTTTAACGAAGACCGCAAGAAACCTCTTATCGACCGTCAAGATGGTTTGACTAAAATTGTATTCCAAGAAGGTCTTGGTAACTTAGCAGATAAAACTGAACGTTTACTTAAATTGGGCCGTGTATTTGGTGAAGAATGTGGTTTACACGAAGATGCAGCTGTTGTGTTAGAACGTGCTACAGAGCTAGCTAAAACTGACCTTACAACAGGTATGGTTACAGAGTTCACTGAATTACAAGGTGTAATGGGTAAAGAATACGCTTTACTTGATGGTGAATCTTCTGAAGTAGCAGAAGCTATTTTCGAACAATATTTACCACGCTTTGCAGGTGATGTATTGCCTCAAACAGAAGCAGGTAAAGTATTGTCCATCATCGATAAAGTAGATAATATTGTAGCTACTTTCAGCCGTGGCTTAATACCTACAGGATCTCAAGATCCATATGCATTGCGTCGTCAAACAATTGGTATCTTGAACATCTTGCTTGGTAGCGAATGGAATATCAGCCTGCGTCCAATCTTCAAAGCATCTATGGAATTGCTTAATGTACCAGCTGAAAAACAAGACGAATTGCTGGGCCAAGTAGAAGCGTTCTTCACGCTTCGTTTGAAAAATATCTTCCTTGATCGCGAAGTTCCTCATCATGTAATCGACTTGTTGTTGTCTAACAATGAATTATCCGTTGCTGATGCTGAAGGTCTTGTAAATGCATTGTTAGCTAACCGCATCGATGAAAATGTTGAACTTGTTCAAGCTTATACTCGTATGTACAATCTTGTAAAAGATGTGGAATATACTGGTGTTAATAGCGATTTGTTGAAAGAAGATGCTGAAAAAGAATTGTTCGAAGCTGCTTCTAAAGCATCTGAAGCAAGTAGTGCTGCTTGGGAAGCTGGCGATTATGATGCAGTCGTGGCAGTTCCAGCTACTTTAGTTCCAGCCATCAACAAATTCTTTGAAGATGTAATGGTTATGGATAAAGATGAAGCTATTAAAGCTAACCGTTTACAACTCGTTCGTTTAGCATACAGTGTAATGGCTATTATTGGTGATATTAGCGCATTAAAATAATATATTATAGTAAAAGTTTAAATTTTTACAATGATATACAAGAGAAGAGGTACCATGCGTACCTCTTTTTTGCTTTTACGAAGAATATGCAAATTTTATGCAGGATTTTTAGAGACTATAGCGAATACTTTATAATATACAAAGTTGTATGAGGAGATAGATGATTATGAATCATGATGAATTATATAAAGCCTTATGTAAGGTGCCAAGCGGCAAAGAAAAGTCTCGTGATAGAATTATTATTGAATTATATATGCGTTCCCAAGGAGCATCACAAAAGCAGTTAGTAGATGCTCTAAATATGCGTCCTGCTACTGTGTCGGAGCAGACAGACATTCTCATTGAATTGGGATATGTTACTAAACATATTGATTATATGGACAAACGTATATCTGTAGTTACTTTAACAGATGAAGGGAAACGGTTAGGCAAATCTCTTTTACATACATATAACGAATTTCTTAATGTAATGTTCTCTGATTTATCGGATGAAGATCAGGAGAATTTATACCGATTATTAGGTAAGTTAAAACGACCAATTATACTTAAATAATACGAAAATATTTGGATTATTAAAATAATATAGAAAATACTTGCTAACAGTACGTAATTTATGATACTATATTGCTATTAATTTGAGACAGTCCGCTGCCTATAAGGTGTAGGTATTGAATGTCTGCAAACAGGAGGAAACAATGAACATTATTAACGTACTTGAACAAGAACAACTTCGTACAGACATCCCTACATTCCGTGCTGGTGACACAGTTCGTGTACACGTAAAAGTAGTGGAAGGTACTCGTGAACGTATCCAAGTGTTCGAAGGTTTGGTAATTAAACGTCAAAACGGTGGCGTACGTGAAACTTTTACAGTTCGTCGTATTGCATCCGGTGTAGGTGTAGAACGTACATTCCCACTTCATAGCCCACGTTTAGCTAAAATCGAAGTTATGCGCCGTGGTGTTGTTCGTCGTGCTAAATTGTACTACTTACGTAACCTTACTGGTAAAGCTGCTCGTATTCGCGAAAAACGCTAATGTTCATAAAAGGCTGCCGTTGGCAGCCTTTTATTTTTGCTAAAATTAGATATGAATAGTTCTATTTTATTAATCTATGAATTAAAGAGTTATAATAGAGAAATATAGAGCTGTAAAAAGATAAATATAAAATATACTAAATATTATCTCTATGAGATGTATATAGAGTATGTAGAAAGGATATACTATGGCAGATTCACCTATCGTACATTGGTTCCCCGGGCATATGGCGAAAGCTACTCGTATGATTACGGAGTATATAAAAAAGGTAGACGTAGTTATCGAGTTATTAGATGCCCGTATTCCACGTTCTAGTGCGAACCCTGTAATCACTGAACTTATTGGTCAGAAACCTCATATAATACTGTTAAATAAAGTAGATTTAGCAGATCCTAAAGCCACAAAGGAATGGACTGAATTTTTTACTAAACAAGGTATCACTGTATTGGCTATTGATTCTAAGTCTGGTAAGGGTAATAAGAAGTTAATATCTACGGTAGAGCGTTTAAGCAAGCCTATCATAGACCGTTGGGTAGCTAAAGGTATTCGCAGTCGTTCTGTACGTACCATCATCTTAGGGATTCCTAACGTTGGTAAATCTACGTTGATTAACTCCTTAGCTGGCTCTGCAGCAACGCGTACAGCTAATAAGGCTGGTCATACCCGTGGTCAACAATGGGTTAAAATCGGTAAAAGCCTTGAATTGCTAGATACACCAGGCGTGTTATGGCCAAAATTAGAGGACCAACGCGCAGCGGCTCGTCTCGCTATGACGGGGGCCGTTTCTGATGATGTTTACGATTTAGAGCATGTAATGAAACAGCTATTAAATCATTTATTGACTAATACGTCTAATATTTTGGTGGAACGTTATAAATTAAAAGAAGAAGAAATGACAGATGTTGATACCATTCTTGAAAGTATCGGTCGTCGCAGAGGCTGTCTTGTTAGTGGTGGCGTAGTAGATTTTGATAAAGCACGTCGCATTATCTTGCAAGACTACCGCAATACTAAACTAGGTACAATTACTCTCGATAAGGTAGACGAAGAGCCATATTATCCTGAAGATGGTGAGGATACACATAATGGATAAGGAATTATTCGCCAAGTTAAAAGTGGCAGATATTAAAGCTCTTTTTGAAACTGAACAAGCTTTAGAGCTATTATCGCTAGCTCAAGAGGATACTCGTAGTTCTGTACAAAAATTAGCCGCTTCTTATATTAAGCGCCAAGAAAAAGAGTTAAAAGAGCAGCAACGCCTTATGGGCATGTATGACTATGAAGGAATGTTCTACGATCAAGGCATTTATCATGTGGCTGGTGTAGATGAAGTGGGGCGTGGTCCTATTGCAGGCCCTGTAACAGTAGCGGCTGTTATCTTGCCACCTATGACATTGATTCCTGGCCTTAATGACTCTAAAAAGCTAACAGAAGAAAAGCGTGAAAAGTTATATGATATCATTATGGCTGATGCCGTAGCGGTGAGTTGTATCTCCTACGGTCCAGAGAAAATTGATGAACTCAATATTTACGAAGCTACGCGTCAAGCTATGTATGAGGCGATTCGCACGCTTAGTGTACCAGCAGAAGCAGTAGTAGCTGATGCCATGAAGTTGCCAGACTTAACGATTCCTGTAGAATCTATCGTTAAGGGTGATAGCAAAAGTGCGAATATTGCAGCTGCATCTATTATTGCAAAGGTTACGCGAGATCGCTATATGAAACAGCTCGATGAGGAATACCCTGGCTATGGTTTTGGTATCCACAAGGGATATTATACTGAGCTTCATAAAGAAGCGGTAGAACAACAAGGGGTAACACCGCTTCATCGTAAGAGCTTTGAGCCTATTAAATCTATCGTGCATTGGGTTAAGCCTGAATAATTGCATATAGTTCATAACCGTAAAGAGGTTCCTATTGGTCACCTATGTGACTATTAGGAACCTTTTTTGTATTTACTTTTACATCTTACGTGTTTTACTCTACAAGTAAGTATTACCTGTTGAAAGATTAATATAGTGTAGATATAAAAATTTTATGGGTTATTGTCGCAGATACACCTTATTAGGAGGTATATATGAAAACAATTAGCACTGGGAAAGCATTTAATGAGCTAGATTCAAAAGAATTGGGCAAATGGGGTGAACGGGTAGCCACCAATTATATTGAAAAACTAGGACTTACAGTAGTAGATACAAATTATCGAACGCGGTTAGGAGAAATCGACATCATTGCTAAACGGGATTTAGTATATCATTTTATTGAAATAAAAGCTCGCCGAGGCATGCAACATGGTTTGGCACGTGAGGCAGTCACTAAGAAAAAACAAAAGCATATTAAAAGAGCTGCAATGTTGTTTCTATATGATCTTAATCAAAAAAAGCGCCGTTGGAAGGAAATATCCTTTGATGTTATAGAGGTATATCTTCACGAGGACTTTCAAAGTTCTATTCATTATTTGCCGCAGTGCTTTTAGTGAGGTTTCTTATGTATGCAAAACTATATGGAGCCACCTTACACGGCATTGATGGATGTATCATTACTGTAGAGGTTGATATATCGCAAGGGTTGCCGGTTTTTGATATCGTTGGTCTACCGAATCAATCGGTTAAAGAGGCACGTGAACGAGTGCGAGCGGCCATTAAAAATAGTGGCTACGAATTCCCAATGAGACGTATCGTAGTCAATTTAGCACCTGCTACAATTCGTAAAAGTAGCGCTGGACTTGACTTAGCCATCGCTTTAGGGGTTCTTCTTGCATCAGGACAGATAAAGGGGCGTAAAGCTAAAATTTCGGCTTTATTTGATAAGAGTCTGTTTATGGGAGAATTAGCGTTAGATGGTTCGCTATTACCAACCTTTGGGACTTTAGCTATGTCGCTAGCGGGATTAGAAGCTAACTATTCAAAAATTTATACGAGTATTGAAAATGGTAAAGTGTTGCAGGCGATTCCAAGTTTAATTATATATGGTGGATCTTCACTACAAGAAATTATTACTATTCTAGAGGAGCAAGTTAAGCTAAAGGCAGTTGATAAAAATAAACAAGTAAGTATCAAAACAGAACATGTAGATAATCATAATAAACATGAATCAATTCTTGAGTCTCTAGAGTCTATGCCATTAACGGGAACCAATAAAAATCTAGATACAATCAATAAACAGCACGTAACAACAATTAGTAATCATTGTGTTAATTTGTCTGTTACGGATGAAAGTACAACTATAAAATCTAATCAAACATATACAGTTGACTTTGGCGATGTACAAGGTCAAGAGTTAGGAAAACGAGCCATGCTCATCAGTGCTGCAGGTCATCATCATTGTATTATGATAGGACCTCCAGGTGGGGGTAAAACGATGATGGCCGAACGATTACCGACCATATTGCCTTCTATGACTTGGAATGAAATCGTTGAAGTGAGTCGCATACAAGATGTAATAGGTTTACTGGGAGATAATGGGCTAGTTACATCTAGGCCTTTTAGACATCCTCATCATACGGCGACTTTGGCTAGTATGGTCGGTGGAGGGATACAGGGGCGCCCTGGAGAGGTAACACTAGCTCATGGAGGCGTATTATTTATGGATGAAGCACCTGAGTTTCAACGCCAAGTAATCGATGCATTACGACAGCCACTAGAGTCTAGGACTATTACTATAAATCGGTCTCAAGGAAATTATATATATCCAGCTAATTTTATTTGTATTCTTGCGGCAAATCCTTGTCCTTGTGGTTATTACCATGATCCCCATAAGGAATGTGTCTGTACAGAAACGATGGTTAAAAACTACCAGCAACGGTTATCAGGGCCGATTATGGACCGTATTGATTTACATATTCCCGTTGAGAGACCGACCCTTGAACAGCTGTTAGATACATCATCTTCAAATATGACGAGTGAAAGTATGAGACAACAAGTCAACATGGCTACTGCTATGCAGCAAAAACGATTTAAAGGTCTTGATTTTAATTCGAATGGAGCAGTTCCTCATAAGGCAATTAGTGAACTATGCAATATTACAGATAAGGCTTGGAGTGTTTTAGGCAATATATTTGACCATTTTCATTTAAGTGGACGAGCTTTTGATCGCATATTAAAGGTGGCTCGTACAATTGCTGATTTAGAAGAAAATCCAAAAGTAGAACCACATCATATTTCTGAAGCAATGTTATTTAGAACTGGCAAATAAAGTAAGTGTTTAATAAAGTAAGTGTTTTATAAATTATTTGTTTCTTATTTGGAAAAAGTAGTTGTTTAGTTTTATATAAAATTAAGGCTTATATACATAGAAAGAATTACCAGGTGTTTATATGACTAGATACGATGACAATATTTATATTGCAGGCTTGCAAAGTCTATACAATGTTGGAGCCACACATGTACGGCGTTTCATAGAAGATTTTGGGTCGCCCTATGATGCTTGGCAAGCCGTTAAGAAGGTTGAAAATTTAAAGCCTTATACACATATTTCTACCGCTGATAAACGCGCTATAGCATCATCGGCTAAGGACGAAAAGTTAGATTATATAATTCATAAAATAGACGAATATAAGATGGATTTTACTACCTTTTTAGACAAAGACTTTCCGTCTGTTTTAAATCATATATATAATCCGCCAGCTATTTTGTTTATGAGAGGTAATCGAGCACTTTTAGATGGTCGATTAAATCGCATTGCCCTTGTAGGGGCACGGAGTTGCTCCTTATATGGGAGGAATGTGGCGAGAATGCTTGGTAAAGAGCTCGGTAAATACAGCACTATTATCGTCAGTGGAGGCGCACGAGGTATTGATACACATGGTCATGAAGGACTGTTAGCTAGTCAGGGGTATGGTATTGTGGTCATGGGTTGTGGATTAGATATAGTATATCCACGAGAGAATACAAAATTATTTGACCGAATCTTACAAAACAATGGTTTGCTTGTATCTGAGTACCCACCTGGTACGCCACCATCTGCTAAACATTTCCCCGCTCGAAATCGTATCATTAGTGGATTATGTAGAGGTGTTATTGTAGTAGAGGCCAAGTCCAGTAGTGGTTCTTTAATTACGGCAGATATGGCGGTTAGTGAAGGTCGAGATGTATTTGTAGTACCATGTAATCTATTAGACCATACGGCTGATGGAAATAAATTTCTAATGAGAAATGGTGCATATGTACTTACTGGTTATGAGGATGTAGTTGAACAATATCATTTAACATTGCGGGAATATTTTTATAGTGAACAGAAACTTTTACCAACAAAGAATAATGAAAATAAAGGTGTAAAAGATAGTGTTCAAATAGGGAATTCTAGTCAAAGTGTTGATAGAAAAGGGTGCTCTATGTTAAGCTTTAATGTGGATAGGAGTGTAATATTGAGTGAAATACCTCATGATCGATGTATTACGGTTAGTGATATTTTGAAAGCGACTCGTATTCCATTACAACAACTACAGCCCTTATTACTAGAGTTAGAAATGGAAGGGGCTATAGAGAATCATCCGCCGAGAGGCTATATTAATATGACTAGGAGTGATATACTTGTCCATTAAACGATCTATCGTTATTGGCGAGCCGAAAGCAGCTAGTACTAGTAAAGACACAAAAAAGAAAAATACTAAGAAAGAAAGTACTACGATAAAGCGTAAGGTAGCTAAGGAAGTCCTTACTCCAATGGGGATTGTACGGGATAAATCTGTACTACAAACTTCAGTGCCACCGGAGCAACGCGAACCTCGCGTATATAATCCTGATGGCAAAGTTTTGGTTATCGTAGAGTCTCCTGCTAAATCTAAAACAATTGAAAAATTCTTAGGTCCTAACTACGTTGTAAAGGCGAGTATGGGCCACTTACGAGATTTGCCAAAGTCTCAAATGGGCATCGATATTGAACATGATTTCACGCCGCGTTATAGCAATTTGGTAACTCGTAAAAAGGTTATTGATGAACTTGTTTCTTATGCTGATGAAAGTAGTGCCGTATTACTCGCAACTGACCCTGACCGCGAAGGAGAAGCTATTTCTTGGCATTTAGCGTACATTCTAAATGTGGATCCTACGTCTACATGCCGTATTACGTTCAATGAGATTACTAAAAATGCGGTAGCAGAGGCTTTGGAGTCTCCACGTACTATCGATATGAACATGGTAGATGCTCAACAAGCACGCCGTGTATTGGACCGTATCGTAGGTTATAAATTGAGTCCTTTGTTATGGAAAAAGGTTTGTAAGGGCCTTAGTGCAGGTCGTGTGCAATCCGTTGCAGTTCGACTTATCTGTGAAAGAGAGCGAGAAATTCAAGCTTTCGTGCCACAAGAATATTGGACGATTGAAGGCAATTTTGAAACGCCTAAAAAAGAGGCTTTCACAGCGGAATTAACCCATATTAAAGGTGAAAAAATCGATATTACTACTGAAAGTAATGCACAAGCCATAGTTGATGCTATTGGCAATGAAGATGCAGTAGTGACTAATATTGAAAAGCGGAAGCGTTCTCGTAAAGCGGCACCTCCATTTACAACATCTACCTTGCAACAAGATGGTGTGCGTAAATTGAACTTTGGTGCTAAGCGTACCATGATGATTGCGCAACATCTTTACGAAGGTCTTGAAATCGGTTCCTATGGCCACGTGGGTTTGATTTCATACATGCGTACAGACTCTACGCGTATCTCTAAAGAGATGCAAGCTATGGCTAAGGACTTTATTCTTCGCAATTATGGGGAAGACTATTATCCGTCTAAACCAAATGTGTACGGCTCTAAGGGTTCTGCACAAGATGCGCATGAGGCGATTCGTCCTACATCTCTCGAGTTAACACCTAAAATGGTGGAACCATTCTTGAGTCGTGATGAACTTAAGCTATATACGTTGATTTGGAATCGTTTTATGGCTAGCCAAATGGCGCCTCAACAAAATGAATCCACAACGATAGAGTTGAATGTAAAAGATGACTATACATTTAAAGCAACTGGCTCTCGTGTTATCTTCCCAGGTTTCAGTGCCGTTTATGAAGATGCAAAAAAAGAGGATGTACCTCAATTACCTGCTTTAAAAAAGAATGATGTTGCCCATACGGTAGAGGTGTTGCCAGAACAACATTTTACGCAACCACCTCCACGTTACTCCGAGGCGAGTCTCATCAAAACATTAGAAGAACTTGGTATTGGGCGTCCTAGTACATACGCACCAATTCTAGATACTATCGTAAGCCGTAACTATGTGGAAAATACGAATAAACAATTCGTGCCTACAGAGCTAGGCTTTGTGGTGGTAGACTTCTTGATTGCATACTTTGAAAAAATCATCAATACTGGCTTTACTCGTGATCTAGAAGAAGAACTAGATGCTATTGCATCTGGTAAGGATACATATGTAAAAGTATTATCTGATTTCTACGAGGTCTTTGCGCAAGAGCTAGAAGATGCAAGTGATGTAGATCGCATTGAAATTGCATCTATGGAAAGTGATGAAATCTGTGAACTTTGCAATAGTCCAATGGTATATAAATTTGGTCGCTATGGTAAGTTTTTAGCATGTTCTAATTTCCCGGAATGTAAAAACACAAAACCTATTACAGTAGGAACTGGTGTAACTTGTCCTAAATGTAAAGAAGGGGAAATCGTAGAACGCAAGTCTCGTCGTGGACGTATTTTCTATGGCTGTAATCGATACCCACAATGCGACTTTACATTATGGGATAAGCCAACTCATGATTTCTGTGAAACATGTGGTTCTATAATGGTTGAAAAGACATATAAAAATGGTACAGTTAAAAAGTTCTGTTCCAATGAAACTTGTCCTACTAGGCCACCAAAGAAAACAAGAAAGAAAAAGAGTGAAGCTAGTGAAGAGTCTGTAAAAGAATCTAAAAAGTCTAGCAAAGCTAAAAAAGAGGAAACTATAATTGAATCATAAAAATGTTATCGTTATTGGTGCAGGCCTTGCAGGCTCTGAAGCGGCTTGGCAACTCGCTAACCGAGGCATTCATGTAGACTTATATGAAATGCGTCCTGTTAAAAGTTCTCCTGCGCACCAAACAGATCAATTTGCAGAGCTCGTATGTAGTAACTCGTTGCGCGCTAGTAATATTGAAAATGCGGTAGGTCTTTTGAAAGAAGAAATGCGTCGACTTGGTTCCATCATTATGGAATGTGCCGATGCAACTGCTGTTCCTGCAGGTGGTGCCTTGGCCGTTGACCGTCATTTGTTTAGTGAAATGGTGACGGAAAAGATAAAAGGCCATCCTAATATTACAGTTCACCATGAAGAGGTAACGGAGATTCCTACTGAAAGCACTGTTATCTTTGCATCTGGTCCACTTACATCTGAAGCATTGGGAGATAAAATTAAAGCTTTAACTGGTGAAACAGGCTTTTATTTTTACGATGCTGCTGCACCTATCGTGACGGCAGAATCTTTAAATTACGATAAAGTTTTTGCTGCTTCTCGTTACGACAAAGGCGATGCGGATTATCTTAACTGTCCTATGACCGAAGAAGAATATAAAGCGTTCTGGCATGAGCTTACAACGGCTGAAGCCGTACAACCAAAAGATTTTGAAAAGGAAATCTACTTTGAAGGCTGTATGCCCGTAGAAATTATGGCGAGCCGTGGGGAAGATACATTGCGTTATGGTCCCTTAAAGCCTGTGGGCTTAGTGGATAAACGCACCAATGAGGAATCTTATGCTGTGGTACAATTGCGCAAGGAGAATAAAGAAGGTACCATGTTTAATTTGGTAGGCTTTCAAACTCATTTAAAATGGGGCGAACAAAAGCGTGTATTCGGTATGATTCCAGGCCTTGAAAATGCTGATTTTATCCGTTATGGTGTTATGCATCGCAATACGTATATCAACTCTCCTGAGTTATTGAATCATGCATTCCAGCTTAAAAAGGAACCGCGTTTATTCTTTGCTGGTCAAATGACTGGCGTTGAAGGTTATTTGGAATCTGCTGCTAGTGGTCTAATGGTAGGCCTACAAGTAGACCGTTACTTAGAGGAACAACCATTTATTGACTTTCCTAAGACGACGGCTATCGGTTCCCTTAGTCACTATATTTCTAACTACGAAGGCTCTAATTTCCAACCGATGAATGTCAACTTTGGCATCATGGAGTCTTGGCCTCAAAAAGTACGTAAGAAAAAAGAGAAAAATGCATTGATTGCAAATCGTGCATTAGAAGATCTGGATGCGTTAAAAGTAAAAGAAAATATATAAGCAATAGTTTTATAAGAAATAGTCTTTTAATAAATAGTTTTTTTCAAAAAATAATATTTAAACATTAACCTTACAAATCAATTGATTAGATAATTTGTTATTTACTACATTATTTATTACATTATTTATTAGATTAAGGTTTAAATAGAAAAAGTCCTACATTCACAGGTAAAACCTATGAGTATAGGACTTTTTTGTTAAGTATTTCTGTATTGTTTATTTACGTTTTTTAGTTTTTGTAGTTGGTTCTGTAGCCACTATGACAGCCTGATTTTTCTTTTCTAGATAGCCTAGATAGATGAATACACAGATACCGATAATGATAGCTATTAAACTTGTCATTTGAGCAGATTTTAAACCTAGCGTTAAGTTTATGTAGTCGCCACGTAAGAACTCTAAGAAGAAACGAGCCGTAGAATAGAGAATGGCATATAGTACGAATACTTGACCCTTCGCATGTTTGAAAGATCCAAATAACAGAAGGGCTACAAAGATAAGAACATCGATTTGTCCTTCCCATATTTCGGCAGGCCAAAGCGGTTGATTTCCGTAGGTGCGGTAGGCAAGGGTACTTTCAGGATAGATAATACCATAATTACCGCCCGTAGGATGACCGAAAGCATCACCGTTTAAAAGGTTTGCCATACGACCTACCGATTGAGCCAAAATCAATGCAGGAGCAAATAAATCAGCAAAAGCCCAAAAGTCAATTTTGTTTTTACGAAGATACCAATAGCCAGCAATTGTGCCTAGTACTACGCCACCTTGAATGGCCATGCCACCTTGCCAAACAAAGGGAATTTCCAATAAATGATTACCGTAATAATCCCAATCAAAGAAGAATACGTCCCATAGGCGGGCACCGATGAGACCAGCTACGGCTACAGTAATGGAAAAGTCGATGATGTGTTCATGCCAACCGCGGCCATCCTTTTTCAAAAGTACATAGGCAACAGAGGCACCACAAATGATAGCCAAAGCTAACATGGTACCATAGGCTCTAATAGGGAAGTCCCCTATGAAAAATAAATATTGATGCATATAAAACTCCTTATGTGATAATTTTTATTAGTACATAAATTAAATTATAAATTACATATATCCTTCATGCAAGAAAAAAGATGAACTATATATAATATGGTATAATATAGAGATTGGTATTGTATCCCAGTATGGGACCTAGAATTAGGAGAGTACATGATTCGTAAATCTACTATTATAAAATCATTAACAGCTTTAGTAATGTCTGCATTATCTACTACAATCGTACAAGCAGAGGTATTGGTACCATTAGATCAATTTTTAGCCACTACTACACGTCATTACGAAGCAAATCAATATAAAACAGCATATACAGTATATGTTCCACAAAGTGAATTACAAGGTGATACGGTTATTTTAAATCCTGCAGCCGTAGGTGAACCTGTTAAATTGCCCATTACCAAAAAAGATGGTATATCCTATGTAGATATTGAGTCTGAGCCAGCTATGCTGGGTGTTAGCTATACAAAAAATAATGGTCAACTTATTTTAAGACCTGCACCAGAAGCATCTACGGTGAAAGCACCTTATACATTGCAAACACCATTGGCTTGGGCTTTTGATCCATGGACAACAGAGGGAATTCCGTATCAGGCCAAACTCAATACGAGTGGTGATAATATTATTTCTCCAAGTTGGTTTAAATTGCATAGCTTAGGTTTAGAAGCAAGTTCAAATGTAAATATTGATTATGTGAAAGCGTATAAGGATAAAGGCTATCATATTTGGCCGTTAATTACTAATCGGTTTGACTCTAATTTTACAAGTGGTATTTTGTCGGATCAATCGGTATGGAAGAAATTTGCTCATAACCTTGTTCAATATGCCTATATATATGGGTTTGATGGTTATAACTTTGACTTTGAAAACATTGATTATGCTGACCGTGATCGTTTAACAACATTTGTAGCTTATTTGTCTAATCATTTACATCAGTATAATATTAAAACTTCTATCGATGTGACTGGCTATTCTGATAGTCCAGAATGGTCATTAGTGTATAACCGTAAAGCTTTGGCAGATACAGTAGATTATGTAGTTCTTATGGCGTATGACGAAACTTGGGCTAAGAGTACTACTGCAGGTCCTGTTGCAAGTTATCCTTGGGTTCGTAGCCATACAGAAAGAATGCTATCTGAAGTTCCTTCTCAAAAGTTAATATTAGGCGTACCATTCTATATGCGCTTATGGCATGACACGAATGGTTATGCTAAAAGCGAAACATTGGCTATGAAGAATACAAGTAATTACTTTGCTAATTACAGGGATAAAATGACTTGGGATGATCGATTAAAGTTATATTATTTATCTATTCCAACAGCTTCTGGTTCAGATCGTATTTGGTTTGAAGATAATACATCGTTAGGATTAAAACTTGATCTGGTAAAAGAATTACACCTTGGTGGGTTTGCTGCATGGCGTAAAGGGTTTGAAGATACTTCTACGATTGCTATGATTCAAGAAAAAGATTTAGGTCGTGGTATGCCTAAATCTGCTAACCATGTTGTTCCAGAACCTAAAGTAGAAGAAGCTAAGCCGTTGTCTAAACTTGATGCTTATAAATTGCGCTTAGAAGAAAAACAAAAAGAAAAAGAAGCTAAAGCGGAAGCAAAACGGAAAGCTAAAGAAGAGAAAGAAGTTGCTAAACGCAAAGCAAAAGAAGAAGTTGAAAAAGTAAAAGCTGAGAAAAAACGCTTAGAAGAAGAGGCTAAAGCTAGAAAAGAACACAATAAACAAACTGTTAAAGAGCAAAATGATTTATATACTAGTCATAGTTCTGGTCAAAATACAAGCCCTAAAAATGATTTAATAAAAACTATTCAAGTCGTAAAACGCTAGTGTTTGACTGCTTTTACAGTACGTAGTAAAATAAAAACATTAATTATAAAATGGCAACCTATGAGGTTGACCATATGAGGAGGCCCCTACATGAACGAAAAGTATGTAGCCCAAGATATTGAAAAAAAGTGGCAACAGTATTGGGAAAATAACCATACATTTAAAACAGAATATGATGAATCTAAAGAAAAATACTATGTATTAGAAATGTTCCCGTACCCATCTGGTAATTTACACATGGGGCATGTGCGTAACTATTCCATTGGTGATGTAGTAGCTCGCTTCAAGAAAATGAAGGGGTTCAACGTGTTGCATCCAATGGGGTGGGACTCCTTTGGTATGCCTGCAGAAAACGCCGCGATTAAACATGGCATAGCACCTAAAACATGGACTCTTGATAACATCGAGAACATGAAATTGCAACAAAAAGCACTTGGTTTGTCCTATGATTGGGACCGCGAAGTAGCAACATGTAAAGAAGATTACTATAAATGGACTCAATGGTTCTTCCAACAATTTTATAAAAAAGGCTTAGCGTACAAAAAAGAAGCTAAAGTAAACTGGTGTGAAACTTGCCATACTGTATTGGCAAACGAACAAGTTATTGACGGTGCTTGCTGGCGCTGTGATAACCCAGTTGAGAAAAAAGACTTGTCTCAATGGTTCTTGCGCATCACTGAATATGCAGATCGCTTGTTAACTGATTTGGATACTCTTGATCACTGGCCACAACGCGTTAAATTGATGCAAAAAAACTGGATTGGTCGTTCTGAAGGTACAGAGTTCTCCTTTGAAGTACCATCCATTAATAAACGCGTATCTGTGTATACAACTCGTGTAGATACTATTTATGGCGTAAGCTATGTAGTATTGGCTCCTGAACATCCATATGTAGAACGCCTCATTGAAAACGCTCCTAATAAAGCTGAATTAGAAGCTTTCATTACGCGTATGCGGAATATGAGCGATATTGACCGTACATCTACAGAGGCACCTAAAGAAGGTATGTTCACAGGCTCTTATGCAGTAAACCCTATGTCTGGCGAACAAGTTCCAGTTTGGATTGCTAACTATGTATTAGTAGACTATGGTACAGGCGCTGTAATGGGTTCTCCTGCACATGATGAACGTGACTGGGAATTTGCTCATAAATACGATTTGCCAATTAAACAGGTTGTAGCTTGTGAAGGCGAAGAATATAGCCTTGAAAAATGGCAAGAATGGTATCATGAAGATGGCATTCTAGTTAACTCTGGCGATTATAACGGCCAAACATCTGAAGTGGCTCGTAAAAATATTACAGCTGCTCTTAATGAACGCGGTATTGGTGAAGGGAAAGTCAATTTCCGCTTGCGTGACTGGTTGATTTCTCGTCAACGTTACTGGGGCGTGCCAATTCCTGTAGTATACTGTGAAACATGTGGTGAACAACTCGTTCCTGAAGAAGAGTTGCCAGTACGCTTGCCAGAGGATGTTACATTTGAATCTGGTGCCGTATCTCCATTGGCTACATCTGAAAGCTTTATGCATGCTACTTGTCCTAAATGTGGTGGTACTGCACGTCGTGAAACAGATACAATGGATACATTTATCGATTCTTCTTGGTATTTCTTGCGCTATGCAGATGCTAAAAATGACCAAGCTCCATTCGATAAAAAAATTGCTAACTACTGGATGAACGTAGACCAATATATCGGTGGTATTGAGCATGCTATCTTGCACTTGTTGTACTCTCGATTCTTTGTGAAAGTTATTCACGATTTAGGCCTTATCGAATCTAACGAACCATTCCGTGGTTTGTTAACACAAGGTATGGTACTTAAAGAAGGCAGCAAAATGTCTAAATCCAAAGGTAATGTAGTTTCTCCAGAAGAAATCATCAATACTTATGGTGCAGACACTGCCCGCTTGTTCATTTTATTCGCGGCTCCTGTTGATCGTGACCTTGATTGGTCTGATCAAGGCGTTGAAGGCTCTTATCGTTTCTTAGGTCGTGTATGGCGTATCGTTGATGCGTACAACGAAGAAGGTAAGAAAAATGTAACTGGTGAACTTACAAAAGACGAATTTGCTTTGCGTCGTGAGTTACACCGCGTCATCAAAAAAGTTACGGAAGATCTCGATAACAACTTCAACTTCAATACAGCTATTTCAGCCATTATGGAACTTGTTAATGCTATGTATGCACATAAAGACAAAGCAGAAACAATTAATAGCGCCTTAGCTAATGAATTGATTCGTTCTTTATTGCTTCTATTAGCACCATTCGTTCCTCACATGACAGAAGAGTTGTGGCATGAATTAGGTGAAACTACATCTATCCACACTGAAAACTGGCCTGTATACGAAGACGCTGCTCTCGTAGTTGACGAAGTAGAAGTAGTATTGCAAGTAAATGGTAAAGTTCGTGATAAACTAACTGTTTCTGTAAATATTACGAAAGAAGAATTAGAAACTATGGCTAAAGAGTCTAGCCGTGTTCAAGAGTTTACAGAAGGTAAAAACATTGTAAAAGTTATTTATGTACCAGGTAAACTTGTAAATATCGTTGTTAAATAAATATAAATGATGATATTTTTGGTTAATAATGTAAGCCCCCAACTACATAGGTAGATGGGGGCTTATTTTTAAGAGAGGTAACTATGGCAAAACGTAACGATTATATTTCCTGGGATGAATACTTCATGGGTGTTGCCATTTTAGCGGCACAGCGTTCTAAAGATCCAAACACACAAGTAGGTGCCTGCATTGTGAGCAATGATAATAAAATATTGTCTATTGGTTATAATGGGATGCCTTTAAATTGTAGTGATGATGATTTCACATGGGAACGCGATACGGCGGATGATAATAAATACTTTTATACCGTTCATAGTGAACTCAATGCCATACTTAATTATCGGGGCGGTTCTTTAGAAGGTTCTAAAATATATGTAACACTTTTCCCTTGTAATGAATGTGCGAAAGCCATTATTCAAAGTGGTATTAAGGCCGTTATCTATCGTGATGACCTATATAAGGATACGAAAGAGGTTAAAGCTTCTAAACGGATGTTGAAAACCGCAGGTGTAGAAATTATTGAATACAAGCCTACAGGCCGCACATTGAATATTACATTGTAATGTAATAAAAATTTAATTGCTTTTAAAATCCCCTATATACAGTTGTATATGGGGGATTTCGTTATCTTTTATTTATGTTTATATTTGTAAGCGACCGTCAATCATAATATCAACTTCTTGGCCGTCACGAGTGTAGCCTTTGATATTCATATGTTTATGACCAATCATAAAGTCTACATGTGTTAAAGAGTGGTTCAAACCACGTTCTTTTAATTCGTCGTCAGATAAACCATCACTGTTTTTGAGGCATGTAGGGTAAGAGGCACCAATTGCTAGATGGCATGATGCATTTTCATCAAATAATGTTTCATAGAAGATTTGATTAGATTGGCTGATTGGACTAAAATGATCAACTAATGCAACTTCGCCAAGGTAGTGTGAGCCTTCATCTGTCTCAACTAATTCTTTTAGTACTTCATAACCTTCTTTTGCAGTGTATTCTACAATTTTACCTTTTTTGAAAGTGAAGGAGAAATCAGAAATCGTATTGCCATGGTAAATTAAAGGTTTTGTGCTATATACAATGCCGTTTACACCATTGTACTGTGGTGCAGAGAAAATTTCTTCGGTAGGAATATTAGCATTGAAGATAGTACCATCTTTAGACGCTTCTTCACCGCCTTGCCAAATATGACCTTCTGGTAATTCTAGTAAGAGGTCAGTACCATTTTCACAAGTGTAACGTAATGCTTTTAAGTCTAGTTTATTAATTGCTTCGCGACGACGGCGTAATTTAGCCATGTGGTGACGGTATGTATCCTTTGCCTCAATGCCTTCGATGCGACAAAGTTTAAGCAAAGTTGCCCACAATTGGTCGATTTTTTCTTCATCGGTACCTTCATAACCGAGTAAATCTGCCCATAAAACAGTTGGCACAGAAGCAACGCACCAAGTAACAGAAGAATTCATAATGGCTGTGTGATAGAAGGATAAGGCTTTGTTTAAATTGCGTGACTGTAAAGAAATACGTTCTGTCGGGATGCCAGCAAGGGCTTTAGGGTTGGCACTAATTAAAGATAAGAATGCCGCTTTATCATCGATGTATTGTTTGTAGAATTCAGGAATCCAGTTAGCAGGTTTTTCTAAGACTATTTCTTTGGCATGCATTAAACGTTGACGTGCAATAGGTGAACAGCGCCAGTTGAGAACAACCTCTTTAGCCCCCAATTGATAGGCTTCTTCTGTAACGATAACTGCAAAGTCTTTATTTTCCACATCAACAGAAATAACTAAAGTTTGATCTTGTTGTAAATTTACGCCGTATTGTAATAATGTACGGGCATATTTTCTTAATGTATCTTGATTCATTGAGTCTCCTTATATTCGACATCAATTATAAAACTCCTACTTGTGTGACCAATAGAGTCAACAGTAGGAGTTTACTTTTATATTGGAAAATCCTTTAGTAGGAGGTGCATTATGAAAAGTAAATTGAAGCCGTATACGATAATTATATTAATCCTATGTATTTTAGTAGGAATTTATTTCCTATGGCCTATTATAACAGATGAAAGCGATTCTGTCCTAGCTGAAGGGGCAATAGATGGAAATTCTTCTATATCAAATGTAGAACAATTGCCCAATAAACCAATTGCGTATATTACAGGTGCTGTTGTATCACCAGGATTGTATGAATATGAAAATTCAGCTACTTATGGAGATATGGTAAAGCTTGCAGGTGGGCTACTACCTTATGCTGATGTAGAATCAGTCAATATGGCAAAACCAGTAAATGCGGGAGATCATATCCATATAGTATTTAACTTTCACGGTAATCCAGAGGTTTTATTGCGCGGTAACAAAATTAATATCAATACGGCAACTGCAAAGGAATTAGATTCATTACCAGGTATTGGTCCAGCTATGGCGAAGAGAATTGAAGAATATCGTTCGCAAAAGGGTCCCTTTACATCCATTGAAGGTATTAAGGGGGTGAAGGGCATTGGTGACGGAGTATTTAAGAAGATTAAAGACAAAATTACGATTTAGTCATCAAGATAGCAAGAATGATGACCCCTTCTTTGATGCAAATGATTTTAATTGGAACACTAAGGTTTTAACCTATAGTCAATGGGCACATACTATATTGGGTTCTATAATTATGGGTACAATATTAGGCTATGGTCAGTATTATCCTGTACTTATGCAGATGCACTACATCTTTGCTATTGGGTTAGCTATTATAGTTGTGGGTATTTTCAAAGCATTACAATCGTCTGATAGATGGCATTCACTTAGCAAGTTAATCATCTTAGTCTTTGTTTTAGTTGGTTTATCCTATTATCAAACAGATTTACAAATTATTAATTATAATAGCTATACATCATACTATTTACAGCAAGAAGGAGAATATCTAGGTACTGTTGTATCATCTCCTGAAATAGTAAATCTAAATGGACAGGAATATTACAAATATAATGTTACTCTTCATGGATTACATCCCTATAAAGATAGCGCAAAAAACTCCTATATAAAGGCTCAAGGTCGTTTACAAGTATACTCTAAGGTATCAGCTACAAATAACAAAATAAGATTGGGAGAACAAGCCATTATTGAAGGAACTCCAAAGCCTTTATTCCTAATTGAAGAGGAAGGTCGAATTAATCTTAGAGGCAGATATATGAGCTCTAATACAAGAGGGCGAATTTATGATGGAGTTTATCGACCTGCCAGTGCTAAAGATTTACAAACATTTTCATATAAAGAGAGTATTAATGAAGAAATATATGTGAGAAGTTTATATCTATGTGGTCAAATACGAGAATCTATAGAAAAGAATATTGCTAGTAATCTAGATGGTCCACAAAAGGTATTAGCACAAGCCTTATGTTTGGGTGGTCATTATAGTGAATTAGGGGAAGATCGAATGAAAGATTTTGCCTATACTGGCCTGATCCACATTCTATCTATATCTGGCTCGCATATTGCTTTACTATTAGCTTTAATTTATGGTCTAGGAAGGTTTGTTAAATTACGGAAGCGTACATGTTTAATTTGGGGTATATTAGTAGCTTGTATATATTGCTGTATCGTTGGTGGAGATGCACCAGTTGTACGTGCAACGATGATGAGTATACTCATGTGCATGGCTTATGTTAAAGGGCGATTATATCAAGCTAAACAGGCTTTATGTATATGTGCTATTCTATATCTAGTATATGATCCTTTTTCTTTGTTTGATGTAAGCTTTCAACTATCCTTTGGTGCAACCTATGGTTTACTCATATGGGTGAAGGTACTGTATGAACGGATACAATGGCTTCCAAGATGGATAAAAACACCTCTTGTATTATGTGTATCTGCACAGTTACTCATATTGCCATTACAACTCTATTACTTTCACTATATTAGTATTGCTAGCTTACTCGCTGCTTGTGTTGTAGCACCTTTACTAGATATATCTATTGTTTTAATTTTTATAAATACTTTAGTTAGTTATGTACTACCTGTATCATTCTTATGGATTTTAGTAGATCTATTATTACGTGTATCTTTATATTTAAATCATGTTTTAGGGCGAAGTGGTAGTCTACTTTGGCTTGGTATGATGCATCTTTATTGTGTTTATATATATTATGCTTTTCTAGGTTTATTTACGTATTTTTTGACACATAAGAAAAAGTATACTGTATATGTAGTGATGTCCTTATTATGTATGGTTGCAACCTTTGGGTCTTCATACTATGTGACTCAGCATCACAAGGACACAAAAATCCATTATATTCCTATGAAACAATGTAATGTGCTGTTGTGCATAGCTCCAAACCATAAAAAGGCACATTTATTAATAGATGCACCAGATTATATTAAAACTATACCTAATGAAAGACTTATTAATCAGGCCATAAGGGCATATGGTGTAAATCCTAAAGATGTAAAAGTTGAGTACTTTCACAGTAACGGTTCTGCACAGGTGGTATATAAAAATGGTATGAACCAAATCGTCGTATATAATGGACAAAGTAGAGAAAAAAATCTAAAATTAAATGATAAGATTAATTCATTATATATAACGAGTCGATCTAGTGTAATGAATGAAATAGGGCGTATTTCTCCTCATAGTACAATTCTATTTGGCAGTCCACACGGTGCGTTACGCGATGTGGATCCTTCGTCAGAACACATGTATATTATGGGGTATAGCTATATTAAGGATATCTATCTGTGAAAGGAGGCACTATGGCACATATTGAACTCATTTATGGTGATGAGCCACAATTAATTGAAGAAGAAAAACGCAAATTTTTAAGTGCCTATCCTGACCTACCGGTGACTGTATTAGACGATGAGGCGGGCCCACAGAAGATTAGTGAAAAGCTCTGTGAAGATTCACTCTTTGGGGATCAAAAAGTGTTTTGCTTAGTTAACTTGCCTATCATTCGTAAAAGCGGTAAAAATAGCGATGCTTGGATTCCATTATATGAGCTCATCATGGAATATAATGGGGATAATCCAATTGTTTTGATTTATCATGACATGATAGATAAACGAATCAAGCAGAATAAAGAGCTTTTAAATAAAATACCGAATCGTGAATGTAAGCGTCTTGAAGGGGCAGACCTTGTGATGTGGATACGTCAGTATTGTACGTCTAATGGATTTAAAATGACTTCTGATGCACAGGAATATGTAGCTCATCTCATCGATTTGTGGCAAGATGTACCTGTTTCTTTTATGAGAACTGAGTTTGACCGATATTTCTTGCAAATTACTGGAGAAAAAGTAATTACCAAAGAATTCTTAGAGGAAAATGGCAGTGACTATGGAGCTAAAAATATATTTACCTTTAAAGAGGCTCTGTTAAAACGAGATATTGATACATTACTTGAACTATTTCCATTTATGTTCGGCTATAAAGAATTAGACCGTGCTATGAGCTATATTGAGGGGCAATTACGTTTACAGCTACTGGTCAGTGAATGTCGACAAGCGGGAATGACTGTTCAAGCTATACAGAATTTATGTAAGGACCATGATTCGTCATTTAAACCGTATCCGATCAAACTGGCTTATGAAGCGAGCTCTCGGATTTCTACTAAAGCATTACGAGCTTTATTAAAAGGTTTGTATGAGATTATTTTAGATAGTCGTAGTAGTAAGGGCGATATTTGGAGATTTAGAGATTTATGTATTACCTATTGTGGGTATAAGGGATAAAAATGAAAGTACGTTATCGTGTTGTACCAAAACAGAATAAGAAATCATCCTTCTATGTGAACTGTCATAGCCAACATGTGACGATACAAGCTGCAGACTCTGCATTTTCTACGCTACTAAGCCTACGTGACAGATTATCTGCATGGTATAAGGAGAAGAATATATCCTTTGACGATATTCCAACAAATACGGATACAGCATGTTGTTTTGCTTGGAAAGTAGATACTGAAACAGGGGAAGGGTTAGATACCTATTATTATGGCGGTGGATGTGGTGCTGGTGAATGGATTGAGGCCGCAGAGGCGCAACGTGAGGCTGAAGAGGCTAAAAACCAAGCGCCTAAAGGTAAATCCTTTGCTGGCTATGATTATGAAGATGACTATGCCGAGTTTGATGATTTTGCACCGTTCGTAGAAGCTGTAGAACTTGGTTATTTCAATAATAGTCCAGTCGTCCTTTCTCGACCTCATCAAACAGCTGCAGCATCTAGTGGTAATGATACCGTAGCATCTGTTAGTAGCGCACCTAAAACAAGTAAAGGTTTTGCTCCTAAAAGCGCTACCAAATCCACATCTAAAGGTAGTGAAGGGGATGAAAAATATCCTCGTCGTGCACCGAAGGATGTTCCTACAGATGAGGGCATGATTGTAGGCCCTAAAATTGAAGGGGTCGCTTCTAAAATTATGGGGACCATGGATACACCTAGTGTTATCTTTGAAGGTGTATTAGTAGGCTTAGATAAACGTGATACTAAGACTGGTAAAAGTATCGTTAACGGCAGCATTGTAGATGATACGAATAGTATTAAGTTCATCAAGTTTGCGAATAGTCCTGAAGAAGGGGACGCCTTACTTAAACAGTTAAAAGGTTTAGAACGCGTTCGCGTACAAGGCAGCGTAAACTTTGATGATCGCTTTGATAAAGACTATATCCTATCTATTCGTAGTATTGAAGCTTTGGAAACGACTAGTGTAGAACGTACTGAAAACCGTCCGGACTCTCGTGTAGAGCTTCATTTACATACTAAGATGAGTGATAAGGATGCCCTTGTATCTGTTAAAGATTTATTCAAAACAATAAAAAAATGGGGTCATCCAGCAGTAGCTATTACTGACCATGGCGTTGTTCAAGCCTTTCCAGAGGCGCAAGCTCTTGGTAAGGAGTTGGGCGTTAAGGTTATTTATGGTGTAGAAGGTTATCTCATTGATGATGAAATTGTTGCTCGTGATGAAGAACCTGTAGTAGATAAGAAGAAGAAAAAAGAAAAAGATAAACGTTACCATATTATCTTATTAGCTAAAAATATGGTAGGTTTGCGCAATCTGTACAAGATGATATCTATTTCTCACCTTGAACACTATAAGGTACGTCCTCGTTTGCCGCGTTCTGTTATTGAAGAACATCGTGAAGGCATTATCATTGGTTCTGCTTGTGAAGCTGGTGAACTTATGCAATCCATTGTTCGCGGCGCTACAAAGGAAGAACTATTAGAGGTTGCATCTTTCTATGATTATTTAGAAGTTCAGCCACATACAAATAATATGTTCTTGGTTCGTAAAGGCCTTATGCCAGATGAGCAAGCTCTTATCGATATGAACAAAACGGTGATCGAATTAGGTGAGGCCTTAAACAAACCTGTATGTGCTACTTGTGACGTTCACTATTTAACGCCAGAAGAAAAGATTTATCGTGAAATCATGTTGACTGCCTGTGGCTATCCAGATGCAGATGAACAACCAGATTTACATTTACGTACAACCGATGAAATGTTGGCATCCTTCCCTTATTTAAGTGAAGAAAAAGCTTATGAAATAGTTGTTACAAATACGCGTGCTATCAATGATAGCATTGAAGATATTAAACCAGTTCCAGATGACACCTATTCCCCTAAGATTGAAGGTGCCGATGAAGCTTTCACAGAAATGTGTTATAGAAATGCAAAGGCCATTTATGGTGATCCATTGCCTCGCGTAGTACAAGAGCGCCTCGATTATGAACTAGATTGTATTATCTCCAATGGTTATGGTGTATTGTATTACATCGCGCATAAACTAGTAAAAAAATCTCTTGATGATGGTTATCTCGTTGGATCTCGTGGTTCTGTAGGTTCTTCCTTTGCAGCAACCATGTCTGAAATTACAGAGGTAAATCCATTACCGCCACATTATGTATGCCCTAATTGTAAGCATTCTGAATTCTTTGAAAAGGGTGAATACGCAGGTGGCTTTGACTTACCACGTAAAGATTGTCCTGAGTGCGGTCATGCGCTGCAAACTAATGGCCATGATATTCCGTTTGCTATCTTCCTTGGTTTCGAAGGTGATAAGGTTCCAGATATCGACCTAAACTTCTCTGGTGATTACCAAGCAAAGGCACACAAGTATACGGAAGAACTATTTGGTCGTGACAATGTATTTAAAGCGGGTACAATCGGTACTATTGCGGATAAAACAGCATTTGGTTATGTTAAAAAATACGCCGAAGTTCGAGATATTCAAGCCCGTAGTGGTTTCTTTGAACATCTAGCAAAAGGCTTTACCAATGTTAAGAATACTACTGGTCAACATCCTGGCGGTATCATGGTATGTCCTCGCGATATGGATGTGCATCACTTTACGCCTATACAGCATCCTGCGAATAAAAAGGAAAGTGGTGTATTAACAACACACTTTGACTATCACTCCATCGAAGGCCGTATGACTAAGCTCGATATTCTGGGCCATGATGATCCGACTATCATTCGTATGCTAGAGGATTTGACAGGTATAGATGCTAAAACTATACCGTTCGATGATCCTCGTACTTTAAGTCTATTCTCTTCCACAGAGGGTATTGGCTTAACACCTGAGCAATTACAAGGTGACCAAGTAGCTAGCTTGGCTGTGCCAGAATGTGGTACGAAGTTCGTACGGGGCATGCTTGAAGACTCTCGTCCTCAAACGTTCTCCGACTTAGTACGTATCTCTGGTTTCTCTCATGGTACTAATGTATGGCTCGATAATGCGCAAGACCTCATTAAAAATGGTACTTGTAAATTGAACGAAGCCATCTCTACTCGTGACGATGTAATGAACTTCTTGATTCATCGCGGTATGGATCGAAAGCATAGCTTCTTCGTAATGGAAAACGTACGTAAAGGGAAGGGCATTGAAAAACGAAATAAACAAGGGCAAGCGACGACTGAGTTTGAAGCAGAAATGCGGGAAAACAATATTCCTGAATGGTTTATTGAATCTTGTAAAAAGATTTCCTATCTGTTCCCACGTGCCCATGCGGTAGCTTATGTAATGATGGCCTTCCGTATAGCCTGGTTTAAGGTATACCACCCATTGGCATTCTATGCAGCGTATTTCTCCATTCGAGCAAAGGCTTTTGATTTGCGCATTATGACGGGTGACCTTAAAACACAAATGACTGAGTTCAATCGTATTAAGGCTCTTGATCGCGCCGCCAGTCCTAAGGATAAGGACCTTATGAGTGCCTTAGAAGTATCTATGGAAATGTACCAACGTGGTTATCGTTTTGTTAATGTAGATATTCAACACTCCGAAGCTAGACGCTTTAGCATTAAAGATGGTGCTTTATTACCGCCATTCCTGGCTATTGACTCTTTAGGTGAAACAGTAGCTGATGCTATTGTAGCTGAACGAGAAGAACGTCCGTTTACATCTCTAAAAGACTTACAACGCCGTTGTAAAGTATCTAACACCATCATTGATCTTATGAAAGAACTCAAATGCTGTGGTGAACTACCTGAAGACGAACAAATGTCACTCTTTGGGGCATAATGAAATACAAGATAAAACTTAAATACAAAATAAGCACTATACCTAAAGTGGATATAGTGCTTATTTTACTATATTTTGCTAAAATACAATTAATAATTAATAATGTTACCTACTATAACTATACTACGAGGAGAAAATGATTTTTCTTTTTTTAACATTAATGGCTGTTATTACAGTAGTAGTTCTAGCTAAATCAAAAGAAATATATTTTGTATCTGCTTCTTTTAAAAGAAGTAAATCTTTTTTACTTATACAAATCTTCCAAGTTTTAGTAATTTATTTAGGTTTAATTTTTGCTGATTATAGTAATAAAATATTTGCTATAGTTCTATTCTTAGTATCTATATCCGAAATGCTTAAATTGGTTTATTTGAAGAAGATTGTAAATAAAGAGATTAATAAAGAAACCAATATGCCTTATAAATTAACTGATGTTATTAGTAGATTAAACATCTATAGTCGAATTATCTTTATTATTGTATTCAACACTTTTGTTAATTTTCTTGTATTTAAGTAGATTTTTCTGATAAAGGGAGTGTTCGGACATGATAAATAAGCATAAAAATCAATCTGTAGAAATAGAATTTTGGGATATTGAGCCAGAGGATATACCTGTTTTAGAAGAATCAGATATTCCAGGTGTATACTTTAACGAATTCCGAGAATATGTTGATGAAGAGGGGAATGTGCTATCCCCATCAGAGGTGGATGCAATACGGTATAAAGACGATTACGAGGACGATTATTATAGATAAAAAAGGTGTCATCATTTGATGACACCTCTTTTTTTGAAAGTTTTGCAGTTTATTTATTTTGACAGAGTTTGAATATTTGGCAGATTTTAGAACAGAGATTTATATTTCATCCAATTTGTTTTGGCCATTTCTTTAAGTTCTGTACCGCGGCCATCAAGGATTGCATTAATCAAGTATTTACTGAAGCCTTTCGCTTGTTGGTAAGCAATTTTTGGAGGCATAGCAAGTTCTTGTTTATCTACGCGAACATTGACGATAACAGGACCATTATGGTTAAGAGCCTCCATAATTTTTTCGTCTACTTCACTAGAATTTTGAATACTTACACCTTTAATACCAGCCGCTTCTGCAAGTTTTCCGAAGTCTGGATTTACAAAGTCTGTAGCATAGTCTAAGTAACCAGAAGCTTTCATTTCCATTGCAATGAAGCTAAGTTCTTCATTATTAAATACGAAGATTTTAATTGGTAGGTTTAATTGTTTTAACGTTAGCATTTCACCCATCATCATAGTGAAGCCACCATCACCGGAGAGGGAAATGACTTGACGGTTTGGACATGCATTTTGAGCTCCGATGGCATGCATCATAGCATTGGCCATGGAACCATGGTTATAGGAACCTAAGATGCGACGTTTACCATTTGTTTTTAAGTGACGCGCAGTCCAAATAACTGGAGTACCTACGTCAAAGGTAAAGATGGCATCTTCACTTGCTAGCTTATTCAAACGATTAACGAAATATTGTGGATGAATTGCTACACCATCTGGTTCAGCCGCAGCATAGCTATCCAAATTCTCTCTGAATTTTGTATATTCCTTACGTATTGTATCAATAAATTCAGTATTTTCACGTTGACCTACGAGAGGTAACAACTCTTTTAATGTATCTTTTACTGTACCAATAATCCCTTGTGTAAGAGGTACACGGCGACCTAACGCACTAGGATCTCTATCCACTTGAATTACTTTTGCATTTTCTGGATAGAATGGACGGTAAGGGAAGTCTGTACCAAGCATAATGAGTGTATCGCAATGCTCAATAGCACGATAACCAGATGTATAGCCTAATAGGCCTGTCATACCTACATCATATGGGTTATCCCATTCAACCCATTCTTTACCTCTGAAGGCATGTACTACAGGAGCTTGTAAGCGTTTTGCTAATTCTACGACCTCATCATGTGCACCTTCACAACCTGCACCACAGAAGAGGGTAATGCGTTCACCTTTTTCTAAATGAGCGGACATTTCTTCGATATCTTCCCGTTGTGGAACGATATGAGGTAAGCGAGGGTGATGCCATACTGGTAATTCATCTATTTCCGTTTCCATTACTGCTACATCGCCAGGAAGGACGATAACAGCAACATCTTGGTTGCCAACTGCTGCATTCATAGCACGGAATAGAATTTCCGGCATTTGTTTTGGATTAGAAATAAGTTCACAGAAACAAGAACATTCTTTGAATAAGTTTTCTGGATGTGTTTCTTGGAAGTAATTTAAGCCTACTTCAGATTGCGGAATATGAGACGCAATAGCCAATACTGGAACACGATTGCGATGACAATCGAAGAGACCGTTGATCAAATGTAAATTACCAGGACCAGAACTACCTGCACAAACTGTAAGTTTTCCAGTTAAAGAAGCTTCTGCACCTGCAGCAAAGGCTGCTGTTTCTTCATGTCGAACATGTTCAAAAGCAATCTTACCATTGCGACGTAAACTATCGTTTACAGAATTTAAACTATCGCCAGTGATACCATAAATGCGTTCGATACCCGCATTGGCTAAGACTTCTATAAGTACATCAGAAATTCGTTTTTTTGCCATATTATCACCTATATTTAATAAATACTATCAATTGAGTGTAATTCTCAAAACCATATATATTATATTAGACATCTTTGTAGTGTAATTATATGATAAATGTTACTATTTTATGTATACATAATATATATATGTTTATATTGTTATTATAATATATTTTCAATCTAATAAAAATAGAAATATTATAATAGTTATTTTACTCTAGGTTATATATTTAACATCTTTTCTCAATACAAAACTCTTATTGTTGCATAACGTTAATAAAAGTGTTACTATTAATTCAGAAACAAAATAGATGAGTCTTTGGGGATAGGTGAAATTCCTTACCGGCGGTATAGTCCGCGAACCTTTTAGGTATGAATCGGTGTAATTCCGATACCGACAGTACAGTCTGGATGAGAAAAGACGAGGCACATTTGACGTGCGTATTTATGATTACCCAAGGACTATGTATATAGTCCTTTTTTTATTGAGGTGATATGGTGGATGACGTAGCATATATGAAACGCGCCATTGCACTGGCAAAATTAGCCACAGGTCACACTTCGCCAAATCCTTTGGTGGGTGCTGTAGTGGTTAAAGACAATACAATAATCGGTGAAGGTTATCATCACAAAGCTGGTACAGCTCACGCTGAGGTTCATGCCCTAAATCAAGCTGGTGATAATGCTAAGGGTGCTACTTTATATGTAACATTAGAGCCATGTTCTCATTATGGTAAAACTCCACCTTGTGCGCTGCGTATTATCGAGGCTGGTATAGCTAAAGTCGTAGTAGGTAGTACAGATCCTAATCCACTAGTATCTGGAAAGGGCATGGATTTACTCCGTGAAGCAGGCATAGAGGTTGTTTGCCCCGTATGTAGTGAGGAATGTGCTGAACTAAATGAACATTTCTTTACATATATACAGACAGGTAAACCTTTTGTAACTATTAAAAGTGCCATGTCACTAGATGGTAAGATTGCCACTTTTACAGGTCAATCTCAATGGATTACGAATGAGTCCTCCCGCCGAGATGGACATGTACTGCGTGCCACACATGATGCTATGCTCATTGGCATTGGTACAATTTTGGCAGACAATCCTCAATTAAACTGTCGTTTAACTGATACTGAATTATCAGAAGCTTTATTAGATACAAGCATACTTGATGAACCGATTCATGTTCATCAGCCTGATGTAATTATCTTAGATAGTCTAGGTAGAACACCTACGACTAGTCGTGTGTTTGAAGTAGAAAATCGTAAGGTTCATATCTTTGTATCTACAGGTTGTCCAAAGGATCGAATTCAAGCTTTAGAAAACGCAGGTGCCATTGTTACGGTTGTCGAATCTATATCTACTCGTAAAAGTAAAAGTACAGATATTGTAATAGATATTAAAAAATTATCCATTGATGATATTTTAACTAAACTTGGTGAAATCGGTTATACCTCAGTTCTTGTTGAAGGTGGTTCAGCTATCATTAGCTCCTTTGTAGAAACGATGAATTTTGATAAAGTTGTAACTTACATAGGAAATACAATTATCGGTGGTACTGAGGCAACGCCCGCTGTAGGTGGTCGTGGCTTTGAAAGTTTAGAATCTTCTCCACAGTTAACTTTTACAAAGACTAACATATTAGATAATAACATTCGCATCGAAGCGTATCGTCAAGGAAGGAGGGGTACTTATGTTTACGGGAATCGTTGAAGAAATCGGCCGTGTAGAGAGCATTAAAAAGGGCCCTAAATCCTTAGCCATAACAATTCGGGGGAATAAAATATTTAGCGATTTAAAAATAGGTGACTCCGTAGCTGTTAATGGTGTATGTTTGACGGCTACAACGATTGGTAATGGCGTATTTACAGCTGATGTTATGCCTGAGTCAATCAAGATGACTACTTTTATAAATTTGAAAGTTCATCAACCAGTCAACTTAGAGCGTGCTATGCTCGCTAACGGTAGATTTGGTGGTCACATTGTGGCAGGTCACGTAGATGGGACGGGCCGCATCATTAATCGCGAACAAACGGATAATGCTATTATCTTTACCGTAGAGGCCCCGAAATCCGTAATGGATTACGTTATTTATAAGGGTTCTATTACAATCGATGGTATTAGCCTCACAATTATGCGACGAACGGACAGCAGTTTTTCCGTATCTATCATTCCTCATACCCTGAGCGAAACAATTTTAGGCTCTGCCCATATTGGTACGGAGGTTAATTTAGAAACGGATATCGCTGGTCGATACATTCGTCATTTTATGAATCTCGGTAGCGAAGCTACTGAAGACAAACCTAAGAAATCTATGCAATCCCTCTTAGTAGAGAATGGATTTATATAAAAGTAAGGAGCGTTCCTATGAGCGAACAATTACATTCTATTGAAGAGGTCTTAGAAGACCTTAAAGCTGGCAAACCTGTTATTATTGTTGATGATGAAAGCCGTGAAAACGAAGGCGATCTTATCATTGCAGCTGAGTTTGCTACACAAGAAAATATTAATTTTATGGTTAAATACGCGCGCGGTATTGTATGTACCCCTATGCGTCGTGAAGCTTTAGAAAAACTTGGCATTCCTGCCATGGTTACCAAAAATACAGATAACCATGAAACTGCTTTCACCGTTACTGTCGACCATGTAGATACTACAACAGGCGTTTCTCCAGCAGAGCGTGCTTATACAATTCAAAAACTATTAGATCCTAATGCTAAGCCTGAAGACTTCCGTCGTCCTGGTCACGTGTTCCCTCTAGTATATAAAGAGGGGGGCGTTCTAGTACGCCAAGGTCATACAGAAGCATCTATCGATCTTTGCCGATTAGCAGGTCTACAAGAGGCAGCTGTTATTTGTGAGATTACAAAAGATGATGGTGATATGGCACGTCTACCAGATCTCATGGAGTTTGCGAAAGAGTATGATTTGAAAATTGCTTCCGTAGCAGAGCTTATTGAATACCGTAAACTGCATGAAGATATGGTTGATCTTGGTGCTTGTTCTAAATTACCTACTAAATTTGGTGATTTCAGTATTTTTGTATTCAAAAATGAATTAGATAAAAAAGAGCATTTAGCTATCGTCAAAGGTGATGTGCAAAACTGTAGCGATGTTCTTGTACGTATTCACTCTGAATGTTTAACTGGCGATGTGTTCGGCTCTAAACGTTGTGACTGCGGTGAGCAATTAGATAATGCGTTACGTGCTATCGAAAAAGAAGGTCAAGGCGTTGTAGTATACATGCGTCAAGAAGGTCGTGGCATTGGTTTAACAAATAAAATTAAAGCCTATGCATTACAAGAGCAAGGCCTTGATACTGTAGAAGCTAACGAACAATTGGGCTTCCCTGCAGATATGCGTGAATACTCCTTAGCAGCGCAAATCATTCGTTTCTTAGGGATTAAGAGCATTCGCTTGTTAACGAACAATCCTGAAAAACGCCATGGCTTAGAACATTGGGGTATCAATGTAACTAGTCGTGTACCGCTCATCATTGCGGCAAACAAATTCAATGCAGGTTACTTGAAAACAAAAGAAGAAAAAATGGGTCATATGTTAGATGAATAATATTTATCTGTTAGCATATTACTCAATCGTTACATATACATTTCCTAAATGGAATATAGGAGGTCATTATCATGATGGTTCAAGAAGGTAACTTATTAGGTACTGGTAAAAAATTTGCTATTATTGGTTCTCGTTTTAACGAGTTCATTACATCTAAATTAATCGGTGGCGCTGAAGACTGCTTACTTCGTCACGATGTTAAACAAGAGGATATAACAGTAATTTGGGTTCCAGGTGCTTATGAGATTCCTTTGATTGCTAAGAAAGCAGCTTTATCTGGTCGTTATGATGCAGTTATTTGTGTAGGTGCTGTTATTCGTGGGGCCACTACTCATTATGATTATGTATGCAACGAAGTAGCTAAAGGGATTGCTCATGTATCTTTGGAAACTGGTATTCCTGTTATGTTTGGTGTAGTAACTACTGAAAACATTGAGCAAGCTATCGAACGCGCAGGTACAAAAGCGGGTAATAAAGGTTATGATTGTGCGATGGGTGCAATCGAAATGGTTAACCTTATCGATCAAATCTAAGAATTGTATATATAACACTCAGTATCTTATGGTACTGGGTGTTTTTATATCATCGAAAATATGTTCTTTTGAATTTAAATAAGACTAGACGAACATATATTCTCTATTATTGAAAGTTAAATATTTGACATGATATACTATATAAGCAATATAAAAGTAATACCTTAATAAAATAAGTAGAAATAAGGAATGATAGAATGGATTATATAAAACGTTTTACAACCCGAGAAGGGGTTCGTATGTCTTTAGCGGTAACAACCGATACAGTTGAAACAGCTCGTGTACGTCATGATTTATGGCCTGTAGCAACAGCTGCTTTAGGTCGTGCTATGACGGGAGCTATTTTGTTAGCTGGGGATTTTAAAAACCATGAGAACGTAAGTCTTCGTATCAAAGGTGATGGTCCACTAGGTGTAGTTCATGTAGATGCATTCTCTGATAATACGGTTCGAGGCTATGTAGATGATCCACATGTTGATGTACCTTTAAAGCATGCTGGTAAGCTAGATGTTGGTGCTGCCGTAGGTCATAATGGGGAAGTGCAAGTGACTCGTTTCACGCAGTTAGCGCAAGACTATACTTCTACAAGCCCGATTCAAAGTGGTGAAGTAGCAGAGGATTTGGCATATTATTTATATGCATCTGAACAAGTACCGTCTACGATTAGTTTAGGTGTATTAGTAGATCCAGATTACCATACAGTTGTAGCTGGAGGTTTTATCGTACAAGCCTTACCGGATGCTACAGATGAAGCATTAGCACAAGTAGAAAAGAATATTAATGAACTTGGTCCTATTACAGAATATTTGAAAGCAAATCCAGATGGTAAAGGTCTTATGGAACGCGTTCTCGATGGTTTAACTGTGAATGAAGTATATAATGAACCAATTCATTTCCAGTGTCGTTGTGGTCGTGATCGCTTTGCCAGTGTGCTAATGACATTACGTGAAGAAGATAAGAATGCTATTTTGGAAGATGACGTAACAGAGCTTGTTTGCCATTATTGTAATGAAAAATATCATTTCACACGTGAAGAGTTACAAAATATGTTCACCCAAAAAGGTCCAATTCAATAAAAACTTTATAATATGTAGAAAAAATACAGGCTACTAGGTTTTTCCTATAGCCTGTTTTTCTATTCTATGAGAAAATAAAAGATAGAGTTATTAATAATAGGAGGTCACAATGAGTGCAATTGGCGTAATTGGTGGTACTGGTGTTTATGATCCGTCTATCTTTGAAAATATACATGAAGAATCCTTAATGACACCATATGGTGAAATAGATTATGTACAAGGTACATACCATGGGAAAACTGTAATCTTTGTAGCTCGTCACGGCAAAGATCATACAATTCCTCCACACAAAATTAACTATCGTGCTAATATTTGGGGCCTCAAAAAACTAGGCGTTACATTTATTATCTCCACGACAGCAGTAGGTTCTTTAAATGAGAACTTTAAGCCAGGTCATTTTGTGTTGACTGACCAATTCTTAGATTTTACAAAGAACCGCATCACTACGTTTTATGAAGGTGGGAACCGTCCAGTGGCACATCTTGATGTAACAAATCCATACTGCCCTGAATTACGTGATATTCTTCAAAAGGTAGGTACGGAACAAGGCCTTACAATACACAATGGCGGTACCTATGTATGTACTGAAGGCCCTCGTTTTGAGACTCCTGCAGAAATCAAAATGTTCCACATGCTCGGTGGCGATACAGTAGGTATGACAAATGTACCGGAAGTAAATTTAGCGAATGAAGCTGAAATGGCATATGCTACAATCTCTATGATTACCAACTATGCAGCAGGTATTTCTGAATCTGCTTTGACACATGCGGAAGTTGTAGAAATGATGGGTAATATGGCGACTCAATTAAAATCTCTTATCTTAGGAGCTATTGATGCAATCGATGTGGATGCTCATTATGATGCTCATAATCGCATGCATGAATATGGTGGTTTTAAACTATAATCAACTCATAATGATACACAATAGTTCATCGAAGGAGAAGTTATGATTAATATTGAATGGCGTAAAGATACGCTGGTACTATTAGATCAAACTAAATTGCCTACTGAAATTACATACGTTCACTGTACAGATTGGCGCCAAGTGGCCGAAGCTATTAAAATGCTTCGCGTTCGTGGCGCACCTGCTATTGGCGTAGCTGCTAGTTATGGTCTCATTTTAGCTGCTATGGAAGCAGGACGTTTAGAGGCGCCATTTAGTGAACAACTTACAAGCTTGTATGAGTTTAGTGAGATCTTAAAAGAAACTCGCCCTACGGCAATCAACTTAGCTTGGGCTGTAGATCGTGTCATTTCTCTTGTGAAAACTAATGTTGACAGTATGTCCTCAATGAGTGAAGTAGTAGACCTCATTACAAAAGAGGCTATTATCATTCACGAAGAAGATGTGTCTTTGAATAGACGTATGGCCGAAGCAGGTTCTACATTATTTGAAGGTAAAAAGAATATTCGCATCTTAACTCATTGTAATGCGGGTGCACTAGCTACAGGTGGTCTAGGAACAGCACTTGGTGTTGTTCGTAAATTACATGAAAATGGACAACTGGAACGCGTGTATGCTGATGAAACACGTCCATTATTACAAGGTGCTCGACTCACAGCCTTTGAACTTCACGAGGAGGGTATTCCTATTACTCTTGAAACAGATAATATGGCAGCCTATGCGATGCAACATGGATTAATTGATGCCGTTATCGTCGGTGCTGACCGCATCACTACAAAAGGAGATGTAGCCAATAAAATTGGTACCTATGGTGTGGCCGTACTAGCTAATTTCCACAATATTCCGTTCTATGTAGCCGCTCCTTATAGTACATTTGACTTTACTCTGGAAAATGGTGGAGATATTCCTATTGAGATGCGCAATGATGATGAAGTAACAGCTTTACACGGTGTTCAAATAGCCCCTAGTGGTATTGGTGTACTTAATCCTGCATTCGATGTAACACCTCATGAACTTGTAACAGCGATTATCACCGAAGAGGGAGTATTGACTCCAAATTATGAAGAGTCAATTGGTAAGCTACGCCAGATTGTAGAATCTAAATAGTCTATTATCTTAATGATTAACTTATTAAGCATTCTATATAAGCAATATATTATCTATATAAGTAAGTATCTACAACGATATTAACAAAATTATATAGTATCAATAAATCTAAGTAGATTTACTATCAACTATTTATTTTATTGTATCTACTTGTATGAGTAAAAGGAGATATTATGCAATCTTTAATTAGAGATATAAATTTAGCAACAGAAGGTCGCAAAAAAATTGATTGGGTTTCTAACTTTATGCCTACATTAAACACATTAGGTGACCGTTTTGAAGCAGAACAAACTTTCAAAGGCCAAACAATTGTTGTTAGTGTTCACTTGGAAGCAAAAACAGCATACCTTGCGACTGTATTAAAACGCGGTGGTGCAGATGTAATTGTAACGGGCTCCAATCCGTTGTCTACACAAGACGATGTAGCTGCAGGTCTTGTAGATATGGGCATTACTGTATATGCTTGGTACGATTGTACTGATGAAGAATATTTTAACTTCCTCCATAAAGCACTTGATCATAAACCACATATTATCATTGATGATGGTGGTGATTTAGTAAATCTATTGCATACTACACGTCAAGATGCAAAAGAACGTTTGTTAGGGGGGAGTGAAGAAACCACAACAGGTGTACATCGTTTATATGCATTAGAGAACGCTAAACAATTAACATTCCCTATGATTGCTGTAAATGACTCTTACTGTAAATATCTTTTCGATAATCGCTATGGTACAGGTCAGTCCGTTTGGGATGGTATCATGCGCACTACGAACTTGACTGTAACAGGTAAGAACGTTGTTGTTGCTGGTTATGGCTGGTGTGGTAAAGGCGTTGCAATGCGCGCAAAAGGCCTTGGTGCACACGTATATGTAACTGAAGTAGATCCAATTAAAGCTATAGAGGCTGTATTTGATGGTTTCAAGGTATTGCCTATGATTGAAGCCGCTAAGGTTGGGGATATCTTCTGTACTGTAACAGGTTGTAAAGATGTTATTGTAAAAGAGCATTACAAAGTGATGAAAGATAAAGCTATCTTATGTAATGCTGGTCACTTTGACTGCGAAGTGAATGTTTCTGATCTTACTGAACTTGCTGTAAGCCACGAAAGGGTTCGCCAAAACATCGAAGGCTATACTATGTCTGATGGTCGTAAACTCTATGTATTGGCTGAAGGCCGTCTAGTAAACCTTGCAGCTGGCGATGGTCACCCTGCAGAAATTATGGACTTGTCTTTTGCTATGCAAGCCCTTGCTGCAGAGTATATCTTGAAAAACGGTAAAGAAATGGATCCAAAAGTATACGTATTGCCTCATGAATTAGATGTGGAAATCGCTAAACTTAAGTTGAACTCCATGGGCTATGACTTAGATTCTTTAACACAAGAACAAATCGATTACCTAACAAAAGTAAACTAATACTGTATTGAAATATAATGGTTTCTGTAATACATTTTGTATCTAAACTATTACTAGCTTTCAAATTAAACAAATATAACCGAGCTATCATGGCTCGGTTATACCTATGAGGGAAGACTATGTCTGATTTATTGATTACTCATGTAGACGTCCTCACCGATGAGGGGGTTTTAAAAAATCATGCCATTGAAATTAATAATGGTTATATTACAGCTATTTTAAACGATAGTGAAGCCGAAAAGGTAAAAGACTCTGCTAAGGAAGTACTAGACGGTAAAGGTCAATTGGCTACGCCAGGTTTTATAAATACACATACTCATATTGCGATGGGTCTATTTAGAAACTATGCAGATGATCTTGAGCTTATGGAATGGCTTGAAACGGCTATTTGGCCAACAGAAGCAAAATTAAATGACGATTATGTACGGTACGGCACACAACTCGGTATTGCTGAAATGTTGCGCACTGGCACCACTACATTTAGCGATATGTATTTCTTTATGAATACTACTGCTGAGGTGGTAAAAGAAACAGGTATTCGCTCTGTATTGTCACGTGGCTTAGCCGGTGTATCCCCAACAGCAGATCAAGCATTAGTTGAAAATGCTGACTTATTCCGCACTTGGAACGGCTTTGATAATGACCGCATCAAAGTATTGCTTGGACCACATGCACCATATACTTGCCCTGATGATTATATGGAAAAGGTGATTGCCTTATCTCATGAATTAAATTGTGGTATTCATATGCACTTGTCCGAAACAAAAGGAGAAGTGGAGACTGTTATGAAAGCTACTGGTAAGACACCAATTGCGCATATGCATGATTTAGGTTTATTCTGGAATACTACCTTAGCCGCACACTGCGTTCATGTGACAGACGAAGATATGGCTATTATGTCTGAAAATAATGTAGCCGTAGCTCATAACCCACAATCTAATTTAAAATTAGCTAGCGGTATTGCACCAGTACCTGAAATGATTGCCAAAGGTATTACGGTTGGTCTTGGTACAGATGGCTCCGCTTCTAATAATAATGCTGATATGCTTGAAGAAGTACGTCTTGCAGCAACATTACATAAAGCACGTCTTTATGATCCAAAGGCTATTCCTGCTCAAGCCGCATGGAACATGGGCACTGTAGAAGGTGCAAAAGCATTGGGATATACAGATCTTGGTGTATTAGATAAAGGCTATCGTGCAGATATCGTGCTATATGATGTATCTGGTATGCACTGGATGCCTCGTTACAATGATTTAGCAGCTCTTGTATACTCTGCTAATAGCTCCGATGTAAATACTACAATTGTGGGTGGTAAGGTTCTTATGAAAGACAAAGAACTGCTTACAATTGATGAAGAAAAACTACGGGCAGAGATTGATAAAGCTCAGGTATATTTTAGTAATTAGCAGTTAATCTAAACACAAAACCCACTCATGATAATCATAGAGTGGGTTTTGTGTTATATACTATATAGATTTATTTAATTGCTTTCACCAAGAACATGGGTACAGGAATATAAAACTCGTCTTCCTCATTGTAAATGCGCGGACCTACAGTTAGATCAATGGTAACAGAACTAGCACCTAATTTAGTAAGTAGTTCTTTATCCCATTGAGGTCGTGTATAAGAAGAAATATCGAGCATATGATAAATGGTGTGACATCGTTCTTTTAATTCGTTGCTTACATGTTCATGGGCATGATGAACAGATTGTGATACATTATGATGATTACGAGCATGTTCCGCATCATAGTTTAAAATCAAACCGCCTGGGCGAATGACGCGAAACCATTCAGCATAGGCTTTGTCAGGATGGGGTAAATTCCACGTTACATTTCTGGCCACAACGATATCAAAAGTATTAGTAACAAATCCTAGATTCTCTGCATCCATCACGGAGAAGGTTGCATCACAATCGAGGGATTCTGCTAGTTGATTTGCCTCATCTATCATATTAGGTGTAATATCAATGCCATGCACTGTATGACCAAGCTGGGATAGTATAATACTAAAAAAGCCGGCTCCACATCCAATATCCAATATTCGTAAAGATCTATCAGAATCAAATATATGACTAGTTAATTCTTCTCTCCATAATTTCAGTTTGGGACTTTCTAATTCTTTTGCACGTAAAGCACCAAAATCGTGAGCTCGATCTGCCCAATAGGATATAATAAATTCTTTATCATCCTTCATAGGATGGTTGCGTTCAAAAATATCATTCATAATTTAGTTCTCCTCATATTCTATAGTATGTATAGTACCATAAAATAATAATGAACTATACAGCAAAAATCACATTAACTCCATAAATACTTACTATTAGATATGATATAATACTTCTATGTTTTTATTTTACTGAAAGGGCAGGGACTATGATATTACAGACTGGGCAACGTACAGATATTCCTGCTTTTTATGGGCAATGGCTAATCAATCGTATACGTGAAGGTTTTGTAGATGTTCGTAACCCTTATAATCCCCTACAGGTGACACGGTATCCAATTAATCAAGAGGTGGTAGATGGTATTGCATTCTGTACAAAGAATCCTTTACCGTTTATTCCACTACTAAATAAAATTGTTGATTACAGACAATACTGGCATATGACTATAACGCCTTATGGAACTGATATTGAACCCTACGTGCCAACTTATGCGTCTGTTATAGAAGGGTTTAAACACATTTCTAAACTACTTAATCCTCAATCTATGGTGTGGCGTTATGATCCTATCATTTTAACCAATGAGTATACAGTAGATTTTCATTTTGAAAGCTTTCACAAAATGGCTCAAGCCCTTAAGGGCTATACAGATACAGTTGTTGTTAGTTTTTTAGATATATTTGATAAGGTGGCTCAGAATTTTCCAGAAGGATATAGACCAAGTTTAGATGTTCAAACTAAGATCATTAAAGAATTTGTTTCCATAGCTCATTCCAATCATATGAATCTTAAAACCTGTGGAGAAGGGGATATCTTTAAAGAGCTTGGTGCTGATACAGAGGGGTGTTTAACCTTAGATTGTTATGAAAGAGCTTGGAATATAAAATTAAAAGCACCTAAACGTGCGCCAGCACGACCAGAATGTAATTGTTATTTACATGGCGATATTGGTGCCTACGATAGCTGTAGCCACTTTTGTCGATATTGTTATGCCAATACTAATCAAGCGGCAGTTCGATATAATCGTTTACATCATGATCCAAATTCTAGTTTACTGATTGGAAGACTTACAAAAAGAGAAATTATTAAAGAAAGTACGGAAAAGAGTTGGATTATAAACGAAACTGTAACACAAGATAGCTTATTTTAGAGAGAATTACGAGGAATTATTAAATTAAATGAATTGACTTATCGTGTAAAATAGATACCAAAGGGGTTGTCAAGCAGGTATCTCAGGAATATAAGAGAGTGTAAATGTATTTTTGTTTAGTTTAAAAGGAGGTGCATTTATGATAACGTATAAGAGAGATAGTAAAGATAATTTACAATCATCTGACTCATCTATGCCCGTGTTAGCAATGTGTTACGACTTTGATAAGACTTTAACCCCTGACGATATGCAGGCACAAGGATTCATTCAATCGGTAGGCTATAACGAAGAGCAAATCAAACAATTTTGGCATGAATCAAATCAATTGGCTAAAAAACATGATATGGATAATAACTTAGCCTATATGTACAAAATGATTCAAGAAGCTGTAGGCCATTTCTATGTAACAAAAGATAAGCTCATGGAATACGGCAATCAAGTAGAATTATACGAAGGGGTACGGACTTGGTTTGAACGCATTCGTCAATATGGCTTAGAACAAGGCGTTAAGATTGAACATTATATTATTTCGTCTGGCTTAAAAGAAATGATCGAAGGCACTGAAATGGCAAAAGAGGGGGCTTTCACTAAAATCTATGCCAGTGCATTTATGTTCGACGATAAAGGTGTAGCTGTTTGGCCTGCACAAGCCATTAACTATACGAATAAGACACAATTTTTGTTCCGCATTCAAAAAGGAATTCTCGATATTAATGATACTGGTGTTAATGATTACATTAAGCCTGAAAATCAACGTGTGCCGTTCCGTAACATGATTTATATTGGGGATAGCGATACAGATATTCCTTGTATGAGTCTTGTGAACGCTAATGGGGGTCATTCTATAGGTGTATATGATCCATTTAAGAAGGATAAAGAAAAGGTATATAAGATGATGCGTCATCATCGTATCCGTTATTATGCACCTGCAGACTATTCTAATGGTTCAAAACTAGATACATTAGTGAAGCAAATAATTCGTAAAACCGCAGCCTATGAAGTATTAGAAGGCGAATATATTCATTGTAAATACGAAGCCGAGGAGTAATATGGAACAATCTAAATTAACTAGCGAATGGATTCAAACCTTTAACCGATTAGGTTCTGAAGGTAAATTAAAACCTACCGTACCATATCACGATTTATTTAACCGAAAAGAGTTAAAAGGATTTCCGTTACACACATTACCTATGTGGACGGTAAATTTTCCAACAGGTTATATTACGTGTTGTGATCCTCTAGTAACATTGCCAAGCAAACCAGATACATATCTTAGACAGGTAACACCAGGTACGTATTTGTTAGAGACTAAGATAATTGAAATGGAACCAAATGAGTATCGTTATGTAGCTAGTCGAGTTATTTTTAGTGGCAATGAGCCTGTATACTATGAATTAGCATTAAAAGGGACAGAGGACTTAACCGATTTAGATGATGGAGATACCTATATTGGATTTCCTGTAGATTCGGGTTTAGCTACAATTGTAGATGCACAAACAATTGAAACATATAATAAGTTTTATGAACAATGGCATATAAACTATCCTGAAAAAAATATATACGATGACTATTATAGTGATTTATTCCAATTAAATGCTATGGCATATCCACAATACCAACGTTCTAAAGGCGATTGGATTAACTTTACAATTCCTGATACAGAATTGACAGTACCGATGATTCAATCTGGATTTGGCGATGGTTTATATCCAGTATACTGGGCATTTGATAAAGATGGCCAGATCTGCCAAATTATTATGGAATACATTGATTGCAGTGAAGCATATGAATAATACACTAGGTGGTGCAGTTAAGAAACCAATTTTATAAATCAAAAAATATAAAAATAAGGCGCTTAGATAACTAAGCGCCTATTAATATGTTCATATTCATCTGAGAAATTAGATACCAAAAATCCAGTTAACTAACACGCGAATAATACTTAAACCAACAACCATTTCAGCAAGAAATCTTAAAGAACTCTCCATGCCATTTCCTAAATGTTTTAAACCGCCAATTTTGGCTTTACTTACAATATCACACCAGCACATAAAATTCCTCCATAAGAGTATGAGTAAATTAGATAATTTATATTACTATTTTACAATCTGATTCTAAAAAATTCAATATAAATTTTATGTAATAATAATACTTTATTGGCATACAGAATAATTAAGAATATGAAAAGTATAGTTTATTTAAAGAATATAAATATGTTAATATGAAATCAACTATTGATGTGTTGTGTAATGGAGTGCTTTATGAGAAAGTTTATATTAAGCTTTGCAATAGCATTGGTTGCATGTAATATAATAGCTGCAAAAGAATATATTACATTAGAATCCCAAACTGGCAATACCATTGTTGATGAAAAAGGACAATGGATATTGGGCCCATATGATAACTTACATGTGGAGTATATAAAAGGATATAATAATAACTATGTATATGGATCATTTTATGAAAATGGTCAAAAACGATATGTAAATTTAGTTGAACTAGCCTATTTACCAGTAGGGTATGAATATGAGTTCTATTATAAATTTGCTAAAGCTTTCACTAATGGGGGCTTTAAATTATTAAACTTAGATGGTACATATGCTATTAATGATGTGATTACTGATTATGATGATTTAAGTGATACTATAATATTAGGTAAAAAAGGAGAATATTGGTATGTATATAATAGAGTAAGCGGCAATCCAATTATTGATAGTCCTATTAGAAGTATCAATGAGAGTATTACCAAATATTGGTCTAGAAAAGATAAAAAATATCTTTATAAATTATATACTATAGATGATTATACAAAATATCTTACAGAAAATGGTGTTTTATACTTAGTGTTGATGAAGCTATAGACCTTATTAACAGAAATGATTATATAGAAATACGTAATAATGATGGTGCGGGAGGTGATTCATATTCTGATGAGAATTTTTATAGTAGAGCTCCATCAGATGTTTATGATTTATTTTCAGAAGTAGATGATAAAGGTAATACTTTATATGGTATGAAGACAAAGGATAATATAATCGTTATTCCTCCTAAATATAAATCTATAAAACATTTAGGTAAAGAGTTTAAGTACTTTGTTGTGACTGATGAAAATAATAGGTATGGTATTGTAGACTCATTAGATCAAACTATAGTTGCTACGAATAACTATTCTTATGAAAGATTAAGTGATCGTAGCTTTATTTTGAAAGATTCATATGGTAATAGTATTTTTAATGCTAGTTCAGGTGTATTTTATGCTGATGTTTTTGATAGTATAGATACATCAAAGCCTAATTATGTATTAAATAAAGTTACTACAGCAACTTATGATAAAATAAAATATGTAATTGATACAAACTCAGGTTATAAATTATTTAAATTACCACATTATGATGACGATATAACATCATTTTATAAAGCTTTATTTGTTTATAAATCTAAAGGGAAATATGGCCTAATGGATTATAACGGTAATATAATTATTGAACCTAAGTTTGATAAAGTTACTATTGATGAACCTGAGTTAGCGGAATATATAAAAGAAATAGATTCATATGATAAATAATTAATTTTTTACTGATTATTTTGATTAACTAAAATAAACTAGCTTATAGACTTATAGGCTAGTTTTTGTTTTTAATATAAATAACTTCCGATAACGATATATTATCGGAAGTAATTTGATGTCAAAAATTGGGCCTAAATGGCCCAATCCCTTGTGTTATATAGTTTTTTGCTTATTTACGTTTAAATGTGTATGGTTCGTATTCTACATCATTATGGCGGTTAGTCCACCAGTTCCAGCCGATTCTTGCTAACTTCCAGGCAATGAATCCTACGATGATTCCTAATACTAAACCAGTTAATACATCTGTTGGATAATGTGCAAATAAGTAAACTCTAGAGAATGCTACTACTATTGAACCTAACAATGCTAAAATCCCTAAATATCGCTTCTGAGGTGCTATTTGACCTAAGCCTAGGTAAATAGTCATGGCTGATGCGAATGAACCAAAGCTATGACCTGAGGGGAATGAATAGCTTGTAGCTTTTGGTAGTGCAGATTCCAACGGTACCGTTACATTTGGAAAATCAACAAATGGTCTTAATCTAGCTACATTTGGTTTTAAACCTTGGTCGCCAATTATAAATACAAATCCTAAAGCAATAATAATCGCCACGCCTAAAACACGATATTTTTTTTGTAGCATTAATAATAAGGCTATTATAATCCATAATGCGCCATTACTTGTAATTTTTGAAATAAATGCCATAATTGGTGTTAAAAAACTATATACAAAATGTTCATGTACATAGAAGATTAAAGAGTGATCAAATTGTAAAATTGTGTCCATAAATTCCTCTTCTATTCTACTCTCATCTAAATGATAATTATTGAGAATGTCTTATGCTTTTTATTTTAATAATTAATCTATACTAATTTATTTACGTCTATAATGATTTCTCATTTACAACCCAAATTATAGCCTAAACTATTTATATCTAATGGTCAATAGTTTAGGCTATATTTCATAAAAACTATAATTATGTTTTCTTTTTGTCACCTTTTTTTACTGTTGCTTCAGATGTAGTAGGCATTGTAATAATTGTATCTACTGGGTCATATACAGACTCAAAGGAATCAGTTTGAGTAACCCAGTTGCCATATGTAATGGTTCTATATGTATTCATTTTCAAGCCTACATGCCCTTCTTGTACCTCTTTTTCTTTTAAAGATGGATCTACCTTTGTTATTGTTTTATTAGGAATCTCACTGTAATCACCTACAGAGATAGATACATTCTTTGGTTTATCTTGGGCTGTACCTATAATATAAATAGTTAAGGTTCCATTATTCATAACGCTTAAGATATAAATAGAATGCTGATATGGATTTCTAAACTTAAAATCTAAATAGCCCCAAGCTACTGTAGCATCTCTGCCAGCTTGAATATATCCAACTGGCTCAAAATGAGGAGTTCGTTCAACAATATTCATTCCGGATAATAAAGCTGTATTAAAAATAGTAGAACTTACTTGGCAAATACCGCCACCAATGCCAGGAACTAATTTGCCATCAATCATAACAGGTGCATCATCATAGCCAGCTTCTGCAGTACGTTCGCCTACAACATCGTTAAAGGAGAATTGTGCGCCTGGCTTAATGAGTGTACCATTTATCTTATCAGAAGCTAGTTGGATATTATGTGTTCTGCTTTCATTACCTGGATTATACTCCGTTGTGAAAGATGCTAATACAGTATTTAAAGGTTTTAGATCAGTATCGGTAACTTTTACTGTATTCTGCGTAGTAAATACCATAGAAAGTGAATTTATACTATCGCCAGATTGTAAATCATCTTTCAGCTTTTTGAGGGTGGCATCGATATCAATACGTTTTCCTTCTTTTGCGGGATGTATTACTACTTGTCCATTTTCAACAGTAAGATATGCATCATGACCAGGTGTATCTATTGTTTTTGCTAACTCAGTGAGATATGTTTTCCCCTTTACTTCGTCTAACTTATATTGTGGTTTAAAATGATGACCATAAAATAAGCCATTAAATCTATGTGACAGTACTGTCCACATATCATCCTCATAGCCGTATGTGGAAATAGCTTTTACCATACCCTCTGTATCGAATTGAATGCCTAAATCATGATATGTAGCTTGTTGTTTTTTATTATTTCCCATATCGATAGATATAGTCTGAGGTATCTTATCGTTCAACTCTTGTAAACGCGCTTGTAATTTGTTCTTTGGTGTATTTGATAGATCTGTATCATTATAATATACACCATAAGAAATATTTTCTGTTGGAATGTATGAGCAGCCAGTTGTACCTAAAAGAACAAGGACCGTTCCTACTAATATGTATTTTTTCGTCATATATTGGTAAATTCTCCCGAATAAGTTATCATATACTCTAATTATAGCATATATAGATCTAATCTATGGTACAATTATATTGATATTTTAGGGGTAAGGGTGAATTATGTCAGAGTCTAAGAAACAACAAAAACATTTCTATTTGCGCAATAACGATGCGCTTATGAATAGTACAAAGTTGTCTATGAAAGCAAAACAAAGCATATTGTTATCTAAGGCCGAGAATACTGTTGATGCTTACGAATCGGATTGGGACGATTTTGTAGATTGGTGTACCTATCAAAAGGTATCTTATTTTCCAGCTACACCAGAAACAATAGTAAATTATATTAACGATCTAGCAGATTATGCAAAGGCAAATACAATTTCACGTCGTATAAGTGCTATATCTGAAAATTTTAATGCTTCTGGTCAAAGAAATAATCCATGTATGGCACCTATTGTAAAACAGGCCTTACGTGGCATTAGACGGTTAAAAGGAACGTTTCAACAAGGGAAAACACCAGTTTTATTAGAAGATATTGAAGATATTATAGACTGTATGGCTAAGCTAGATGTTCCGGAACTTCAATTATTGCGTGATAAAGCTATTCTTTTGATTGGCTTTATGGGTGCCTTCCGTCGCAGTGAGATTGCGGCTATTACAGTAGAAAATCTTCAATTTTCACCACAAGGTGTTGAAATCTTTGTAGCATCCTCTAAGGCCGACCAAGAAGGTCAAGGTGCAGTGGTAGCTATCCCACATTTATCTGGTTCTCCGTTAGATGCAGTACGAGCCTTACAACAATGGTTACGTGCTTCTGGTATTACTGAGGGACCTGTATTTAGAGGGTTTACAAAAAATATGTCTTTACGTAAAACAGCTATATCCGATAAGATGATTTCAGAAATCGTAAAAAAATATATTTCTCTTATTGGTCTAGATCCGACTATGTATGGCGCTCATAGTTTACGTCATGGCTTTGCAACGACTGCAGCAGCTTATGGTGTTGAGGAGCGTAATATTATGCGTCAAACCCGTCATCATAGTGTAAATATGGTTCGTCGTTACATTAATGAGGCAAACAAATTTGTAGATAATCCTATTTCAACGATCTTTGAAAAACGATTTAGATAACAATCATAAATCAGTTGATTTAGACAATAACTATAAATCGTTTAATAACATACATTAGATAACAAAAAGCAGCTATCTCTGTTAGAGTAGCTGCTTTTTTGCGTGGGATTAACCCATATATATTTAGTTTTGAGCCACATAGTCCAAAGCTCTAACTGGACTATCAGATTTCTTTGTTGGTACTTTTAAAACCGTACCAGGTACAAGAGCACCAGAATCACTAATATTGTTAAGTTCCTTCATGGTATATACCATTTCACGAACATCCATATCTTTATGAGCTGTACGTGCTGCAATATCCCACATTGTATCGCCTACTTGAACCTTTACTTCACGTACATTATGTGTATTTACCTCTGTTGCAGGATTTGACATATTATAACCAAATAATACTGTTAAGCACATTCCTACCATCATCAATATATTTTTCATCTCATACCTCACATTTATATCGAACATAATATCTGAGAACATTTGTTTGTTTACATGCTTATAATAGCACACGAACGAATGTTCGGTCAAGTGTTTTAGAACAAATGTTTGCAAAAAATTTTAAAATTGCCTATAATAGGTATATAAGTTAAGTAAATATCTTATATTTTTATTATATAGTACATTATGTGGTAATTTTTACTCATAGATATATTGATACTATTTTGACCTTAGATTGGCTTTGGAGGTTTATCATGAGACGCCCTGCTACAGATATCAATACAAAACAGCGCCGTATATTAGAATTTATAAAAGATTCATTACATAATGAATATCGTTGTCCTACAGTTCGTGAAATCTGTACACATGTAGGGCTAAGTTCTACTTCCACCGTTCAATCTCACTTAAATACTTTAGAAAAATTTGGTTATATTAAACGTGATCCCAATAAAAATCGTGCTATTACTGTATTAGAAGATACTAAACCTTCTATTTCAGTAGCCGGTAATGAAACGTCTAGCTCTGATAACTTTGAGTTTTTAGGTGCTGGACTTAAACAAGTACCTCTTATCGGCACTGTACAAGCAGGTATGCCTATTACTGCAGTAGAAAACCTAGAGTCCACGCTTACATTGCCAGTTCAATTGACTGGTGATTCTGACTGTTTCTTATTACGTGTTCAAGGCGAATCTATGATGAATATAGGTATGTATGAAGGTGATATGCTCATCGTGCGGCATCAAAATACTGCTAATAACGGCGATGTTGTTGTTGCTCGTATTGATGATGAAGCTACAGTAAAACGTTTTTATAAAGAAAATGGTCACATTCGTTTGCAACCTGAAAATGATGACTTTGATCCAATCATTGTAGATGATTGTCATATTGAGGGCCTTGTAATCGGTCTTGTACGAGATAGAATATAAGCAACAAAAAAACGGCAACATATTGTTGCCGTTTTTTTGTTGCATGTAAAAAGTTTATTTTTAATGTAAACTATTTTCTCTCCGTAGAGTAGCAAAAATAGCACCTGATATATTATGCCATACACTAAAAATAGCCCCTACTAGCGTTGCTAATGGATTTAATGCAAAATTTGTTGCTGCCAATGTTACGGCTAAACCACTATTTTGCATTCCTACCTCTATTGCTAGCGCTGTAGTTTTATCATATCTTAATTTAAGCAGTGCTCCTACACCTAATCCTAGTAGTAGACCTAGTATATTATGTATACCAACAACAATAAGTGTTTCAAGCCCAGAAATCAATAGTTTATCTTTGTTGATAGCAATAATGGCTGCTATTAACAGTATAATAGCAATCATTGAGAAAATCGGACTAATGCTGGTTAAAGTATTGATATGTGATTTACATACATATTGGATTACTGCGCCCAATAAGATTGGCACAATAATAACTTTTACCATAGTAATCATCATAGGTAGAACTTGAACATCTACCCATGCGCCACCGATATATAAGATTAATAATGGTGTAACTATGGGAGCTATTAATGTTGAAGTAATTGTCATTCCTACAGATAAAGGGACATCACCATTGGCAATATAGGTTATAACATTACTGGCTGTTCCACCAGGACAACAACCTACTAATATTACACCAATAACAATATCTGGTGATAATGTGAATATATGGCAAATTCCCCAAGCTAATAGAGGCATTATCGTATATTGTGCAAGTACACCAATACAAATATCTTTTGGATGCCTAAGGATACTACATAAGCTTTCAAACTTAATAGTAAGCCCCATTCCAAACATGGCTATACCAAGTAAAAAAGGTGTATAAGCGATTGCCCAAGTAAAGTATTCTGGTACTATATAGGCAATGCATGAAAAGCCGAGGATTATAAAAATCAAGTATTTGGAAAGAACGTTGTTGAGTGTAAGTAAATGATTCATAACCTCTCTCCTTATTTTGGATCGTATGAGAAGTTATCAATAAGTCGTGTAGGACCAATATATATGGCCATAGCCACTAATACTGGAGCAGTAACCTCTTGTACAGGTTGCATAGTCTTAGCATCAACAACTGAAATATAATCTATTTTAGCAAGCGGTTCGGTTTGTATAGTGTCTGTCATAGTATCAATGATACATTTAGCAGAGCAACCATATTGTATAGTTTGTTTTCCCAATTGAATAGCTTTATACAATATGGTAGCGGCTTTCCGTTCTTCACTAGACAAATATGTATTACGCGAAGATTTTGCTAAACCATCTTTTTCACGAACAATGGGAACACCAATAATATTGACAGGAAAATTTAAATCAAAGACCATTTTACGTATAATGGCTAATTGCTGTGCATCTTTTTCACCAAAATACGCATTTGTTGGTTGAGTAATATTAAAGAATTTTGCCACCACAGTGCAAACGCCTTTAAAGTGAATTGGTCTGCGAATACCACACAATGTATCAGATAAATCCGCAATGTTTACAAATGCCTTTTTATCTTGGTACATTTCCTCCGGATTTGGAGCAAAAATAAGATCGACACCATGTGATTCACATAACTTTTTATCACTATTAATATCACGAGGGTAAGTACTCAAGTCTTCATTTTCTCCAAATTGAATAGGATTTACAAATATAGAGACAATGACCTTATCGTTATTTTTTCTAGCTTGATCAATTAATGCAGCATGTCCTTCATGTAAGAATCCCATGGTTGGTACAAAACCAATTGTGTAACCTTCTTTTCTCCAGCTATTTACTATATTCCGTACATTTTCGATAGTTGTTATAAATTCCATTATATTCCTCCGTTATATTGTAAATACGAAGATAGTCTCCTATACAGTCTACTGTAATTCGATCAATGACAATTATTTTTGATCAACTAATAAACCATGTTTCTCATAGTTTTTTATATGACTTATCTTGTTATTGTTATCTACAAATACAACGAGAGGATTATGGCTCTCAACTTCGTTTTCATAAAGCTGTGCATAACACATGATAATTATCTTATCATGTACTTGCACATGTCGTGCAGCAGCACCATTTAAACATATAACACCACTACCTGCTTCTCCGGCAATAGTATATGTACTAAAACGTGCTCCATTATTAATATTTACAATTTGAACTTGTTCATATTCTCGTATTCCGGATGCATTCAATAAATCTGTATCAATTGTAATACTCCCTACATAATCAAGCTCTGCTTGTGTCACAGTAGCTCTGTGAATTTTACCTTTTAACATTGTTAGTATCATGCTAAACTCCTTGTGTTTTAAATGTACCCGCCATATTGGTCGGTTCGAACTTTCACAATTTATCTGTTTATCATGAATTAACAGTAGACTAGAGTATAGTTAAAAATACTATCTCCAGAGAAATTATACCATAATTATAAATTTTTACATTAAAATACAATTAATATAATACAAATAATGTCACTCTAATCAAAAATAACAGTAAGATTGTAGTGTAAAATAAAAACCAGTAGCTACAATGTAGTTACTGGTTTTTATTTTATACTGATATTTTATTTTAGATATTCTGCTAATGCTTTATCAATATATGCTGCTTCATCAGCCGTTGGTTCACACATTGGTAAATTAAATTTTCCCACAGGTAAGCCAATTTTACGGGCTGCATATTTAACAGGAATCGGATTTGTGGTGATGAACATCGCTTTTATAATTTCTGATAAAGCTTGATGAATACGAATCGCTTCGTAGTTATGGCCAGATTCATAAGCTTGAATCATAGCATTCATATCTTTGCCTGCAATATGAGATACTACGGATACTACCCCACATCCTCCAATAGAAAGCATCGGTAATGTAAGACCATCATCCCCACTATAAACCATGAAATCATCTCCAGGCATTAAGCGCTTAATTTCAGAAGCAATCATTAAATTACCACTTGCCTCTTTGATAGCACAAATATGTGGATATTCGTTATGTAGTTGAACTAAGGTAGTTGGGAAAATACCTGTCCCCACACGACTTGGTACATTATACACCATAATTGGCAATGTAGTAGCTTCTGCAATAGTTTTAAAATGCAAATATTGGCCTTGTTGGTTCGGTTTATTGTAATAAGGTACTACAACTAGCAAACCATCGATACCATCGATTTTAGAGACTTCCTTTACAAATTCTGCAGAAGCCATTGTATCGTTACTACCTACGTTAGCAATAATCGAACCTTTATGTCCACATTCTTTTGCAATCGCATTAAATAGAGCTAATTTTTCGTCTCTAGACATAGTTGGGTTTTCACCCGTTGTACCACAAACCACAAGACCATCAGAGCCATTATCTAACAGATGATTGGCGATAGCAACACAATTTTCAATATTTACGGATCCATCACTATTAAAGGATGTCACCATAGCTGTTAACACTCGACCAAAGGTTTTCATATATGTCCTCCCCTTGATAGATTAAAATGCTTGTTTTTCCACCAAGTACTCAGCAATTTGCAACGCGTTAAGAGCTGCACCTTTACGAATTTGATCCCCTACAATCCAGAAGTTCATACCTTTGTCATTATATAAGTCTTTACGAATACGACCAATTTCACAGTCGTTTTGATTAGATGTATACAATGGCATAGGGTAAATTTGTTCAGCAGGATTATCTTTAACTTGTAAACCAGGGAATTTTTCACATGCCGCCTTGAAAGCCTCTACAGATACAGGCTCCGCTGTTTCTACCAAGACAGATTCAGAATGGGAGCGATATACAGGAACACGAACTGTAGTTGGGACTACTTGAATAGTTTCGTCATGAAGAATTTTTTGCGTTTCGTAAACCATCTTCATTTCTTCTTTAGTATAATCATTTTCTAAGAACACATCAATTTGTGGCAATAAGTTAAATGCTACAGGATAGTGTTTAGGAGCAGAGCCGGTTGGCAACAGATTTGCTGTCATTTCTTCGCCTGCAGTATATTGTTTTACTTGATTTTCAAGTTCTTCAATACCTTCTTTACCTGCCCCAGATACAGCTTGGTATGTACTTACAACTACACGTTTAATTGGAGAGAGATCATGAAGAGGTTTTAATCCTAAACTCATGATAATTGTAGAGCAGTTAGGATTTGCAATGATACCTTTATGTTTCAAGATATCTTCTGGGTTAACTTCTGGTACTACGAGTGGAACTTCAGGATCCATACGGAATGCACTAGAGTTATCGATTACAATAGCACCGCGTTTAGCGGCTTCTGGCGCTAATGTTTTAGATATAGAGCCACCTGCAAATAGCGCAATATCAATATTATCAAAAGATTCAGGTTTTGCTTCTTCTACAATATATGTTTTACCATTCACAGTAAGTTCTGTACCTGCAGAACGAGCGGAAGCTAATAGTTTTAAGTTTTCATAAGGAAAGTTACGTTCTTCAATAAGTGTAATAAATTCAGCACCTACTGCACCAGTAGCACCTAGAATTGCAATATTAGGTTTTTTCATTGATACATCTCCTTGCACAAATATTATAAATAATGTTCTAAACCGTATGTTAAGCCAGTTTTAGAACTAATTTTTTTACATGCTAATACTACGCCTGGCATAAAAGATAAACGGCTTAAGCTATCATGACGTATGGTTAATGTTTCATCATAACCACCAAATAATACTTCTTGATGAGCCACATAACCTGGAAGGCGTACACTATGAATTGTTACATCGTCAACCTTAGCACCACGAGCACCTAGTAAGCTTTCACGAGTTAAATCCTCATCAGCAGTTACCTTAGCAGCTTGTTTAGCATCGTTAATCAATTTAGCTGTTAAAATAGCTGTGCCAGAAGGCGCATCGTATTTGTGATTATGATGTAATTCTATAATTTCTACATTAGGGAAATATGGAGCGAGCTCTGCAGACACTTTCATCATCATTACCGCCCCAAGAGAAAAGTTTGGAGCCACTAAGCAATTCGCTTGATTGGAACGACCTATTGTATCAAGTTCATCACGTTGTTCTGCGGTCAATCCTGTAGTACCGATGACTACATGAATACCAGCGGATAACATTTTCTTCGCGTTTTCATAAATAACTGCAGGATTAGTGAAATCTACAATCACATCAGGTTTATTTGTATCTAATACCTCATCGATGGAGGCATTCATCTTGATACCTAATTGTTCGATTCCTGCTACAGAGCCTACATCTTCCCCTGCCTTAGTCGGATCAATACCACCAACTAATGTTAAATCAGGATCGTTATGTACTGCTTTGACCACTTCACGACCCATTTTGCCGCCAGCGCCATTTACCATTACTCGAATCATATATACCTCCAAAAAAGCCAGTGGATGCATCCACTGGCCTTATAGATTATATAGCTATATATACTCTTACGAAAAGCTCAATGATAGCACTCCACCAATACAAGATTGATGACAGTTGTCTATCTATTAAATAGACAACCAGAACGATGAGTCGCAATCATCGAACTTCGGCAAGCATCCCTTTTATCATGGATCAATGCATGCCTACTCCTCATGATTACTCTTAATACTCGCACCTCTATCAACATATTCATTTAATACTATTAGTATAAGTAATTATGCGATTTTAGTCAATTAAAATGGTCAATAAGTTCTTTCGCCGCCGCAAGTGCTGTAGCAGACATTCCCTTACCAGACATCATAGACGCAATTTGTGTTACTCGTTCTTCCTCATTTAAGACTACTAATGTAGAGATTGTACGATCATCTTGCTCGATTTTAGATAGATGATAGTGTTGTTTCGCAATACTTGCAGTTTGAGGCAAATGGGTAATACAAAATACTTGATTTGTTCTAGATAAATTAAGTATTTTTTCTGCCACCTTAAGTGCTATATCACCACTGATACCAACGTCAATTTCGTCAAATACCATCGTTTTAAAAGCGTCACTGCGGAATACTGATTTAAAGGCTAATGCAATGCGAGCTAACTCACCGCCAGATGCTACTTTATGTAGAGGTAATAACTGTTCCCCTTTATTCGCAGAGAATAACATTTCAATAGACTTTGCACCTAATGAGGATAACTCAGTCCCCTCTTCAATATGAAATTGAATATCCCCTTTGGGCATCCCTAGATCCACTAATTCTTGATGTAAGGCCGTAGCAATATCTTTTGCATTTTTTTGACGTACCTCGTGTAAAACTGTTAACGCTTCTTCTGCTACCTTTTTTGCTTCTTCAAGACGAGTTTCTAATTCATCTTGAGCAAATACAAGGCCTTCTAGTTCTTCTAAACGAGATTGCGCCTTTTCTTCGTATGCTAGAATATCTTCTACGGTTTCACCATATTTTTTCTTTAAGCTATAAATTGTGGTATCTCTGTCTTGGCAATACTTATAACGCTCTTCATCGTAGCTGATAGTATCCCTGTAACGATCTAAAGATTGTGCAGCTTCTTCTAGTTGGAAATAAGCAGAGTCCACCATTTCTGAGACTTCTTTTAACTCGCTGTCATATTTTACTAGATCATTAACCTCTACCTTAATCGAGTTAATCGTATCAAGTAATGGTTGACGTCCATTATAAAAGGCATCATAACAAGAACCTAAAACCTTATCAATATGTTCAAAACTGTCAAGACGCTTAAGTTCTTCTGCAATAGTTACATCTTCACCAACACTCAGACCAGCATCTTCAATTTCGTCGATTTGGTATCTAAGCATATCAAGCTCCCGGGCTCGCTCAGACATATTTTCTTGTAAATGATCTACATCTTGTTTTGCTTGCTTATACATTTTATACGCATCAGTATAAGCTTTATAGGCTTCTTTTCCTTCTTTATTAAAAGTATCTAAATATTCATGATGTGTATCAGCGTCTAGTAAACGTTGGTTGCTATATTGTCCGTGAATATCTGCTAAGTATTGACCAATCTCCTTTAAAGCTTTTAAAGGTATTGGTTGATCATTAGCCAATATACTAGATTTGCCATTACGGTTAAAAGATCTAGATAGAATTAACTGGCCTTCTTCTATCATGATATTTTTAGACTCTAATAGGTCTTGAATACTTTGGTGATTAGCAATATCAAATATTCCATCAATAACAAAACTATCTTTACCGTGACGAATAAACTCGCTACTTGCGCGTTCTCCTAATAGGATACTAAAGGCATCCATAAGAATGGATTTCCCTGCCCCAGTTTCGCCGGTAAAGATAGTAATGCCATCATTAAATGAAATATTCATTTGCTCAATCAACGCAAAGTTGCGAATGCTCATTTGCGTTAACATATTATTAGTCCTTCATTAAATCTTGAATTTTCGCTAAAATTGCTGGAACTTCAGCTTCGGATTTTGCAATTAACAAAATAGTATCGTCCCCTGCTAATGTACCAATAATTTCAGTCCATTTTGCATGGTCGATAGAAAATGCTACAGATTGAGCAGAACCAGGGATTGTATGTAATACAACTTGGTTTAAACTGTGATCAACCTTAATCAAAGAATCTTGGAATAGTCGGTTAATACGACTACGAGATAAAACTACATTTTCCTCTGGAGATAATGCATAACGATAATGTCCATCGCCTGTAGGAATTTTGATTAACATTAATTCCTTAATATCACGAGAAACTGTAGCTTGTGTAACTTCAATACCTTCTTCTAGTAAAGCCGCAGCTAATTCCTCTTGTGTTTCAATCGCCTTGGACTGCACGATCTCTTTAATTTTGTTATAGCGATAGCGTTTCATTTTGAACTCCCTTTTTTAAACCTTGCACATAAAAGAGAATAGTATCTTTCTGATAATATTATACCATATATTCATAATTAATATATGGTATAAATCGCATATATTATACGTCTTATGCATATTATATTAATATTTAAAATATTGTTAATATTCTATATATTGATAACGTGCAAATTCATAGCTCATAAGGTTCATCTATTTATAGGGAATTAATAATTTAAAAATAAAAAAATATACATGTATAATTAAAATCCCCTATAAAGGGGGTTTTACTAACTGAGTATGAGTTTTATTCATAATGAATAAAGATATATTTCGTTTTATCGTTTTTGCAATATAAATAACTCAGGTGGATTATGTATTTGGTTCATCGGATGCCAATGACATACATTATATATTTTCTGATTTAAATCTGATAAATACGATTTAAGAGACTGCATTTCTTCAAATCCCTCTGTTGTTCCAGGGTAAGCAACTATTGTAATAACTCCAGACTTGGAAAGTTTGTGTAAACCTTCATTTATGGCATCAATGGTTTGATGCGGTTTTGTTACAACCTGGTGATCTCCTCCAGGTAAATATCCTAGGTTAAAAATCATTAAATCAATAACTTCATCCTTTAATTGATGAGCTACCGCCAAATCATGAGAGTCATGAATAAATGTTAAACTCACTTCTGGCGCAATATCATTTGATTGTAAAAGCTCCTTGCTAGTTTTAATAGCTTTCATTTGAATATCAATTCCATATAGATGGCATGCTTTTTGTGCCCGTTTAGAAAGGTATAAAAGATCATGGCCATTACCACATGTAGCATCTACTACCACTTTGGCATTTTCCATACATCTATCCCAGATTAAATGTTGGAATTGAACAGCATTGTTAATGTTAATCACAAAACCACCCCACTTGAGATTTGGTTATAACAATTCATCTCGACGAGATGCTAACTTTTTAAATAGTGTACCAAAGAAACATTGATCCTTGAATCGTACAAATAAACAATATACAGGGTTAGAGCTTATATGTAAGGTTTCTTTATTTGTAAAAGTATAGTCAAATGTACCATCAATACAAATATGTAATTGTGGTTCTCTTTCCGGCATTGTAATTTGAATCGTATCATGTTCCTCTAAAACAAGGCTTACACCTTGAATTAAATGTGGTGCTACTGGGGTGACAATGATAGATCGATTATCTGGTTTCATGATTGGACCACCAGCCGATAGATTATAGCCCGTAGAACCTGTAGCAGAGGAAATAATTAAACCATCCGATGGATACATTTGCGTGTGTTGATTATTTATGGACATATTAATTCGAGCCATTTTAGCAGGCTCAGCACGAGTGATAACAATTTCGTTAATGATAGGAACTAGTTCTTCCTCTTTACCCTCATGACGTTCTATATAAGCATATAAATGTCCACGCTTTTCAATATTATAATCACCATTAGCAATACGTTTAATATGACTTTGCATTTGATGAATTTCAATTTGATTTAAAAAACCTAGTTCGCCAAGATTAATACCACAAACAGGTACATTATATGGATAAATTTGTCTTGCAAGATGGATGATGGTACCATCACCACCAAAACTAAAGGCAATATCTATTTGTTTGAAGATTTCTGGGCGACTTAAAATATGAGTTTCAGGAATCTTAAGTACTCGTGCAGGTGCATCTGATTCGAGATCATCTGGCAAAAATACTTCGATACCTTCATCTTTACAAATATGTGCAGCCATTTTTAGAACTGCCATAATATTGCTTTTCCCCATATTGGGGAAGAATCCGATACGCATAGTAATCTCCTATAATGAATGAGCTTCTGCAACCACTGTATCAATCAAAGTATCATCAATGGTTAAGGCCCCTTCTTCGTACTTTTTAAAATAACCTAAAAACTCTATATTACCTTCCATACCTTTAATTGGTGAGAAAGTTAAGCCATGTGTATACAATCCACAATCATACGCAACATGTAGAATACGATGTAATACTTCTTTATGGATTTCACTATCTCGCACTATACCGCCCTTACCAACATTTTCTTTACCAGCCTCAAATTGTGGTTTTATTAAGGCCACAAGTGAGCCCGTATCTTTTAATAAATTAGTAGCTACTGGTAAAACTTTGTCTAAAGAAATAAATGCTACATCAATAGAAATAAAATCAACAAGTTCACCTATTTGTTCAGCAGTAACAGTACGGATATTTTGCTTCTCCATATTAATTACACGTGAATCTTGGCGTAATTTCCAAGCTAATTGATTATATCCTACATCGATGGCAAAGACCTTAGACGCACCGTTTTGTAATGCGCAATCTGTAAAACCACCTGTACTAGCTCCTATATCAATCATCACAGCCCCATGTAAATCGATAGGGTAAGTTTGAATAGCCTTTTCTAATTTAAGTCCTCCACGGCTTACATAAGGTAAAGTATTGCCTTTTACAATAATATTAGCATCCGCAGGAATCTTGGTGCCTGCTTTATCTATGCGCGTAGTATCCATAAATATAAGGCCCGCCATAATAGCTGCTTTTGCTTTTTCTCTACTTTCAAAAAGGCCTCGATTAACGAGGAGTATATCTAATCGTTCTTTATTGTTCATATTACACCATGATAAATACAATAAAACTGAATAAAGGCCACAAGAATACCGAGAATTAAACCACCAAATACTTCGATAGGTGTATGTCCCAACAACTCTTTTAATGCTTCTTTACGTGTAATGACAACAGGTATATTCTTTTTGGTAAAATAATCTACAATTTGATTAAGTATTTGAGCTTGTCGTCCTGCCTCTAATCGTACACCAGACGCATCATACATAACAACAATTGAAAATACTAAGGATAATATAAATAGATCCGTTACACCATTTTTAAGGTAAATCGCTGTTGTTGTAGCAATTACAAATGATGTATGTGAACTTGGAAAACCACCAGATCCAACAAGGCGCTCTGGTCGGAATTTACCATGTCTTAAGAGTTGCCATACAAATTTGATAGCTTGAGCCGTAAACCAGCCCCAAAATGCAGCTTGTGCGATATAATTATGTGCTATTTGTGGTAATATATCAATCATTGTTTATACCTTCTACAGGTAATACCCATTAATTCGTACGTTCTAAAAGATAATCAATTAATGCTGATAGTATAGTTGTATCATAAGAAACCAAGTTTAACGCATCATGAGCTTGGCTACCTACTAGGTAGGCTTGATGTTTTGCTTGCTCTAAACCTAGTAAAGATACATAGGTAGATTTATGTTGGCGAATATCACTACCGGGTGTTTTCCCTAATTCTTCAATAGTACCGGTTACATCTAAAATATCATCAGTAATTTGGAATAATAATCCCAGGCAATTAGAATATTCCATAAGGAATGTTCGCGTGGTATTATTAGCACATCCAAGAATAAGACCTAATTCTACAGAAGCGTTAAATAGTGCACCTGTTTTACCAGTATGTAAAACCTTTAATTCTTCTAAAGGAATATGTTTATCTTCACTGAGCAAATCAAAGGCTTGTCCCCCAACCATACCTTCTGGACCAGCCGCAGTAGCAACACATTGTATAGCATCTAGTTTTTGCTGTGCACTAGCAACTGTATTTGAAGTCATCAATTGAAAGGCATATGTTAATAACCCATCACCGGCTAAAATAGCAAGTCCCTCACCGTATACTTTGTGATTGGTCAAATTACCTCTGCGATAATCATCATTATCCATAGCTGGTAAATCATCATGAACTAATGAATACGTATGGATACACTCCATAGCACATAGAAATTCCTTATAATCAGCTGGCTCTTTATGAAGCATTTCTAACACAGCCTTAGTTAAAATAGGTCGTATTCGTTTGCCACCTTGCATTAAACTATAATTCATAGATTCATAAAGTTGTTCAAATTCTTGATTTGGGCTATTAAGTACTTCGCCTAACCATTGTTCAATATTTTGTTTGCTAGATGCTAAATAATCTTTGAACATAGAATCTCCTTATTCGCTGATGCGGACTTCTTCGATAATTTGTTGTACTTCATTTTCAACAGAATCGAGCATTTCAGCACATTCTTTTACCAAAGTTAAGCCCTTTTTATATTGTGATAAAAGCTCAGAAATGGTCATATCCCCATCATCTAATTGCTTAACAATATCTTCTAAGGCCTTATATTTTTTCTCATAACTTTTTAGTGATGCGGCCATCCTTGTGCGCCTCCTTTACCGTAGCAGTAATATAACCATCAGCTAGTGTAACTCGTATATCGTCATTTGGTTGTAATTGGGCAACCGAAGTAATAGGTTTGTTATCATGCTCAACCTTTGCAAAACCTTTAATCATCATTTGTAATGGATTTAGTGACTCTAACTGTTGTGCCAATAATGCTAAGCTATGTCTCTCTGCATTACATCGTTCTTTAGTTGCATTAGTTAGAGTTTGAGAAAGCTCTTGTAAGTGTGATTTTTGCTTATGTAAAAATTGCAGAGCTGGAATGCCAAGTTTTCGATTAAAGAGCAATGTTAAATCTGTACGTTTTTGTTGTAGTGTATAGCGTATATATTCGTGTAAATACTCTTCTTTTTCTGTCAACTGATCTTGTAATATAGTAATTGGAAGTACTGCCATTTCTGCAGCATGGCTAGGCGTAGCACCACGTACATCAGCTACATAATCACATAAGGTGTAATCTGTTTCATGACCTACCGCCGAAATAATCGGTGTATGAGCATTATAAATTGCCTCTACAACAGCTCTATCATTGAAACACCACAAGTCCTCCATAGATCCACCACCACGACCAACGATGATGACATCAATATCTGGATCAGCATCTGCCGTAGCAATTCCTTTTGCTATAATTGGGCCTGCGGTACTACCTTGTACAGGAACGGAAAACAATTTAAATTGAACTAGTGGATTGCGTTGTTTACTAACATGTAGAATATCATGTAATACAGCACCAGATTGGGATGTAACAATACCAATGCAACTCGCCATATAGGGTAAACCTACTTTATGGCTATCATCAAAGTACCCCAAAGCAGTTAACTCTCGTTTTAGAGCGTCAAATTCGAGCTGTAACGGACTTTTAGCACCTATTTGCATATCTGATGCAATGAGATTTAAACGGCCCATTTTATTGTAAAAGTTAACAGATGCTTTTACAGTTACTAATAAACCATTTTGAATGGCATTAGCTAGTCCCTTTTGCATGACGGTACTAGACCACATTGTCACATCAATAGCAGATTCCTCATCTTTTAAAGAAAAATACATATGACCACTGCTATGACGTTTTGCATTAATAATGGTACCACTTACATATACATTCTTTAATAGATATTCACGATCTAAGGTACGTTTTATGAGATTGTTTAATTGTGTAATGGTTAATACATTCACGATTATCCTCTAGATTCTTGTAAATAAGCAGCACCAAAAGCATTACCTGTGGCATTATCAACAGAGAATTGTGGTTGCGCCACATGTAATTGGAGATGATTTCGTTTACAATAGGTTTCCATCCGCTTACGAAGTAAACTATTACTCATCACACCACCTACAGCAATGAGTGCACGTACAGGTTTCTCTTTAGTATGATAAGTAATCATTTTTTCTAGAGCATTTCCAATGGAAGTAAAAACAGCTCTAGCTAACTTAGATTTATCTATATCACTCATAGCGTTATTTATACGCCGCATAGCAGCACTACAAGGACCGGCAAAGCTAATCCATCCGTCTTTTACAGATGATGGCAATGGTTCATATTCTGTAGTTTGTAATGCTAATGCCTCTAAATGTTTACCTGCAGGAAATGGTAAGCCCAACGCGACACCTATGCGATCAACATATTGTCCCCCTTGTAAATCTCTAGAACCACCAACGATATGAGATTCAAAAATACCGTTTCCTTGATAATGGCAATATAATAGTTCTGTCGTGCCACCTGATAGATGTAATGCCAAAAATGGGTCATTAGGAATATTTTTTAAATCCCTCAAAGCAGCTAATATATGATTCTCTTGATGTGCAAAAATATGTAAAGGCACATTCATAAGATGACTCAAGGTTTGCCCCTGTCCTAACCCGACCATAAAGGCAGGCATATAAGAGCGTTCTTCACGGCGCGGAAAGCCACTAACACCTATGCCGCTAATTGGTACCTGAGGCAACTCTGACATTAACTTAGGCAACGCCTTTGTATGCTGAAAGACCATATTTGATTGTTGTAGTCCTCGCTCACCCAGTTTTACCTCTAAGATTTTACGTGCTTCCCCTACTATGTGAAAGTCGCTATCTACAATGGCACAACTTGTGGTGTAACAACTCGTATCAATGCCTAAGTAATATCGTTTCATTATTTACTCTTATTATATGCGTCTAAGATTGCATTAATTAATTTATAAGATGCATCAGAGCCAAACTCTTTAGCTAATTGAATGGCTTCATTAATAGCAATAGATGGCTCTAAAGGTTCCACTTTATTGTTCATTTCCCAAACTGCAATACGTAAGATAGAACGATCCACCTTATCTAAATTTGCTACTTTACGAGATTTACAGAATGGCTGTAATGTAGCATCAATTGCTTCAACATTTGATAGTACACCCTCTATAATACTATTTGCATATGCCTTATCCATTGCTTTATGAATGTTTCCTTCGGGAAATTGAACATCATTTTGATCAGTATGAAATTCATTGGCATATAACATTTGGAATGCGTATTGACGAGCCTCTCGCCGATTTCGCTTAGTTACCATGTAAAACTGGCTCCTTTTCTTTTACAATACCTTCAATATGCACATCAACCTTAATATGATCAAGATCTAGCATATTTTTTAAGGTTTGTTTGATTTCTAATTGCAATTGTTTCGATAATTCAATGAGATTATATCCATACAATGCTTTAATATAAATATTAATTTCAATAAAACCTTTACGATGCTTTACATTGATACCAGGTAAGCTACGCTGACCAAAAGCATGGGTAATACCCTCTACCAACTCATCGTAAAAGCGTGGGCTTAAAGAATGAATACCAGGAATGGTTCCTAAAGTTTTTGTTGCTACATCAATGATGACAGAATCTGCAATATCAATGGTATCCGTGTCTAAACCATAATTTAATTGATTATCTGAACTCATAGAGATACCTCCTATGGCTGTTGAGGTGTTACTAAATCATCAAAAATAATGTCTTGTACAACTACATCAATAGTTTGAACCTCAATTTCTGTATAAGAGACTAAAGCAGTTTTAATGCGCTCTTGTAGACGTAAAACAACATCAGGAATACGATATCCATACTGAATGCACACATATAGTGTAACTGATATTGCTCCTTCATCGTTAAAGGATATCTTAACACCTTCATGATCGGATTTACGTCTAAAAAAAGTGTTAACGCCATCATTAAAGGTGGAACTCATATGATGAATTCCCTTTGTGTCAAGCGCTGTCATTGTTACAATTGTAGCATATACATCATCATTAATCTTAATCTTACCCGACTCTAGTTCAGTATTTTTCTTGGTCATACTGGCCTCTTTCAAAAAAAGCACCTGTCCCTATATATAATTACATAGACGACAAGTGCTTACAGTGCAAATGTTACGATATATGGGGAATAAGATTCCTTGAAAAGATCTTGCCCCAATACATATCAATGAGTATTAGGCACGTTCGATGTATTGTCCTGTACGAGTATCAATACGAAGTACATCATCTACTTCAATGAAGAGAGGTACTTTTACAGTGTAGCCTGTTTCTAATACGGCTGGTTTATTACCACCAGTTGCAGTATCGCCACGGATACCAGGATCTGTTTCAACTACGCGAAGTTCAACAGCTACAGGTAAATCAATACCGATTACGATACCTTGGAAGAACATGATGGATACTTCCATATTTTCAAGAAGGAAGTTTTTAGCATCACCTAATTGTTCAAGGGTAAGTTCAACTTGATCATAAGTTTCGTTATCCATGAATGTATAAGAGCCATCAGATTCATATAAGTATTGCATACGACGACGATCAACATGTGCTTTAGGCACTTTTTCACCTGCATTAAATGTACGCTCAACTACAGAACCAGTTTGCAAGTTTTTCATTTTAGTACGTACGAATGCAGCACCTTTACCTGGTTTAACGTGTTGGAAATCAACTACTTGCCATACATTACCGTCAATTTCAACGGTTACACCTGGACGAAAATCATTACTGGAAATCATCTAACTCTTCTCCTTCTAAATACCTATTTCAATTAACTCTTTTGGACTATGTGTCAACACCTCATAGCCGTCAGATTTGACGATGACACTATCCTCTATTCTCAATCCGATAGTACCTGTTATATAAATGCCAGGTTCTACCGTAATGATCATATTTTCTGTAAATACCGTATCGGATTTAGTATTGGCTACTGGTTCTTCGTGAATCTCAAGACCTACGCCATGTCCAGTACCATGATTAAATTCCTTGGTATATCCATGTTCTTTAATATAATCACGACAAACTGCATCAAGTTCTTTACCAGTAATACCAGCCCGAACTGCAGCTACGCCACGTTTTTGTGCTTCTAAAACTATACCATACAGCTTCTTTTGTAATTCAGAGGCAGGCCCCATTACAATAGTTCTAGTCATATCAGAATGATAACCCTTATATACTGCACCAAAGTCAAAGGTAACAAAATCACCTGCTTCAATGACCTTATCACTGGCTACACCATGAGGCATACTAGAACGATTACCAGAAGCAACAATGGTTGCAAAGGAAGGTTCCTCTGATCCACGTTTTAACATTTCTGATTCTAATATAATGCGCGCTTCGTTTTCTGTCATCTCTACCTTTAGTTGTGGTAGCAAGGCAGCAAAAGCATCATCACCAATTTTAGCGGCTTTACGCAATAAGTCTAATTCGTCTTCACGCTTAACCGCACGTAGTTTTGCAAAATTGATAGATGTAAAATTAAAGCGTTCATCTAATGTATCACATAAAGTTTCATACGTATCCACAGGCATTTGTTTGCCTTCTATACCGAATAAACCTTCGTGAATATGATGTTCATTGAATATATCTACAAGAGTATCCATAACAGTTGTTTCATATTGAATAACTGTGTACCCTTCACATTGTTTTGTTGCTTGTTCAGTATATCTGAAATCAGTAATCATAAAGGCTTTATCTTGAGTAATGATAGCAAAGCCTGTAGTACCAGTAAAGCCTGCAAAATAATGTAGATTTATAGGGCTTATTAAAATGACGCCTGTTAATTCTTGCTCTTTAATATACTGTTGTAGCAGATTTAATCCATTCATAATCTTGCTCCTAGTCTATAAAGTACAATTAATCTTACCATAAAATACCTATATTGAATAGAATTTTATGCTATTTTTTAAAGCCCTCTATCTGTTCAACGGTCAATTCCATTGCAGAACCAACCTCTTCAATGCCACTTAAATCAATATGACCAATCGTAAGACGTTTCAAATATGTTACAGTACCACCTGCAGCACCAATCATGCGCTTAACTTGATGATACTTACCTTCTTCAATTGTTACATGTACTGAATGTAACGATACAAATTCAATTTCTGCCGGTTTACATTGCGTACCATCTCCAAGAAGAATTCCCTCTTTAATACGTTGTATACCTTCATCAGATAGCGTTCCTTCAAATTCTACGTAATAAACCTTAGGCACATGTTTATTACCATTGATGATAGAATGTCCCCACACACCATCATTAGTTAATAGTAAAAGTCCTTCTGTATCCTTATCTAATCTGCCTACTGGAACTACTCCCATTTTTATGAATTCTGGAGGGAGTAAATCCATAACAACAGGGTGACTAGAATCTTCTACGGCGGTAACATAGCCCTTTGGCTTATGAAATTTTACATAATATAGTTGAGTAGTACTAACAATCTTACCATCAACAGCAACTATATCAACATCAATATCAATATGAGTATCTTTTTTCGTTGTTATACTACCATTGATGGTAACCCTTCTATCTTTTATGATTTGATGGACTTCTTTTCGACTACCATAAGCTTTATTGGCTAATAATTTATCTAGTCGCATTATGCATGACCTTGTAATACATCTACGTGTGCTGTATCATTGAGCAAGTTTAAAATATTATGATCAAATTCTCCCATGCCATTATAGAATATACGATTTATTGCTGTATTACCTTGACTAAAATTCCAACAATGACTAATGGAAATATCTAATAATTTACACAATAATGTTCGTATAGTTCCACCATGACAAGCAATGAGAAGTGTTTCCTCCTCATTATTAACATTGATGAATTCCTCTAGACCTGCCCATGCACGGTCTTGTAAATTCTTAAAGCTTTCACCATTAGGAACCTTAACTAGATGTGGTCGCAAATACATTTCATCTATCAAACCAGGCCAACGATCTTCGATATCTGAAAATAACATAGCTTCCCAATCACCAAAATTAAGTTCTCGTAAGCGTTTATCTACCGTAATAGGAGTAGTACGTTCACCGCGAATGACTTCAGCTGTAACTAAAGCACGACTCAAATCACTAGATAATATGCGATCAAATTTAACATCTTTAAGAGCCTGACCACATGCCTTTGCTTGATTTAAACCATTTTCATTAAGTGGAACATCTGTGATGCCTTGGTATTTTCCCATTTTGTTCCAATCAGTTTCACCATGGCGCACAATATACAATGTTTTCATAGTCTTCCTATACTTTCAAAATATCTGTTAATTTTTCTACTAACTTAACATTAGTATCATGATCTTTTATTGCAACGCGAACCCATTGATTATTTAATCCCATATAAGAATCACAGTTGCGAACAATCATATTATATTTTTTAAGCGCTTCATTAATCGACTCTGCTGTTATTCCTTCTTGTTCAATGTGGAACAATATAAAATTAGCTGAAGGCGGATATACAGTAATACCATTTATAGTATCTAATGAGTTATACATAAAAAGTTGCTCTTCATGTAATACTTGTTTTGTTCGTTTCACATACTCTACATCATTCAAAGCCGCCTCTGTATAGGATTGAGCTAATGTGTTAACAGACCAAGTTGGAATAAAACTATTTAGTTGCTCAATGATAAGAGGATTGCTGAAAGCAGCACCAATTCGTAGCCCTGGCACGGCATAGAATTTTGTAAAAGAATGAACCACGATAATATTATCAAACTCGTTAACTAGGGAGCGCATGGAGTATTCATTATCTTGTAATGTGTCGTTACCAACAAAATCGATAAAGGACTCATCTATAACAAGTAAACTATTAGCATCTTTCAGCATGCTTGCAATAGTACGAATATGGTTCTTATCAAGTAACGTACCATCTGGATTATTGGGATTACCTAGAAATACAATAATACGACCATCTTGCCCTTTTAACTCGGCTGCAAAAGTTTCTAATGCTAAATAAGGAACCTCAAAATAAGGTTTTCCATGTTCATCTTCCCGTGGTCTATAATAAATATCGCGTACTGGAATTCTACTTGCTTCTAAAGCCGCTTTATATTCAGAAAAACCTGGTGCGGGAACAAAAGCGCCCGTATAGCCAGGTAACCGACAAATTGCATATAATAGCTCTGCCGCTCCATTGCCAACTACAATTTGATTTTTATTCATACCATAGATATCAGCAATGGCATTTAATATATCATCATTTGTAGCATCCGGATAATGTGATATATATCGCAATTGAGGTTCTAATGCAGATAAGCCACGTTGGCTAGGGCCTAGTGGATTGATATTAGCACTAAAGTCAATAACCTCATATGGTTCAATTCGTTGTTCATGGGCAAACTGAAAGATATTGCCCCCATGTATTTTAGACATACTATTCTCTTTCTATGAAATACTTTATCGTTTGATATAAGTTAATCCTTCATTCGTAGTTTCAACCGTATCTACATAGGATAATTGTGGCAACTTACGCAAAATCTCATTCTTACAATCATTAATACGACCATAATCAACGGGGAATAATAGTCCCATAATGGTTCCGCTATGAGCGATGATTGTTCCTACACTATTATAAGAATTACCTACATCGTGAAAGTCATATAAATTAGGTTTATATAAAATACGCTGATTGCCAAAGGCACTCAATGTAGCAGCTTGGCCAATAAGCTTTATATCATGCGTTGTAAGCCCCTGTTTAAACAAATCAAAGGATTCTTGTATAATAGATTCTTTTTCTAAAATTTTATTTTGTAAATCTGCTTGTTTATTAAAGCTAACTGTATCAATGCTACCGCCTTCGTCAAAAACGAGGATTTTTAAAGGTGGGCACATACCTAATGGCTTAGAGATAGTCCCTTTAATATAATCAAACTGAGTTACACCTTGATAAAAAGAGGCATCTGTAGGCTCTACAGATAGACAAATTTGCTCAAGTTCTTTTAATGATAAATCATAGTCCATGGCCAAAGCTGTAGCCATAGCTGTTACAGAAATATCTGCCGAACTTGAAGCCATGCCTTTTCCTTGTAGAATATCAGATCTTACATACACAGGCGGGCAAATTTGATTTTTATTTTTTTGTTGGACCAACTCTTGTACTAATTTACGAGCTTGTGCAGACTTTGGTTGAAGTGCACAAAATTCTTTAGAAAAAGGTTGTATTACATTACTCAATGCATAGGAGTATCGATTAATTGGACATGTCACTAAAAATGACTGACCATCAATAGAACCTTGTAGAAATTCCCCACATGTACCTGGGGCTCTTACATAATAGGTCACATTAAACTCCTTTCACATCAAATAAAGTATACGTTCTAAAAATATTAAAACTTTGAAAATCAAAAATTTAGAGTTAGAACATAGTTGGATTATTAACTACCGTAGCTGATAGTATAGATACAATTATGCTATATACCAATATCAATAATACTTCAGTTACTTCCACAACAAATCCATATGTATCACCAGTAGTGCCACCTAACGCTTTTACAATATAGCGGTTTAATAATCGGTTAATAATATACGTAATAATCATGCTAACAATATTGATTTGGAAAATACCTATAGTAGCATATACTAACACACCTAATCCTACTAAATACCCTACATCAGGTGCTGAAAAAATTGCATAAGCACCATATAAAAGTGTATATAATACTAAACCGATTAATAGTAATAGAATAGGCATAAAGAACGTAGATATGGTGTTATAAGTAATAACATGTTTAGGTGCTAAATTAGCAAATGCTGCCCCCATCCCCTGTTCTCTAGCATATGGATAGGATCGAATACTAAAAACCATAGACCAACGGCTCATTAAAGGCATCATAATGAGTGCCATAGATATAAATTCAGCCGATGGAATCGAAGCTAATAATTGCCATTTCAAAAGTGTAACAAATACAAAAGCAACAACTCCAAAGGAGCCTATACGACTATCTTTCATGATTTCTAGTTTACGTTCTCTTTCACGGCCGGAAAACAAACCATCGCTTGTATCCATCAAACCATCAGCATGAAGGCCACCAGTTATTAAAAACTCAGCCACAACGATAATTAACATCAATGGCATAATCGGAATAAATGGCGATAATACGCCATATAATATAGCTAATATGAGACCAATAATAAGGCCCACATAAGGAAATGCTACAACAGATTTACCAAAGTCCTCTACAGACCATTCAGTTTGATTTACAATTTTTAAACGCGTTAAAAATTGTAGTGCTATAAAAAAAGGTGTCATTATACATTCATCCCATAGGTAATGACTGTACTAATGATAACCATTAGTATAGTCGTAACATACATCATATAAATTGTTCGAGTAATATGGTTACGGTTTAGCTTTTCAATAGGATCGCCCATATATTCACGGAAGGTCATTTTTTTGAAATACTGATTGTAACCACCTAAACGGATATGTAAGGCCCCTGCCACAGGTGCTTCTGCATACCCCCCATTAGGACTAGGATGTTTTTTTGCATCACGTAAACCGATTTCTATTGCCTTTTTAGCATCAAAGCGTAAAAAGAATGCAGAAATTACAAATAATACAAAGGTAATTCGGGCAGGAATCCAATTTAATATGTCATCAAAGCGTGCAGCTACGCGACCAAAGTACAAGTACTTTTGATTCTTATAGCCTAACATAGAATCCATAGTATTAGCAGTTCTATAAAGAATAGCCCCCATAGGGCCACCGATAATAAAAAAGAAAAAAGGTGCAATAATACCATCTACCGTATTTTCCGCAATCGTTTCTACTGTAGCCCGAGTGATTTCGCTTTCATCTAAGTCTTCCGTATCTCGTCCCACAATCCATGATAAACGTTTGCGAGCATCTACAATATTACCTTGTTTTATTAACTGACTAATGGTAAAACCTGCGCCAGCCAATGAACGTGGAGAAATGGCAATGTAGAGGATCACTACTTCGAAAGCATAGTATACCCATTCGTCTACTACTCCACCTAGCCATAACAATAAAGATACTATGATATATACCGATATAAGAATTAAACCTACTGCAATACCACCGTACCACAATTTCTTCGTATCATTATCAGTGTCTTTATAAAGAACGGCTTCAAAAAAAGATATTATACGTCCAATAATGGCCACTGGATGATATTTACTATTGGGATCTCCAATAATTAAATCCAATAAAAATGCTAAAACTGGTATGCACACAAAGTTATACTTTGAAAACCAGTGAAAAATTGCTAAATGTTCCATATATCTCCTCTACTATCCCAAGGTAGACATAATATAATCCATATCTAGATGTTCCTCCACAATATCAGCTAAGCGATTATATGCCGCATTTTTATGGTCAAAATAATGGAATACTACATCTAATGGTTGTAATCCCTTGCGTTCACGTAATTGATTGATAATAAAACGTCTAAACTCGTCATTATCAAATACACCGTGAATATATGTACCCATTACTTGATGATTACCATCAATAAAACCATCAATAACATTGACAGCCTCTTCACTGCGACTTGTAATTGTAAAGCAACGAGACACCGAATCTGCTAGTGGCGTAGTATCCCCCATATGAATTTCATAGCCTACTAATTTTTCACCCCTGAAAGTACCATTTAAAAACTGTAAATTAGATACATTGAATTGTACTTGATGGGTAGTTTTTTGAGCCTTCATAGTCGTGGAGGATTCAACAAGGCCAAGTCCTTCAATTTCCTCGATATCACCTTCCATATGATGCGGATCATAAATAGTTTTACCTAACATTTGGTTACCGCCACAAACACCGATAACAGGTGTACCTTGAGCAGCCAATTTTTTGATTTCATCAGCAAAGCCTGTATCACGTAAATATGTTAAGTCAGCCAATGTATTTTTAGAACCAGGTAATATAATTAAATCTGGCGTACCGATAACATCTCCAGGGCCTACAAAACGGACAGATACATCTGGCTCATAATTAAGTGCATCAAAGTCTGTAAAATTAGAGATTTTAGGTGTTTGCATAACTACGACCTGAATATCTTTAGTACCACTATTGCGTTTGTTCTCTAATGCAACAGAATCTTCTTCATCAATATCGAGGTTCTCAATGGCAGGAATAACACCTACCACTTTTTTACCTGTTTTTTCTTCAATAAATGTAAGAGCTGGTTCTAATAGTTTGATATCACCACGGAATTTATTGATAACGATACCTTTAATAAGATCGCGTTCTTCTGGTTCTAATAATTCTAAGGTACCAACAATGGACGCAATAGCACCACCTCGGTCAATATCTGCAATGAGAAAAACTGGAGCTTGAGTCATCTTGGCAATACGCATATTTACAATATCATTTGCTTTTAAGTTAACTTCTGCAGGACTACCGGCACCTTCGATAACCATCATATCAAAATTTGAGTCTAAGAAATCAATAGATTCTTTAACCTTATCTAAAGCGGTTAGTGAATATTTTGTATGATATTCTTTGGCACTATATACGCCAACAGGTTTCCCCATCAATACAACTTGAGACGATTGATTTCCTGTAGGTTTTAATAACACAGGATTCATTTGAACAATTGGATCAATACCAGCGGCTTCGGCTTGAGCGACTTGAGCACGGCCAATTTCATCGCCCCATTTTGTCACATAAGAATTGAGGGCCATATTTTGTGCTTTAAAAGGAACGGTCTTAAAACCTTTTCTATAAAAAATACGGCATAATGCAGTACAAAGAATACTTTTACCTACATTAGAACTCGTTCCTTGAAACATGATTTTCTTAGCCATTTATATGAACCTCCTGTGATTTCAATTCAATGGTAACACCACTAATTGTTAAATAGAGTTTATCTGCAACAGAAGCTACTGCTCGATTCACACGACCAGCAATATCTCTAAAATATCTAGCCAGTTTATTATCCGGCACAATACCTAACCCAATTTCATTGGTCACAAATATAACTGTTTTACCTTCACATGATTGTATCGAGTCTAATAAAGTGTCTAATTCTGAAAGTATTGTCTGTTCTAATCTATTAGCATCTTCTTGACCACGAATGGAGCCATAAGCCATCATGTGATTGGTAGTGAACATGGTTAAACAATCTATAAGAATTACATCTGCTGATTGACTGATATTTTCCCATTCATCAGCTAAATGTAAAGGTACTTCAAAATTATTCCATATTTTTCCTCGTCGCTCTTGATGTTTTTTGATGCGATCCACCATTTCCTCATCAAAAGCTTGGCCCGTAGCTACATAAGCTTTTGGCCCCTTTGTAGCCAATGCTAAACGTTCAGCAAATTCACTTTTTCCACTGCGTGCCCCACCGGAACACAATATAATTTGTGATTTCATAATGCACCTATACAAGAATTTATAATTTCAGTATCATTATAAGTATAACAAAGGAGCGATACTATGGAAATTATGAATATGAAACTAAAAATGATGGCTACGCTATGGGATAATACATATCGTGTTGCCATCGATGACGGACAAGGTAAATATATTGGTACTGCACGAGTAGTAGTAAATGTTCCTCTACCACCAGAAGCTTTACCTGAAAACGCACCGCAAGTTGAAGCACAACTATTAGTATTAGTTGAAGACTTTGATTTCGGCGCTGATAAAATTATAAACTTTGAAACAACATTAGCCAATTTATTAAGAGAAAAATTCCGTTATGAAATTCCTCATATCTTCTTTTACTATCCTAGCCCTCAAGATGTTTTAAACCAAACAATTTCACAATAGGTCTATAACGAGCAAAAAGCTATGTAAAATACATAGCTTTTTTTGTTTATTCAGCCCCAAGTTCTTCCTCTACACGACACAAGATAAAGCAAAGGTCGGATAGACGATTTAAGTATTTTAAATTAGATTCGTGAACACTTTCACCAGCGTCTAATACTCGCCATAAAGCGCGTTCCGCACGTCGAGTAATCGTTCTAGCTACATGTAAATAAGCAGAAGATTGTTTTTCACCGGGAATGACAAAACTAGATAAAGGTTCTAACTTTGCATCAAAGCGATCAATAACTTTTTCTAAATGCTTTACATATTGCTCAGTAATTACCGGAGCAGTATTTAAACTTGCAATATCGGCCATTAATGTCCATAAGTTTCGCTCAATATCGTATAATTCAGCAGCAACACGTGGATTTTCAGCATAAGCGCGAGCCAATCCTAAAAAAGCTTGTAATTCATCGATTGTACCATAAGCTTCTACGCGTAAAGATGATTTCTGTACACGTTCTCCCGTGTATAAACCAGTTGTACCAGCATCACCTGTTTTTGTATAAACACTACTTGCCATATGATTACCTCCTATAGATATACATGGATGTAGAAATAAAAGCTAAATAATACCAACCTTGAGATTATTTGTATTCAGGGAACCAAAGATGAATTTCACGAGCAGCAGCTTCTGGAGAATCAGAAGCATGTACTACGTTAGCATCCATTGTTAGGGCATAGTCACCACGAATACTACCAGGGGCAGCATCTACAGGATTTGTTGCTCCGTTTAAAGCACGTACGGATACAATTGCGTTCTCACCAGCTAACACAAAAGCAAGAACTGGGCCTGATGTAATAAAATCAACTAATTCACCAAAGAATGGCTTTTCCTTATGTTCTGCATAGTGTTCTTCCGCTAATTCACGAGGTACTTGTAAAAGTTTTAATGCTTTAATAACAAGGCCTTTACGTTCATAACGGCTAAGGATTTCACCACTTAATTGACGTTTAACTGCATCTGGTTTAATTAAAACTAATGTTTCTTGCATGATACCCTCCAGTAGATACTAATTATAATATTGCCTTTTCTTTATACTTTGGATTCATAGCTTGTTTCTTTAACTTTTGAATACGTTCTTCCGTGCGAGGATGTGTACTAAAAAGATTGCTCAAGCTTTCACCAATTCCCATCATAGGGTTAATAATAAACATATGGGCTGTAGCATTACTTGCATTAGGCAATGCACCATGTTTAGAGTAGTAGTCAATTTTTGCAAGTGCAGAAGCCAGTGCTAATGGGTTGCGACACATATCTCCGCCTCCCTCATCAGCTAAAAACTCACGAGTACGGGAAATACTCATCTGAATAAGACCAGCTGCGATAGGTGCAATAATGATCGTACCAAGAAGCGCCAAAGGGTTAGTGCCTTCTCGATCATCAGAGCGCCCAAATATGGCAGTGAATTGAAGTATATTGGCTATCATAGAAATAGCACCAGCCATCATAGCTGCAATTGTACTAATCAATGTATCTCGATTCTTAACATGTGTTAATTCATGTGCAAGCACACCTTCTAATTCTTCATCAGTTAATAGACGTTGGATACCTTCTGTAACAGCAACTGCTGCATGACTAGGATTTCTACCTGTTGCAAATGCATTCGGTACTTCACTGGGAATGATATAAACCCTTGGCATTGGTAAATTACCATTTTTAGTCAATTTCTCTACCATTGCATATAGTTTTGGATTAGACTGTGCAGTAACAGGTTGAGCATTGTATTGGGCTAAAACGATTTTATCGCTGTACCAATAAGACATAAAATTCATACCCATGGATATGACAAACATCATAATCATACCGCTTCTGCCGCCAATCATATCACCAATAACCACTAAAATGGCCGTTAGCGTAGCTAACAAAAGTGTTGTTTTTATATTGTTCATAGTTTCCTCCAATTATTGTTATGGACTATGCCTAACACTATAATTATACCATAAACTATATAATTAACGCTCCAGTTGTATCAGCTTCTAAGCAATATATTTTATTTTCAATCTCATTTGCTGTGAATACAGCCCCCATAGCCTTTGCTACCTCTTGTACATGAGCTTTATCAACATATGCAATTAGAGTAGAACCCGATCCACTGATAGTTGCACCGTAAGCTCCAGCAACTTTTGCGGCTTCAAAAACTTCATCACAATGAGGAATCAATGTCTTACGATAAGGTACATGCAAGTTGTCATCTAAGGCAACAGATAAATTACTTAATTGATGCGTAATTAAGCTTGTTACAAATAATGAAGCATGACTTACATTTTGTACAGCTTCTTTGAATGGAATATGATTTGGTAGCACAGAACGAGCATACTCAGTAGATACCATGACTTCTGGTACTACAACAGCAAAATGTAGCTCCGGAGGAATAGAAATGACCGTGTTTAGTACCTTATTTTTTAAACCTGTAGCACAACATAAATTTCCGTAAATAGCTGGCGCTACATTATCTGGATGACCTTCCATACGATTTGCTATAACCAGTAACTCTTCTTTTGAAAGTGGATGCTTTACTAATGCGTTCGCCAGTAAAAGTCCCCCTACTATAGCCGTACTACTACTACCTAGTCCACGAGAGGGAGGAATCAAGGTTTCAGAAGTTATATGACCATATCGAATTGGTTCTTGAGCAGTAGCAAAAACTTGATCCATAGCGAAACCAATTAGATTCTTTTTAGGATCTTCAGCGCGTAAAATATCTGCACCAAAACCTTCAAAAGTATATGTATATTCTGTAGCATTTTCATCTGGTGTAAAGCTGAATATATTATAAAGATTTAGTGCTAATCCTAAGCAATCAAAACCTGGGCCACAGTTTGCACTAGTGGCAGGTACTTGTACACGAACAGTATTCATAATTAAGCTTCCATAATACGAATAACACTATTAACAGCCTTAACGGAGCGCAAGCTATTAAAAGAGTCTATAAGATTTAAAATATAAGATCTTGGGCATTTAGATGTAACAATGGCAAGAACTGCAGTTTCTGGATCCATATTTCGTTGAACGATGGATAAAACAGAAATTTTTTGTTCTGCTAATTTTGCAGAGATTTTTGCTAGAACACCTGTTTTATTATCCACTGCTAAACGCAAGTAGTAGCTAGATTGGATTTTACCTGGAGAATAAATATCTTTTTGATCATAATAGAACGGTTTCAAGCGCCCTGTTTCATTATAAGAGACATTCTTTGCCACTTCCATTATGTCAGATACTACAGAACTACCTGTCGGTAAGCTACCTGCACCACGACCATATAGCATGACATCATCGATACCATTGCCCTTAACATAAATTGCATTGTAGGATCCTCGAACAGATGCTAATGGATGTGTCGTAGGAATAAATGCAGGATATACATTTAAAGATAATCCTTGAGCAGTTTCTTTAGCAATACCTAATAATTTAATATTGTAACCAAACTCTTTCCCAAATTTTATATCTTCAGTATCAATACAAGTAATACCTTCTACAGTTACATCTTCAAAGAAAATACGACGGTTAAAGCTAATAGATGCAAGGATTGCCAATTTACGAGCTGCATCAAGGCCTTCTACATCAGCTGTAGGATCTGCCTCTGCATATCCTAAATCTTGTGCTTCTTTTAATACATCTTGGTAGCTTAAACCTTCTTCAGACATTTTAGTCAAAATAAAGTTTGTAGTACCATTCATAATACCAATGATTTCAGTAATACGATTACCGGCTAACGATTCATATAATGTGCGGATTATAGGAATACCACCTAGAACAGATGCTTCAAAACGTAGATCTACCCCATTTTTACTCGCTAAGTCTAATAAGTATGGACCAGCTTCTGCTAATAAGTCTTTATTGGCAGTTACCACATTCTTCTTAGCTTTTAAAGCTCCTTCTACGCAATCCTTAGCAAAGCTTGTACCACCCATCAATTCCACTACCATTTGGATGGAATCGTCTTTTAACACTTCATCAATATCAGTTACATATTTAGCTGTTTCTGGTAATGTAATATGACTATATTTTTCTGGATTTCGTACATAAATTTTTGAAATTTCAACATTGACACCTGTACGATTTTTAATTAATTCAGCATTGTCTTGCAATAAGTTAAAAGTACCTTGTGCAACAGTACCAAAACCTAATAAAGCAATTTTTATAGTGGTCATAATCGTCCTACTCTCTTAATTAGCCTATGCTTGGCCTAAAATTTCTACCTTGATAATACCCTTCATAGAGCGAATATCTAGCAATAAATCTTCTAATGAACCTTGTAAATCCTTGGTTTCAAAAGAAATGCTACTATTCGCAATGCCTTGTAATGGAATATCTTGATTAATCGTTAAAATACTACCGTTACGTTCAGCAATGGCTTTCAAAACGCTTGATAACATACCAGATTCATTTGACATAGAAACATAAATACTAACAATTTTTCCTTGAGCAATTTCAAAAAATGGAAAAACATAATCCTTGTATTTATAATACGCAGATCGACTTAAATCCATTTTTTCAACTGCTTCGTTAATTGTTTTAACCTCACCTAGTTTTAGAATTTCTTTTACTTTTATCGTCTTTTTTATAGCCTCTGGTAAAATATCTTCTTGAACCAGATAAAATTTATCTTTTTTTGGTTTAGACATAGAGCACACTCCCTTATTGTTTTCTTGAAGTTTCTTGGGCAACGAATTGTCGTCCATATAATGTTAATACTGCATACATACCGATGAAGAATGGCATATACTCAGCCACAACACGCCATCCTACAGCGATGATTCCCACTGTTCCATTAGGTACAAAGGCACTAAATAATACTACAAATAGACCTTCTGCAATGCCTGTTCCCCCTGGGGTTGGTGCAAAATACAAAATAAGATTTAATAAAATCATGCGATCTAAAATATCGATAATAGGAATATCTGGTGTGAAAGCATACATTAAGGCGGGTGCAATACAATATAAGCATAATAAACTCAAACCAGATTCAATAAAAACTATTAAAGATTGGACAGGTTGTTTATAAAGTAAACCAAGACCTTGATTTAGTGTTTCTAATTTAGAAAGCCAATCTTTAGTGTTATGTGCTTTAAATCGTTGTGCTAGATTATAGACAAATTGACGCATATACTTAGTCTGTAATATATAAGTTCCCACTAAGGTCGCTATAACAGCAAGCACGGCAAAAATCAAAAGCATATCACGAGAGATATATGGAATTTCAATAGCATCTCGTAAGAATACTAATGGCAGCATAATGACCAAAAACATAATGGAAAATACGGTACGTATTAATACAATCGGTGTACCTTTAGATATAGGTACGCCATAACTTCTCAACACCAGTACTTGCGCGACAGCACCACCGCTAGCTCCAGGTGTCAACATAGCCATAAAATAATTACTAAAAATAACTCGTAGCACTGCTCGTATCGATAACTTGTAACCACCAATTTTTACGAGCCTTTGAAGTCGTAATCCATCAAAATACATACCTGCTACTAAAGCAACTAAAGCTAATAATAAGGAAATACTATTAAAAGATGATATGGCTTTCAATGCATCTAAATCAATAGTATAGTAAATAATACCAATTGATACAGCCAATAACAAGAGAAACATAAAGATGCCTCTCTTCATCATTTTACTCATACCAAGTCTCCATAATTAATGAGCTCTATATCATGTTGACTTATATATAATCGCGTATGACTGGAACAGAGTGCATGCAACTCATCTTCCCAATGATAACCCCAATTATAAAGCTTACTAAGAATACTACTATTACTACCTGGGTGAACCATCAATTCATGTGTACCAGAATGTTTATTTACCGCTTTTAGGATACCCATTAGAGATTTCTGATTTATATGACCTCCATTTACCATGCCCCAAAAATATTGGGTTGTAGTCATACAATTATTTCGTATGATTGGTCGCGCATTAGCCGCAACCGTTGATAAACCAACTTTACCAAGAAATCGAATTGGGGAATACATATAATTCATAAAACCAGTAGACTCATCGGGTATACGTATAGCATGTATACCAAAGGATTTTGCCTGTTCAATCACAATTGGCAATACCGTTGGTAACACATGCAAATGTTGATGTCCATCAATATGAGTTACCCTTAAGCCGGTATCCATTATTTGAGCTATTTGTGCATGAATCTCTTTACGTAATTCACTATAATTGATTTTGCCAGAGTAAATACGTTTAATAAATTCTACATAGTTCTCTGGAAATACACCTTCTGGTGTGAGAAGTGATGAAACTTCTGATGGATCACATACTGGTTTGACCCCACCCACCAAGGTAATATGAATACCAATGCCCAACTTAGGGTTTTGTTTTGCCATACTTACGGCTTCTGTAAAAGCTTCTCCTCCTGCCATTAAAGAGGTACTGGTAATAATACCTCTACGGTGACCATCAATAATACCAGCATTAACTGCACTATGAAGGCCAAAATCGTCTGCATTTACAATTAATTTGGACATAGTTATCTTCCTTTTCATGAAAAAAAGGGAGAACTTTGTTCTCCCACAAAGGATATATGTTATTTTACCAAATACACAACTAAAAAATCAATACAAAAGCCCTCTACTTGTTTACTAGTAGAGGACTTTTTATAAGGTCATAAAATTTTATCATATATATACTAAGGCATTAATTGTTCTTGTACTTTATACATACATAATGCAGCAGCTACGCTTACATTTAAGGATTCCATATCACCATACATAGGAATCATAATACGATTTGTACATAGATTCATAACCCCTGGTGTTACACCATTTCCTTCGTTTCCTAATACTAGCATAGTTCGCTTAGCATAACTTACAGTATGATAAGGATTGGAATGTTCTAAAGCTGTTACATAGCTAGTCATATTAGACTCGGTTACCATATCATGTAACAGAGATAACGTAATGTCTTCATATAAAGGTATTTTATGTAAGGCGCTCATGGTACTGCGGACTGTCTTGTCATTAAAAGGGTCCACAGTTCCTTTCATCAAAAATATCCCTTTAACACCTGCTGCAACAGCAGTACGAATAATGGTACCTAGATTGCCGGGATCTTGAACACCATCTAATGTAATATATAAACCATCCACAATAGAAATTGATTCAATATCATATGTAGGCTTTGATACAATAGCAACTACACCTTGTCCATTTACGGTATTATCTACTTTATCAAACACTGGATCTTGTGCGATATATTTAGGTACAGATTGAACAGTATCTAAGTCTAATAAATCTAATATATTTTTATCTTGCGCTTTAGATTCACGTATAACGATTGTTTTTACTGCACCCATAGCTGCAATATCTCGAATAGAGCGAATGCCTTCAACGATGTACTCTCCATTTTTTTGGCGATTTTTACGTTGCCTTAATGAGATAATTCGCTTAATCGTTTTATTATCTTTAGATTGGATAAATTCCATACTAACTCCCACTGTGTTGATTATTCCATAGATTATAAAAGGCCCCTTTTAAGTTGATAAGCTCATTAAAAGATCCTTTTTCTATTATTTTACCATATTCCATATACACTATTTTATTGGCATCTTCTACTGTTGAAAGACGATGAGCAATACTTACGATTGTTTTACTACCTCGAATATTTTCAATACTTGCTTGAATTTGCTTCTCCGTATGACTATCGATATTAGCCGTTGCTTCATCTAGCAATAGAATTGGTGTTTTTTTAATCAAGGTACGGCCAAAAGCCAATAATTGTTTTTGCCCATCAGATAATAAGGAGCCTAAATAACCAACCGGTGTATCATACCCTTCCGGAAGTTGTTCAATCATAGAATCCAAATTAACTTGTTTTACTGCATTGATCATTTCCTCATTAGAAATTGATGTATCAAAAAGTGTTAAGTTATCTCTAATGGAACCCTTAAATAGATAAGCTTGCTGAAAAACATATCCCATTAAATGACGAAGCACAGAACTATCATATTGGGCAATATTTATACCGTTAATATAGATAGCCCCTCTTGTTGGTTTGTAGATTCCCATCAACAATGATAAAAGTGTTGATTTACCACTACCAGAAGGACCTACAATACCTATGAATTCTCCAGCTTTAATAGTGAATGTAAAGTCCTCTAGCGCATAAACGTCGTTATTTTCATAGGAAAACCATACATGCTCGAATTCAATAGTCTCTATATGTTTAAATTCATCAGGAACTTCATTAGCCATCTGACGCTCTTCTTCCTCTAATAAGGGAACTAATCTTTCAGCACCAGCTAATGCGCTTTGTAGAGAGTTATATTTATCTGCAATTTCCTTTAATGGTTGGAAGAATCGGTCCATATATTGTATAAAGGCAAATACTGTACCAGCATCAGCTACGGAGTCTATTAAATTCGTAGTTGTAAAAATAACAATTAGCGCAACAAAGAATAGACCATCTACGAGCGGTCTAAAAATAGAAAATGTGGTAACCTCAAAAAGACCTGCTTCTAAGAAACCTTTATTAACAGTATTATAACGTTCCTCAATTGCTCTTTCGCCACCATAGGATTTTACGATTACAATATAATTTAACAGTTCCTTGATGCTTGCATTAGAAGCAGCTACAGAACGTCTTACCTGACGGAATGCTTTGCGAGAAAACTTTTGAAACACCCAAATAATTCCACCCATTATAGGTAGTAAAATTGTCATGATTATTGCTAAAGGTACATTAATGGCATACATAAATCCTAATATACCAATAATCATTAAACCGCTACTTGCCAAATTCAGAATTACATCTGTATATAATGTACGTAATGACTCTACATCATTAGTAATGCGAGTTACCCAATTCCCAATTGGCAACTTATAAAATTCATCATGTGGTTTATTAAGAATCTTTTGGAATATAATACTACGAATATTATAGATAATTTTTTGACCAAAACTTTTTAAAAAGTAATTCTCTACAAAAATAAATAAAACACTACCAATGATAGTAAGGCCATACATTAGAGCATAATATTCAATAACAGCGATATCATTAGTGGCAAATCCAAGATCGATAACTTGCTTAGTTAAATATGGGCGTAAAAGTAATAGTACTAAATTTCCTGCGAGCGCAACCGTTGCTAAAAATAGAATACCTAAATAAGGCTTAATGTAGCCAGTTATATAGGAGAATAGAGCCCAGTCATTTCTTAGATCACGCTTCTTCATGATGGCCCCCTCCATTCTGCGCTTCATATAAGGTACGGTATAAACCATTGTTACCTAATAATTCTTCATGAGTACCTTCTTCTACGATACGCCCCTCATCAAATACTAGTATTTTATCTGCTTTCTCTACAACCTCTAATCGTTGTGAAATACATAGAATCGTCTGATCTTTTACATTATGTAATGAATTTAATATGGTTGTAACTGTTACTGCATCTAAAGCGGAAAAACAATCATCTAGTAATACATATGGCGCATTTTTATAAAAGCCGCGAGCCATATTGATTCGCTGCTTCTGTCCACCTGATAAATCATGACCTTCTTCAGCAAGCTCATGTAAATCATCGTTTAACAAATCGCCTAAATCTCTATATAAGTCTGCCTTTTGTGCTGCCAACTCTACAGTTTCATGCATGGATAAAGCTTTACCAAATTTAATATTATCAGCAATGGTCGTACTTAATAGGTAAGATTGTGTCGGCACATAAGCAATTGAGTTTCTAAGCTTTGATAAAGAAACAGTAGCTAAATCTTGACTGCCAAAATAAATAGATTTTTCCGGACACTCTTGTAATCCAATAAGCAATTTAAACAATGTACTTTTGCCAGAACCGGGTTTACCAACTAAACCAATAAAAGAACCTTTTGGTATTGTCGTTGTCAACTGAGATAATGCATGCCCTTTAGAGTTTTCATAAGTAAAATCTAAGTATCGAATATGAATATCCTCAAGCGGCAGTACTTCATCGGTATCATCTATTGTTTCTGTAGGCAAATGTAAGAAGTCCATGATACGATCTAAAGAAGCAAGACCTTTTTGTACAATAGAAATAAGGCCACCAAACCCTATTAAAGGTCCCACAATTAACATTATGAATGAATTAATAGTAACAAATTCGCCTATAGTCATTTTGCCTTCTACAGCTAAATGTCCACAAATAAAAATACTAATACTGATACAAATAAAGGGTGCAATTCTTGTCAACGGTGTTAATATTGCATCTAGTAGTGCAACATCCATATTCTTCTTATAATTAAGTTTATTTATTTTTTCAAAAGAATTAGAGATAATGCTTTCACGATTAAAAGCGCGAATAACATCCATCCCTTGAAATAACTCTTGTCCAAACTCTGTTAAATCGCTATAAGTAGCTTGTGCACTACGTTGTTTAATACGTAGCTTTCTGCCTAGTACAAATATAGCCACAATAATTAAGAATACAGGTGTCATAATTTTAAAAGCTAATACAGTATTAATCTTTTGAATTAAAATTATGGAACCCACAATGGAATAGAAAATAATATCCACTATAATCATTACACCTAGACCAAGGGCAACACGTAGCGATGTTACATCGTTAGTCATGAGCGCCATAACCTTACCAGGTCCATTAGCCTCATAGTACGTTGTTTTTACTTGTAATGCTTTACTACACAAAATCTCACGAAAAAGATACTCCATGCGACGAATAGAGCCTAATAGGGTTCTGCGTGAGATAACTTTTAAAATAGTGATAATAATAAATAATAAAATGAAATAAAAAATATAAGTGACTAACCCTTCCTTATTATTGCTCAACGTATCTATAGCATTACCAATAAATTGGGGAACAAATAAAAAAGCCACATCAATTGCCATCAACATAGTTAAGCCAATGGCATAGATCCAGCCTTCACGCCGGAAAAACTGCATAAATAAATCTATTGGTTTCATAGGTCCTCTCTAACATATCCTATTAAGTCTAATCAAAATCATTGCCTATATAATTACTAGTATCATTATATTGTAAATGAATTTAAATCAATACTGTAAAAGCTAAATCAACAAATTTTATTACGTTAACTTTTCTCTTTATAGTATACACATTTTTTATGATACATTAATACACCTATACGTATAACAGTTAGATTAAATATTTTATTACAGTAGTAGTTCTATTTCATCAATATTAATATTAGTTAAATGGCCTCTTTAAATTTTTACAGTAATCAATCGTAACGATCTTTTTAATTAATACTATATCGAATTTTTTAGTTTACTTATGGTAATGTAAATGTTATACTATGCATATAAAGAAATTATATTTTACATAATTAGAATTAAAACTCTTAGGAGGAATACAACATGGAAAAACGTACTGGCGTAGTAACATTTGCAGGTGGCCCTATCACATTAGTTGGCCCAGAAATTAAAGTAGGTCAACAAGCTCCAGACTTCACTGTATTGAGCAATGACTTGCAAGCTAAAACTTTAAAAGACTTCGAAGGTAAAGTAAAAGTTATCTCCGTTGTTCCTTCCCTTGATACAGGTGTTTGTGATGCTCAAACTCGTTGGTTCAACCAAGATGCAACAGCACTTTCCGAAGATGTAGTCGTATTGACAATTTCTATGGACTTACCATTCGCTCAAAAACGTTGGTGTGGTGCTGCGGGCGTAGATAAAGTTGTTACTTTGTCTGACCACAAAGATGCTTCCTTCGGTGAAAACTATGGTTTCTTGATTGAAGAGCTTCGTCTTTTAACTCGTGGCGTTGTAGTAATCAACAAAGATAACAAAGTAACTTATGTTGAATATGTACCTGAAGTAACTCAAGCAGTTAACTTCGATGCTGCATTAGAAGCTATTAAAGCTGATATCTAATTCGTAGATATTCATTTGATTATAGTACAATGTAATCGAAAAAGACCGTACGGTGTACGGTCTTTTTTATGTAGTATAGTATTTAGATTTTTATTGTAGGTAAATTATATATGTGGATTCGTATTTCTAAACTATTATTAACGATAAAAAATATAGCCCTTGTAGGCGTTGGTATTGCACTTTGTATTGCACTTATTAATACATTGATTAGTCTTGTCTATGTTACGTGGGCGAATATTCAAGGTTATAGTACATACTCTTTATTGATTGAAGAACTAATTACCTTCTTTCTATACTTTGAGTTTATTGCACTCATCGTCAAATACTTTAAAAATAACTTCCACTTTCCACTTAACTTCTTTTTATACATTGGTATAACTGCAATTGTAAGACTTCTAATTATCAATCATGAATCATCATTTGATAATTTAATTTGGTCTGTTGCAATTTTTGTACTTGTATGTAGCTTAGTATTAGTAGAAAAATTTATTGGACATAACGAATAAAATTTGAATCGTTATGTTTGAATATATCTAATTTATTTAGATATATTTAAATGAAAAATGGCCTCTACCGTAGTAGAGGCCATTTTTATTAATAAATTGATTTTATTAGAAGATATTTTTAGCGTAGTTAGCGTACTTAGCTTCTAATTCTTCCATTTTATCATTCATTTCAATTTGTAATTGGGATGCTAGATCATATTCACCATCATTAAGTGCATCAATTAAACGAGTGAATAAGGATTTACGATCGTCACTATCTTTAGCAAGGTAGAAACGTAAGTCATTAACTTCTGCAAAGCGTTTATCATCTACACTATTTCGGCTATCAGTATGAATTGCAACCATGCTACGAACTGTATCCAAATTATTTGGAATTAAGCGATTAGCCAATACTAGTTTCCAACGTTTAAGAATGGAGGCAATAAAGGAGTCCATTAAATCTTTAGCAAATGCATTGCCTTGAGCCAATGTTTCTACTAATTCAGGATTATTTTGGTAACCCTTTATGTTTTCCCATACAGTAGCTGGAGCAACACCAAACATTTGATTACGTTCTTCTTGTGTGAAATCATCAAACACATCTTTTTCAGTACGGTATGCACGATTTGTAGCAAGATAATCAGATGTTTCACCTACTTCTTTGGAAAGCTCTGCTTCCAATTGAGCTTGTGTTTTACCAGATGTAATGGCATATTTCATACCATCAAATGCAGAAATAAAGATCAATGCTAAAGCAGTATATGTATTGGTGTAAGGATTTGGAGAACGCAATTCATAACGTGTCGCCATAGGATTATCGATATCTCGAATTAAACCGCAAAGGATTGTACGGTTACGGCTAGGTTCAGATGGATCAGTACCTAAAGATGTAACAATACATACTGGCGCTTCAAACCCAGGTTTTAAACGGTTTAAAGAATCTGTTGTAGAGCTGATGAATGGATTAATGGCTTCATAGTGTTTTAAAAGTCCCATAATTGCACCAATGCCTAAAGAGCTAGCAGATTCTTTACGCATATCTTCTGGGCTAAATAAGTTAACAACTTTACCAGATTTTAATTTAGCCATAACACCAAAATGAGTATGTTCACCAGAACCAGCTACACCAATTATTGGTTTTGCATTAAATGTTACATCAAGACCATTTTCACGGAATACTTCACGAACAATGATACGAGCTTGTAATTCATTATCTGCTGTTTGTAATGGATTATTTGAGAATTTCCAGTCGATTTCTAATTGTTCTAATACAACTGCTTCATGACCATCTTCATCAAGTTTAGCTTTAACGCCACCTACTTCTTTATGACCCATTTCAGCAACCATACCATATCTATCAAGGCGTTCAACAGCTTGTTCTAAAGCAGTGCGAACTGTACCATGAGTACGTTGCCAGTATTGTTCTTGTAATTTTTGAGATACGGATAATTCTTTTTTTGTAACTGTTCTAGATGGAGTTTTTACCCAGAATTCTAGTTCTGTTGCTGATGTGAAAATGATATCTACAACTTCATCAGCTTTCACATGCGGCATACCGGGTAAGCCATGTTCTTTAATCAAAGCCAATAATTCAGCACGAACATAGTCGCAGCTGCGTTTCAAAATAGAACGAGAATCTACATAGCGATAGTTATGCATCAAGAATGCAGGAATACGAAGTGTACCAGTTGGTAATCCTGTAACAGGATCAATATTTTCGTAGTTGTAATCAACAAACCAGTTTACACTTGGATCGCCCCACATATCTACACGAGCATTATTTAATGTAGCAATATTTGTAAGTACTACAGAGGAACCATCTGTTTGAACAGCACGACCTTCAAAGAAAGATTCGTAGTCATCGAAGAATGCTGACATAGGAATCTTTTCATCAGTATCATTACCTGCTAAGTCAATCCCTACAAGAGATACGAACTTGATTTCAGGATGTTGTTCTAATAATGCAAGAACGCCTTCTTTCCCATATTGACCCGCTGGAATGTAATATAATAATTCGTTAGTTGTCGACATATTTGTTCCTCCTAAAAGAAAAAGACTCCAACAAATAAATATATAAATCTATATATCTAAAGTGGAGTCTTCGTTGACCAATTATTTTATTGAGTTCATATTATCATATGTTGAAAATATATGTCAATAACTTTCTATAGAATTTCATTATTCTCTTAAAGTTACATCTAAAACACTCAATACTATCAACTCTAATCAATAACTGTATATAGAATGGTCGTTGATATCACTATATATTATCCAAGTAATTCTTTAACAATATTATTGACAACCTTACCATCTGCACGCCCTTTTGTTTTTGGCATTACATGTTTCATAACATTGCCCATATTTACGTTATCACCACATGCAGCAATGGCTTCTTGTACAATTGTACGAATTTCATCTTCTTTCAATTGCTCTGGTAAGTATTTTTGCAATACAGCCATTTCTTCTTTTACATGACTAATTAAGTCCTCACGTCCCGCTTTTTCAAATTCTGTTAAGGAATCTTGACGAGTTTTCATTTCCTTAGCTAAAATGCCAAGAATGCCAGCATCATCTAACTCAATTTTGTCATTGATTTCTGTATTTTTTATGGCACTATTGACCATACGAATTACAGATAACGCTGTTTTACCTTCTTCACGAGCTTTCATAGCTGCTTTCATATCTTCCTTTAATTGATCTTTTAAACTCATATTTCCTCCTTATGTATATAATAAAGAAACCCTAATTCTGGATTTCATAAAGCCATGAAAAGGCAGAATTAGGGTAATCATCTTATGCTCTGAATTTGCGTTTTCTTGCTGCTTCAGATTTTTTCTTTCTTTTTACGCTTGGTTTTTCATAGTGTTCGCGTTTTCTTACTTCAGACAAAACACCCGCTTTTTGGCAGGAGCGTTTAAATCGACGAAGAGCACTTTCAAGCGTTTCGTTTTTACCGACTTTGATTTCAGACATCTATATCCCTCCCTCCAAAAATAATCTCGGGAAGTGCTGATAATTTACATACGCACATATAATATTATATGTATAGGTATAGATGTTGTCAATATTTTCAAGTATATTTTATAGGTTTTTTAATGAGTATTATAAAAAGAATACATAATACTCAAAATTAGGCTTCTGGCCAGCCCATTTCTTCTCCACCTAAAAGGTGTGCATGCATATGGAATACAGTTTGACCTGCTTTTTTACCAGTATTAAAAATTAAACGATATCCATCTTTAGAGATACCAAGCTCTTTTGCTACATCACGAACAAATGGCAGTAACCCTTCAACATAATCTGCATTCTTTTCATTAAGATGTGCAATATTAGACACGTGATTTTTAGGTACGATTAATACATGAACTTTTTTTACAGGTTGAATATCATGAAAAGCATAGAATTTATCATTTTCTAACACTTTTTTAGACGGAATTTCACCATTGATAATTTTGCAAAAAATGCAGTCACTCATAATCTAACTCCTTACTCAATAATTAAATAATTATCTTCTAAACCTACAACAGTTCCACCAACGAGATCACCAATTTTACGTGTCCCATCTGACTTAACTTTACCATTTATATATTCATTTGTTAAGCCCATGTAGTATCCATTCTCTTCCTTTTCGATGAGAATCTCACCAGGCTTACCAATGCGTGATTTTGCGTATCGTTCATAACCAGATTGGCTAAGACCATTTAAAAGTGCTACACGAGTTTTCTTAACAGCTTCTGGTACTTGATCCGCCATAGTGGCTGCAGGTGTACCCTCACGAATGGAGTATGGGAAAGCATGAATGTGCGAAAATCCAATTTCACGTACTGTATTCAATGTTTCTTCGAAGTCTTCATCAGTTTCTTGAGGGAAACCAGCAATAATATCAGTTGTAATTGATAAATCTTTAATACGAGAACGTAAACTTGTAATTAAATCTTTATATTCTTGTAATGTATAATGGCGTTTCATCAACTTTAATACATGGTCAGAACCTGCTTGTAACGGTAAATGTAAATGTGGACAAACACGTTTATTCGTAGCCATTAATTCTACTAACTCATCAGAAACCTCTACGGATTCAATGGATCCGAAACGAATGCGGTATAAATTAGGAATCTCTAATAAAGCTTTTACCACATCAGCTAATGTTGGACGACCTGGTAATTCGACACCGTAATTACCCAAATGTATACCAGTTAATACGATTTCATGGAATCCATGATCTACTAAACGTTTTGCCTCTTGTACAATATCATCAACTTTACGAGATTTTAACTTTCCTCGAGTATAAGGAATGATACAAAAGGCGCAATAGTTATTACAACCTTCTTGAATTTTCATGAACGCACGAGCTTTGTCAGATTCATTACCATATAACGGCATTTCCTCGAAGTTAGATTCCTTCATGATATCCCGAACAGCATTAATTTGTCGTTCTGTAGATTCTAATTGCTCTACTAATTCAACAATTTTAGAACGATTATTGGTACCAATAACGAGATTAACACCATCTATAGCGGCAATCGCATCTGGATCAAGCTGAGCATAACAACCAGTTACAATAACATAGGCATCTTCATTTTGACGTTTCGCCTTGCGGATTAATTGACGGGATTTCTTTTCCCCCATATTCGTTACAGAACAGGTATTAATTACATATATATCAGCTTTTTCATCGAAGTCTACCGCTTCGTAATTATTTTGTAAAAATAAACCTTTCATGGCATCTGTATCATATTGGTTTACGCGACACCCTAAGGTTGTAAAAGCAACGGTTTTCATTGCACCTCTCTATTCGTATTTTATTTATAATTCTAATTCATATTGAATCATCGCTAACGATCCAATAGCAGCAGTTTCAGCCCGTAAAATTGTATTTCCTAGCGATACTGATTTTCCACCATATTTTATAATAGCATTGATTTCCTTCTCTTGATAGCCCCCTTCAGGACCTATACAAATTAAAACATCAGTTACAGACTTATCGGAATGTAAAGTTTTAAGTACATCTTTGATAGTCTGCCCTGCTTCATTTTCATAGGCTACCAATTTCAACGCCTCAGATTCAATGTCTAATGCTTGTAAAAGCGTCTCTCCTACTACGAGTGTAGGCAAGTGATTTCGTCCACATTGTTGAGCTGCTTCTAGCATTATTTTTTCCCAACGATTTACTTTTGATTGAAGCTTTTTTTCATCATATTTAGCTACGCAGTTAGCTGTGGGCACAAGATAAATTGTATCCACATTTAACTCCGTCGCCTTTTGTAACACCCATTCTAGCTTTTCACCTTTTAATAATGATTGAACTAGAATAGTACGATACGATGCTAGATTTGCATCTACATATTCAATCAGTTTTGCTTGCGCTTTACCGTCTACTTCTTCTGTAATTTGATATGTACCACAACGATTGTCACTACCTGTTACAGTTATAGGCTTCTCAATATTATGGCGAAATACATGTAGTACATGATGGGTCACATCTTTCGGCAATTCTATTATTTCATCTAATGGTGTAGGAATAAAAATCTTTTTCATCGTTTTTCTAGCGCAAATGTATGCCAAGGTCCTGCAACGCGCTCCTCAATAATATGCCAATGAGCCTCAATATATGGCATGATTTCATCATAACGATCATCAATAATGCCACTAATAATCAAAATGCCCTTATCATCCAGTTTCTTACCAATTTGAGGTAATAGTATTTTAAGGGGATCTACTGTTAAATTAGCTAAAATTAATTGGGCAGTACTATTGAAATCACTATCCAAATTACCACAAATGATTTCAGCAGATACATGATTATTCTCACAGTTAATTCGAGCTTGATTTGCAGCATACTCTTCTATATCTATACCAACTAAATTTTTAATACCTAAATGGGCTGCTACTAATAAAAGAATACCTGTGCCAGTACCAATATCCAAACAAGTAGCTGTATCAAGATCCATAGATTCACTATAGGATTTTAATAACTCTGCACAAGTCCGTGTTGTCTCATGAGACCCGGTACCAAAGGAAATATCTGAATCGATTATAATAATAGTTTTATTATCTACATTATTGTATTCCTGCCATGCTGGTTTAATGACTAAGTTAGGTAAAATTTCTGTAGGTTCAATATACTGTTGCCAAGAGTTTAACCAAGTTGACTCATCAAGAATATGTGTATCTATCGATATAATTCCAATATTTGCTTCTGTAAGACGTTTTTTCAAATCAGACTTAATCATATCGTCATCTAGTGATGGATCACTGTACATAGACAATTTTATTAAATTAGGCTGATCTTCAACATCTTCTTCTATAATTCCATTGTCTGCATAATTGTCAAAAAGAGTAGTCACCTCATCGGTGGCTACTCTTTCACAGACAACGGATATTTCTATCCATTGCATATATGCTCCTTTATAGGGAATGTGATGGAACAAACCATTCCTTCACATGAGCTGTTCATTTCGTTAAACAGTCCTTGATTTTTTCAAAGAGACTTTTGCTCACTTGTAAGTTATTTACATCTTCATTACTTTCATTTGCAAAGCGTAACAATAGCTCACGTTGAGTGTCTGTCAACTTCTTAGGCGTTTGGACGGTTACCACAATGTGTTGATCACCCCTTTGGTTAGGGTTACGCAAATATGGAATACCTTTGCCCTTTACGCGGAATGCCGTTCCCGTTTGAGTACCTTCCGGAATCTTTAACTCTACTTTACCATCTAAAGTGTTAACTTGTATAGTCGCACCAAGAGCAGCTTGAGCAAAGCTAATATTTACACGGCTAATAACGTCATTACCATTTCGTTCAAATTCCTTGTGAGGACGAACAAAGATATATACATAGAGATCCCCTTTAGGACCGCCTAAAATACCAGGTTCCCCTTCATTAGCTACACGTAAACGAGATCCGCTATCTACACCAGCTGGAATCTTAATGGAAATCTTCCGTTTAGCCAACATTTCACCAGTACCACGGCATTTAGAGCAAGGTTTTTCAATGCTTTTACCCGTACCATGACAGCGGGAACAAGTGCGAACGGACTGCATACGTCCAAATGGAGTATTTTGAATAACCGCTTCTTGACCAGAACCATGACAGTTTGGACAAGTATCGACACGAGAGCCTGGTTCACCACCAGTACCATGACAGTGATCACATTCTTCATGACGATGCACTTCAATTTCCATAGATTTACCAAAGGCTGCATCTTCAAAGGAAATATCGATATCTTCACGCAAGTCATTACCTTTTTGAGGGCCTTGTTGTTGGCGTCCACCACCAAACATGCCACCAAAAATGTCGCCAAAGATATCACCAAAGCCTCCAGCTTGACCACCAAAACCGCCAAAGCCACCTTGGAAACCACCGGCACCAGCGCCGCCTCCTTGTTTGAAGGCGTCGTGGCCGAATTGGTCATATTGAGCTTTTTTAGTTTCATCAGACAATACTTCGTAAGCTTCGTTAGCTTCTTTAAACTTTGCTTCCGCTTCCTTTGGATTATCTTTATTTACATCTGGATGGTATTGGCGTGCCTTTTTACGGAAGGCTTTTTTGATTTCATCTTGAGAGGCATTTTTACTAACCCCTAGGATGTCATAATAATCTCGTGCCATTCGTTACCAACCCTTCTTATTTCTTGTCATCATCCACTACTGTGTAATCAGCATCAACTACATTGTCATCAGATTTTGTTTGTTGTTGACCTTGTTCAGCACCACCAGCTGCTTGTTGAGCTTGTTGAGCTGCTGCATACATTTGTTCTGCTAATTTATGTAATGGTTGTTCCAAAGCTTCACTATCTTTTTTGATATCTTCGATATTGCCAGCTTCAATAGATTTTTTCAATTTATCTTTCGCTTCTTCTACTTCTTTCATCAAAGCAGCGTCGCCTTTACCTTCAAGGTCTTTCAATGCTTTCTCAGCTTGATATACTAGGGAGTCCGCATTATTTTTAATATCTAATTCTTCTTTTCTAGCTTTATCTTCCGCTGCATGAGCTTCAGCTTCTTTAACCATGCGATCAATTTCTTCTTCTTTCAAGCCGCTAGAAGAAGTAATGGTAATCTTTTGTTCCTTTTGAGTACCTAAATCTTTAGCTTTTACATGTACGATACCATTAGCATCGATGTCAAATGTTACTTCGATTTGAGGAACCCCACGAGGAGCAGCTGGGATACCATCCAAGTTGAAACGACCCAATGTTTTATTATCTGCTGCGAACTCACGTTCACCTTGCAATACATGGATATCTACAGATGGTTGGTTATCTGCGGCAGTGGAGAATACTTGAGATTTAGATGTAGGGATTGTAGTGTTACGATCGATAATACGTGTGAATACGCCACCCATTGTTTCGATACCAAGGGACAATGGCGTTACGTCAAGTAACAATACGTCTTTAACTTCACCTACTAATACGCCACCTTGAATAGCAGCACCAATAGCTACACATTCATCAGGGTTAACGTTTTTAGTTGGTTCTTTATCCAATACTTTTTTGATTGCTTCTTGTACAGCTGGGATACGGCTAGAACCACCAACTAACAATACTTTATCGATATCGGATGCAGATAAGCCAGCATCACTCATAGCTTTACGAGTAGGTTCTATAGTAGCTTGTACCAAATCAGCAGTTAATTCTTCAAATTTAGCACGAGTCAATGTTACATCCAAATGTTTAGGACCAGTAGCATCAGCTGTGATAAATGGCAAGTTGATATTTGTGCTAGCTACGCCAGACAACTCAATTTTTGCTTTTTCAGCAGCTTCTTTTAAACGTTGATCAGCTAATTTATCATTGGATAAATCGATACCAGTTTCTTTTTTGAATTCTTCGATAAGGTAGTTCATAATGCGTTGGTCGAAGTCATCCCCACCAAGGTGGTTATTACCAGATGTTGCCAATACTTCAAATACACCATCACCAAGTTCAAGGATAGATACGTCGAATGTACCACCACCAAGGTCAAATACAAGAACTTTACCATCTTCATCTTTATCTACACCATATGCAAGAGCAGCTGCTGTAGGTTCGTTGATGATACGAAGTACTTCAAGACCTGCAATGGCACCAGCGTCTTTTGTAGCTTGACGTTGAGCATCTGTAAAGTATGCAGGAACTGTAATAACAGCTTGTTTTACAGGTTCGCCCAAGTAAGCCTCTGCATCAGCTTTGATTTTTTGAAGAATCATTGCAGAAATTTCTTGAGGAGTATAAGATTTACCTTCTACAGTTACTTTGTAGTCTGTACCCATGTGACGTTTAATAGAAATGATTGTATTTTCTGGGTTGGATACAGCTTGACGTTTAGCCAATTGACCAACTAAACGTTCTCCATTTTTTGCAAACCCAACAACGGAAGGAGTTGTACGTGCACCTTCTTGATTTGTAATAACCGTAGGTTCGCCGCCTTCCATAACAGCAACACAAGAGTTTGTTGTCCCTAAATCAATACCAATTACCTTTGCCATAATATATACCTCCTAAAACTTTATAATCTATTCAACAACTTTTACCATTGCTGGACGTATACAACGACCATCAACAGTATAGCCAGTTTGCAAAACTTCACACACCGTATCGGATTCATATTCATCTGACGGTACACGCATAATCGCTTGATGGAAATTTGGATCAAATGGTTGACCCACAGCTTCAATAACAGCTAAACCATGTTTAGATAACATAGCCATCAAATTTTGATGAATCATAATGAATCCATCGAGGAATACTTTTGCTTCCCCTTCTGCAGGACTTTGAACGGCCCGTTCAAAGTTATCCAATACAGGAAGAAGGTCCGTTAATACATCCCCTTTTACATATCCAGCAAGTTGCTCTTTTTCTTGGTTAGTACGACGTTTGAAGTTTTCAAAGTCCGCTTGTAACCGTTTATATCGATTATCAAAGTCGGCTTTAAGTTCTTCTAACACTTGAGCAGCATCAGCCACAGCTTCTTCAGTTTTTTCAACAGTTGGCTCCTCTACATTCGTAGTATCCTCTGTTTCCTCCACTGTTTCTTGTTTAATGTCTTGTTCTTCAGCCATTATTTGCCCTTTCTGTTTTGTTCTTTTACCATAGTTTCCATTATATGTTTCATATGGGACAACATGCCGATGATACGTCCGTATTCCATCCGCGTTGGACCAAGAATAGCAAGAGTTCCGATAAGCTGATCTTGATTCGTAAAATCAGCTTGTACCACACTCATTGAATGTAGCGCTTCAGTTTCATTCTCAATACCAATCTTGACCTTAACAGGTGTTGGAGAATCATCTTTTAATAACTGTCCTAATTGATTTTGTTCTTCCACTAAGGAAAGCAAGGGTTGTACTTTCTCAACAGACTTAAACTCTGGTTGATTTAACAACTCTGTGGTACCTACCGAATAGAACAACTTACGTTTATTAATAGCTCGTAATAATGTCTCCGAAAGGATTAATAAAATTCCCTGCGGTCCTTCCATATAGACCAATATAGATCCTAAAGCCTCAGCCGTTATATGACCAATACTTACATTCTGTAGTGCATTGCTAAATTGTATGGCTAGACTTTGTAAAAGCTCTGGTGAAACACTTTCACCAAAGTACATCAACTCATTATCGAGTGCTCCTGTTTCAGTAATAACTACCATAATGGCTTGCTGACTATCTAGCGGTAATACATGAATGTATTTGATTAATGCTCTATCATGGGCTGGTGCCAAGAATAAACTCATGCTATGACTTACCTGTGAAAGTAGTTTAGCCATATTTAGAAAGAGTTCACTCGTTGATCCATTGGAACGTTTCCATAACATTTCAATTTTTTCAGCATCCTGTAATGGAACAGGTTGTCGACTCAGCATAGAATCAACATATAAGCGATAGCCCTTAGCTGAAGGAATACGTCCAGCCGATGTATGAGGTTGCTCTAAATAGCCTAATTCCTCTAAATCGGACATTTCGTTCCGCACCGTAGCAGGACTGATGCCAAGATCATAATTTTTAGCAATCGTTCGAGATCCTACAGGTTCTGCGGACTTAACATAGTCTTCAATTATGGCTCGCAAGATGCGCTGTTTTCTTTCATCCATAATGACACCTCTTGTTAGCACTCATTAACTTTGAGTGCTAATCGCATGTATAATATTATCATATTCCAAAAAAATGTCAAGCAGAAAAATCCTTAGAAAGTCAAATAATATCTATTTAGTCAAAAAGACAATTAAATATTTTTAATTAATTGGTCAAAAAATCAAAGTGCAACAATAAGAAAACACTTATACTATCTACGTTTATGTCATATCCTAAAATTTCAATATTAGAATATATTGGTCTAATAAAATTTATATTATTAAAACCTGAAATAGTATAAGTGTTTATATATAATAATTTAGTTGTCAATAAACTCTTAGTTAAAATACTTTTTTGGCCCAAGTATTTACGGACTATAAACTATAAATCAATTAGAATTAAAATGTACTAATTGATTTATAGTTCTACCCCTTCTAATGGATTGCCGAGACGCTCTAACAGTTTCCCCATACGTTCACGAGGTTCACCATATTTAGCATACCAATCAATCAAAATATCTACAGCTTTTTTAGATTGCTCAATAGTTAGTTTTCTTGCTAAAATTTTTCCTGCTTCAGGTCTCATGCCTGTATTACCACCAACAGCCAACATAAAACCTTGAGATGTACCGATAAAGGCAATATCCTTTACCATTGCATCTGGGCAGTTACGTCCACATCCACTGATGCCGATTTTGCACTTGTGAGAGGTTTTTCGGCCGTAATGTTTTCTCTCTACATAATCAGCCAATTCTTTAGTTTCCATTTGTCCATTTTTACAATGGCCTTTACCTACACAAGCAATTAAGGAATTAACACCTCTATGAATAACAGTTGTCACGCCATCAGGCAATTCAGAAATAAACTGTTCCTTATCATCTTTTTCAATACCTGTAATTTGTATACCTGTTACAACATGACGGAAGGATCCACCATATTTTTCAGCAAGTTCTATGCATGCTTTCATTTGATCTAAAGTAAATTCATTATGTAAACCGTGTAATATTACAGATGTCTTCATCGCTCCTCCTCAAATCTAGCATGCTTATTCACCATCATCCTATTTATACTAACATATTAGATTTTGAGAAACTGTGAGAAATTACTCACGAATAAATTGACTAAATACATAGTTCCCATGCTTGGCACCTTCAGCGGTTAAATGATAACTTCCATTTTGATACTCTAATAGACCTTTACTAACTAAATCATCTAAAGCAGTACCAAATAAATCATGGACAGATACGCCAAATTTATCTTCGAATTTTTGCTCATCAAGGCCCCATTTAGTGCGAAGGGCTAAAAAGGAAAAATCCTCTTGAGCTCGCTCTAAAGTAATCGTCTCCGTATCAATAGTAGGCATAATATATCTGTCAACAGATTGTATATAGGGCATTACATTACGATTATTACTACGGCGTACTCCGTCATAGAAGGAATGAGCACCAGCACCAAAGCCTAAATAATCTATATAGTGCCAATATTTTAAATTATGACGACTATAGGAATTAGCCTTGGCGAAATTTGAAATCTCATATCGTTCAAAACCCAATTCTTTTAAACCAGCCATCATTGTATCATACATTGATTCATCTATACTTTCACTAGGAATAAAAATAAGATTTTTCTGAACTAAATGATATAAATAGGTCCCCACTTCTACTTGTAATCCATAAGTAGAAATATGATTAATAGGCAACTCTTCTACGACTGCTAAATTACGTTTAATATCGTCTAAGGATTGTCTTGGTAATCCATAAATCAAATCAATATTAATATCAGCAAAGCCCGCCTCTTTAGCATCATAAACGGCTTGTTTTGCCTGTTCCCCGTTGTGACTGCGATGAAGCATGGTAAGTGCCTTATCGTCAAATGTTTGAACACCAAAGCTAATACGATTAAAACCAAGTTTAACTAATTTCGTTAAATAATGTAAATTTACTTCCCCAGGATTCGATTCAATAGTCATATGACAATCGTCAGTAATTGTAAAAGTGTTTTTGATTTTATCAAGAATCATCTGTAGATGTTGAATCGATAATTCTGTAGGCGTACCTCCACCAAAATAAATTGTATCAATAGCTTTAGATGTTGACTCTGGATGTTCAGAGACCCATAAATCGATTTCTTGAACTAAAGCATATACATAGGTTTCGTAATAATCTTGTAAATTTTGGTAAGCAGGAAAATCACAATACATACATTTCTGTTTACAAAAAGGGATATGGACATATAGCCCCATATCCCTCAGTGTAGACAGATTCAGAATATCAGAATCTGTTTTCATTTTATTAGTCCTCAACCTTGAGAATAGCCATGAATGCTTCTTGTGGAATCTCTACGGAACCGACAGACTTCATACGTTTCTTACCGGCTTTTTGTTTTTCAAGTAATTTACGCTTACGAGAGATATCGCCACCGTAACATTTTGCCAAAACATCCTTACGCCAAGCTTTTACAGTTTCACGAGCCACAATTTTTGTACCTACCGCCGCTTGAATAGGAATTTCAAACATTTGACGAGGAATCAATTCTTTCAATTTCTCAGCTAATGCACGACCACGTGTAGCTGCACGGTCTTTGTGTACAATAATGGACAATGCATCCACAGGATCTCCATTTAAGAGAATATCCATCTTAACCATTGGAGATTGTTTATATCCAATCAATTCGTAGTCAAGGGATGCATAACCCTTTGTAGCGGATTTTAATTTATCAAAGTAATCATAAATGATTTCACTCAATGGCAAGTGATAAACGACAGATACTCGTGTTTCATCCAAATATTCCATAGATTGATATTCACCGCGTTTATCTTGGGACAACTCCATAATAGTACCAACAAAATCTTTAGGTACGATTGTTGTAGCCTTTACATAAGGCTCTTCAATGTAATCAATTTCAGTTGGAGGTGGTAATTTAGCAGGATTATCGACTTCGAGCATTTCCCCATTTGTTTTGTGCACTTTGTAATTTACAGATGGAGCCGTCGTAATAAGGGTCAAATTATATTCACGTTCTAAACGTTCTTGAATTACGTCCATATGCAAAAGGCCGAGAAACCCACAACGGAAACCAAAGCCCAATGCCAATGATGTTTCTGCTTCATATTCTAAGGCAGCATCATTAAGCTGTAACTTTTCTAATGCATCCCGAAGGTTTTCATAATCTTTAGATTCTGTTGGGTAAAGGCCACAGTACACCATAGATACAGCCTTACGATAACCAGGCAATGGCTCAGTTGCAGGATTATTAGCTAATGTTACAGTATCGCCTACATGGCAATCTTTTACATTTTTGATGCTAGCTGCAATACAACCTACTGAGCCACATTGTAATTCTTGCACAGGTACAAGATTTGGAGTAAAAATACCGAGTTCTGTAACATCAAAGTCCTTTTTATCATGCATCATGCGAATTGTATCTTTTGCTTTTATAGACCCTTCTTTTACGCGGACATAAGCAATAGCACCTTTATACGCATCAAAACGGCTATCAAAAATCAAGGCTCTTGTTGGCTCATCAGATTTATCTGGTGGTGCAGGAACTTTATTTACAATAGCTTCTAAAATATCAGGGATACCGATACCTGATTTGGCAGAGCATAATACAGCATCAGATGCGTCTAAACCAATAATATCTTCAATTTCTTGTTTAACGCGATCAGGATCTGCTGACGGCAAATCAATCTTGTTAATAACAGGAATGATTTCAAGATCATGTTCTAAAGCGAGATATACATTTGCCAACGTTTGTGCTTCCACACCTTGTGCAGCATCGACTACGAGTAATGCCCCTTCACAAGCTGCAAGAGAACGAGATACTTCATAGCTGAAATCGACGTGGCCCGGAGTATCGATGAGATTCAAAATATATTCTTCACCGTCTTGAGCTTTATACAAAATACGAACAGATTGCGCTTTAATAGTAATGCCGCGTTCACGTTCAAGGTCCATGGAGTCCAAAACTTGAGCCTCCATTTCACGTTTTTGTAATGTACCAGTATATTCAATTAATCTATCAGCGATGGTTGATTTACCATGGTCGATATGAGCTATAATACAGAAGTTTCGAATCTTTTTCGTTGACATACTATGTAAACAAGTTCAAAGAACTTGTATTCTCCTTTCTAACATACGCGATCGATAACAGCACCTCCCAATAATTGAGTGCCATTATAAAAGGCTACAGACTGACCTGGGGTAATAGCCCGTTGTGGTTCTTCAAAAATAACCTCCATTGTATCGTCATCTAAAATACGTGCTGTGCAAGGAGAAGGGTTAGCTGCATAGCGAATTTTTCCTTCTGCCTTCAATTCCTTATGAATTGTATCATCTAAGAAGTTATAGAACTTACAAATCATACGATTTGTAAAGAGACGTTCATTAGGACCCACGATGACCTCATTACGATCCCCATTAAATCCAATAACATATAAAGGGTGTTTATAAGCAATACCAAGGCCTTTACGTTGACCAATCGTATAATTAAATAAGCCGTCGTGCTTACCTAATACCTCACCATCTTCGGTAACGATATTACCAGACTCTGGCTTACCCTTCATTTCTTCTACCACAAGCTTTTGATAATTCCCATGAGGCAAGAAACAAATATCTACACTATCTGGTTTTTTAGCGACTGGCAAATCATATTCAGTAGCTAATTTACGTGTTTCAGTCTTACATTGACCACCTAATGGGAACATAAGATGACTCAAAATACGTTGGTTCATATTGTACATAACATAACTTTGGTCTTTTGTAGGATCAACACCTTTATGTAACTCATATAGACCTGTTTCTTCATTATAATTTACTTGTGCATAATGACCAGTTACCATATGTGTGGCACCTAATTCAAGAGCACGATTAAGCATCAAGTCAAACTTGATGTTCTTGTTACAAAATACACAAGGATTTGGCGTACGACCATAGGCATATTCTTTTACAAAGTAATCTACTACGTTTTCGTAGAATACATCACGAGCATCGATAACATGATGCTCGATACCAAGAAAATCACACATCTTCTTAGCATCAGTTACGGCAAGAGGCACCTCATCATAGGGCGTACCACTCACCCATAACCATAGGGTAATACCAAATACTTTATAGCCTTGTTTTAATAGCATTGCAGCAGTTAAAGAACTGTCTACGCCGCCACTCATAGCTACAGCGATAACTTTTTCCATACTTTCTCCTTTTAATGATCTCTTGATCATAAAACTAATCAGGGTGAAAGCCTGACGTGTAAAACACTAGTTCGGTGTAAAAGTCCGAGTAGTATTGCTATAAAATTATAGCAACTTATATTATAGCCTAGAAATAGGTATATTGAAAAGATTTGAAATAAAAAGAATCCCTTTCACAAAAGAAAGAGATTCTAAACATTATCTATGTTTTAATAGTTCTTCAGCAGCTCCTAAAATACCAAGCATGGAATGTTCAAACACTAGGCCACCCTGCATGAAAATTGTATATGGTGGACGTATAGGACCATCGGCACTGAGTTCAATAGAGGAACCTTGTACAAAGGTACCACCAGCCATGATGATTTTATCTTCGTACCCAGGCATATCCCCAGGAATAGGATGTACGTGAGCATCTACAGGAGAATAGGCTTGCATACCTACACAGAAATGCTCCATTTCTTCCCCATTTTTCAGATTAATGGCTTGAATCAAATCATAGCGATCAGCATTTACCTTAGGGAATACATCATAACCTAGTAACTCACCTACAGCAGCCGTATATACAGCACCTTTAAGAGCTTGTAATACTACGTGAGGTGCCATAAATAAACCTTGGAAGAACAAGCGATAACCAGGAGCATATGAACCCATATGATCGCCAAGTCCAGGAGCTGTCAATTGATACGCTGCATCCTCTACAAGGTTTTCTCTACCAACAATATAACCACCAGTTGGTGCTAAACCGCCACCTGCATTTTTAATGAGAGAGCCAGCCATAATATCAGCACCAGCTTCTAATGGTTCTTGCAGCTCTGTAAATTCACCGTAACAATTATCTACGAAACAAATCGTTTTAGAGTTTTTAGCTTTTACAGCATCTACAATAACCTTAATATCTGCAATAGATAAAGGTTCACGTGTGCTATAGCCTCGAGACCGTTGAATCACTACTACCCGCGTATTATCGTTAACAGCGTTAGCAATAGCTTCAACATCATAGGTATTATCTTTCAATGGAACCTCAGTATAGGTAAAGCCTTTTTCTACTAAAGAACCACGTACTTCACGAGCGGCACCGATAACGGATTGCATTGTATCATAAGGAGCCCCTACGGCATAGATAAATTCAGTACCTTTAGAACCATTGCCCATCAAAGAAATTAACGTCGTTGCTAATGCATGTGTACCAGAAACAAAGTGAGGCCGTACAATAGCCTTTTCACCTTTAAATACATAGGCAAATACTTCATCTAATTTCTCACGGCCTACATCGTTATAACCATAACCAGTTGTGCCCGTAAAATGATAATCAGATACTTGGCACTCTTTAAATGCTTCTAATACCTTTTTTGTATTTTCCAATGCAATAGGTTCAAACTTTTTGAATTCAGGTTCAGCCATTTCAAGGGCTTTACTGCGTATTTCTTCTAATGTCATGCTATTCCTTCTCTACGGATTAAATCCATAGCTTTATTAAATATAAAATCTTTAGATGTATTGCTATCAATATGTATCCATTCTATATATGGCATACGTTTATACCATGTAATTTGGCGCTTAGCAAAATGACGTGTATTCTTCTTAATTAAGTCACGACACTCATCTAATGTCATATTGCCATTTATATAGTCTACAACCTCTTTATAGCCAATACCTTTAAAAGCTTGGCAATCTGGATTCACTCCAGATTTTATGAGTTGTTCCACCTCTTCAATCAAACCTGCATCAAACATCATATCAACGCGTAAATTAATACGTTCATATAATTTATCACGATCTCTTATGAGACCGATAACAGGTCCTTTATAGGATACACCATTTTTTGTCTGATTTCGCAACGAATCTACATCACCATGATGCAATATCTCAATAGCTCGATACAAACGATGTTTATCGCTATATTGTATCTCTATATTATGCTCTTTACCTAATGTGAAAGCATAGTTTCGTAAGCCTTCAATACCTTTTGTACTATAGAGCTCATCGAGTTCTGCTCGCAAATATTCGTCAGGTTTAACATCATTAAAGTTGTAGTTCTCCAATAATGATTGGACATACAGGCCTGTACCACCAGACAGAATAGGAAGAATATTTCTATCTTTTAATCTTGCAATTATTTCTTTAGCTTGATCTTGAAAAATAGATACCGAATATGAATCATTTGGTTCCAGTATATCGATGAGATGATGTTTCACCCGATTAAGTTCATCCACCGATGGTTTAGCGGTACCAATATTAAGTTGTTTATAAACCTGATAAGCATCACCAGAAATAACCTCAGCATGCAGCTGTTCTGCTAGGTCCAAGGTAAGATCTGTTTTGCCTACCGCAGTAGGTCCAACGATGGTAATTAAGGGATTCACAATAACTCCTTCATATATACACCATAGCCTATGCGGCTATATTTTCCTCCTACCCATTTATGAGGTGGATATTTCTGAAAAACAGAACTAAATGGTCGTTCTTTAATGATAACACCATAAGAGGCAACACGCATAGCTTCCTCCATAATTTTATCATCAATATGACTTTCCACAGTATATCCACGAAGTGGTTTAAATTGAGGACTATCCTCTACAGGGACCTCAAACATGGGGTCAAAATAAATAATATCTACACTTTCATCTGGTAGATTAGGTACATAATTTTCAAAGGTATCATAACTTACCTCAATACGACGTAATGCGTCCGTCACACTTTTCACATTATGCAAATAATGAGCTAAACCATAAGATGTGGCAAGCCATATAGGTAAAGAACCTTCTAGGCCTTTTATTTTAGCCTGAGGAAAAGCATAGCTCACCACGATACTGTCACTACCAAGACCAATTGTACAATCAAGAAACGAAAATTCTTCTTTATCAGTTATTTCATTAGTACTTAGTATTGTCTGAACAGCATTAATTAAATGATCTCCTTCTCCACGTTGCAAACGTAGTATACGTAATTGAGCCATGGATAAATGAAAGCTATGTTGCTGATTATCAGGAAAATGAATAGTTAAGCCATTACCAGAAAGAACAGCAATAAAATCACATGGATAAGCATTAAATAATGCTGGTATAGATAATTTTCCTCTTTTTATATAGGTCATATGCATAGAGGAAGCCAACGCTTTGGCTTCCTCTTGAATGGCCTCATTAGATTTTTGAGCTGTAGTTAATATATTCATATTAAGACCGTAAGAATAATTTACCTAATTCATCAGGCGTAAATTTGATGATCGTAGGACGACCATGAGGACATACATATGGTTTTTCGGTACTAAATAAGTCCTCAATTAAGGTAGTCATTTGATACATATTTAAATTATGACCTGCCTTGATGGCCCCTCTACAAGATGCATAGGCTAACATTTCATGTCGTAATTGAGCCTTAGTAGGCTGTTGATGATCATGCAAGTATGAAAATACATATTGGAGAATTTCAAATGCTTTTGACTCTACTAAATCTACAGGGGCTCCCACAAGTTTTATCTTAGTAGGACCACCCAATTCTACATCAAAGCCAAGATCGAGTAATGTTTCTCGTTCGTCCTCTACTAAATTCATTTCATCATCTGTGGCCTCACTATACTGAGGAACCAAAATAGATTGCATAGGAATCGATTCAGAAGACTTACACAACTTATCATAACGCACACGCTCATGTGCGGCATGTTGGTCTATGATATATAGATCATCACCTTTTTTAGCTAATATATAACAAGATGCAACTTGCCCCATTGGTAAAAAGCCCGAGTTTTGAATTGTACGACCTTCTATCTCTTCGTTACGAATATCGTGAGACAAGGATTTAAACTTTTCTACATCTTCCGTAGTATAACTAGTGTATGCAGTAGGAACAGCTTCAAAACTTTCATCCACGAAAGAGGATTGTTCATAAGTAGCCTTAGGTGCAGGTGGTGTATACCCCTTAGTTTTAAGGTTCTCCAGAAACTGTGAAGTTTCATCGCGCAAAACTTCATAGCCTTTTGTACGGCGTTCACCAAAAACCTTATCATAATCTATAGCTGTTGCTATATGTTCAGCAGACTGCATCGAATCGTGTACAACAGTAGGTGTTTGATAAGAATCATAAGTAGTATTACCGGCTAAGGATGTACTATTAGAACTAAAATTCTTAATATTACTATCACTATTACTAGCAATATCATTACCATATTTATCGGATATATTATCAACTGTACCAGTCATATAAGATGATGACTCTCGTTCGTATCTCTCATGGAGTGGATTATTTAAAGCATTTAAGATACCGTGATATACGGCTTTAAATATAATCTTATCATCTGAGAATTTAACTTCACTCTTGCGAGGGTGTACGTTTATATCAACCATTCTCGCAGGCACAGTAATATTTAGTACCACCAAAGGATGACCATTTTTCGGTAATAGTGCATGGTATGCATTATCGATAGCCTTCATTATGGTTTTATCAGAAATCACTCGATTATTGACGATAATAGTTTGCCATATCCTTGTACTCTTAAGAAGTGTAGGCTTACTCACTACTCCATCGATATAGATAGAATCACTTTCATAGGCAACAGTAAAAATATCATCTTTAGTTTTATATCCATATAGCGCAGCTACAGTATCACTAATATCGCCATTTCCTGGTGTAATAATAGCTACCCGATCATCGATGATAAGCTTAAAAGAAATATGTGGATTACTTAGAGCTAATTTCCCTACAATATCTTGAATTTTAGAGGCTTCTGTACGCTCCGTTTTTAAGAATTTACGACGAGCCGGCGTATTATAAAATAAATCTTTAATTTCGATAGTTGTACCAGGTGCCGCACCATAAGGAATGCAATCGGTAAAGGTGCCGCCATCAACAGTAATACGAGTCCCCAAATCAGAGTCTGCTTTACGAGTAGTCAAAGAGAAATGAGATACAGAGGCAATACTAGCCAAAGCCTCCCCACGGAAGCCTAGGGACGCAATATCAAAGAGGTCCTCTACTTGTTGAATTTTAGAGGTTGCATGACGTAGAATCGCCAAACGAGCATCTTCCTCCGTCATACCGATACCATTATCAGTAATCCGCATATAGGCCACACCGCCTTCACCAATTTCAACCTCAATATTAGTGGCAGACGCATCAATAGAGTTTTCAATGAGCTCTTTAATAACTGATGCGGGACGTTCAACGACTTCACCGGCAGCTATCTTATTGATTGTCGTTTCATCCAATACGTGAATGGTTGCCATTATTTCCCGCCTCCTTTACGAGCCTCCTCTTGTAGTTCATATAATTTATTTAATGCTTCAATTGGAGTCATGCTCATTACATCGACTTCCAGTAAGCTATCTACTACGGAATGGGTAAATAAATTGCCTAGTGGAGAATCACTAACTTGCTTAACCGCTGGTTTTGCCACATTAGTAAGTTGAGCACCCATAACTCGATTATTTAAGTCACTTGCATCATGACTTTGATCTTCCAAGGATTCTAAAATCACTTCAGCTCGTTTTAATACAGAGTTAGGTAGGCCCGCCAGTCTGGCAACATGGATACCATAACTGCGATCTGCACCACCTTTAATGATACGACGCAAGAAAGCAACATCTTTCCCTTTTTCTTTAACTGCAACGGTATAATTTTTTAATTTACTATAGCTTTCTTCTAAGCAAATCAATTCATGGTAGTGCGTTGCAAATAAAGTCTTGCTATGAATATGCTTACAAATATGTTCCACTACGGCTTGTGCGATACTCAAACCATCAAAGGTACTCGTACCCCGACCAATTTCATCGAGAATAATTAAACTATTATGGGTAGCATTTTCTAAAATATACGCTACCTCTTTCATTTCTACCATGAACGTGCTTTGACCAGTAGAAATATCGTCGCTAGCACCGACACGTGTAAAAATACGATCCACAGGTGAGATAGATGCCTCACGAGCAGGGATAAAGGAACCAATCTGTGCCATAATCATTAAGATAGCCGCTTGACGCATGTAAGTAGATTTACCTGCCATATTAGGGCCTGTAATGAGTAAGAATTCCTCATCATCATGATTTAGAACGATATCATTTGGTACAAATACCTCTCGTTTTAAAAACTTTTCAATAACTGGATGACGACCATCACGAATATTGATTTGACCATTCATCACAATAGTTGGACAAATATAGTTTTCTTCGTATCCAACTAATGCTAATGAGCATAATACATCAAGGTCTGCAAGAGCACGAGCCGTTTCTTGCACATCTTTGATAACGAGTTTAATATCATTACGCAATTGTTGATATAGTTCGTGCTCTAAAGCGATGATTTTATCTTTTGCGCTGAGAATTTTAATTTCAAACTCTTTTAACTCAGGCGTAATATAGCGTTCAGCATTGGCCAGGGTTTGTTTTCGTATGAAATAGTCTGGTACTTGTTCTGATTTACTATGGGATACCTCGAAATAGTAACCAAACACTTTATTGTAACCAGTCTTAATTTTTGAAAGCCCTGTAGCTTCTTTAATATCCGCTTCCATCTTAGCAAGCCATTGCTCGCTATTAGTCGCTAAAGAACGTAGCTCATCTAAATCAGCATTAAATCCATCTTTAATAACACGACCGTCTTTTAATGTCAACGCTGGTTGCTCTGCAATAGCTCGACATAATAAGTCATAAATATCTTTATGATCTTGCATGCGCTCATTAATAGATGTTAAAGCTAGACTTGAACATGTACCTAATACATTCTTAATATCAGGTAGAACTGCTAATGACTCACGAAGAGCCGTTAAATCTCTAGGAGACACAGATCCGGTTTCAACACGACCAACGATGCGTTCAAAATCGTAAATACAATCTAAAAAGTTACGAATATGAGAACGTTCAGCACCGCGTGTAATAAGTTCTGAAACGGCTACTTGACGACGTTGTATTTGATTTATATCAGTTAATGGACTTTCAAGCCATTGTTTTAAAAGGCGTGCCCCCATTGGTGTCAACGTACGATCTAGTACATCCAGTAAAGTACCTTTTTGTCCACCATCGCGTAAATTATGAGTAATTTCAAGGTGCCGCAAAGAAGATGTATCAAGAATAAGGCGATTACCTACACTTAATTGATGTACATAGTTGATATGAGAAATTTCAGATTTAATGATATCCTCTAAATATAAAAGCATATAACCTAAAGCTTCCCATACATCCTCTTCCATAAGGCCTAAATCACCGAAATGAGTTACAGCTTTTTCAGCTACTTCACGTTGTGTATAGTATGTAGAAAAAGGAGAAAATACGACATTACTAAATTGATTTTCAATAAAATCCCGAATATCTTGCGGTAATATCGTTCCTTCAGGCAATATGATTTCAGTGGGTCTATACATGCTGAGTGCATCGTACATATCACTGCGTTTTTCACAATCAGTGATGCGGTGCCAAATAACTTCCCCTGTAGATACATCAGAAAACACAAGAATCCACGTATCTTTTACCATATAAAATAATGATAAAAAGTTATTTGACCGTGCATCGTTACCATTTTCTGTCATCACTGTACCAGGAGTAACAACTTTAATAACATCCCGCTTAACAATGCCTTTAACTGCTTTAGGATCTTCTAGTTGTTCACAGATAGCAACTTTATATCCTTTTTTTACAAGCGTTTCTATGTAGCTTTCAGCCGCATGAAAAGGAACGCCACACATCGGTGTGCGTTCCTCATCTCCTGTAGGACGACCTGTTAAGGTAATATTAAGTTCACGTGATGCGACTAAAGCATCCTCATTAAATAATTCATAAAAATCACCTAATCGAAAGAACAATAATTCTTCAGAGTATCTAGATTTAATATCTAAATACTGCTCCATCATAGGTGTTTGCTTTTTACTCATATTCACCTCATATATTATGAGTCATATCACAGATTCCGCTTATATTCGTATATTCCCATACGATTATTAAACAAATATATAAACGGGTATAATAATTTATAAACAATAGGTGCTAAGGATAACATACTTCCTGTAAAATTAATCAGTCCAGTCTGTTTAAGCTTAGGATTCATAACTACAATTTCATGACCGTCCTTAGTTCCCCACTGAAAAGAAACATTCATTTTACTAAGCATATCATGTTGTTTAGTGCGTTTCGCCACATATGGAGAAATCATATCAAGATATAACGTAAATTCTTCAAACGAATCTGTCAGTAAACCTAAAAACTGCTTCATTTCATCCAGTGTAAGATACATAACTACACCTTCACTAACAAGCAATAGTTTTCGTCCATTTATCTCAATATTTTTAGTCCACAATTCATCAGTTATAGAACTCACTAAATTATGGACTCGTTCATGAGGCTCAAAAAAATGTGTACGTGCCTCAATCACTCCAGCAAAATCGATATTATACCAATCAATATAACCGTTGTCGACTCGATAAAACATAGTATCTAAACCGGCACCTAATGATACGACGATACAATCTGGATATAGAGATATAAACTTTCGTATCTCATCATCGATTACTTTTGCTCGTCCTAAAATTCCATAATAAGACATCTTAACATCTTTAAATTGATCAAAATCATAATCAATATGCTTTAAAATATCCCAGGATTTCTGATCCTTTAATACAGATTGATCTGACTCATAATCTTTCGCTCTTGCATATAGTGTCAATAATGCCGTTTCGCCTACAGCGTTTAAATCAAGTTTCATAGTTACACCTTCTTTGTAAAAATACAAAATGTAAATGGTGTTCATACCTATGAATATCTTCAATATACAACTTTTATATTATTCTATTATTATAACACATATAATTTCTAATCAGCATCTATGGTAAAAAAGAACATCGCCACCACATGTTTAGCAAACTAATTTTAGATAAAAAATCTAACCTTAGAGTTAACATAATAGTGACGAGTTCTTTTTGATTCTAATAGTTTATTTTACAATACTACCATAACAAACCCATGTTTGAGCTTTATCGATATGAGCTGGTACAGTTTGACCAATTGATAAGGAGTCATCCTTAGGGAATAAAACCATTTTATTACCAGATGTACGACCGAACCACATGTCTTCATCACGAGGACTTGGTCCCTCTACAATAATATCAAATACTTGTCCTTCCATAGGTTTATTTAATTCATAAGAGATTTCATTTTGTACATCCATCAATGTTTGTAAGCGAACGCGCTTAATCTCTTCTGGAATTTGATCATCCATAGTTGCTGCTGGCGTTCCGGAGCGCTTAGAGTAGATAAACGTATACGCCATGTCATAGCGCACATCTTTTAATAATTGTAATGTAGCTTGAAAATCTTCCTCAGTTTCTCCTGGGAAACCTACAATGATATCCGTAGTCACCACCACATCTTTTATTTTTTCACGGCAATAAGAAAGTAATTCTTTATAATGCTCTACCGTGTAATGACGATTCATTTTCTTTAAAATACGATTGGAACCAGATTGAATAGGTAAATGTAAATGCGTCACAATATTGGATGACCTACCAAGAGCATCAATCATAGACTTACTCATATCTTGAGGATGACTTGTCATATAGCGAATACGTTCTATACCAGGAATACCATCAAGAGCATCAACTAATGTACCAAAATCTGTACCATCTTTAAAATCTAGGCCATAAGAGTTTACATTTTGCCCCAATAAAGTGATCTCTTTAAATCCTTTAACCCCTAGGTCTGTAACCTCTTTAACAATGGCCTCTACAGGACGGCTAATCTCTCTACCACGTACATGGGGAACAATACAATAGGTGCAAAATTTATTACATCCATTCATAATAGGTACCCATGCATAAAAAGAGCCATTTGGTTTTGCCTCTAATTCAGGCAATACAGAGTTATCCATATCTACGCTAATTTGATGCGTATGTCCATGTTGTACTTCTTCAATCATCTCGTTAATATGTTGAATATTATGAGTACCCAATACAATATCAATATGAGGAGCTCGTTTAAACATTTCTGCTTGATTTTTTTGAGCCATACATCCTGTGACGGCGATAATCAAGTTTTTATTATTACGTTTTAGTCTTTTTAGCTCACCTATGCGCCCATAAACTTTAGTTTCTGCATTTTCACGCACTGCACAAGTATTTAGCAGAATTAAATCTGCAGTTTCAACATTCTCTGTTGGTATATACCCAACAGATTCAAGCTGATGCGATAATCGCTCAGAGTCGGCGGTATTCATTTGACAACCATAGGTGTAAATATAATAAGACTTCATTCTAACTCCTACACTTTAACAATCTTACGTTTTGTTTCAATAATATTCTTAACTTTAATGGACATGCGTTCAATAGACATGCCGGTAATATATTCAATTTCATTGCGAACAGATTTTTGTACCTGTTGCATTAACGGTTTAACAGGATATCCATGTTCAATAACTACAGCCATATCAACAACAAGACCGTTTTGACCTTTGTCGCTTTTTTTAAAAGAAATTATACTGGTCTCATCGACACCAGCTACTTTTTTTAACCCATTTCTAATCAATTTAATAATTACTTCATCGTCAAAAGTGAGTCGACCATAGTAGCTAAAAGCTGGCCGTACAACAGAACGTTCAAATCCTTCAGAACCAATTTGACCTAAGGTATCTTGATCTTGTTTTTTCAAAGTCCTGCGGCGCCACATGGTTTTGATTGGATCAATCAAATACCCCCTAAAGTGTGGCTTTAATTCCATAGTCGGCACAGGAATTATATGTTTACCCTCTTTAAGACGTGCATGTTGTGCCTTTTCAATTTCCTTAGGTGTTGCAACATCTTCTATACGAATATATCGATCAGGTTCTTGTAAGCCTAAAGCTTTAGTAATCTTCTTAACCATATTATCAGAAGTGCCGATAATCATAAGCTTATTAGGTTTAATCTTATCTAATTGTTCTCGTACGGATTTAACTTGTACTTCGTCTTGAAAAATAGCACGACGAACAGCTTTTAAACGACTAGACTCTTTTTTTGCAGAAAAGCCAGCTACAATTTTATTATCATGAATCAAAATACCATCATCGATGATACATTCAATTTTATTTTCATGAGCAACTACGAGGGCACGATGACTTTTACCTGTGCCACTACTACCTACAAACGCAACGACTTCCATAGTCTACCTCGTCATTTATAACAAACTAATAAATTCTGATACATCCTTACCAGATACTAAGTAATCACCAAATCTATCAGGTTTCTTGCCTACAATACCATGGTAATCAGAACCACCAGTAATAAATAGCTTATGCTTTTTAGCGAATTCTTTATATCGCTCCACATCATCATCATTATGCTTTGAGTGATATACCTCCATACCATCAAAATCATAATTTAACATTTCCAACACATATTCATCACTGGTAACCAATTTAGGATGAGCCATAACAGCAAGTCCTCCAGCTTTATGTATAATATCAATAATATAAGGAACCTCTACTTTTACCTTAGGAACATAGCAAGGACTATCTTTTCGAAGAATACCTTTAAATACATCATTAATATCCTTGGCATAACCACCATCAATTAAAAGTTTACCAATATGTGGGCGACCATAAGCTTTAGTATCAGGAAATTGTTTAATGAGCTCTTCTTTTGTAATATAATATCCTTCATTGTTACAACGACGGATAATTTCATCGATACGTTCTTCACGTTTTCCTTTAAAAAACGTAATAAAATCGATTAAATCTTTATTATTTTCATCAAAACAATATCCTAAAATATGAATTGACTTATCTTTATAATCAGCACTAAATTCACAGCCATTTACGATTTTAATAGATTCATTAGGATCTAACTTCTTTTGAGCAGCACGCAATGCTTGAATGCCGTCTATTTCATCATGATCGGTTAAAGCCATCATAGATACATTACAGTCTATGGCATGTTGCAATAGATCTTTAGGTGTTTCAACACCATCTGAAAAGATGGAATGCATATGAAAATCTACAAGCATATAGCACCTCCATTCCAAATATTCTATCATTTAATTATGACTTATTTAATCTATTAATTCAAGTTTAGAAAGAAAAATTGCGACCCTAATGAACATTCACTAGAATCGCAATTCTATTATAAGTTTTGAAGCAATTCTGTTACTTTATCAGCTACAGAATCAATAGCACATGGAAGAGCTTCTCCAGACTTACGGATTTGAATTTCTACTTCGTTATTCTCAAGAGTATTTTTACTTACTGTAATGCGAAGTGGATAACCAATCAAATCAGCATCTTTGAACTTAACACCTGCACGATCTTTACGATCATCTAACAATACATCTACACCAGCATTTTGTAATGCAGTATAAATAGTTTGACTAGTAGACATTAATGCTTCGTCTTTTGCATTAATTGGGACAATAACTGCTTCAAATGGAGCGATAGAACGTGGCCAAATAATACCATTTTCATCATGATATTGCTCAATAGCAGCAGCTAGTGTACGAGATACACCGATACCATAGCAACCCATAATCATTGGATTAGGACGACCATTTTGATCTAAGAATGTAGCTTGTAATGCTTCAGAATATTTTGTACCCAATTTAAATACTTGACCTACTTCAATGCCTTTAGCATGTTCTAAAGCACCACCACATTTAGGACACACATCGTCCTTCGTGATCAAACGAATTGGAGCAATAATAATGTCTTCTACATTAAAGTCCCGTTTTGGATTGATATTAACATAGTGAGCATCTTTTTTATTAGCGCCACCACAAACATTGTAAGTTTCCATAACAGATTCATCAACAACAATAGCAAAATCTTCTGTTTGTTTTAAACCAATAGGACTGATGAAGCCAGCTGTTAAACCTACTTTTTCTAATTCTTCTGGTGTAGCCATCTCAGGCTCTACAGAGCCAAGTACGGCATGTTGTACAGCGACTTCATTTACTTCATGGTCACCACGAACGATGGCTAATACCACTTTACCATCAATAGAGAACACTACAGCTTTAATAGTTTTATGTAGTGGTAAGTTTAGCATTTCCGCAACAGCTTCAATAGTGCTAGCATTAGGAGTATCCACAACGGATAACTCTTGAAGAGCTTCTTCGTCTTGTTTCATGATACCAGGCTTGCCGATTTCAATGTTAGCTGCATAATCACACTTAGTACAATATACGATATCAGCCTCACCAGCTTCGGCAATGGCCATGAACTCATGCGTACCACTACCACCTATTGCACCACTATCAGCCTCTACTGGGCGGAATGTAAGACCACAACGTGTAAAAATACGTGTATATGCATCGTACATAGATTTATAGGATTCATCTAAACCGGCTTCATCTACATCAAAAGAATAAGCATCTTTCATAATGAATTCTCGGCTACGCATCAAGCCATAACGTGGACGACGCTCATCACGGAATTTACTTTGAATTTGATATAAGTTAACTGGTAATTGACGATATGAGTTAATCTCATTTTTAACGAGGGTTGTAATCATCTCTTCATGTGTTGGTCCTAGACAGAATTCATTATCATGACGATCATTGATACGCATCATTTCTGCGCCATATGCGTTCCAACGGCCAGACTCTTTCCAAATTTCTGCAGGCTGTAAAATTGGCATCATAATTTCTTGAGCACTAGCACGATCCATTTCTTCACGTACAATAGCTTCAATCTTTTTGATACTTCTCCAACCTAATGGTAAAAAACTATATAAACCATTTGCAGTTTTACGCATAAAACCAGCGCGAAGCATAAGCTGTTGGCTTACTACATCAGCGTCAGATGGAACCTCACGCAATGTAGGTGCATATAATTTAGTGGCTAACATAAAGACTCCTCATCTAAATTTTCTAAATATTGGTCAATTTCTCTAAACAATGTATCTACTAATTCGGCTTCTGGTACAGTCTTAATAACTTTCCCTTTACGGAAAATAATACCTTGACCATCACCACCAGCAATACCAAAGTCGGCCTCACGCGCTTCCCCTGGACCATTTACAACACACCCCATAACGGCAACCTTAATTGGCGCTTTTATGGCTGCTAGACGTTCTTCTACAATACCAGCCATATCAAATAAATTTACTTGGCAACGGCCACATGTAGGACAAGATATCATAGTGGCCCCAAAATTTCTTAATCCTAAACTACTTAAAATACTTCTACCTACTTCAATTTCGTGAATTGGATCTCCAGTTAAGGATACCCGTAATGTATCACCAATGCCATCGAGCAATAATGCACCAATCCCCATAGCAGATTTAATAGTGCCTTGTTTAATAGTACCAGCTTCTGTTACACCTAAATGTAACGGATAAGGAATCTTATCAGATAACTTACGATATGCTTCCACCATTAGAGGTACTTCTGTTGCTTTAATAGATAATTTCATTTGACGATAATCGAGTTTTTCTAAAATTCTTACGTGTTCTAAAGCTGTTTCAACCATACCATCCGCTGTAGGATGTCCTCCATGAGCATCGAGAATATGCTTTGGTAAAGAGCCTGCATTAACACCAATGCGAATTGGGATTTGTTTAGGTTTTGCCTTTTCAATAACGGCTAAAACCTTATCTTCACCACCAATATTTCCTGGATTAATGCGCAATCCATCAACATTATTTTCAATAGCTTCTAAAGCTAATCTATAATCAAAGTGAATATCGGCGATCAAAGGAATTGAAATGCCCGCTCTAACAGCTTTTAAAGCCTTTGCAGATGCCATTGTAGGAACGGCAACACGAACCAGTTCACAACCAGCCTCTGCTAAATGATTAATTTCTGCAATTGCCTTCTCTGTATGTACTGGATCCGTAGTAATCATAGATTGAATACTTACCGGTGCATAATCGCCGATTTTAACTGTACCTACATAGATACCATTTGTTGGTTTACGTACAATCATTGTAATCTCCCATCTGTCTTATAGTAAACGGAAAATATCCTGCGTTGTTACATATAAGAATAATGCTACCATTAAGGCAACCCCAACCATTTGTATATACATAAGAGCTTTAGCAGGTAATCTACGGCCTGTTATAGCTTCCGCCAAGATAATAATCAAGTGACCACCATCTAAAACAGGTAATGGTAAAAGATTAATGACCCCTAAGTTAATACTAAGAAATGCAGCAAAACTTAATAGTGGTGCAAATCCTGATTGTGCAATAGCACCTGCCATTTGGGAAATTCCTACTGGACCAGATAATTCGGCTGCTTGTGTGCCACGAATCATATCGTAAATCCCACTGACCATAGCAACAATAGTTTGCCCCGTCCGACTAACAGCAAGGCTCAAAGATTCACCAATGCTATAAGTTTCACGAGTAAAGCTAGGGTAGATGCCAATCTTAGGACTATCTTGTTCCATTTTAGGTATTACCGTAGTCTCTATAGTTTGTCCTTCACGCTCTACAACAACAGTTACACCATGGTTTGCTGTGCCTTGTAAGCTAGGACGAATATCATCCCAAGTACTAATTTTTTTACCATCAATCGTAATAATTCTATCGTTAGCTTCTAAATGAGCCTGTTCTGCAGAACTACCTGCAATAATGTTACCAATTACAGGTTCATTTGTATATGTAAGATTTCCTACAGTCACATTGAGGCCAAAGAAAAGTACAATGGCTAATATAAAGTTAAATACAGCCCCTGCAGAAATAACAATAAATTTTTTCCACGCAGGTTTATTATAAAAGGAGCGCTCATTAAGAGGCTCGTCAGGTGTCATACCAGCAATACGATTAAATCCTCCAAGAGGAATTATACGAATAGAATATAAAGTTTCCCCTTTTTGTACTTTAAATATGGCTGGACCAAAACCTATAGCAAATTCATCAACTTGCATACCTGACATCTTAGCTGTAATAAAATGGCCTAATTCATGAATAAACACGATTAAACCAAATACAAATATTGTGGCTAATGCCGTAATCATATATTCTCCTATAACATCAACGATGTTGCCTTTTCACGGGCCCATCTATCGATGGATAATAAATTATCTAATGTAAAATCATCTTCTGGTCCCATAGATTCAAGAACAGAAGTAACGACTTTATAAATATCACCAAAGGCGATTTTATCTTCTAAAAAGGCATATACTGCCGTTTCATTAGCTGCATTAAATACAGCAGGTTTAAATCCACTAGCACGTCCCACCTCATACGCAAGTCGAAGTGCAGGAAAATCGTCATACCGTGGAGGTAAAAACTCCAATTGTAGTGCTTGAGTAAAATCAAGATGATTCATACTTAAAACTTCACGTTTTGGATACGTCAAAGCATATTGAATGGGTTCGCGCATATCTGGATTACCCATTTGCGCTAATATCGCACCATCCTTCATACGTATCATAGAATGAACAATACTTTGAGGATGTACTACTACATCAATATGATCAAAATCAAAACCAAATAACCAATGAGCTTCTATTACCTCTAAGCCTTTATTGAATAAAGAGGCAGAGTCTATAGTTATTTTATTACCCATATTCCAAGTAGGATGTCGCAAACAATCTGCAGCAGTTGCAGTTTGAATTTTACTAGAATCCCATGTGCGTAAAGGACCACCAGAAGCAGTGACAATTAAAGAATCAACATTGTCACGTTTCTGTCCTTCTAAGCACTGAAATATAGCACTATGTTCACTATCGATAGGTAGGATTTGCACGCCATGTTCTTTAGCTAAAGCCGTAATTAATGGACCTCCAGCAACAAGAGTTTCCTTATTAGCAAGACCTATAGTCTTACCTTGTTTTATAGCTTCCACTGTGGGCTCAATTCCCGCAGCACCTACAATAGCAGTAACAATCATTGTTGCTTCTTGAATTGTAGCTGCTGCAATGAGGGCTTCCTTACCACCTATCAATTTTGTAGGACCTGTATAGCGTGCTTGTAATTCTTTAAAAGCACCTTCATCTACAAGACCCGCCACCAAAGGTTTATATTCTTTAATCTGATGTTCTAAGAGGTCAATATTATGATGTGCCACTAAGGCAACCACCTTGAATTGATCTGGATGTTGAGACACCACATCAAGCGTCTGTGTACCGATAGAGCCAGTACTACCAATAATACTTAGGTATTTCATAAGTGTACCTCTATGAAATTAGTACAAAAATAGTAATATATATACTAATGTAATAGGAGCCGCAAATAATAAACTATCAAAGCGATCCAATACACCGCCATGACCTGGTAATAATGTACCAGAATCTTTTACATTACATAGTCGTTTAATCTTTGATTCAAACAAATCACCTAATGGTGCTAATATACCGCTAATCATACCTACATGGATTCCCATCCACCAAGGAATGCCAACGATATACGAAAATACTGCACCTGTAAGGATACAGCCGATAAATCCACCAATAAAACCTTCTAGTGTTTTATTAGGACTAATGGATGGTACTATTTTACGTTTACCAAAAGCTCGACCTGAAAAGTATGCAAAGGTATCGCTAGCCCAAGTAGTAAACAATAATAACCAAAGTGTAATAGTGCCCCAGTTATATAGTTCAAAAGGCATTGATAAATTCATGTAAATTGAGTCATGACGAATCAAGAGCAATGAAGTCATACCCATACCAATATATAATAAACCAAATACACTAAAGGATACACTAGACATCGAGTACTTAGTTTCACCAAATGTACACAACATATAATTGGCAAATAAACTTAATACTAAAATAGCTATAGCTATAATATACTGATGACATGCAAGAGCAATCATTAGCAATAAAATGCTAATATATCCCCATATAATGGATATCCGAACACGTTTAGCTTTACCAAGTAATACAAACTCACGCCACCCTAATAAAGCTAAAAGTGTAATTAGCACATCATACACTAATCCACCAAATGTAATGGCCCCTAAGGCAATAATAAAACCAATAACAGCGGTAATAACACGTGTTTTTAACATTTTTTATTCCTCATCACATAAGCCACCAAATCGGCGTTCTCGTTTCTGATATGCCGCCACAGCTTCAAGTAAAGTTTCCTTAGTAAAATCTGGCCAATGCAAATCGGTAAACCAAAATTCAGCATACGCTAGTTGCCATAACAAAAAATTACTAATTCTAAAATCACTACTAGGACGAATTAATAAATCTACATCACTAAACTCTTTAGTGAATAATTGAGAACTTACATATTCTTCAGTAATTTTGTCCATTGTAATAACGCCATCCGCAACGGATTTTACAATGTCGCGGATAGTTCTAACTATTTCATCACGCCCACCATAGTTAATCGCTAACTGTAATGTGAGGCCTGTATTATTCTGAGTTAATAATTCTGCATCTTGAATGATTTTTTGTAGGTCTTCTGAAAGCCCTCCAATAAAACCAATAAATCGAATGCGTACATTATGTTCATGCATATACTTAACATTATTATTTAAGTATTCTTTTATGAGAGACATAAGTAAAGAAACTTCCTGTTCAGGACGTTTCCAGTTCTCCGTGGAGAAACCATATACCGTAAGAGCTCTAATTCCGATCTCATCTGCGGCCATAACAATTTCTTTTAATACATCTGCACCAGCACGATGCCCCATGGAGCGCGGCATGCCTCTGCGTTTAGCCCATCGTCCATTACCATCCATAATAATAGCAACATGTTGTGGAATTATATTACGATCAATGACAGGCGTATCAGAACGTTTACGGTTAAATAATTTCTTTAGCATAGTCTACCTCGATAGAATTTCCGAAGTCGCTGGCAATCATTGGTCTATATAGTAGTATATGTAAGCACTCATCAACCTTTGTAATACGTGCCACATAAAATCCTTTATCTGAAATTTCAAAGAAGCGATTAAAGGATCCACCAATCATTACCTTAAAAGGAATATGGGCAGCCTGCAAACGAGACTTTGCAAGCTGCCATGGTATTCCAATAAGGCTATTAGAATCTAACATTATACTTCTAATACGTCCTTTTCTTTTACTGCTTTTAACTCATCGATTTGCTTAACTTTAGCATCGGTAAGCTTTTGGATTTGATCTAAACCGTCTTTAGCATCATCTTCAGTAATCGTTTTAGCTTTCTCTTCTTTTTTTAATGCTTCATTTACATCGCGACGAATGTTGCGCACTGCAACTTTTGCATCTTCAGCCTTTTTATGAACTACTTTAACGATTTCTTTACGACGTTCCTCAGTTAATTGAGGAATACTTAAACGAATTTGTGCACCATCATTACCAGGGTTCAAACCTAAATCAGATTGTAAAATTGCTTTTTCAATAGCACCAATCATTGTTTTATCCCAAGGTGCAATCACAATCATTCGAGGTTCAGGCACGGAGATATTCGCAACTTGATTAATGGGTGATAGACTTCCATAATAATCAACCATTACTTTATCAAGTAGTGCTACACTAGCACGGCCTGTACGAATAGATGCGAATTCATGTTTTAAAGCCTCAATAGACTTATTCATGCGGTCTTCTGCTTGTTGTAACAATTCTTTAATTTCCATATGAATTATTCTCCTCGAACAATGGTCCCTATCTCTTCACCTTTAGCAGCTTTTGTAATATTACCAGGAATATCCATGCTAAATACAATAATAGGAATATTGTTATCTTTACATAAAGTTGTGGATGTAGCATCCATTACTTTTAATTCTTTTGTGATAATCTCGTTATATGTTAATTCGTCAAATTTAACGGCATTAGGATTTGTCTTAGGGTCAGAATCATATACGCCATCTGCAAATTTCTTTGCCATTAAAATAGCATCGGCTTCAATTTCAGCAGCCCGTAATGCAGCTGTTGTATCTGTAGAGAAGTAAGGTTTACCAAGGCCAGCACCGAAGATAACGATACGTTTTTTTTCTAAATGACGAATAGCGCGACGACGAATATAAGGTTCTGCAATTTCTTGCATTTCAATAGCTGTTTGAACACGTGTATCTACACCAGCTTGCTCTAATGCATCTTGCAATGCTAAGGAGTTCATCACTGTTGCTAGCATCCCCATATAGTCAGCAGTAGCACGATCCATACCTTGATTGCTACCAGCTAAACCTCTCCATAGGTTACCGCCACCAACAACAATCGCGATTTCTAAATCAGTGGATTTTGCTAAAGCAGCAATTTCTTTTGCAAATTCTTCAACAACATCAGGATTAATACCAAAACCTTGTTCACCTGCTAATGCTTCACCACTCAACTTTAAAACAATACGTCGAAACTTTCTTTTTGCCATATTTTTACTCCTCTATTGCAAAATAAGAGAACACTGTACGGTGTTCTCTTATTGTTTATTAATTATTTACCAACAGATGCCATTACTTCTGCTACGAAGTCATCTTGGCGTTTTTCAATGCCTTCACCTAAACCATAGCGAACAAAACGACGTACGTTGATGTTTTCACCGATTTTTGCAATACTTTCATTAATGATGTCTGTAACAGTTTTATCGCCATCTTTAATGAATACTTGTTCTAATAGGCAATTTTCTTTATAGAATTTTTCAATACGACCTGCAACCATTTTTTCTAAAACAGCTTCAGGTTTTGGTTTACGACCAGCTTTAACGTCTTCTTCAGCTTCTACTTTAGCTTGTTCCAATAATACTTGTTTTTCGTGTTCAATTACTTCAGTAGGAACTTCTTCACGGTTCAAGTATGTAGGATTTACAGCTGCAATTTGCATTGCGATGTCGCGTGCTAAATTTTGGAAATCATCAGTTTTTGCAACGAAGTCAGTTTCACAGTTAACTTCCACTAAAACACCGATACGACCACCAGCATGAATGTAGGATTGTACTACACCTTCAGCTGCAATACGACCAGCTTTTTTAGCTGCCGCAGCCAAACCTTTTTCACGAAGAAGGTCAACCGCTTTATCGATATTACCGTCAGTTTCAACCAATGCTTTTTTAGCGTCCATCATACCTGCGCCAGTCATGTCGCGCAATTCTTTTACCAAAGCAGCAGTAATTGCCATTATTTTGTTCCTCCTAGTATTAATTAAGGTAAGGATATAGTCCTTACCCCAATTATATATGTTATAGATTTATCTTTCAAATGCTAATACGACAACGATTAAGCTTTACCGTCTCGAACCATTTCTGCGGAATCAGCTACCATGTTATCTAATGCTTCTTCAAAGGATTCGCCTTGACGACCTTCAAGAACAGCGTCAGCCATTTTACCAGCCAACAATTTAACAGCGCGAATAGCGTCATCATTTGCTGGGATTGGGAAATCAACTTCGTCTGGGTCGCAGTTAGTGTCAACTGTTGCAACTACAGGAATACCCAATTTTTTAGCTTCTGCAATAGCGATTTTTTCTTTTTTAGGATCTACTACGAAAAGAGCACCTGGCATTTTAGGCATATCTTTAATACCGCCAAGGTATTTTTCCAATTTATCCATTTCATGACGAAGACCGATAACTTCTTTTTTAGGCAATACTTCGAAAGTACCGTCTTCTGCCATAGCTTCCAATTGTTTTAAACGTTTAATACGAGTTTCAATTGTTTTGAAATTAGTCAACATACCGCCCAACCAACGTTCGTTAACGAAGAACATGTTAGCACGGATAGCTTCTTCTTTAATAGCTTCTTGAGCTTGTTTTTTAGTACCTACGAACAAGATTACTTCGCCTTGGGAAGCAACTTCACGCAAGAAATTGTAAGCTTCTTCTACTTTTTTAACTGTTTTAGACAAATCAATGATATAAATACCATTGCGTTCAGTGAAGATGAATTTCGCCATTTTAGGGTTCCATCTTCTAGTCTGATGACCAAAGTGTACACCAGCCTCTAATAATTGTTTCATTGATACTACTGCCATTGTGGCACCTCCTGTTAATTAACCTCCGCCGCTTCATCCTTCGGGTCACCCAAAATTAGGCACAGTACCGAAGTCCACTGACGTGCATATTTTTCATACCTAATAATTCTAACAAAAAATCATGGCAAAAGCAAGCAAGGAGTGAGGAATTCTTTAAGTATGCCTCACTCCTTATTTTAAATACATTCTCTTTCTTATTGATGTACGATCTTATGTTCAAATTTGAATTATAGAATATTATGAAAATATTTATTTAATTATTGCGAATGAATTCAATCATACTTGCACGATCTTCAGCACCAAATACTGCAGAACCAGCAACTAAAACTGTAGCCCCCGCTCTTTTAATCGGTACACAAGTAATATCGTTAATACCACCGTCCACCTCAATGACTGCCGTTGAATTGTCTACTTCTTCTAACAATATCTTAGCTTGTTTAACTTTTTTTATGGCATTTTTAATAAAAGATTGTCCTCCAAATCCTGGATTCACAGACATAATTAAAATCATATCTAAATCTGCAGCTACATCTTCTAGTAGAGATACAGGTGTACTAGGATTCAATGCTACACCAGCCTTCATCCCACACTGCTTGATATGTTGAATCAAACGATGCATATGAGGTACAGTTTCTTGATGAAAAGTAAAATATTCTACACCAATTTTTGCAAATTCTTCTACATAATCACCAGGATTAGTAACCATCAAATGCACATCAAATGGTAATTTTGTATATGGACGAATGGCTTTCACAATGGGAGCACCAAAGGTTAGATTAGGAACAAAGTGTCCATCCATGATGTCGATATGTAATAAATCAGCCCCCGCTGCTTCAATAGATTTTAATTCCTCGCTTAACACCGCAAAATTTGCGGAAAGCATAGATGGTGCAATTTTTATCATATTAAAACCTCTTTCGTTGACTTTCTATATCATTACGTATAGACATATAAGCATCATATCGTCCTTGATGAATATGACCAGCTTCTAGAGCAGCTTTAATCCCACAAATGGGTTCATGTTCATGATAGCAAGGACTAAATTTACAAGTATCAACATATTCACCAAATTCTGGGAATAATGTAGGCAATCTTTCAAGGGAAACATCATTAAATTCAATAGCACTAAATCCAGGTGTATCCATGATAAAAGAATCTGCATCTAAACTATATAAAGAAGCGTGACGAGTGGTGTGTTTGCCACGTTTAATCTTATCACTTACCTCCCTAGTCTGGAAGGCGAATTTTGGGTCTACTGCATTTAAAAGACTACTCTTACCAACACCAGATGGACCTGCAAAAGCTGTTACCTTATGTTGAAGCACATGACGTAAATCATCGATGCCTGTCATATTATATGTGGATGTCATCAAAACCTTATAACCAATTGATTTATAAAGATCAACCATAGTTTCCGTCTCTGAATCCATCAGGTCACATTTATTGATACATAGCACGATAGGTATATCCGCATGTTCAATCATAACGAGCATTTTATTAAGTAATAGCTCATTAATATCTGGTTCATGGGCAGCCACAACTAATACAACTTGGTCAATATTAGCTACTGCTGGACGTACCATCGAATTATGACGTCCATGGATGGATTCAACGAACCCATCCTCCGAAATCGTAACGCGGTCACCCACAAGTAAACTATAACGACCTTTCTTAAGTCTGCCACGAACCTTACATTCATGAATGGTGCCCGTATCATCTTGTACATAAAAGTACCCATTCATATTTTTGACAACAATGCCTGTAATCATAGTACCTCTTATAATGCAGTTTCTTGCACTAATGCACCATTGAGGTATACCTCAATACGTACATTACCTACACCGGACACTTTTCGAACAATACGATCTCCAGGTTTATTGGTATCATCATAAATTACTGCGGAACCTTCATCATCTTTTACGACAATTTTAAGTTCTTGATTTTTAGAACCAGCTGGTACAGTAACATCTATAGTACCAGTTGTTTTATTACCACTGTTTCCATCTTTTTTATCAGATTTCTTTTTATCATCTTTGAACTCAGTCGTAAGATTTAATGTGGAGCCTTCGTCAATTTCATCGCCAGCTTTAATGCTTTGCTCTATAACCACAGATTTTTCTTCCACAGATCCAGATACTTGGTTTACACCTAGTTGAATATTACTCAATGTATCACGAGCATCTTTTAATGTCATACCAACAAGATTAGGTACTTTGACTTTCTTAGCCTTCGCTTTATTTACAACGAGATCAATTGTTGTCCCTTTAGACACTTTAGAATCTCCGGAAGGACTCTGAGCAATGATTACACCATCTTTTTTACCATCTACAGATTGCTGTGTTATTTTCCCCACAACTAAACCTAAATCTTTAAGTCGTTGACGGGCTTGATCCACAGTTAAATCAGTTAAATCTGGCACCGTAATATCGCCTACACCTTTAGAAACCACAAGATGGATTGTTCGTTGCTCTTTAACCTTCTCTCCAGCTCCAGGAGTTTGAGAAATAACTTGACCAGCTGGCACATCTGGATTTGTGACTTCACTTGTAGACACACGCAAATGTTTATCTTCTAAGATATTTTTTGCTACAGAAACTTGTTTGCCTACCACATTAGGTACATCTACTGTTGTATTACTCCAGAAATTACCGTAGCTTAAGAAAGCACCTAAAAATGCTACTAAGAAAATGACAGCAGCACCTAGAACGATGTATTTTTGTGGAATCGATGCAATTTTACTTAACATACTCTTCTTTTTACCCTCTTCTTTTCGTTCTTCTTGAATCGTACTAAGATCTTCAAGTGCTTCAGGATCAACAGCAGGAATCATTTGTGTAGCAAAGTCATATGGTTCATGACGTTGTGTTTTGCCCATCGTAAAACCTTGAGATAATCGCAAATCACTGATCATATCAGAGATAGAATCAAATCGATCAGCAGGATTTTTAGATAATGCTTTCATAACAACAGCTTCTAAAAGCGGAGGAATTGATGGATTATATCGTGTTGGAGGTTCTACCTTCTCACGAACATGTTTTAATGCTACCGCAATTGGCGTTTCCCCTTCAAATGGTACACGACCTGTAAGCATTTCATACAATACGACACCCAGAGAATAGATATCTGTATTGCCGTCTACCGGTTTACCACTAGCTTGCTCTGGTGATAAATAGTGTGCTGAACCCAAAATCGAATTCGTATACATAACTGTGTTAGTTGCATTTATTGCACGAGCAATACCAAAGTCAGTTACTTTAACGCGCCCCGTATTGGTAATAATAACATTATGTGGCTTTATATCACAATGAACAATGCCCATTGTATGCGCGTGTTCTAAGCCTTCAGCTATGGCGATAGTAAATTTAACAGCCTCATCTATGGACAGTCTTCCATGACGAGTTATATATTTTTTTAAGGTTTCACCATCTACATATTCCATGACAATGTAATGTAGATTTTGATCAAAACCTACATCATACATATTTACAATATTTGGATGATTTAATTTACCTGCCGCTTGTGCTTCTCGTTTAAATCGAGTCACAAATTCGTCATCATTTGCAAAATTAGCATGCAATACTTTTATTGCTACTTGTCTACCTAGTAAGGTATCTTCTCCAAGGTATACATCAGCCATTCCACCAACGCCAATTTTATCAACAATTCGGTAGCGGTTATCTAGAAGTATGCCTTTTATATTCATAGTACTCATTATTTCTCCATTTCTAGATTAGATTGTTCCCACCACAATGGTCACATTATCTCCTGCTCCGACTTCATATACAGCTTCCATCAATGATTCAATAACCAACATATCATCATCCGTTGATTGTAATGCAGAGGCAATTACATCATCGGATACATAGCCACTTAATCCATCAGTGCAAAGTAAAATACGATCACCGGGAAGAATAGATTCTACGCCACTATCAACCTCTAAGATTTCATCAACACCAACTGCGCGAGTTAATAAATTCCGTTGAGGGTGATTTAGCATTTCATCCTTTGTAATCTCTCCAGCTGTTAATAATTCTTGTACCATAGAATGATCCGTAGTAATTTGTCGTAAATGACCATCTCTATATACATACAAACGACTATCACCAACACTTGCCCAGTAAAGTTGATTACCATTTATAGCTGTAACTACAGCGGTAGTACCCATACCAGCAAGACGTTCTTCACAAGCAACGCGATTTACAATACGTTGATTAGCGTGAATAATAGCATCACATAAGTCTTGTTGACCTATCGTTTCAAGGGAGGACAAATATTCTTTTATTTCATCTACAGCATAGGTACTTGCAATTTCACCACCGCTATAACCACCCATGCCATCAGTAACAGCACAAATATGGCCATCAATGAAGAAACGGTCCTCGTTACGCTGGCGCACAAGCCCAATTTTACTTAAACCAACAAAATTATTCATGATTCTCCTTTTTCCGACCATGAGCAGCCTTTAACTGCCCACATGCGGCTTGGATTGCATCGCCCATTTCCTTTCGTACCGTTACTGATACACCATAGGAACTGACGATGTCTTTAAATGTATTCATATTCGTAATAGATGGTTTATATAATTCAATATGTTCATTGCCATTAACTGGGATCAAGTTAACATGACAATTTGGGAAATCTTTACAGATTTTCCCCAAAGCATGAGCCTCATCCATAGATGCATTTACAGAATCTATAAGAATATACTCAAAGGTAACACGACGCTGTGTCGTATTATAATAGTATTTTACCGCATCTAAGACTTCCGTCAATTCATAACGTGCCCCAACGGGCATAATACTACGACGAACTTCATTATTTGTAGCATGTAATGAAAGTGCTAAGGTTATTGGCAAACCTTCATCAGCTAATTTATAAATATTAGGAACCCAACCACAAGTGGAAATCGTCATCTTACGATAACTAATATTACAAATCATAGGATCATGTAGTAGTTGTAATGCTTGTAATACATTATCATAATTTTGTAACGGCTCCCCTGCGCCCATAACGACAACAGAATGTATTTCCTCTTTAGTAAGAGCCCCAAATATGACAACTTGTCCAATAATCTCAGCGACTGTTAAATCTCTGTATAAGCCACCTTGTGTAGAAGCACAGAATACACATCCCATAGCACACCCCACTTGAGAGGAAACACATACAGAATACCCATAGTGTTGCTCCATCAAAACTGCTTCCACACGACTTTGATCTGACATCTCTACAAGTATTTTGCGAGTCTTTCCATCAGGGGCAATAGACTCTGTAATTAATGTAGGTAAAGAAATAACACAATTATCACCTAGCCATTGACGCAAGTCTTTCGGAAATTGTGTCATGTCTTCAAAATCAAAAATATATCTATGATAGATATAGTCAATTAACTGTTTCGCTCGAAACTTTTGTATATTATGGGTCTTAAAGATAGATTGTAATTCTTCTAAAGACTTACCCAATAATTCTATCATGGTGCTCCATTTCTTATATTATGATAAGCGTTTCATGCGAGCCATAAAGAAACCATCCATATGATCTCGCGGTGGATAGGTTGTAATCATACCATCTATAGCTTGTGGTGCCCCTTTATATGATACAGGATCGATGATAAAGTTCTTATGAATTGCCAAGAATTTATTTAGAACAGCTTCATTTTCACCACTATTCATAGTACATGTGGAATATACTAAATATCCATTAACCTTAACCATTTCAGAAGCTTTTTCTAATATTTCAAGTTGTAACGGCGGCAACTCAATAAGTAAAGACTCTGTTTTACGCCAACGCATGTCTAATTTCTTTTGTAATATACCTAGACCAGAACAAGGAGCATCAACTAAGACGCGATCAAATTGTTCTTTCCAATTATCAGGAAGATAACGACCATCTTGAAGCTTAGTAGAAATAATAGATACACCTAATCGCTCAGCATTTTGATTAATCAGTTCTAATTTATGGTCGTAAATATCACAACTCATAATAGCTCCTGTATTATTCATAAGACTTGCCATATGCATAGACTTGCCACCTGGTGCAGCACAACAGTCTAAGATAAGCTCTCCTGGTTGAGGATCTACCACATGGGCTACTAACATAGATGCTTTATCCATAAAAGTAATATGACCTTCTAAAACAGGTTTAGCTTTTTCTAAATGACCTTGATGTCCATCAATATAAACTACTTCAGGAATATATGTATCCTGTTCTACAATCCAATCTAAATCTTCTAATTCTTTTAAACAATCCTCAGTAGATACTTTCACTGTATTTATGCGAGCCGTCAAACGAGGTTGTTCATTAAACCAAGAACAAAGATCTACGGTCTTATCTTTTCCCATTTCTTTTATCCATAAGTTGACAAGCCATAATGGTTGATTGTAGATAAAGGAAATTTCTTCAGCTTCGGACTTAGCTAGTTCACCGATAGAAATGCTATCACTTTCACGTAAAACCGAACGCAAAACAGCATTTACAAAACCAGATAAACCTCTAGTTAGCTTTTTGGCGAGTTTAACAGATTCGTTAACAGCCGCACTTTCAGGAACCTTATCCATATAGATAATTTGATAAATACCAAGTCTAAGGATTTCCACAACCATAGAAGATAGTTTCTTTAAGGGTCGCTTTGCAAAGTGAACAATAATAGCATCCAAGTAATTTTTTCTACGAATGACCCCATACACAAGTTCAGTAAAGAATCTTCGATCTAAATCGGATAGATGATATTTCTGTAAATACTCTTGCAACTTTATATTTGCATAAGCACCATTGCGATTAATTTCACTCAATGCTTTTACAGCGAGCAATCGAATATTTTGTTGTTGATTAGTCTTTACCTCTATCATTACTATTCCTACCAATCAATTGTTCTACTACTGCTCGAACACGTTCAGAATCGACTGTTGTATTACAACATGGCCCATTAGGACGTTCATTTAATACCCCAATAACTGGGATGGGAAATACATCAGCCATTCCACTTGCTAAATCTCGTTCGCAAGCTATTGCTACAATAGCTTTTGGGCGTGCTTCCTTTACCTTCATCCGCGCTAAGGTGCCTCCAGTGACAACTATAAATTGACAACCATAGTCCTTAGCCACTTGCAACAAATTACCAACCTGGCATCGCCCACACTGCTTACAATTATATACATCATGTGTAACCTTATGAACACACGAACTTTCTTGTAAACAGTGAGGAGTTAATAATAATATACGTTCTGGATCTACCGTATACATATCTAGCATTACTAAATGATTGATTAAATCAATCATAGACTGGCGGAGTTGATCCTTAGTAACCCCTCTCACCTTACCAATCGCCAAAGTTAATGGAAATAATCCATAAATAAACTGATTGGCTAGTCTTAAAACAATAGGATGTAACCTTATAATACCTGTGCTAGCAACAATTAAAGATAAGCACAAAATCCATATAATAGCAATAAGTATAGATATAACTACACTACTTATAATTGATGCAAATGGATGCAATTGTAAAAGTCCTGGTTCTAATATATACATTAGAAAGGCTAGTACTGCTGTGAGCAAAGCACATGTAATAGTTGATAAAATCAAGTATAACGGATACGTTTCGTACTGCTTATATTGAGTCCCCAAAAACGATACCTTCCTTTATTTGATGACCATTTATAAAATCAATTGCAGAAATGCGTTTTTTATTTTCTGGTTGGACTTCTGTTAATAGAATTATATTTCCATCACCACAAAATACACCTAAACCGGCTATTTTAGATACGATTGTACCAGGCACAGTTGTGGCTGATATAGCAATTGGTACATGTTTACCATGGACATCTATCAAACAGTGAGTCGTATCACTGGGAACCACTTCTCCAGACCATACTTTTAAACGTTTTCCATCGAGATATGTATAACATCCAGGTGCTGGATTAAGTCCTCTAATGAGATTTGCAATTTCATTAGCCGGCTTAGACCAGTCGATCTGCCCCATTTCCTTTGTAATCTTAGTAGTATGTGTAGCCATTGAATCATCTTGTGGTGTAGCCACAATTTCTCCATTAACCCAACGAGTTAATACAGGCACTATAGTTTCACCCCCCAGTACAGCTATACGTTCAAATAACTGTCCTGTCGTTTCACCGGGTAAAATATCTATCTCCACAATGTCAATGATATCACCTGTATCAAGGCCATCATCCATATGCATTATGGTAACACCCGTTTTAGAGTCTCCATTAAGAATTGCATAATGAATTGGCGCAGCGCCTCTATAACTAGGTAAAATAGAGGCATGAACATTAATGCAACCATATTGCGGCAATCGAATAAGCCAAGGAGGTAATATTTTACCATACGCAATAACAATCACTACATCTGGTTGTAATGCTTCTAATTCGGCTCTCACTTGTTCATCACGCAAAGTGACTGGTTGATATACAGGCAAGTCATGCTCTAAAGCAGCTACTTTTACAGGGGGCATTTGAACTTGTTTACCACGCCCTTTTTGTTTATCAGGCTGGCAATACACACCGACAATAGAATGACCAGCTTGAATCAAAGCCTCTAAGGTAGGCACAGAAAAGTCTGGTGTCCCCATAAAAACGATGCGTAATTGTTTATTATCAGACAATTTCTTTCTCCTCTGGATGATCAGTAATTAATCGTAAGTTAGTTGCTTTTTCAATAAACAAATGACCTTCCAAGTGATCAATTTCATGTTGGAAAATACGCGCCAAAAAACCTTCAGCTTTTATAGTTACCTTCTTATTATGTGGATCAATACCTTTAACAGTGACTTTATTAAATCGTTCCACATCTCCGAAATATCCTGGCACACTTAAGCATCCTTCAGGTCCAACTTGAGAACCTTCAGCATGAGTGATTTCAGGGTTAATTAGCGCAATAAGACCACTACCAGATTGGTCATCTACAACGATAATACGTTTAGCTACAGCCACTTGAGGTGCTGCAAGACCAACCCCTTCAGTCTTATACATAGTTTCAGCCATATCATCGATAAGGACTCTAAGTTTTTTATTAACATGTTCTACAGGTTCCGCCACTTGTTTTAAAACGGGATGACCTGCTTTCACAACATCTAATACAGCCATTGATACTCCTACACTACACGGGATCCACGTCAATCAGCAGTCCTTCTTGCGTGAAAATCCATGAGTTATATATATATTCTTTCAAATTTGTTAAATCTGTACCGCGAATCATAATAGCTAAACGATACATATCGCGCACTTTTTTTATAGGCGCTTCATAAGGACCATTAATCAAAATATCCTGATTTCCTTTATAAGACTCCAAGTCATCGACAATACGATTTGCTATAGACTCTAATATTTTCATATCTTGATGACGCACTACCATATGAATCATTTCGCGAAATGGAGGATATCCTAAAGCTTTACGATTTTTAATTTCTTCATTGTAAAAGCCTATATAATCATGAGCCTTACTCTTTATTATAGCATAATTTAAAGGATTATATGTTTGTATTACAACGCTACCCGGTTTTTCACCCCTACCAGCACGTCCAGAGGTTTGAGTAAGTAAATCAAAAGTTCGTTCTGAAGCTGTATAAACAGGAATATTCAAAACTGAATCGGCTGTTAAAATACCAACAGCTGTTACATCTTTAAAGTCATGACCTTTAGATACCATTTGTGTTCCCAACAAAATATCATATTTATGAGCCCCAAAGTCATGTAAAATATCTTCTGCTAATTGCTTATTTTTTGTCACATCTTGATCAAGACGAGCAATGCGGGCCGATTTAAAGTGACGACGTAACTCTTCCTCTACCTTTTGTGTGCCTGAACCAAAAAACTTAATCCTCTTACTATTACATTTGGGACAAACAGTTGGAATTGGTTCATGATGTTCACAATAATGACAACGCAATTCTTCACCAGCTTGGTGATAAACCATAGCTACATCACAATGAGGACACATAATAGTTTCCCCACAATCCCGGCACATAACAAAAGTACTATAACCGCGTCTATTTAACAGAATAATCATTTGATTATGCTCATCTAATGTATGTTGAATTAAGCGACTCATGGCATCAGAAAAAACGGAGTAATTTCCATGAAGAATTTCTTCCTTCATATCTACTATAGTAACCTTCGGCATAGGTTGCTCAAAAATGCGATTTGGCAACTCTAGTAAATGATACTCCCCTTGCTTAGCTTTATAGTACGAAGTAACAGATGGTGTAGCAGAACCTAAAATAACGGGACAACCATGTGCCTCAGCACGCCACAATGCCACGTTACGTGCATGATATCGAACCATATCCTCTTGTTTATAAGATGGATCATGTTCTTCATCGACCACAATAAGGCCGATATCCTCAGCTGGCGCAAATACGGCAGAACGAGCGCCAATAATAATGTGACTATCCTTACGGCGCAAACGATCCCAATTATTGTTCCGTTGTTGTACCGTCAATTTACTATGAAATACTACGACTTCGTCACCAAAAGTTTCTACAAATCGTCTCACAATTTGATCAGTCAATATAATTTCAGGTACTAAAATAATAGCCGTCTTATCCTGACTAATACATTTTGCTGTAGCACGTAAATATAATTGAGTCTTACCACTACCAGTGACACCATGAAGTAAAAAGGTTTTATGTTCATGGCTATTCATTGCAGCTTGTATTGGTCCATATACAGCTTGTTGAGCTTCAGTAAGAGGAATATTAACTTCTTCTGTTAAAAGCTCATCAAATGTTGTTTTTGTGGCTTTAAAACGAGCTTCAACGACAATACCTTTAGCTTCACTCATTTGTTTAATGACCATACGAGAATAGCCTTTAGCTAGCAGTAATGCCTTAGATGCTCCGCCCACTTCAAGTAAGTATTTTGCTAATTCTCGTTGTTTCTTTTTCCGTTCACTAAATTGTGCCACCGAAAATTCTGGCATAACTACTAACCATTCTTCCTTTGGTGCCTCGTAAGATTTTAATGTCTTATTCACTGTAAACAATCGCAATGCATCGCCATAAGAGAATAAATAATACTCATTTAGACGACGGGCCGTATCCATCATTTCCGGTGTAAACCAAGGTTCACTATCTAATACTTGCACAATATTTCGTAAAGTGAACTCTGGTGGCTCAACTAACTCGTCGTAACCAATAAGAATGCCTTCTTCACGACTATGTCCTAAAGGAATGAGTACGCGCGTACCAGGTAAAACATTACCAAACTTTTCAGGCATTAAATAGCTCAAAGGTTTATGAAGTTGTTTGGCTGGTCTGTTAATTATAACTTGTGCTACGCGCATACATTATTTCCTTTCGTTTATTATAAAAGGTCTCAGTAGAAATTCTACCAAGACCTTTTGTATTATAAGCCAGCTTCTTCTTTTAGAATTTGTGCTTTATCTGTACGTTCCCAAGGTAAATCCACATCAGTTCTACCAAAGTGACCATACGCTGCAGTTTTGCGATAATGAGGCTTTAACAAATCAAGCATTTCAATGATTCCTGCTGGACGAAGGTCGAAATGTTTTTTAACAAGCTCTTGAATTTTTGTTTCCTCTATGCGACCTGTACCAAAAGTATCAACTAAAATAGATACAGGATGAGCAACCCCAATTGCATAAGCAACTTGCACTTCACATTTATCAGCAAGACCTGCTGCTACAACATTTTTAGCTACATAACGTGCTGCGTATGCTGCAGAACGGTCCACTTTAGATGGATCCTTACCAGAAAATGCACCGCCACCATGACGGGCCATACCACCGTATGTATCTACAATAATTTTACGGCCAGTTAAACCAGCATCACCATGAGGGCCTCCAATTACGAAACGACCAGTTGGATTGATGAAGTATTTAGTATTTTCATCAACGAATTCAGCAGGCAACGCTGCGTCAATTACATAACGCTTCAAATCGGCTTTAATTTGTTCTTGGGTCACTTCAGGGCTATGTTGCGTAGAAATAACAATTGTATCAATGCGCTTAGGTTTACCATCAACATATTCTACAGTAACTTGAGTTTTACCGTCTGGACGTAAGTAAGTTAAGGTCCCATCCTTACGAACTTCTGTAAGTCGACGAGATAAACGATGTGCCAAGGAAATTGGCAAAGGCATGAGTTCAGGTGTTTCATTAGATGCATAGCCAAACATCATACCTTGGTCACCAGCACCGATTTTATCAAGCACTTCACCATTGCCATCTTTTGATTCAAGTGCTTCATCAACGCCCATGGCGATATCCGCAGATTGTTCATCGATGGATACAAGTACACCACAAGTATCACAATCAAAACCAAATTTTGCACGAGTATAACCAATTTCACGAATTGTATCACGTACGATGCGAGGAATATCAACATATGTATGAGTAGAAATTTCACCTACTACATGAACTAAACCAGTAGTAACTAAAGTTTCACAAGCCACACGAGCAGTTGGATCCTTTTCAATAATCGCATCCAAAACAGCATCAGAAATTTGGTCAGCTATTTTATCTGGATGGCCTTCAGTAACAGATTCAGAAGTAAAAAACATATGTTTTTCAGCCATTTTATCCTCCTAATACGAAAAAAAGTCTCTCATGCACTCATGAGAGACCCTCCCATCTAACGACATTTGTCATAGGAATTAGCACCTTTTCCGCTTGGAATGGTTGCTGTAGCTTCACAGGGCCTATCCCTCCACTACTCTTGATGAGTTACAAAAATATTATAGTGTATTTACAGTGAGAAAGCAAGTCATTATTATACCTCTCTTGCCTCTTTTAAAGCTAAATCATGTTCGGCCTTATGAAGGGCACTTTCAAACTGACGATACATATGATGACGACCCAGAATATCCAAGAAATCAGATTTATACATCTCTCTACGTATATCGTAACTCACATCACTAAGCAAAACTTCTATGCCTCTTTTTTGCAGTTCTTCAATAATACCTCGTAAAATACGTAAACCCGTTAAATCTACAAATGGTGCTTTTACAAAACGAATGATTAAATATTTAGGATCTTTATGTATAGAGTTTAACGCTCTATCAAATGCACTTATAGCACCAAAGAATAATGGGCCATCTACAGTGTATACCATTATTTCTGGATGGATTGTAATCTCATGCCTAATCTGAGCTGATAATTCGGCACTACTTGCTTCATGCACATCAATTGTATTAACCATTTTGCGCATAAACTGCAACACTGCAAGTACTACACCTACATTTACAGCTACTACTAAATCCGTAAAAATAGTCAGGAAAAAGGTAAGCAATAATATTATTTGATCTGGACGAGGTGCGAGAATAAGCATTCGTATAAAACGTGGTACATCACTCATATTGTAGGCTACTACAAATAATATGGCTGCCATAGATGCCAACGGAATATACACTGCATATGGGGCTAAAAATAAAAGAATGGCACCTAATGTAATGGCATGAACAATACCTGCCACCGGAGAATTACCACCTTGACGAATATTTGTGGCAGTTCGCGCAATAGCACCGGTTGATGCAATTCCACCAAACAATGGCGCAAATATATTAGCTAATCCTTGTCCAAATAATTCAGTATTAGATTCATGCTTGGTGCCACTCATACCATCAGCAACAACTGCAGACAATAAGGATTCAATAGCGCCTAGCATGGCAATTGTAAAAGCCGGCCCGATTAAGGATAAGATTTTATCAAAACTCAATTTTGGTACAGAAAATTCTGGCAAACCTTGAGGTATGCCACCAAATGCACTACCAATGGTTAAAACCGTAGGAAATTGGTAGATGGCTTGAATAACCGTAGCAACAATCATAGCTACAATGGGAGCTGGAACTTTATTAATATATGGGATTTTAGGTAAAATTAACAGTAGACTTAAGCTTAAGATCGCAATCCCCAATGTAGGTAAGTCAGAGTATGGTAAGGACTGAATCATAGTCCATAATTTTTCATGGAAATGAGCCATATAAGGCAACGGTGGAAATCCAAAGAAATATGGCCATTGCCCCACCCAAATTGTAACACCAATACCCGCTGTAAAACCCATAATAACAGGTGTGGGTATAAACCGAATGACTGTCCCTAACTTTGCAACACTCATTAAAACCAGAATAACTCCTGCCATCATGGTCGCAATTTGTAAACCTTCAAAGCCATAATTGACAACGATACTGCTCAATAGAACGATAAATGCCCCTGTAGGGCCCGCAATCTGAACAGGGGAGCCACCAAACAAGGATACAAAAATACCTGCAATGATTGCCGTATAAATGCCCGCCTGCGGTGTAACTCCACTAGCAATAGCAAAGGCCATTGCTAAAGGCAGAGCCACAACCCCTACGACCAATCCGGCGATAATATTATTACTCCATTTTCCTTTTCCTAATGAGCCGTCTAAATATGCTTTTTGTATAGCAAACATGTAAGAAAAACACACCCTTTTTAAAACAACACACACAAGAATTAATTTATATCAGCTCTGTTTGCTACTAAATCAATAACTTCTCTAAGGATATGTCGAGCAAGGTCAGATTTTTTCATATTAGGCATTTCTTTAGGCTCTTTATCAGGATATAAAAAATAGCCTTCATTCGTATCTACATTAAAACCTGCATTCGATTTGCTTACATCATTGGCTACAAGCATATCTAGATTTTTTTTAGCCACTTTATCCTGACCATACTTGATTACATGTTCTGTTTCTGCCGCAAAACCAACAAGAATTTGATGACTTTTTTTAGAGCCCAACCCTTGTAGAATATCTGGATTTTTTACAAGTTCTATGGTCATAGACTCCATTTTTTTTATTTTTTTCTCTGCTTTATGAAGGACTCTAAAGTCAGAAACAGCGGCAGCCATAATAACTACATTAACATCATTATAACGAGCTTCAACAGCCTCCTGCATAGATACCGCGGAATCTACAGAAATAAAGTCTACGCTATTTGGTATAGGCAAGGATGTGGGAGCACTTACTAATATCACCTTAGCCCCCATGCGTGCAGCCTGTTCTGCAATGGCATACCCCATCTTACCGCTAGAACGATTTCCAATATACCGAACAGGATCAATACTCTCCTGTGTTCCGCCAGCTGTAACAAGTATAGTAGTACCTTCAAGCTCATTGGTGCTGCACATTTTAGCTTCTAGCCAATCCACAATTGCTTCGGGCTCCGGTAAACGTCCTACACCAGTGATACCACAAGCTAACCAACCTTCTGCAGGGTCCATAATATGGTAGCCCAAAGAACGTAATCCTTCTAAATTGCGTTGAGTAATAAGATTATTATACATTTCTGTATTCATAGCAGGACAAAGGTACTTAGGTGCTGTGGTGGCCATAATTGTTGTAGTTAACATATCATCAGCAATGCCTGCATAAATTTTTCCGATCACATTTGCTGTTGCAGGCACAACTACATATGCATCTGCCCAAGTGGCCAGTGCAATATGTTCTACATCCCACTGATGAACTTGTTCAAACATGTCTAAAGCTACAGGATGTCCACTAATTTCACCAAATGTTAAAGGTGACGCAATATGCGTTGCATTTTGTGTCATTACAACCTTTACTTCAGCCCCTTTTTTACGAAGTCTGCTTACCACTTCAATTGCCTTATACGCTGCAATACCTGCAGATACTGCGACAATGATATGTTTTCCGCGCATGTTCTTCTCCTTTTAAAAATTCCTTGTATCATTGATACAAGGAATTGATTTTTTATTTAATGCCTTCTTTAGTGCGTTTATATGTCACTTCACCTTCAGCAATTTCATAAAATGCCAAAGATACAGGCTTGTCAGTCGCATGTGTAGATTCTGCTAAGCAAGGTTCTCCATCTGTTAATTCGCGAGCGCGTTTAGCCGCTAAAGTCACCAATGTATATTTGCTATCTACTTGGCTTTCCAATTTTTTTAATGGAGGTTTTACCATCATACTATCACTTCTCCTTAGACTCTTGATATTGTTTATAAATATATTGAATTTGCTCTTTATTACGACTAATCTTACAAGACTCAGCTCGCAAGATAGAGGCAACCTTTTCAGAAGCCTCTGCTAAATCATCATTTACGACGATATAGTCATAACGATGAGCTAAGGCTAATTCTGAACAAGCCAATGACAATCGTTTATCAATGACTTCTTTAGCATCTGTGCCACGATTATGTAAACGTTCAGATAACTCCGATAGTGACGGCGGTACAATGTAAATAAATACAGCATCGCTAAAACGTTCCTTAACCTGCATAGCGCCTTGAATATCGATTTCTAATAGTACACTTTTCCCATCATCTAATAAATCCATTACATGCTGTTTTGGAGTACCATAGTAATTATCATATACCTTAGCATATTCTAAGAATGCGTCTTCACTAAGCAAAGACTCAAATTCCTCTTTAGAGCGGAAGAAATAGTTAATTCCTTCCCTTTCACCCACACGTGGAGCACGGGTTGTCATAGAAACGGAATAAACTAAATTAGGCATTTCTTTACGAATATTCGCACAAATCGTACCTTTACCTGCGCCAGATGGCCCGGATATAACGATTAATAATCCTCTGTCTGACATATGCACTCCTATGATTCCACTGTATCTACATCCACATCATGTTGCACAAGTCGATGTGCTACGGTTTCAGGTTGAATTGCAGATAATACAATTTGACCACTATCCATAACTAATACAGCACGTGTCTTACGACCATATGTGGCATCAATGAGCAATCCCTTATCTCTAGCATCTTGAACCATCCGCTTTATAGGGGCGGATTCAGGACTAATAATAGCCATAACACGGTTAGCAGATACCATATTACCAAAGCCTATATTCAGTAATTGAATACTCATTCATAGACCTCCTATTACTCTACATTCTGTACTTGTTCTCTAATTTTCTCTAACTCACATTTAAGTTGAACCACAAACTCAGTAATAATCGAATCCATTGCTTTGGAGCCGATTGTATTTACCTCACGATTCATTTCTTGCAAAATAAAATCAATCTTACGACCGATTGAGTTTGTATCTGCAAGTGTATTTCTTAATTGTACCACATGAGAGGTAAATCGGACAATCTCTTCCGTAATATCCGTCTTATCAGCTAATAGAGCAATCTCTTGTATAAAACGATCCTCACTAATACTCGCTTCTAAAGAAACTAAATATTCCTGAATTTTAGTTTTTATGTGTTCGCGATATGCTTCTACAGCACCAGATTTATTAGTGTCAATTTTAGTAATGATCTTTTCAAGTGTATCGATACGATCTAATAAATCCTGCTTGATATGTTGACCTTCCGCAGTTCGCATTGCTATTAAAGCATCTAATGCTTGAGTCGTAGCTTCTTTCACAATATCTAATAGAACATCTTCTGCAATTGGTGTATCTTGTTGTTGAACCCATTCGGTAGAAATCGAATTTACAGCTTGTAAAGGTACCTTTTTTGAATCATCATAGAATTCTTCTTGTACCAACAACTCTTGTATTTGTTTTCTCAATACACTATTAATAGTAAAAGTTTTAGGTCGCTCCCCTGCATCTAAAATAGAAACTGATACCTCAACCTTACCACGAGTAATACGATCTTGTATCATTCCACGAATAGTACTTTCAAAAGGATTCATTTGTTTTGGACTACGAATAAACAGATCCAAGAAGCGAGCGTTTACGGACTTAATTTCTACCGTACAGGTAATGCCATCTTTGGTTGCTGTGCCAGAACCAAAACCGGTCATACTTTTCATAAATCATCCTCCTTAGTAGTTTTTATTATTGTACCACGAATTACACAATCCGTGTTTAAATACTAAGAATTATATGTACACTATGGTATACTAAACTATACTTCTAAATATATTTGAAAGGAGTACTATGAATTTAGACGGACTTACCATGTCTGTACTCGCTAAAGAATTAAACGAGCGACTACAAACAGGTCAAATACAAAAACTATATCAAATAGATAAAACTACATTATTATTTAAAGTTCGAGCACTTAACGAAGACCAAAACTTAATTATTACCGTAGGTGCCACACCAGCAATGTATCTTAGCCAACCACTTCAAGATCTACCAAAAGAACCAAGCTCACTTTGCATGTTCTTACGAAAGCATATTGAAGGTAGCCGCATCGTAAAGGTGGAACAAATCAACGGTGACCGTATCATGTGTATCCAAACGGATAAACTAGAAATGGACGGTTCTATTACGAGTACATATATTTATATTGAATTAATGGGCAAATATTCCAACTGTATCTTCGTACAAGACGGTATTATTTTAGAATCCTTAATTCACGTCTCCCCTCTCATGAACCGTGAACGTATTATTAGTCCAAAAATACAGTATGATTTACCACCTAATGCTAATCGCGTAAGTTTAATGGACTTTGATAATAATGAAATAAAAAATCTACTTACTTCCTTTGGTAATGGCTCTGTGCAGCAATCTATTCGAGCTATCTTTAACGGTTTTGGTAAACCTTTATTGGATGAGCTTTTATATATTTCCAAATTAAGTGGTGAAGAAATCATAACTGATTTAGATACTTCTCAACTAGATACACTTGCTAAAGCCTTGTACGACCTCAAGGTAAAACTCGAAAATAGCAAAGGTTTATTTACTTTAGTCAACGATAACAATAAAAAAGCTTACACAAGTATTTTATTACATAACTATAAGGTATTAAAAGAATATAACACTATTTCTGAAGCCTTAGAGGAATCTATTCATAATACAAAGGCAATTTATACAGCTGATAAAGAGTTAGAAAAAATCTTAACAGCAGCCATCAAAAAGGAAGAAGGTCGCCATCAAAAGATCAAAGATGAATTAGAAGATACTAAGAAAATGGAAACCTATAAATTATATGGTGATCTTCTAATGATAAATGCACACCTTCAAGTGCAATATGAGCCTTCTATTGAATTACAAAATCTTCTTTCCGAAGAAAATGAAATGTTAACGATTCCTTTAAAGCCAAACTTAACGATTGTGGAAAATGCACAATGGTATTATAAGCTTTATACAAAACTAAAAAATCGTATGGTTAGTGGCGAGTTCCAACTCAATGCTAGTACTACAAAACTAGCATACTTACAATCTATTCTGTACAGCATCTCTTTAGCCACAACTCGTGAAAGCTTAGAAGAAATACGCAAAGAATGCATGGATGCAGGTATCATAAAAAAATCAAAAAAACCACTATCTTACAAGCTTGGCAAATCTAACTACATTCACTTAACAATTGATGAAGGTGAAATATTCATCGGTCGTAACAATCAACAAAACGAATATTTAACACACCGATTTGCAAAGCCAACTGACATTTGGTTCCATACACAGGATATCCAAGGTTCGCACCTTATTTTAAGACTCAATGTTGAGCCAGACGATATGATTCTATCTAAAGTAGCTCAATATGCAGCCTACTTCAGTAAAGCTCGTGATACTAGTAAGGTCCCGGTAGATTATACATACATTAAAAATATCAAAAAGCCACCTGGATCTCCTTTGGGATTTGTTATTTTTAATACCCATCAAACTATGATTGTGGAGCCGAAAAAGCCAGAAAACTATAGAGAATGATAAAAGCGAAGGTATCCCTTCGCTTTTATTTTTGGTTTATTATTTCGCTCACATTATTTTTTACATATTGATCTGAAAATTGATATTACTTATCTTAAGTTTTCTATGGAATTTAAAATATAAAAAAAGAGGCTAGATATAATATGATATCTAGCCTTTGTTTAAACTATTGGTTTTCTTCTGTACGTTGTTCAGTTTGTTTCAAACTTTCACGATTTTGACGCAAGCTTTCCAATGTTTTTTCCAAGTTGTTTTCAACATATTTAAGAACATCACCAGCATATTGAATAGAACTAGCTTTCAACTCATCAGAGGATTGATTTGCTGCATTAATAATTTGATTCGCTTGTTCTTGAGCTTGTTTTACAAGTTCACTTTCAGCTGTCAATTTAGCAATGTAGTCTTTAGCTTGATCAATCAAAGTTTCAGCCTGACGTTGAGCATCAGCTAACACTTTATCTTTATCTGCTACAATACGACGAGATTCTTCAAGTTCCAAAGGTAAGGATTCCTGAATAGAATCAATAATACGCATAATTTCGTCTTCCTCAACCATACGTTTTGTAGTCATAGGAATACGGCTGCTAGATTCAATAAGAACCTCTAAATCTTCTAATAATTTTTCTGTTTTCATACAATTCACCCCTATTTATTATGGACCGTATTAAAGCGTTCTTCAAGTTTTTCCTTAACATCATCCGGAACAAGACCATCTAGCTTACCACCAAATTTAGCTAGTTCACGAATACCCGTGGAGCTGACAAAAGAGTATTTGTTATTTGTCATAATAAATACTGTTTCAATGTCATCATCCAAATATTTTGCAAATAATGCGCGCTGAAATTCATATTCAAAGTCGCTCAATGCACGTAATCCTCGAATAATAATAGTAGCATTCTTGGATTTAACATACTCATTGAGTAAGCCACCTGTACAATCAATTTCAACATTAGGAATATGTTTGACAGAATTTCGAATCATCTCAACCCGTTCTTCCATAGAAAATAAGGAATTTTTATTCGGATTTGAGCTGACAGCAATGATTAATTTATCAACCAATCGGCTGCCCCGTTCAAAAATATCAACATGTCCATTAGTAACTGGGTCAAAACTACCCGGACATACACCTATACGCACAGGTTTAGCTCCTTTCGGCTGTCTTTACAAAATAGGAAACCAACGTATAACCAAATTTCTGTTCTTTTATACATTCCCATGATTCTGGTAAGGTAAAAACCTCATCCTTATGATGTTCTAATAATAAAACACCTTCAGGTTTTAACAAATCATAGTTCACAACCAAATCTATGGTATCTTGTATAAATCCATTTTCATATGGCGGGTCAGAAAATATATAATCGAACTGTCGCCCTACTATATAATTTTTTAATTGTGAAAGTTTCCTCGGAATAATTTCTAACCGATCATCCACACGACAATGTTTAGCATTCTCTAAAATTAGTTTTCCCGTTTTAAAGTCCACTGCTACTGCATGTGCTGCACCACGACTTAAGGCTTCAATTGCTACTGCACCAGTGCCAGAAAATATATCTAGTATATCAGAACCAAATATACCTTTATTGGCTAATACATTAAATACACTTTCACGAACACGATCAAGTGTAGGCCTAGTATCTAATCCTTTAGGTGCTTTTATAGCATGTCCCTTAGCAGTTCCGCCAATAATTCGCATACAACCCTCACAAGATTATACTCATTAATTATAGTATATAAATAACCAAATTAAAAGTATCTTTTATTTATGATACTTCAATTTTAATATCACGCCCCATCAACTCAGCTAATGCTATGGATGGAGATTTTTTTTCGTATAAAACCTCATATAAAGCCTTCGTTATAGGCATTTCAATTTGATGTTTACAAGCCATTGTATAAATAATTTCTGTTGCGAAAAATCCTTCTACAACCATATTAGTATGATTAACAATAAAATCCATAGTCTTACCCTCGGCTAGTTTTTGACCAGCCGCACGGTTACGACCATGTGGGCTCATACAAGTAGCAATCAAATCCCCCATACCAGCAAGACCAGCATAGGTTTCTTTTTGGGCCCCTAAGGCCACCCCAAAGCGAGTCATCTCATGAAGACCACGTGTTAATAGTAAAGCCTTACAATTATCCCCTAAAGCTAAACCATCTGCAATACCAGCTGCAAGGGCAATGATGTTTTTCGTGGCTCCTGCTAGTTCAACACCAATCATATCAGTATTTGCATAAATTCTAAAATTTTGACTACATAATGCCTTTTGCAATGTTGTAGCTACCTCTAGGCTTTCAGTACTCAGCACAGATGCAGCAGGTAAGTTGCGACCAACCTCTTCTGCATGATTAGGTCCAGACAAAACCGCTAAATTACACCCTATGGTAGCAAGAACCTCTTTCATCACAGTCGTCAAAAGTTTGCCACTGGTTCGTTCTACACCTTTTGAACATAGAATATAGGCTTGATTTTTATGAGCATACGGTTTAATAGCCTCTAAACTGGTACGTACATGTACAGAAGGAGTAACCATTAATACCACTTCGGCATTACTAATACAGGCCTCTAAATCAGAACTATATTGTAATTCTTCTGGAAGTTTTACACCTGGTAAATAGTCTTTATTCTCTAAGTCTTTTGCAAGTTTATCTGCAAATTCTGGACGACGACAATATATAGTTGTAGTATTTCCAGCTAAAACGGATTTAATAGCAAGGGCCGTCCCCCAACTACCAGAGCCGATAACAACAACATTCATTCTTTAATCCTTTTTAATGCGCTCTACTTTTAACTCATTTCCAGCAAGTAGACGCTTAATATTATCCCAGTGACGTACAATGACAAACAAAGCTGCTAATCCGCCAAAGCCAACAAACCAGAAGGATTCTCCAGTGAAATACATCAGTACTGGTACTAATGCAGCGGCAATGATAGAGCCTAAAGATACAAGTTTAGTGAAGTATACGATAACACCCCATACCAAAAAGCAAATCAATGCTACTATTGGTGAAAGAGCAATAAGTACACCTAAACCCGTAGCAACGCCACGACCACCTTTAAAGCCCAAAAAAACAGACCAGTTATGCCCCATCATTCCAAGAATACCACCTAAGATCATAAACATAGGCCCATAGGGTGAGAGTAGCACTACTCCTGCTGCCCCTTTTAAAGCATCACATAGAAATACAGGTAAGGCTGCTTTAAGACCTATAACACGATATGTATTAGTAGCGCCAATATTTTTAGAGCCATATTGCCGTACATCTGTATTAAAGAAAAACTTACCTATAATTAATCCACTAGGAATCGAACCGATAAGATATGATAATACAGCATATACAATAATCAAAATATCCATTAGTCTTCATCATCCCGTTTCTTGCCACGTAATACTAAACGAATCGGTGTTCCTTCAAAACCAAAGGACTCACGCAATCGATTCTCTAAGAAACGCATATAAGAGAAGTGAATTAGCTCTGGTTCATTTACAAATAAAATGAATGTAGGCGGCTTAACACTAGCTTGCGTCATATAATAAATTTTTGGAATTCTACCATTGCGAGACGGCACAGGGTTTACAGTTTGTGCATCTTGTAATAATTGGTTTAACGTCCCCGTAGATACACGGCGATATTGTTGTTCAGATACGAACTTCAACATATCAGCTAATCGATGAATACGTTGCTTAGTTAAAGCCGAAGCAAACAGGATAGGTGCAAACTGCAAGAAACCTAATTCATCATAAATATCTTCAGTAAAACGCAATGTAGTTTTATCATCTTTTTCAACAAGATCCCATTTATTAACAACAATGACTACGCCTTTACCCGCTTCGTAAGCGTAACCTGCAATTTTTTTATCTTGTTCTGTAACACCATCTTGAGCATCTAGTACAAGAACTACAATATCAGCACGATCTACTGATCGCAAAGAACGAACAATACTATATCGTTCAACAGCTTCTTCGATTTTAGACTTACGACGCATACCTGCTGTATCAATAAGTACAAACTTTTGATTCTCATGAGTCCAATACGTATCAATAGAGTCTCGAGTAGTACCTGCTACATCAGATACAATTACACGATCTTGTCCTAACAATGCGTTAGTCAAAGAAGATTTACCCACATTTGGACGACCTATAATAGCAACATGAATAGTATCTTCATCATCTACATTAGTACCTACTGGAGGAAAATGTTTTACAGTATCATCCAATAGATCACCTAAATTCATAAGATTTTTAGCGGAAATACCAATGGGGTCCCCCAAACCAAGATTGTAAAATTCATAAATATTCGGTTCTTGATTTACACTATCAATCTTATTAACTACGAGTACAACAGGTTTTCCACTAGCTCTAAGAATATTTGCGACCTCTTCATCAGCAGGTACAATACCTTGTTTACCATCAACGACAAATAGAATTACATCTGCTTCTTCAATTGCTAATTCCGCTTGTAGTCGCATCATCTTAGGAATAACATGACTATTTTCAGTAATGAACTCGATACCACCAGTATCGATCATTGTAAACTCACGATTTAACCACTCTGCATCGAAGTAAATACGGTCCCTTGTTACCCCCGGAATATCTTCAACGATAGAGATACGTTTATTAACAATGGCATTAAAAAGTGTAGATTTACCTACATTTGGACGGCCTACAACAGCCACTAATGGTTTTGCCATAGTTTCACCTCATTATCTAATCTAATACATTACTATATTTTATCATATTCTAAGTAAAGTACGCAAAAAGGCTAACCAAGGAAACCTTGGCTAGCCTTTTATTAGACAATGAATTATTCAGCGTCTTCTGCAGTTTCTTTTGATTCCATCAACTCAGTCAAAGCCAAACCCAATTTCTTTTCATCTTTGTTAAGAGAAATGATTTTAACTTCAACTTCTTGACCACGGTTCAAGTAATCTTCAACTTTCGCATTACGTTGTTTTGTAATTTGGGAAATGTGAAGTAAACCTTGGATGTCGTCATTAACAGCTACGAATGCACCGTAAGCTACTAAACGAACAACTTTGCCGTTAATAACATCGCCAACATGCAATGTTTCTTCAGCAACGTCCCATGGGCTCTTAGATAAAGCTTTTAAGGACAAGGATAATTTATTGCTTTCAGCGTCGAAGGATTGTAATTTAACTTCGATTTCTTGGCCAACGGAAAGAACATCTTCCACTTTTTTGATTTTTTGCCAAGAAATATCGGAAATGTGAAGTAAACCTTCAATACCGCCGATATCTACGAATGCACCATAAGGCATGATTTTACGAACGATACCTTTATAGTTTTCGCCAACGTTGATATTTTTCAATGCTTCAGCTAATTTAGCTTGACGTTCCACTTCCAATACTGCACGACGAGAAAGAACCAAACGGTTTTTCTTTTCATCGATTTCAAGTACTTTAGCTTCAAATTCTGTACCAACCAAGTTGTCCAAGGATTTCACGAAATGAACATCACCTTGGGACAATGGAATGAAACCACGAAGGGATTTAACTGTTACTACTAAACCTGCTGGGATAGCATCAATACCTTTACATACGATAGCTTCATCTTTTTCTTGTGCTTCGATAACATATTGCCAATCTTCATCTTTAGCCAAGCGAGTCATGGAAAGATAAATAGGATTATCTTCTTTGATGTGATTCATGATAACTGCTTTAATTTCATCACCATTTTTTAACACATCTTTGGCAGATTCTGGTGCTGGATAAGAAATTTCAGTTCTGTTCAAAATGGCTTCAGTTTTGTAGCCAAAAGATACATAAGCTCGTTCATCTTCGACTTGAACTACTGTACCTTCTACAACGTTCCCTTTCTTAAATTCTTCTTGACCTTCGGCTGCTAATAATTCTGCAAAATCTTTCATTGTCTCAATGACCTCCTTAATAATCCAGTCGGGAGTCGATGCTCCTGCTGTTACTCCTACCGTCTGTACTCGGTTAAACCATTCCAGTTGTAATTCAGTAGAAGTTTCAATGTGATACGTTGTACATCCAACGTCACGACAAACCTCTGCCAATCGGTTTGTGTTGCCGCTGTTCTTACCGCCTATCACTATCATAAGATCTACATTACGTGCTAAATCAACGGCAGAATTCTGTCGTTCTTGCGTTGCATTGCATATCGTTTTGAAAACCTTAAGATTCTTAGATTTTTTCTCTAATATGTCTATTATACTGTTAAATTTGAATTGTGAAAAGGTTGTTTGTACAACAACACCCATTTTTTCCACAACTTGTAGTTTTTGGGCGGATTCTTCATCTTCGATGATTATTCCCTCGTTATTTGCCCATAAATTAATGCTTTTGACCTCAGGATGGTTTTTTTCGCCCAAAATCACCAAAGTCATACCTTCATCTATAACAGACTTTGCATCTTGCTGTGCTTTTTTTACATGTGGACATGTGGCATCCACAACATGTAATCCTTTTTCTTCTGCCTCTTCGTAAATAGCAGGTCCTACACCATGAGAGCGAATAATCATTGTGCCTTCAGCGATATCAGACACTTCTTGAACAGGGCTTACCCCTTTGTCTTCAAGACGACCTACAACTTGAGGATTATGAATAATAGGACCTAATGTATAGCTTTTACCATCGTTATTTGCAGCTTCATTTGCCATTTCAACAGCCCGTTTTACACCATAGCAAAAACCATGGTTTTCAGCCAAAATTATTTCCATAAAGTCTCCTCTATACAATTGTTATGATAAGAATCTATCATTCGTTGGATTTCACTTTTAACACTATCATTTACTTTTTGAATCGCTTCTGGAGTCGCTTTAGCTTTTTCAACTGGAATCGGTTTACCAATAATACAAGCCACTTTATTACGTTCCATATTGTGAGAGCCAATGATAGCAACAGGCACTATGCTAACACCTGTTCTAAGAGCAATTGATGCTGCACCATCATGGAATTTACCAAGTTTACCACTTTTTTGACGATTTCCTTCTGCAAATATGCCTAAAACCTTATTGTCTTTAAGTAGTCCCATGGCATGACGAATAGCAACTTTATCAATAGCACCGCGATTTAACGGAAATGCACCAAGCCATGTACAAAAAAAACGTGAAATGGGATTCACAAATAATTCTTGTTTAGCCATAAAGTGTACATGTCTAGGCAAAGCATAGCCACAGATAGGGGGATCGTTATTACTTAAATGATTAGGCACCACGATAACGGGTCCTTCCATTGGAAAATTATCGCGACCATATACTTTCAACCCATACCCTACCTTATAGCGAAGCCAAAAAGCGGTACGCCATAACCAGGTAGAAAATTTATTCATGATTGATTGTCTCCTGTACTAAATTCAATATATATGCCACAGTTTCATCGAAATTCATATTACTAGAGTCTACAACCACTGCATCTTCAACGCATACAAGTGGAGACTCTTCACGATTTTTATCCATTTCATCACGACTAACAACATTCTTTTTAATTTCGTCTAGTGTTTGCTCGTTTGATGTACCTTGTACTTCAAGCCATCTACGTTTTGCCCGTGCATCTACAGAAGCGGTTAAATAAATTTTTAGCTCTGCATTAGGTAATACGACAGAACCGATATCACGTCCATCTAATATAACTCCACCAACGGCGGCCATCTCTTGTTGGCGTTCTACCAAATATTGTCGAACCCCTTTATAAGAAGCTATAGTCGATACATTATCATTAATTTGCTGCTGGCGAATTAATGATGTAACATCTTTCCCTTTAATATAGACCTTGCATGCTGTTGCAGTAGGCTCTAAAGTCAAATTTAAAGAAGGTAATAAAGCTTCTACAGCAGCTTGATCCTTAACATCGATTTGACTATCAAGAACTGCCCATGTAACACCGCGATACATGGAACCTGTATCGATATATAAATACCCTAATTCATTGGCCACTACTTTAGAAATGCTACTTTTACCAGCCCCAGCAGGACCATCAATAGCAATGGCAATTTTTTTAGTGTTCATAATAACCTCTATTCTTCATCACCGTGTACGGCATGCATAGCCGCCACATAGCCTGTGGAAAAGGCAGCTTGTAAATTATAGCCTCCTGTAAAAGCATCTATGTCTAGTACTTCACCAGCACCATATAAACCGCCAATCAATTTAGACTCCATAGTTTTAGGATTAAATTCTTTTAAGGAAATACCACCAGCTGTTACAATAGCCTCCGCTACTGGTCGTAATTCCTTAACTGTTAATGTCATATGTTGCAACACATGACATAAGCGCAAACGCTCTTCCTTTGTAATTTGATTAATTGGTTTAGTAGAATCTAGCTCAGCAAGCTTTATAACAATTGGAATAAGATTCACCGGTAATAAATCCTTCATACCATTAGCCAATTGTTTTTTTGAGTATAAATCAAAGTCCTTTTGCAAGCGCTTGTTCAATACTTCTGCAGTCAAGGCAGGCTTAAGATTAATTTCAATAGTAATTTGAGGATTCTTCTTCCGAAGCAACTTACCTACCGTGTGACTTAACGATAGAATTGTAGGCCCCGTAAGACCAAAATGGGTAAACATCATCTCCCCAAATTGTTTAGCTTGCACCTTATTTTTAGAAACTACAGAAACCTCAACATTACGAAGACTAAGCCCCATAATTTCCTTTACCCACGTTTCGTTTGTAACGATAGGAACCAAGGATGGACGAATATCAGTAATAGTATGTCCCACTTTTTCGGCTAAAACGTAACCATCACCAGTAGAGCCTGTCAATGGATAAGATGCACCACCAGTACAAATAATAGCAGCATCACAAGCATATTGTTCCTTATCCGTTGTAACACCAACTACACGATTTTCCTGTACAGTAATCGATGTAACAGGTTCATTTAAATGAACTTGAACATTATACTTTTTTAGGATTTTCATAAAGATATTGCGAACTTCTAATGCAGAATCGGATTCAGGAAACACTCGTCCCCCACGTTCTACTTTAGTTTTTAACCCACAACTATGCAAAAGGTCCAGAAGATCTTCATTACTAAAGCGTTCATAGGCACCGTACAAGAACTTACCATTACCAGGCGTATTTTTTATAAATTCGGTCATATCTGCACTATTCGTAATATTACAGCGACCTTTACCGGTAATGCCCATTTTCTTGCCAACCATATTCATTTTTTCCAATAAGATGACGCGTGCTCCTTCACGGCCTGCTATAACAGCTGCCATTAGACCTGCCGCACCACCGCCAATGACTATGATTTGCTTCATGCCTTATCTGTCCCCAATGCTTTTAGCGCTTTTACTTCACGAATTGTTAGTTGACGAGAAGCGCCTCGTTTCACACCACCTAAAGTAAGACCAGCATACGCAATACGTTTTAAATTATGAATACGATAGCCAAAGTGTTCAAACATACGACGAACTTGACGATTACGACCTTCATGAATTGTAATTTCTACTTCATGTACACCATTATGATCATCAAAACCTAAATCTACAATTGTTGCAGGTGCAGTTATACCATCTTCAAGCTCTACACCATTTGCAATAATTTGTAAATCATCATCGCGAACACGACCTTTGATACGAACTTCATAAGTCTTTTCAATGCCTTTAGATGGATGTGTTAGATTTTGTGCCAACTCTCCATCATTCGTAAGCAGTAACAAACCTTCTGTATATAAATCGAGACGACCAATAGGGTAAATTCTTTTCGTTTCATTTTTTATATAATCTAAAACTGTTTCTCGACCTTGAGGGTCAGACACAGATGTAATGACACCCTTTGGTTTATTTAACAAATAATATACTGGTTTCTCTTGAGCCAATAATTGGCCATTAACCTTAACCTTATCTTTTTGTGGATTAATTTTGACCCCTAATTCGGTTACCTTGCGACCATTGACCTGTACTTTACCTTCTGTAATTAGTTCTTCTGCCTTACGCCGTGATGCAATACCACAACTGGCAATATATTTTTGTAATCGTTCCATGCTATCCTTCTGTTTCCGAAACTTCTTGATGTAAGGCTTCTATCGATTCTACACCAGCACTTCTCAAAAATTCATCAGTCGTGCCATATAGAATCGGTCTACCTACAGTATCCTTATGACCTAATTCAGCTATAAGAGATCGAGTTAATAATTGTTTTATAATTTTATCGCTATTTACACCGCGCACCTCTTCGATTTCAGCCTTTGTAATAGGCTGCTTATAGGCGATAACAGCTAATGTTTCCATAGCCGCATTAGATAATTTATCTTCTCTTTTACGAATATGCCCAACATAATCAGCACATTCAACAGCGCTTACTAATTCAACACCAGCTCCAGATATACGTATTCGAATACCTCGATTCTGTTCTTCTAGTTCTCGTTGTAATTCTTCTATATATTTTTGTGTCGCCTCTGTGGAAAGCCCAAACACTTCTGCTAACATATCTATCGATATAGGCTTTGCCGATGAAAACAAAACGGCTTCTAAATGCATCGTTGGTAAGCTCATATGGCCCCCTTTCTACACGGCCCTCTCTAAGGTAGCAGTGAATATAATATCATCATCTTCATAGCGCATTTCCATAACTTGTTGTTTTAATAATTCTAAAACAGCCATAAAGATAGTTACCATACCACTTTTCGTTTCAATTGCTACTAATAACTCCCTAAAATATAGACATTCGCCACGATGTATACGACTAGACAAGGATATAATCATGTCCTCTAAACTATACGTATCCTTTTCAACCTTTACCTCACGAATTGTCTCTTCTTCTGGTAACTCTTTAGCCCGTTTTATAGTTTGATAAAAAATTTGATATAACTGTGAAAGTTCCAAATTATATACACTATCTAATCCAAGCACACTCGTTTCTTCAGGACGACTAAATATATTCGCAGATACAGCGGTACGCTCCATTAATAGAGATGTAATATCCTTAATTTTCTTAAATTCTACTAATTTTGCTACCAACTCGTCACGTGGATCCTCTGCTTCATCAGGCTCAGGTTCAGCCTTAGGTAATAACATGCGTGATTTAATCTGTAATAAGGTAGATGCCATAACAAGAAATTCACTACTATAATGAATATCAAAATGGTTCCAATTGTCTAGATATGCCAAGTATTGACTCGTTATTTCAACGATAGGAATATCGGTAATTTCTATTTTATGTTTTTCAATGAGATGCAAGAGCAGATCAAGGGGACCTTCAAAAACGTCCAACTTGTAGTTATAATCTCCCATAAAACCCAATCCTCAGAAAAAATGTTTTTAACTATATAATTATAAAGCATTTATAGTAGTACTTTCAAATAATTGTTTTTTTTACACTCATCTGCTATCTTTATTATTGTAATTATTTTATATTAAAAAAAGATACGTTATTGTGTATTCCTTTTAGAGAGGATTTATTATGTCATCGAGTGTGAGACAAATTGGGCGAAATCCAATTTTTCGCTTTGGTATTATAGGTATTGTTTTATATATCATCTTATTTTTAATTTATGAGCCCATAACCTTAGGGCTTGATGTAGAGGATATTACGATTTTAGCTGTACCAACAATTGTAGGTACCTTTTTATTTCAATATTTTATGGGGTGTACCGTTTTCCACAGGCCTTTTTTAGGGTATGGCCTAGTCGGAATCTTACGGGCACTTACCTTTCCTCTTTTATTCCATTGGTCCTATGTGAAGCCATTATACTTCTATGAATTTGCTAATGATTTTTTATTTGGCTTATTAATTTTCATGGGATTATCAGGCATTCAGTTTTTACTGAACCAAACAAATCGCTTCCATAAAACAACATCCTTAATCATGGCTATCATTTCCATGATCTTGAGCTTAATACCATTCTTACAAATTGGCTATTACATGACTACTTGGCATTGCTTAACGCCAGCCAGTCTGCTAGCCGTATATATGACCAATCCAGAAGAAGCATTTGGTTTTTTAAAGAATGCAGCTGGAATACCTGGTCTTATAGCAATAAGTATTGGTCTTATCTTATGGACTTATTTATTGTACTGGTCTAACTTAGGGATGAAAGCAGTAGTAAACTTAAATACTACACGCCCTATGCGCTCAGCTATGCTTATCGCATCCCTTGTAGCTTTTTTAGTATATGTACCATTCTTCTTGTTCCCACAAACCTGTATTGTGGCGAACTGGATTGCTGCAGGCGATTATGTAAAACAAATGCAACAATATAATGATAATCACCACTTAGTATTTGATTCCTTTAATTTAGACACAAAGGAAACAGCGGTGAACAAAACACCTGGTACTATTATTCTAGTCATTGGAGAATCTAGTTCTCGAGATTATATGAAAGTATATAATCCAAACTTCCCATATGACGATACTCCATGGCAAGGCAATATGCGTTCGGACAATAAAGACTTTGTCTTCTTTGATAATGCCTATTCATCGTACGTACAAACAGTACCAACCTTGGAGCGTGCACTATCTGAACGAAATCAATATGATGATAAACCATTTCTTGATTCAGCCAATATCTTAGATATTGCTAAAAAAGCGGGATACACGACTTCTTGGTTTAGCAATCAAGGTGTATTCGGTGAATATGATACAGCTATTTCATTAATGGCTAAAACTGCAGACACAACAAAATGGGCCCATGAATCTTATGCATTCTCAGATCGATATGATGAAGCTCTATTGCCATTATTAGAAACTGTAGATCCTACCAAAAACAACTTTATCGTTATACATATTATGGGTAGTCATATTTATTACAATGACCGTTACCCTCATGAATTTAGCAAGTGGAAACAAGGTCCGTATCCTGATGGTCAAGAAGCATATGCTAACAGCCAATTATACACAGACTGGTTATTACAACAAATTTACAATTATGGCAAAGACAAATTAAACTTACAAGCCATGGTGTATTTCTCCGATCACGGTGAAAGTTTAGACAAATCGCATAACCCTGATACATTTGATTTTGTTATGACACATATTCCATTCTGGGTATACCTATCTCCACAATATCGCTCAACCTATCCACAGACTGCTGAGGTACTTGCAAAACACGAGCATCAATTCTTTACTAATGATTTGCTATACGATACATTAGTTGGTCTCATGCATGCTCCAAGTCAACGATATGATGCAACACGAGATTTTAGTAATGCTCAATATCGATTTAATCTACATAACTTAACTACATTACTTGGTGAACAACCATTAGCAAATGATCCTGTTAATGCAAACAAGTAGTCTTTAATTAATATTGTAGCCATTATTTTTCTATTATATTGAGTTATTTTACCAGTAAAATAACTTGATATAATCAAAAAGAGATGAGTTAAACTCATCTCTTTTTTTTTGCAAGTAAAAGCTCTATATCATTTTCAGTATAAATTGTTATATTCTTTTCAAGTAGAGCCTCTACAGTACATCCATGGCCATTTTTCATTGTTCTAGTAAAAGTTCCATCATAAATGCACTTATATCCACAGCTAGGACTTTTCGCCTTCATCAAAGCTTGCTTGCAACCATATTTTAGTGCAATATCAACTGTTAATTGAGCACCTCTTACAAACTCATCTGTAACATCAGCTCCATTAACAGTACATATACGTTTACCTTGACGCTCCGCAGGATCACGAGGCGTACTAAGTCCCCCTAACACTTCCGGACATACTGGTACTAATTCATAATATTCCTTTAGAGCCTCTATCGTTTCTATATAATTGTCTTTGCCATCATATCGACAGGGTACACCAAATAGGCATTCACTAATCAATAACTTAGGTTTCTTATTCATAGATTTATCTATCTCTTATATATTTATACGTAACTTATAGTAATAATTTTCACAAATCGTTTTAATTGTATATAAGAAAAAAGACTAACCCAAAGTTAGTCTTAATTGGTGCCGAGGACCGGAATCGAACCGGTACGGTTGTTTCCAACCGACGGATTTTAAGTCCGTTGCGTCTGCCTGTTCCGCCACCCCGGCATGGGTAACGATTGTGGAGGCGGCACCCAGAATCGAACTGGGGAATAAAGGTTTTGCAGACCTCTGCCTTACCGCTTGGCTATGCCGCCATATAAAATTGGAGCGGGAAACGAGATTCGAACTCGCGACCCCCGCCTTGGCAAGGCGGTGCTCTACCGCTGAGCTATTCCCGCATATAAATGGTGCCTCAGGACAGAATCGAACTGTCGACACACGGATTTTCAGTCCGTTGCTCTACCAACTGAGCTACCGAGGCATAAATGGCGACCCCGATCAGATTTGAACTGACGATCTTCGCCGTGACAGGGCGACATGTTAACCGCTACACCACGGGGCCGTAACCAAAGTACTTGCTTAGTATATCGGTTATCAGGACTTTTGTCAACACTATACTACAATATTTTTAATAAATTCTTCCTCATGTTTTAATATAGTAGATTCCCTATGTCCAGGCTCAACAATTAACTCCTTAGACAAAGTTAAAAGATGATTCAAACTCTTAATCAAATCAGCTGGATTACTGTTATAATTATCTGTATTTCCCACATTTTGTTTAAATAAAGTATCACCAGTAAATAGATGGCCTTCAATTTCTAAACAAACCGATCCAGCACTATGCCCAGGTGTATGATGAACTATTATATTAAAAGGATCTAACTGTAATTGCCCCTCTACTAAATCATTACAATGTGTATACATTTTTTTCTTATATACACTTGGTCTCCGTCGAATTAACTGTAACAATTCTTGATCTAAAGGATGTAAATAAGCGGGAATATTATAATGTGTACACACTTCATCCAAGGCTGACACATGATCACAATGACCATGTGTCAATAAAACTGCTATGGGTTGAGAATCTGCAACCATATCAATAATGTGGTTACAATGAAAACCCGGATCAATGATTATAGATTTTCCCTCTTTGATAAGCACATAACAATTTGCTTTATAAAGCCCTAGAGGACGTTTTATAACTTCCATATAGTTCCCGCCCTCCTATAGAATACGATATCGTTTAGGAACCTCTTTTTTAATAAAATACCCTTCCCAAAACTGAGGGTGAAGCATAACTAAAATCGTAAATAACTCCAAACGACCTAGTAACATGTCTACAATAGCAATACATTTAGCAGTATCCGGCATAACATTAAAGGAATCAGTAGGACCAAAGCCACCAAACCCTAGTCCTACATTGCTAAGAAAGGCCGTGACCACTTGCATAGAATCATATGTATTAAGACCAGTACAAGTCATTAGAAAAACAGATACCACATAAATCATTAAATATAAAAATAAAAATTGATGTGTCATCTGGATCCATTTAGTAGGCATCGGTTTGCCATTAATACGTACTACTTGAACCATATCAGGATGAATTGATTTTCGCAAATAAATTATAGAACTCTTAATCAAAATAATAAGTCGTATAATTTTTACACCGCCCGTTGTAGAACCACTACAACCACCAAAAAATGTACAAATAAATAACATCATCTGTGCTGCAGCAGGCCACAAATCATAATCACTAATAGCAAAACCACTACCAGTTTGAAGCGAAACTAAATTAAAGGCAGCATTTCTAACAATCTCTAAAGGACTAGAATAGCTAGATTGTAATGCTAGAGATATTGATACAATGGCAATACCAATAAACACTACAAGCCAGTACATACGTGTTTCAAAATCATTAATTAAAACGTGAATTCCTTTTTGAAGTGCATTGTAATACACAGAGAAATTGCCACCAGCAAGAAACATAAAGAATATAAATACTAAACAAATATAATTACTTTGTTCATAGATAAAAGCCCCTGCTGATGTCGGTGCAAATCCACCCGTGGCAATAATAGAAAAGGCATAGTTTAACGCATCAAAAGGTTCAATGCCTCCAGCCCACAGCATAAGAAAGCAAAGAGCAGTAAAGGCAATATACAACTGCCAAAGCTTTGTAGCCATTGATTGAATACGCGGCATTACAACACCAGGCTTTGGTACAGATGCCTCTGCATTAAAGAAATGTGCTGCATCTGCTCCTAAATTCTTTAAAAATGATAAGATAAGGACGATGATCCCCATCCCTCCAACCCAGTGCATAAGGCCACGCCACAATACAAATGTGTTTGGTAACGTATCAACACTATAAATAATAGTTGCACCAGTTGCAGTAATACCCGAAGTGGCTTCAAATAAAGCATCAAAAACATTAGTCAATATGCCACTCCCCAAAAAAGGTAAAGCCCCCAAAATAACCGTGAATATCCAAGTAGAGGATACAACTAAGAACCCATCACGAATACTAAAGCTTTGACTTTCACAACCGTAATAAGATAAAAGCGTCCCCAAAACTAAAGAAAGGCTTGTGGTTATAAGGAATGACCAATATGCAGTTTCAAATACAACACTGTATATAAAAGGGATTAAAGTAAAAATCCCAAATATATAGAGTAGTCGACCCACTAAGGACATAACGATTTGAATTCGCATAGCCCCTCCTTACTAAGTAAGATATTTAAGCAATTTGCTTACCGATTCAGGTAATGTAAAGAGAACGATATGATCACCATCTAAAATTTGAGTATTACCACGAGGTACGATAGCTTCATTTTCCCGTAAAATTACACCTACTAAGGCCTTCCCAGGTAAACGAATATCTTTCAATTGTTTACCTGCTACAGGTGATTCATTGGTAATTTCAATTTCGATAGATTCGGCTTTACCACCTTCAAAGGTGGAAATAGATACAACCCCTTCTCCACTTCGTACAAAGCGCAAAATTTGACTTGCAGTTAATAAACGTGGAGAAAATACTACATCAATACCTACTTGCTCCATCAGCATAATATATTCTGGCCGTCCCACACGAACAACGGTTTTAGGGATGCCCATATGCTTCCCTACAAGTGCTACAAGTAAATTAAGTTTATCATCATCTGTTAGAGCAATAATTACATCGCTATCAGCAATTTCCTCAGCTTCGAGCAAATCAAAATCAGTACCATCCCCATTGATAACCATGGCTTTATCCACTTGATTTGCCAGTTTCTCACAACGGTCAAAGTCTTTTTCAATAACCTTCACAGAAAAACCAGCTTTTTCTAATAATACAGTTAAGTTACGACCTAAGAGACCTGCCCCAATGATTACAGCCCTTTTATAGAATGTATTATAATTATGGAACCAAAGTTTCTCCACTTCAGAAACGGACTCTTTCAAACCTAGGAAAAATACACTATCATCAGCCTGTAAGCGACTTTCACCATGCGGAATAATCATTTCACCATAGCGCAAAATACCAACTAATAGAACACCTTCAGGAAAGCGAATTTCTTTTAGTGGCTGTTCTAATAGAGGAAATTCATTATTCAATTTGAATTCCATAAGGCGCACAGCACCTTGACCGAACTCCTCAACATCTATAGCTGATGGTGTTTCTAAAATTTGTAGTAACTCTTGAGCTGTAACCATTTCAGGATTGATGAAAAGATCAACACCTAATTGAGCTCGTATCTCCTCATCCATATGTTCCGCCACACTATTATCACGAACACGTGCAATAGTTGTAGGCACACCTTTTATTTTAGCTACCGAACAGGATAGCATATTAACCTCATCTGAATCAGTAACAGCAATAAACATACCAACATCAGACATATCGATTTCATTCAATAATTGAACATCACTGCCATTTCCTAAAACTAGGCTAACATCTAATGTATTTTCAAGATTATGAATGCGTTCTGGTGAGCGATCGATAACATATACATCATGATCGTCTTGAATAAGACGTTGTGCTAATGAATAACCAACCTTACCAGCGCCTACAATGACAATTTTCATCGTCTTTATTCCTCATCTTGGGACTCATCACTAACAAGAGGTGTCCATTGGCGACCTATGTCGGTAAGCAATGTCCAACCATCCTCCTGAACAATTTTTTTCTCTTTCATTAAATGCCCTAAGGCACGTTTGAACGCAGCCTTACTAATATTGAACTTATCTTTAATCAACATCGCTGAAGACTCATCACTATATGGCATCTTTCCACCGCGATTTAAAAGATATTCCATAATAATATCACCATCTGAAACAAGAGCTTTTTCCTTTGTAGGGCGCATAGATACATTGACACGACCATCATCGCGTTTGAAAGTAATACGACCTTCAATCATTTCCCCTACTTTTAACTTTCTCGTCATTTCAGAACGATGTAAAAAGGCAATCCAACGCTCAGGAGTGATAAAAAATGCCCCCTCACTCGTTAAGTTATAGATAGCACCTTTTACAAGTTGACCAACCGTAGCTTCAGTAGCAGCTTTAGAGGCACGACGCATTTCATCATCTACATCCATGGAGACCGCAAAACGGCCAGATTTATCTGTATAAAGACGAACCCACACCTTTTCCCCTACCTGAGGGCGACCACGCATCTCCGCATGAGGCATAAAGATACCACGTTCTGTGCCAACCTCAACGAAGCAACCAAAATTTGTCGTATTGATGACCTCAACATAACCAATTTGGCCAACCTTCATAGCTGGTAAACGCATAGAAGCAGTTAAACGCCCCTTTGGATCGCGATATAAAAATACTTCTACCGCATCTCCTATAGTAACTGGTGAAGTTTGTTGATCTTTATGAAGCAAAATATCATCATTTGTATTGCCTGTTTGACCATCTAGAAAAGCACCTTGGTCACTAGTACGCAATACTTTCAATGTGGCAATTGTATTTTCCAACAATTCTGTAGCCATATTATACTCCTTCAAATGGAACTCGACCAGCGTCATTCCACAATTCTTCTAAACCGTAGAATTCACGCAATTCATCACCACCAAAGACATGACAAATTATATCGCCAAAATCCAATAAGATCCATTCACCTTCACGATAACCTTCTCTATGCTGTACGGTTATACCTAATTCGGCTGCTTTATCTTCCATTTCATCAGCAATGCTTTGAGATTGCTTACTATTATTTGCACTGGCAATCAAAAAATAATCACCTAACATTGAAATACCTTCTAAATCAAGAATTTCAATATCTCTGCCCTTTTTATCAAATGCAGCTTGTGCAAGTTCTAATACGATTTGTTTAATATCTTCTTTCTTTTTCATTATATTGCCTCTTATCTTATCGCTTACTACCGCTCTCCTCACCTGGTTCTGTGGGCTTTGTAATAGTGCCCCCATTATGTTCCGATTCAGGTGCAACTTTCGACATACTATTTGTTGGTGCAGATATAAATTGCGTCATTTCATTAGCTGGTAAATTACCCATTGTAATACCCACTAAACGCTGAGCTTCCGTAGGGTTTACCTTCCAATAAGTCGTTTCACCTATAAGCTCTTTTTCACCAGGAAGAATATAGAAGTGGATCTCTTCCTTATTAATTTTGCTCGCATTATATACCAGTTTAATAGCATCTAAAGTGGAGATATTACTATCAAAATGCTCCCAAATACGCCAAATATGCCATGCATTTGTTATAAAAAATGCATTATGCTCTTGTTCCACCCACAACTTTAAGAATCGCTCTTGTCGTTGCACACGAGTAAAGGTATCGTGTTTAGGATCAGAATATCGTAAATATGCTAAGGCATTATTACTATCTAATGTTTGATAACCACGTCGTAAATCAATATCCTTATTGCCTTCTGCATCAACATGTTCCATCGGTTGCTCTACATAAATTTGTTGATTCCCTAACACATCATTAGTTTTCTTGAAAGCATCTTGATTAACTACCACGTAGTATGGTATTGAAATATGGAACATATCCTCAATAACAGCTTTAGTAAGTTCAATGCCTCCTTTTTCATAAATACTATTTAACATAGTCGCATCGGTTTGATCACGATTATCGATTTTACTATTACTTGGAATGCCGATAACGTCCATCGTTTTTTGATCAAGGTTTACAGATAATAGGAATAGACTATCACCTTGACTAGGATTATTGTCATCAGTGCCGATAACCAAAATATATAAAGGTTTATCTAAGCCTTTTTGCTCTACTGATACAGTATTTGCGTCCTGTTTATTTTCACTATCTATCACGGCTTCAGTAGCTTCAGTAGTTCCGACAATTGCTCTATATGCATAAGATACACCACTATATATGCCATACCCTATCCCACCGAGCAAAGTAAAAACTACAACAATAGCCAGAATAACTCTGGGCCACTTCACAGATGACTTTTGTTGACGTCTTTTTCTACGTCGGCGAGCTCTTGCTCGTTCACGTTCGTCCATATAAAACTCCATTATTTACAAGATTTTAATACATCATTACGACCAAGAATGGTCAAAGGATAAATAGAAAGATGTTGCTCAATAAGGTGATTAATAGTATTGTCAAAACCAAGCAATACAGCCTTATTTAGATCTTTTTTAGCTACCGTTCGAAGTTCATCAACACCTGGGAAATCACGATTGGGTTCAATATAATCTGCTAAGAATATAACTTTATCTAATGTAGACATTCCCACCTTACCAGTTGTATGAACACGAATAGCTTCTAAAATTTCTGAATCGGTTATAGAAAACTCAAGTTTAGCTCGAATCATACCTGCTAATCCATGTAAAAGATTACCATTGGCTAATAATTCTTCATCAGCTTTGTAATTATTCTCCTTCACCAAATCTTGCATCTCTTTCAAAGGCATTTCTTTAGCACAATCATGCAGTAATGCCGCTAATCGTGCTTTTTCTACATCAACATTATAAAGTTTAGCCAACTGAGTTGCAGATTCAACAACACCCAGGGTATGCTTAAAACGTTTTTTTCCCATCCATTGACTTACCCTTTGTTGTATTTCATCAAACGATAACATCATTTATTCCTTCCCATATATATGGTTTTCTTCTATATAATCCACTACACATTTAGGCAACATATAACGAACTGTCTTTCCAGACCGTAAGCGCTCTCGTAAATACGTAGCAGACAATTTCATTTCAGGCACTTCCATAACATGTATTTTTTCCCGTGCTTTAGCTCCTAATTCATCCAAAGTAGAATCAATAGCACTCGATCCATCTGGTCTAGTAGCTCCAATAAAATGAACCTCATCTATCAGTTCATCTATAAATTTCCAAGTCGGTAATGCACGAATAGTATCAGTCCCTGCAATAAAGTAAAATTCAACAGTAGGACCATATAGTTTTTTAAAATATTGAATCGTATCAACGGTATACGAAGGGCCCTCTCGACGCATCTCTACATCAGAAATTTCAAAATTGGGATTATCCAAAACTGCGGCCGCTGTCATAGCATAGCGATGATGACTATCAATCACATCATGTTGCTTATGTGGTGGAATACGAGCAGGTACAAAGATAACCTTTTCTAAATTAAAGCTCTCACAAGCCACTTCTGCAATCATGAGATGACCTAAATGAATGGGATTAAATGTTCCACCAATTATACCTATGCGACGTTTATCTACCATAATACGGTCACTCCCTTAATGACAATGACACAAATAATGATGAATAAGAGCAATGCCTTTCCATAGGATATCCATTCATATCGGCCCTTAGGTGTTTGAAGATATCTGAAGTATGCCCTTATAAAATAATATAGTTTCTTCACGTCCGTACTTGGCCTTCCCCAAATACAAAATATTTATAAGATGTTAAAGCTTGTAAACCCATAGGACCTCGAGCATGAAGCTTTTGTGTACTAATACCGATTTCAGCACCAAAACCAAATTCAAAGCCATCTGTAAAGCGGGTAGATGCATTATGATACACCGTAGAACAATCTACTAAATTCATAAATATCTTGGCTCGCATAGGCTCATCTGTGATAATAGCCTCAGAGTGATGTGTAGTATACCGATTCACATGTTCAATAGCTTCTTCAAGATTTTCAACGATACGCACATTTAAGTCCATATCATTGTATTCTGTGTTGAAAGAATCCTCTTCTAGAGGAATTGTGTTTTCCATATATTGAGCTACAGCTTCATCTCCGTGAATGCGAACACCGTATTCTTGTAGTGCTGTATCAAGACGTGGTAAAAAATCAGAAGCCACAGCATGATGAACTAGTAAGGTTTCCATAGAGTTACATACAGATGGACGTTGAACTTTAGCATTGACTGCAATTTCTAAAGCCATCTCTAAATCAGCAAATTCATCAACAAAGGTATGACATACACCGCTGCCAGTTTCAATAACAGGAATGCTACTATCTTCTACAACACGACGAATAAGTCCAGCACCCCCACGTGGAATGATTACATCAATATATTCCCGTTGTTGTAAAAGTACTCCAACCAGATCTCGATCAAGCACCTCAACGAGTTGAATAGAGTCACCATTAATACCTAACGACTCTAAGGTATCCCGCATGATAGACACGATGATTTGATTCGTGTGAAATGCCTCCTTACCACCTCGTAAAATTGTAGCATTTGCTGTCTTTAAACAAAGAACACCTGCATCTATGGTTACATTTGGACGGGCTTCAAAGATGATACCAATAACACCAAAAGGTACTGATCGCTTTTCAATAATCAAACCATTAGGCCGAGTGATTGTTTCTATAATGGAACCTACAGGACTTTCAAGAGCAGCCACTTGACGCACCCCTTCTGCCATTTGAGCAATGCGACTAGGTGTCAAAGTCAATCGATCTATCATAGTTCGAGGTAAATTATAATCAACAGATTTTTCTAGGTCTAACTCATTAGCCGCCATAATTTCATCTGTTTGTGCTTCTACAGCATCAGCAATTGCTAACAATGCAGAATCTAAAGTTTCTTGGTCGAGTTGGGCTAATTCAAAAGATGCCGTTTTAGCTCTCTGGCCCATATCTTTACAAATTTTTTCATACTGGTTCATAGGATTTCCTCAGTGTAATAAAACTAGATTATTACGATGTACAGCCTCATCATAGGTCGTATTAATACCCAGAATCTCGGCTATATCATTTGTATTGTGACCTTTAATCGCCTTCATATCATCAATACTATAATTAATAAGTCCACGACCAATTTCCTTATGATCATGATAAATGGAAATTGTATCACCAGGTCCAAAAGTCCCCTCTACTTCAATAATACCAGCGGGCAGAATGCTAGCACCCTTATCTAAAACAGCCCGAGCACACCCGTCATCAATCGTAATGGATCCTTTTAATCGTTTACCAAAAGCCAACCAATGATGTTTACCAGATAAACTTGCATCATGGGCTTCAAAGAGTGTCCCAATTTGTTCACCCTTACATACACGACGAACAGAATCCTCTACTTCACCTGAGGTGATAACCATTGGTACACCAGAATTTGTTGCCATATGAGCAGCTTTAATTTTTGTATACATACCCCCCGTTCCCATATTAGAACCAGCACCACCTGCAATAGCATAGGTTTCATCGTTAATTTCAGAAACAGTTTCTATCAAAGTAGCATCTGGATTGGTGGCTGGGTTAGCTGTATATAAGCCTTCAATATCTGACAAAATGATAAGTAAATCTGCATCTACAATACCTGCAACAGTAGCAGATAATGTATCGTTATCACCGATTTTAAATTCTTCGATAGCAACCACGTCATTTTCATTAATAATAGGAATAACGTTAAGTTGCAATAAAGTATGTAATGTATTACGCAAGTTAAGATAACTATGTCGTCCAGTACTATCCTCTTTCGTTAAAAGAATTTGCCCTACGGTGCGACCATATTCTCGGAACATGCGCTCGTACATATGAATGAGAATACCTTGACCTACTGCAGCAGCTGCTTGTTTTAATACGAGATCTCTAGGCTTTTCTTTAAAGCCTAAAGGGGCAAGACCTGCACCAGTAGCACCAGAGGAAACAAGAATAATCTCTTTACCTTGGTTAGCCAAATCTGATAATTGGCGCACTAATCTTTCAATACGCTCCAAATTTAAATGTCCGTTAGTGTAACAAAGCGTACTGCTACCAACTTTGACTACAATTCGTTTTGCATTAACGATAGCGCTGCGCATAGACTAACCTCCTAAGGTTGAAATTCTTAACTACGATGTATACAAATTTTTATGATTTACTAGATTATAAAATTATTTTGGCAAAATGATTTTAGGTTCTTTTTTAGCTTTATATAAAACACCATTAAAGCCAATCACTTGAACTAATTCAGCGCCAAGCATATCTGCTAAGTCTTGAAAAATTGTCTTATCTTCAGGACTATTATTATGTAATTTAACCTTAATAAGTTCACGTGCTGTAATCGCTGCACGAGCACTATCTATAACACTATCCTCTAAACCATTTTTACCAATTTGGACAACTGGTGGTATTGTAGCCGCCAATGAACGTAAATACCGTTTTTGTTTTCCTGTCATTATTACTCCTACTCTTGGAAAGTAAAGCGCTGATCGCCGATTACAACTTCATCACCGTCTTTACAGCCTTTTTCCTTCAATTTTGCATCAAGCTCCATAAAGCGCCAAATGCGTTGGAATCTACGAAGAGATTGATCATCGTCAAGATTTGTCATAGCTACTAATCGTTCAATACGTTTACCAGTAATGTAGAAAGCAGCATCATCACCGCGAGTAATGACAAATTCTACATCTTGTTTTGCTTCGTATACAACTGTATCATCATTTGCTTCAGGCTCTGGTTCGTAGTTTTCTACATAGTAATAAGCTCGTTCCATAAGCTCTGACAAACCTTCACCACTTAAGGCGTTAATGAGAAATACCTCATAGCCTTTGTCTTCAAAATATTTTTTTGTTTCGGGAATCGTCGTGTCATCAAAGACCATATCGATCTTATTGAGAGCTACAATTTGTTTCTTATTAGCCAATTTTTCAGAGTATTTACGTAACTCTTCATTAATCGCATCAAAGTCGACCTTAGGGTCTCGGCCTTCCATACCAGATACATCTAAAACATGAATTAAAATATTTGTACGTTCAACATGACGTAGAAAATTGTGACCTAAACCTACACCTTCACTAGCCCCTTCAATAAGGCCTGGAATATCGGCCAAAACAAAGCTACGATCTCCAGAAATTGTAACTACCCCGAGTACTGGTGTTAGTGTAGTAAAGTGATATGCTGCCACCTCTGGTTGAGCTTTAGATACTTTTCGCAAAATACTAGATTTACCAACAGATGGATAACCTAATAAACCTACATCAGCTAATACTTTAAGCTCTAATTGTAACCAGAATTCTTCACCAGGTTCACCCTTTTCTGCAAAGGTTGGTGCACGGTTAGCACTAGTTTGGAATCGAGCATTGCCACGTCCGCCACGACCACCTTTGGCAATAACAAAGGTATCGCCATCGTTGACAAGGTCGCAAAAGATTTTTCCTGTTTCCTCATCTTTAATTACTGTCCCCAATGGAACTGGAATGATAAGAGGATTGGAACCTCGACCGTGCTTATTAGAGCTTTCACCATTACCGCCAGCTGGTGCCTTAAACTGACGTTTATATCTAAAATCTACAAGCGTATTAATATTCTTGTCAGCTTTAAAAACAACATCCGCACCTTTACCACCATCACCACCACTAGGGCCGCCATTTGGAACGTATTTTTCTCGACGGAAGCTGGACATACCATCCCCACCGTCACCAGCTTTAACAAAGACGCGCGCTCTATCTATAAACATAATTTAACTCCTATGCATTATTGCTGTAATAGCTCTAATGCTTTTTTAATTTGAATATCATCTAATGTACTAGATGGATGTACACCTTTTGGTAAATCGATTTCTACATCAGGTTTAATACCTGTTCCATCAATAACACGATCACTTGGCGTGTGGTACTTAGCAATAGTTACTTTAATTCCTTCATCATCTAAACTAGGGAAAATAGTTTGAACGGTACCTTTACCATATGTATTAGTACCTACGATAGTGCCTAATTTACGATCTTGAACAGCCCCTGCTATGATTTCTGATGCACTAGCAGAGCCCTTATTAACTAAAACAACCAATGGCATAGCTACATCAGGTCCATCTGACTTATAAGTATCCTTTTTACCTGATCGATTTTGTACTGTTACGAGTGTACCTGGAGGCATAATATAGTTAGATATCTTTTCAGTAGTAGATAATAAACCGCCTGGATTATCTCGTAGGTCCAAGACAAGAGCCTTCATACCTTGAGATTGAAGCTCTTTATATTGAGTGGCAAAATCTTCTGCGGTATTTTCTGCAAACTGACTAATACGAATATATCCAACTGTGCTAGTAAGCATTTTACTTTTAACAGTAGGCAAAACTATGGATTCACGAGTGATATCAAAATGCAACTTTTCACCATTACGTTCAATATCTAGAGATACAGTAGTACCAGCTTCGCCACGAATACGAGAAGATGCTTCCTCTACCGGAATTTCAGTAGTGGATTGTCCATCGATAGCAATAATGTGGTCTCCAGGTTTAATTCCAGCTTTAAAAGCTGGTTGGTCTTCCATTACGCTAACTGCATATAGACCTTTATCATCAGTACCAAGGACCATACCAACACCAGCATATGTTGCAGATGTTTGCATTTTCATAGATTTATATTCTTCTGCATTTAAATAAACACTATGCGGTTCTCCCAAAGAGTCAATTAACCCCTTTAGCATACCATCATAAAGGGTAGTTTTAGCCATAGGTGTCATAAAAACTTGACTCGCAGTATAATAGGCTATAAATAATCTTGGTAGCCCCCAGAATGAACCGGAAAGATACCAAAATGTAAGCCACATAATAACAATGCCAGAGCCTATATATTTCAATAGACTCCATAACACTGTACGTGTATCAAATTTCATATTATAAATATCCCATAGGATCCACAGGATCCCCACTTATACGAACTTCAAAATGTACATGTGGCCCTGTACTATTACCTGTGCTACCAGCATAGGCAATAACTTGACCCTTACCTACATCTTGCCCTTCAGAGACAGCAAGTTCAGAATTATGTCCATAAAGAGTAGACATGCCATTACCATGATCGATAACTACGGCATAACCATAGCCACCCATCCAACCCGACCAAGCAACAGTACCACCATCTGCAGCATGAACAGGTGTACCTTCATCAACACCAATATCAATGCCAGAATGATAAATTGTAGTGCCCCAAATCGGATGTGTACGATAGCCATATGGAGAGGTAATTTCACCACTTACAGGCCACCCAAGTTGACCAGACCCTTGTACCCAAGAGTAAGTTGGTGAAGATTGTTGAGCCGCTGCTGCAGCACGAGCAGCGGCACGCTCTGCTTGACGTGCTTTCAATAACGCTGTAATCTGTGCAGAAGATGCATTTAATTCTTCTACTGCTTGCATTGCTGTAGCACGATCATTTTGAGCCTTTTGAAGAACTACCTCACGTTCTTTCTTCTTTTGCTCTATTTCAGCTCGTTTTGCCGCAGCTGCTTTTTCAAGCTCAACTAGTTTTGCGCGAGACTGTTCTAGTGCTTGCTTTCGAGCCGCTATTTCAGCGCGCTCTTTTTTGATTTCCTCAATTAATTTAATATCAGAATCAATAATTCGTTTTAAAATTTCTAAACGATTAGCAAAGTCTGTAAAATCTTTAGATCCAATAACTACATCTAAGTAACTTAAACGACCATTAATATAAATATCACGTACACGCTTATAAAATACGGCTTCTCGCCCTTCTAGTCGCTTTTGTGCTTCAGCAAGTAATTTTTCATTCACTGTAATATCATTTTCAACAGCTATACGTTGTTGTTGAATAGAATCCAATTGTTGCTGAGCCTGACGTAATTGTTCTTCGATTTGACGTAACTGTTCGGATACACTGACTATTACAGTTTCAGCATCTGCCTTTTTAGCATTTTGTTGATTAACTTGTTGTTGAATTGAATCAAGTTGATTTGTTAAATCTTCGTCCTCTGCAACGATGTATAATGGTGTTCCCAATACCACTATACCAGTCAAAATTGCCGCTACGAAGCGAGATTTAAATATACTATTATTCATAAACATTACACCTTCATGTATTGTTTCAAAGAAATAGTACTACCAATAGCACCTACTACTATGCCGCCACCTAAGATATAAAGGGCTACATCATAGAAGAATGGGAACATTGGTACTAAAGGGAAGAATGCTAATGATTCAGAAACTTCCATTGTGATGAAGTGATAAAATTCACCAACGCAAAGAACGGCAATGATAGCACCAATTAAGCCTAACAACATGCCTTCAATCAAAAATGGCCAACGAATAAATCCATTAGTAGCCCCTACATATTTCATGATTGCAATTTCTTTACGACGTGCGAATACAGTCAACCGAATTGTATTTGAAATGATGAATAGTGTTGCAGCTGCTAGGAAAGCAATCAATACAATCCCACCAATACGAATTACTTGCGTAATGCGGAAAAGCTCTTCTACAATATCTTGACCATAGTGTGTACTTTCTACGCCTTGGAATGTCGTAGCTAATTTTGCAGTTGCTTTTACATCGCTAGGATTATCAAAGGTTAACACATATGAGTTAGGCAACGGATTTACATCACCTAAAGCATTCACCAATTGTTGCTGATCACCAAGGCGTTCTTTGAACTCCTTCATAGCTTGCTCTTTATTAACAAATTCTAAATGCTTTAAGTTAGGTATAGCCTTAATTTGCTTTCCTACTGCCATAATTTGATCAGTTGTTAAGCCATCCTTTAAGTAAATACTTAACTGTACTTGATTTTCTAGACTGGATGCCATGTTATTCAAATTAATGACACCACAAAGGAATACACCGAGCATAAATAAGGATAAAGCCACTGTAGAAATGGACGCTAATGTCATAAGTCCATTACGTTTCATAGACTTCAGTGCTTCTTTAAAATAGTATTTTATCGTTCTAGGCTTCATTAATTTCTGCACCTCTCATATTATCACTTTGAACACGGCCGTCTTTTAAACGAATAACGCGTTTATTCAAGTATGAAACAAGATCCATATTATGGGTAACCATAATAACGGTAGTGCCGAAATTGTTAATATGCTTAAACAATTCAACAATATCCTTACTAGTATCAGGATCAAGGTTACCAGTAGGTTCATCAGCAATTAATACTGTTGGGCGATTAACAATTGCACGCGCAATAGCAACACGTTGTTGTTCCCCGCCAGAAAGATCCTCTGGTAAATCATTAGCCTTCTCAGATAAACCAACAAGGTCTAATACATGACTCACCTTTTCTTTAATAATTTTTGGTTTTTCTTCAATAACTTCAAGAGCAAAAGCAATATTCTCTGCTACCGTTTTATTAGGCAATAATCGGAAGTCTTGGAATACAACGCCAAGCTTTCTCCGCAATTTAGGAATTTTACTGCGCTTCATACGCGTAACATCAAAGTCATCAACAATGACAGTACCAGCATCTGGCACTACCTCATGTGTTAATAACTTAAATAATGTTGATTTCCCTGCACCACTGTGACCACAAACGAGAACAAATTCACCATCGTTAATGGTTAAACACACATCGTCTAATGCAACAGAACCATTATCATAGACTTTACTAACATTCTTAAATTCAATCATGGGATCCCCTTTGATTATTTACGAGCGATTACACGTTTTACGGCTTCTACAATATCATTGGCAGTTAAGCCATACTTTGCCATTAGTTCTTTTGGTGTTCCACTCTCCCCAAATGTATCTTGGACACCAACGAATTCCATAGGTACAGGCTTATTAGATACTACTACTTCAGATACAGCAGAACCGAGGCCACCAATAATATTATGTTCTTCAGCTGTAACGATAGCACCAGTTTCCGCAGCGGCTTTTATAATTGCTTCAGCATCAATAGGTTTAATAGATGCCATATTAATAACACGTGCAGATATATTAGATTCAGATAAAGTTTTAGATGCCTCTACAGCAGGTCCAACTAATGCACCACAAGCAATAATTGTAACATCAGAACCATCTACCAAAATAGTAGATTTACCTGGCACAAATGAGTAGCCTTCTGTTGTTACATCATCTACACCAGCACGCCCCAAACGAACGTATACTGGGCCGTTATAAGATGCAGCCCATTCGATAACAGCCTCTGTTTCACGCTCATCAGCAGGCACCACTACAGTCATATTTGGCAATGTACGCATACAGGAAATATCCTCTAAACTTTGGTGCGTTGCACCATCCTCACCAACAGTAATGCCCGCATGTGTAGCACATACTTTCACGTTTAATTTAGGATAGCATACAGCATTGCGAATTTGTTCAAATGCACGTCCTGTAGCAAACATGGAGAAAGATGATACAAATGGAATCTTACCTGCCGCTGCAAGTCCAGCACCAACAGAAATCAAGTTTTGCTCTGCAATACCTACGTTAAAGAAACGTTCCGGGCACACAGCTTTAAATGTATCTGTTTTAGTAGATTTGGATAAATCCGCATCTAGTACGATAATATTAGTATTCTCTTTACCAATGCGAGCTAGCGCATTACCATATGCTTCACGTGTTGCTTTACCCATTATTGCACCCCCATAATTTCATTAACAAAGGCTACACCTTGCTCTTCACTTGGTGCTTTACCATGCCAGCCTGCTTGACCTTCCATCTCTTCAACGCCTTTACCCTTTACAGTATGCATGATAATACATGTTGGGCCTTCTGTGAAAGCTTTCGCAGTTTCAATAGCATTATGAAGCTCATCAAGGTCATGACCATTAACTTCAATAACATTCCAATTGAAAGCTTTGAACTTTTCTGGAATTGGTAATGGAGAAAGAACTTTAGTAATATCACCATCAATTTGAAGACCGTTAAAATCGACAAAAGCTGTCAAATTATTCAGTTTATAAAAGCCAGCAAACATTGCAGCTTCCCACACTTGACCTTCTTCAAGCTCACCATCACCAAGAATAGAGTATACACGGTAATCTGCATTATCAATTTTGCCTGCCAATGCCATACCACAAGCCGCAGAAATGCCTTGTCCTAAAGAACCTGTAGACATATCTACACCTGGTGTGTGTTTCATATCAGGATGGCCTTGTAACATATGATTAATTTTACGTAAGTTCAAGAGTTCTTCTTTAGGGAAATAACCTTTTTCAGCCAATGTAGCGTATAGTGCAGGCGCTGCATGACCTTTAGAAAGGACAAAACGATCTCTATTAGGAGCTTTTGGATTTGCTGGATCTACATTCATCTCAACATAGTACAACAAGGCCATCACATCGGCGATAGATAATGAACCACCTGGGTGACCGGATTTCGCTGCCGTTACAGACTGTACAATACCAACGCGAATAGCTTTTGCCTTCTCTTGAACTAATTGTTTAACATCTTGTGTTAATGTAGCCATAGAGACCTCACTTTCTGGATAAAATCCAATATATTAATAATCTTTAAGTAATGAAATAGCAATTTCTGCATTGCGTTGGGAATCTACACGCAATGATTCAATGCGGTCATAAGATGCTTGATACTCCTCACGAGAATTCAACAATTTATGACACCATTGATATAAGGCTTCTTCACGCAAATGAGTCATTGTGCCAATAGGCTCTTGACCAATCATATGTAAAAAGCTTGTAATTTTAGGATCATAGGAAATACCAATAACTGGTTTTCCCATTAAAGAACTAAAAACTAAAGCGTGAAGACGTATACCAATCATGAGGTCCACATTTCCAGATAATGACACTTGTTGCTCTGTAGAGAACGGACCTTCTAGCACAATAGCGCCATTCGGCATATAGCTGGCAATGATCTTAGCCTCTTTTGTATCCTCAGGATGTGACATAGGAATAAAGATAATTTCCACATTATCTTGTTCTTGTAATCTGCTCAATACATTAGCTAAGGATTCTCTATACTCAGTATCCTCTTTCCAACTACGAACCGCTACACCAATTCGTTTACGTTGTTCATCTGCTTCAGATATTTTAGAAATATATCCTTTCAGAATATGAGAGCCAATTGAAAGATCTGCTGGTTGCATGGCCAATACCGCATCTGCAGTAACTTCTACATCTTCAATTCCCAAAGAAACTAGTTCATCCTTTGAAATAGAATCTCTAACTGTAATAGTATCTACAAAACGCAATACAAATCCAACGGCACGACGTGTTGATGAACGATTTAAAGGACCAATACCTTGGGAGTATAGCATTACTTTTTTCCCAAGCAACTTAGCTAAGGCCATAATACTTAAATAGTAATAAGTATTACGAATACTAGTAGCATCTTGTAATAAACTACCACCACCACTGATAACAAGATCTGAATTAGCAATGGCTTTTAAAATACCTAGTGCAGAGAATGTCCCTACAGCATTGATATTATGCTTTTTGCTAGTTTCTTTAGGATTACCAGAAATGACAGTAATATGTGCATCTGCCTCTTCTTTGCGAATAGCATCGATAATGGCACAGAGCATAGCCTCATCACCAGCATTACCAAAGCCATAGTAACCAGAGATAACAATATTACTCATGGTCAACCTCCCTAGCTTGGAACCATTGTGTTACGTACATCATAAAACGTACTGCGATAATAAGAAGCAATCCCAAGAGAGCACCAATCAACAAACCATCATAACCACGCATGATAGACATGAGAACTGGCGTTCTAAGATGACAGAATGTTTCTACCATAGAAGCAATCCCAATAACCCCAGCTAGAGTTAATACAAAATGAATTATTGTAGGCCATTTACGCAAGAAGGCAAAGGTAGCAAGCATTAAAGCAGGATGACCAATAATAAACTCTTTTTCACGAGGTCTTGCATACATCGTATTTTCAAGGAAACGTCGAAGTATAAGTTCAAAGGTTGGTACTGGAACACCTGCGGTGTGACCACTGCGTCCAACAAATACCCATGCAACACCACCAAGTGCCGCCATCACAAAGAATACATAGAACTTAACATCCATAGTTAAGAATTCTACAACAAATGTTTTCGCTTCTTCTTTGGAATTAATCATGCGGCCGTTCCACAATGGGAATCGTTGAAGGTACGCAATAATAACTAAAATAATTGGCAGAACAAAGGTCAACTTAACACCTCTAAAGAGAGCAAACTCCATAAAGAATTTCGTATTGCCCAATAAAGATGCGATATACATTCCGCCAATAGCAGCAAATAATGCAGCAATTACAAGATATAATAAGGCAAGAATCGTAGACTTAATGGCACCTAATGGACGTGCACCATCATAACGGCGCCACTCTTCCATCAAGCGTATCATAGCACCTACAGGAGCCATAATAGCACTAGATAGAGCCCATATTTGAGTAATTAAGGTACCACTTGTAAGAATAAATACAACAATGGATGCCAAAGAAATTCCAAAAAAGGCCACAAGTTGCGTATGCTTAGACATTGGTAACATCATTTGTAGAACATATACAAAAAGTGCTATAGCCCCGATCATTGTAATAACTACTAATAATGGATTTGGTGTATAAGCAGGATAAATATCCGCTGGACCAAATTCATAACCTTTTACAGCCAATTTCTCTGTAGCTATGTTAATATAGTTGATTGTAGTCTGTAATACAGTTTCATTATTTATACCTGTTTCATACATCGGAAACAAGTTAAAACGAATATTTCGCTCTATATCACTAATGTAAAAGCGTTGTGCCGCTTCTTCAGGGGTAATTTTCTTTAACTCCTCTTTAGCGATAGTATACACACGACCTACACTATAATTATTTTTGGCCGCCATTTCCAAGAAACCTTGTTGTGGCTCATACTGCAACTGATTTACAGCTTCGATACCAACTAGTGGAATATGGTTTTTATTTAGTAATGCTAATGTTTCATCCGTTAAATTAGGTGCACCTAGAGCTTCTTTACCAGCAAAAATCATCCCTGTTACATGAGGAATGCCTTCAAGTCGTTTAAATACATATTGAATATCTTCAGATGTTACGTTTCTATAGTTTGTTGGACGAACGATAACATTGAAACCACGATCTACAACCTCTTGTGCTTGCAACTTTGAAATACCAAGATTCATCTTTGCATAGCTATCTGCTGTTGCACCATACAATTCAAGAACAGGACCAATACTTGTATTAAGCTCTTTCACCTTGTCCTTGCCAATACGGTGGTATAAATCCTCTCGAATTTCTTTATAATAACCTTCTTTACCTGAAATTAATGCCACATAAGTCGCCCCAGGTTTAATCGCAGCGCCATTAACACGAACAGAGTCCATCTCTTCAGAGCTTAATACTTTAACTTGGCCCGCATCTTTTGCTTTTTCTAACGTGCGATCATAAATAGCAAAAGCAGTCACACCAGCATTATGTAATGCATCAAAAGCTTCTTGTTGACTACGCTTTTCAAAGGCGCTGGCTCGTAAAACTGCATCATAGTCTACAATATTTTCAATATGATTTTGAGATTTCTCAATCTGATGGCGTTCAAATACTAAGTATAAGGAAGATAAAAGACCTATAATAATACAAAGTATAAGAATCCATGAGTACTTACTTTTTTGTGCGTTCCGATGATTCACGACAAATCCTTTCTAGTTGAGTACAGGTTTAACTTTAATGAGAATTTCACCATTATCAACAGTTAAACTTTCCGCTTTTACAGGAATTGGAAAATTGTTAAAGTCATAAATTTGAGTACTTTCTAACACATTAGATGTCATACCAGGAATTGTAGCACCATTTATGGTGAACTTTTTAGGTGAAAACAATAATGTATTGCCCTTTAACTCTAAATTCCCATCTAATTTAACATCCCCTTTAAACACCATGCCTACATTCATTTTACCGGTTAGGCTGATATTATCTTTACTAATGTCAACTTGTACGTCTTGAATATCACTACCTGCTTCATTACTTAAGAAAGTCCCTAAATCAGCTTTATTAATAGTCCCATCAATACTAGCATTCCCAACACTAACGATATCAATTTGTTGACTAGCTAATAAAGAAATTGGATTAACAAAAATTTGTTTAGCATCAAATCGGAAGCTAGCAAAATTCAATTTACCCAGTTTAATATTCTCCAAAGTGCCATAAACACGATCCACCTCACCATATAAAATTTTGAAAGCAGGTTGAGCCTCAACATTTACTGTTTGAGCCGTTGGTTTCAATGTTTCATTTAATTGACTTTCAATACGAGAGCCAATAAAAGATGGTAATAAAAATTGGGATGCCACTACAAGAGCAATAATTAGCACTAATAGGAATAGTAAAAACTTTTTCATAGTATCTCCTAAATTGTTAAGTTAGCCTCTTTTTTTAAGAAACCTTCGATAAATGGGTCTAAGTTGCCATCCATAACAGCTTGAACATTACCAGTTTCTACACTAGTACGATGATCCTTAACAAGATTATATGGATGGAATACATAGGAACGAATTTGACTCCCCCACTCAATTGCTTGGTAGGTACCTCCAATCTGTTCTTTAAGTTCAGCTTGCTTTTCGAGCTCTAACTCAAATAGTTTCGCCCGTAACAAACGTAAAGCTTGTTCTCTATTCTGCATTTGAGAACGTTGTGTTTGGCATTGTACTACAATACCTGTTGGCTTATGGGTCATACGAACAGCAGAATCGGTTTTATTAATATGCTGACCACCAGCGCCACTAGCACGATATGTATCAACTTGAACGTCTTTCATATCGATATTAATTTCTACAGTATCATCGATTTCAGGCATTACATCGACAGCAGCAAATGATGTATGACGTCGAGCCGCGGCATCAAATGGTGAAATACGAACGAGACGATGCACACCTTTCTCAGACTTCAAGTAACCAAAGGCATTTTCACCTTTAACAAGGAATGTAGCAGATTTTATCCCTGCTTCATCACCAGGTTGTTCATCCATTAACTCGATGGAGAAGCCAGATTTTTCAGCCCAGCGCAAGTACATGCGAATTAACATAGAACACCAATCTTGTGCCTCCGTCCCACCAGCACCAGCATGAAATGTTAAAATAGCATTATTTGCATCATATTCACCACTTAACAATAAAAGTACTTCTTGCTTTTCCAAGGTTTCTTCTATTTGCTTAACATATTCCTTGATTTCACTCTCCATGGAGAGGTCATCTTCATCTATAGCCATTTCAAGCATCATATTAGCATCTTCAATATCACTAACAAGTTGCTTATAGCTTTCTACAGCATTTTTTAGTTGTGTGGCCTCTTGAGAAATCTCACGAGCTTTATCTGGATTATCCCAAAATGTAGGATCACTCATCTGTACATCAAGTGTAAATATTCGGTCTTCCTTCTGAGCGATGTTAAAGTGAATCCCTCATCCCATAAATACGTTCTTCTAGATTAGAAATAATCGGTTTTAAATCTTCTAACAATTTATGTTCACCACCTTTAGTTAATTAGCCTATTACATCAATAAACTATTACCTTAACAAAATAGAAAAATGGCCGTTGCCCAGTGGAAATCCCTTTGAGCAACGTGCCATTCACAAATCTTAATCTATGTTTTGTGGCTCCAACACATCTTCATGATGGGATTGTGCACCTTCTAAGTGATCAACTGGTTCTTCGATTTCTTGAATCAATTGTGCACGAATTTTATATAATGCCATGATTGTCTCATCTTGAATAGCTGCAATCATGTTTTGGAACATATCGAAAGCTTCAAACTTATATTCTACCAACGGATTCTTTTGACCATATGCACGGAGGCCAATACCTTCTCGTAGCATATCCATATTATCCAAATGTTCCATCCATTTATTATCAACAACGCGCAACATAATCGCCTTTTCAAGTTGACTAAACATAGCCTCTCCAAGCATATCAACGCGATCTTGATACTCTTCATGAGCAATTTCTAATAAGCGTTCTAATAAGTCTTGACGACTATATTCTTCCATATCTTGAGAAGACATAATCTCCTCTGTTAAGAAATATTGACTTAAATGTTTATAGAGACCTTCATAATCCCATTCTTCTGGATAGAGCTTTTCATCAGCATAAGCATCTACAGATTCGGTAACAAGCTTGTCAATCATTTCATTAATTGTTTCACGCAAGGATTCGTTACGTAAAATACGACGTCGTTGTTCGTATAATACTTCACGTTGTTGATTCATAACATCATCATACTCGAGTACATATTTACGAATGTTATAGTTATGATCCTCTACTTTCTTTTGAGCACGTTCAATAGATTTAGTAATCAAAGAATGCTCGATAGGTTCATCCTCTTCCATACCAAGTTTATCCATGATACCTGTAATATTGTCAGCACCAAAGATACGCATTAAGTCATCTTCTAATGATAAGAAGAATTGAGAAGAACCAGGATCCCCTTGACGACCAGCACGGCCACGTAATTGATTATCGATACGTCGGCTTTCATGGCGTTCTGTCCCCAAAATTGCTAAACCACCTAGTTCTGGCACACCTTCTCCAAGAGTAATATCTGTACCGCGACCAGCCATATTAGTAGCGATTGTTACCATTCCCATTTGTCCAGCAGCTGCAACGATTTCTGCTTCTTGTTCATGATGTTTAGCATTCAATACTTTATGAGGTACACCTGCACGCAACAACATGTCTGAAAGTTCTTCAGACTGTGTAATAGATGTAGTACCAATCAGAATAGGTTGCCCTATTTGGTGGCGTTCTACTGCATTTCGTACTACAGCACGATATTTAGCAGCTTTAGTTTTAAAAATTTGATCAGGCAAATCCATCCGGATTAAAGGCTTATTTGGTGGAATTGGTATAACCTCTAATCCATAAATATCGATAAATTCTTTTTCCTCTGTTTTAGCAGTACCTGTCATGCCTGATAATTTATCATACATACGGAAATAGTTCTGGAATGTAACAGATGCTAAGGTTTGGCTTTCGCGTTCAACTTTCAAACCTTCTTTAGCCTCAATAGCCTGATGCAAACCATCAGAGTAACGGCGTCCAAACATCAAACGGCCCGTAAATTCATCGACGATAACAACTTCACCATCTTTAACCACATAGTCTGTATCACGATGCATCATAGCATAGGCACGCAAAGAAGCACCAAGCAAATGATTCAACTCGATATTTTCTGCATCATATAGGTTTTCAACACCAAGCATTTTTTCAACCTTTGCGATACCAGAATCTGTAGGGGCAATAGTTTTTTGTTTTTCATCGATAACATAGTCTTCATCTTTTATAAGGTGAGGAACAATTTTAGCCAATTTATAATAATTATCAGTGGAACGTTGACCAGGGCCTGAGATAATTAATGGTGTTCTTGCTTCATCAATAAGAATGGAGTCTACTTCATCCACAATGGCATAATTCAATGGTCGTTGTACCATTTGAACAACATCGGTTACCATGTTATCGCGTAAATAGTCAAAACCAAACTCATTATTTGTACCATATGTAATATCACACGCATAGGCTTCTTTACGTTGATTAAAGTCAAGATTAGCCACAATAAGACCCGTGGAAAGTCCTAAGAAATTATATAAACGTCCCATTTGCTCGCTATCACGAGTCGCCAAATAATCATTTACTGTTACAACGTGTACACCCTTACCGGTCAATGCATTCAAATATACGGGCAATGTAGCTACTAATGTTTTACCTTCACCAGTACGCATCTCCGCGATATTACCATTATGAAGGCAAATGCCCCCCATTAACTGTACATCGAAATGACGCATGCCTAAAACGCGTTTAGATGCTTCACGAACTACAGCGAATGCTTCTGGCAATAGGTCGTCTAACGTTTCCCCTTTTTGCAAACGACGTTTAAACTCATCAGTTTTTGCCACTAAGTTAGCATCACTTAATTTAATATAATTAGGTTCAATTTCATTAATATGATCTGCAATAGCACGCATTTTTTTAATTTCTTTTGCGTTATTATTGCCTAATAGCCTTTGTAAAAAGCTTAACAAACAAATCACTCCTCTACGGGACATCTTACATTATTTTATCTAACTTATTATAACGAAAAAGCCTTGAATAGTCAAAGAATTCAAGGCATTTCAAGATTATTTATAATATTATTTTGGCAAAAAAGGTGGATGACTATTTTAAGTCATCCACCTTAATATAATAATCGGCTGATTTAAAGTAGAAAGGAGTTAGGATTAAGTTCAGCCGACATTATATATTATTGAAGTTCTGGCTCGATCAAACCATAGAAACCATCATGTCTACGATATACAACGTTCATCGATTCAGTTTCAGCATTGAAGAACATAAAGAAATCATGACCAATAAGATTCATTTGTAAAATCGCTTCCTCAACATCCATAGGACGCACAACAAAATGTTTGCGTTTTACAACTTCAATAGTTTCTTCTTCCACAGGAGTTGCCAAAGCTTCAGGATGGAAAGCTTCTTGTTTTTTGAAACGTTTAGCCAAACGAGTTTTATACTTATGGATTTGGCGAACAATTTTATCCACTACTAAATCAATAGCTGCGTACATATCATCGTTGGTTTCCACACCACGAAGAACGATTTTATCAACAAAGCATGTAAGTTCAATTGTAGATTTATCTTTTACAACGGATAAAACCGCTTGTGCATTTAACTCATCATCGAAGTAACGAGTCAATTTACTCAATCTTTTTTCGATATATGCTCTTAAGGCATCTGTCACTTCAATGTTTTTTCCTCTAATTGCTACTTTCATAAGTCAACACCCTTTCTAAAAATCATCCACGAGATGCGAGTGTGTGGTATTATATAACCTTATCTCTCGTGTTATATTTAGTATTTCTACATCCAACTGTAAAACTCCTTCTTTTTTATGTAAAAATTTTATATTTTTTGTAGAATTATGTATAAAATGTATATAGAAAATCCAAAAACCCCGATAGTATATACTATCGGGGTCCAATTATATATTGTTTTTATAATTTTTTTGGTATGTAGTTACGCTTTAACAACGTTAGCGGCTTGAGGTCCACGGTTTCCATCAACAATCTCAAATTCTACATTTTGACCTTCAGTCAAAGATTTGAAACCTTCGTCTTGGATTGCAGAGTAGTGTACAAATACATCGCTACCGTCTTCACGTTCAATAAAACCATAACCTTTTTCTGCGCTGAACCATTTTACTTTACCTAACATGGTAACATCCTCCTAAAAATATATATATTGTCTTGCTGTCTTGCTCTATATGTGTATCATAACACAGCATGTATAAAATATCAAACAACAATATTTACATTTTTAATGAATATACAAACACTAGAAATAAGAATATCATTTGCTATAAATCTCAACAATCCCTATATCTATACATGTTATAAATAATTATATACGCCCTATAAATTAATTATATATTTTTATAATCATAAAAATATGTGAATTAAAAATTATTATTTTTAAAAATGACTGTATAAATTATTATTATATCACAAATATTTATAGCAATAATCGTGTTTTTCAGATTAATCTACCCTGTAAAGCTTTATACAAACTCTTTATAATTAATAAATTCAGTCTAAAAGTTATCAAATATATTAATAGATATTAAGCTATACATATATAATAAAAATTAATATAAATAGATAGGTTAAATTTAATGTAAAAAAACAGGAAGCAATTTCTAATTCTAGAATTTGCTTCCTATAATTATATTATTTAATCTAACAAAATTTTATCTAAGAATGATTTTGTTCTTTCATTGGTAGGTGCATCAAATACGCGTTCAGGTGTATTATCTTCTAAAATCAAGCCACCATCAACAAATAACACTCTATCCGCTACCTTTTTCGCAAAGCCCATTTCATGAGTAACGATGACCATCGTCATACCTTCCTCAGCTAAAGACTTCATAACATCTAGCACTTCACTAACCATTTCAGGATCAAGAGCTGAAGTAGGTTCATCAAAAAGCATTACTTTTGGTTTCATAGCTAAAGCGCGAGCAATAGCAACACGCTGCTTTTGACCGCCTGACAAAGAATCAGGGTATGCATTGGCTTTATCCGCCAAGCCTACTCGATCAAGTAAAGCTTGACCTATCTTCTTAGCCTCTTCCATAGATGTTTTACGAACCTTAGTTTGAGCTAAGGTAAGGTTTTCCATAACCGTCATATGCGGGAACAAATTAAAGTTTTGGAATACCATTCCTACTTCAGCACGAACGTCATTTAACTTTTTCTTATCAGAAAGATCCATACCATCTACGATAACCTTACCAGATGTAGGTTCCTCCAAGTAGTTCATAGTGCGCAGTACCGTACTTTTACCAGAACCAGAAGGACCGATGATTACAACTACTTGACCTTGTTCAATATGTAAATTAATACCTTTTAGTACTTCATTTTTACCAAAAGATTTATGTACATTTTCTAATTTAATCATTTAATGCTATATTTCCTTTCAAGATATCCAACTAATTGTGAGATAGTCACTGTCATAATAAGGTAAATCACAGCAACCGTACCCCAGATTTCAAAGGATGCATAGGTTTTAGCAATGATTAATTGACCACGACGTGTCAACTCCTCGAAACCGATAACAGAAACTAAAGAGGAATCTTTCAACATGGCAATAAATTCGTTCCCTAACGGAGGAATAATTGCTTTAAAAGCTTGAGGCATAATGATGTAACGCATGGTTTGTCCCCAAGTTAAACCAAGAGAACGACCGGCCTCCATTTGACCTTTATCAATAGATTGAATACCAGCACGGAAAATTTCAGATACATAAGCACCAGAGTTAATACTACATGCGGTAACAGCCGCAATATATGGATCAATCCGTTGACCTGTAATCATAGGCAAAGCAAAATAGATTAGGAAAATTTGCACCAGTAATGGTGTACCACGAATGATATCTACATAACATTTTGCAAGCAATCTAACTAATCTAAATTTAGATAAATTTGCTAAAGATACTAAAAGACCGATAAAAAAGCCACAACCTACAGACATGGCTGTAATTTCTACAGTCACTAGAGCACCTTGTAGCAAGAGCGGTAAATTATCCGCAATTAACCCCCAATTAAAACTCATAATCTCTCCTATTATTTAAATTCTAAAACTACTGGCATATCAGCAGGTGCATCTACATTAAACCATTTTTTATATAATGTATTAAATTCACCATCAGCCTTCATATCAGCAATTGCTTTATTGATTTCTTCTTGCAATGCTTTGTTATCCTTATTAATTGCTAAGCCCAAATATTCTTTAGTATTTGGATATGCCATAAATTTAATATGTTGGTCAGGATGCTTAGTACTGTAATATTGAGCTACAGGTAAATCGATTACAGTTGCATCTACTCCACTATTTTGTAATTCTAACAAAGCTTCATTACTATGGTCAAATTCTTTTACAGTAGTACCTTCAATTTTATGAGCTAAATCTGCACCAGTAGTACCTAATTGGGCTGCAATTTTTTTACCCTTTAAGTCATCAAGAGAATTCACAGCCGTTCCATCTTTATATACTACTGCTAAGGCATTTTCATAATAAGGAGAAGAAAATAATACTTTTTCACTTCTCGCTTTTGTAATAGTCATACCAGATGCAGCAACATCAATATCATGTGTGTTCAAAGCTGGAATCAAAGCATCAAAAGCTACATTTTTTAGCTCCACATCTTTATTAATACGCTTACCGATCGCACGAATCAATTCAATATCAAAACCTGTATAATCTTGAGTTTTTTCATCTTTAAACTCAAATGGAACAAATGTAGCATTAGTGCCAACGACAAGTTTATTAGATGTAGGTTGATTAGAGGAACCACATCCACCAACTAAAGAAGCCGCCATCACTAACATACAACCGCCAAGAATTATTTTTTTTACTTTGCTATTTAACATATTATCAACCTCATTATTTTAACTTACTACTACTTTATAATAGTATATAGATTTAGTATAATTATGTCAATAATTTTGTATATAATTTTAGATACAATCGCAAAATCGCTATATTTATATTTTAATTTTATACATTGTTTGTATAAATATTACGGTTATGTATAAAAACTTTCCCATAGTTAGTGGTTTTCTATAGATTTTATAATATACAACTGTATAAAAAAAGCACATGAGAAAAGCCTCATGTGCCCCTATACGGCTGACCTGGTCTTTGCCCCCACACTCGCCTGCTGGAAGGTTCGCTCATAAGTCCAAGACTCCCCACTACTACCTCTCTCGATTTTATCGGCAGGACTTACACCTAAGCCGCACCATGCTCACAACCCTTTGGGCTGCTTATGTGGATCGTTTTGCCTGCGACTAGCCTCGACTTTCAACCACAGACCCGTATAGACGTATTATAAAGAATAACAGTATTCATGTCTAGTTTTACTATTATTTTAAAAAATTTTTGATTATATAGTTAAGTAGCCAAACATAATTTTTTACCAAACATATTATCGCATAATTCTTAGAACAATGAGAATAAATTTTGCAACCCCTATTTGTTGATGTATAGAAAATTGGAATAGAAAACCTAAAATATTCTTCATAATATTTTAATATTTCTAAAATCACATTTTTTAAGTACCATATCTAGTGGATTCTTAAATTGTCAATTAGTTTTTGTATGCCAAATATGAATACAACATATTTGTAAGAACATACGTATCATACACAAAAAATTATTTATGGTGTATAATTTGTATACTGTTAAATTAGAACGGCCTAAAGTTGTACGATATGAACATAAGTACGAGGGGTTGTACCATATGTTCAGTTTGTTAGTTAGAGGGGTTTATTATGTTTATGTTATCATTGATGCAACCATCAGGTTTGTATGAACTGGAGAAAGACAGTTTAGAAGCCATAAGCGCACAACTTTTACAGATGATACAAATGAAAAGCTATCATCTCTATACACATTCTATTCAGGTTTCAAACTATGCTGTTAGCATCGCAGCTAAAATGGGTTTACCATTAAATGAAATTGAACAGATTCGTCACGCAGCTTTACTTCATGACGTGGGTCTATTAATGGTTCCTAATGCCTTAATCCAAAAATCTCCATATCTTAATAAGCAAGAAATGTCTAAGTATAAACAACATGCTGCAAGTGGTGCCAATATGATTGAAAACTATCCTTGCTGCCAACAAATTTTGCCTTATATTCGTTACCATCATGAAAAATGGGATGGCTCTGGTTATCCTAAACATTTACGTGGTGCGAATATTCCATTGGGAGCTCGAATTATTGCTGTAGCAGATTACTATGATACAACAGTTAATCCTTCTACTGAATTTTGGGCGAAAACAAAAGCTAAAGCAAAAGAAGAACTCTTTAGTGCGTCTGGTTCCCTTTTTGATCCAGATGTTGTCAAAGCATTTATTGATGTACTTGGCTAATATGAAATCAAATATTATATTCCTACATTTAGTAATAAAGATTAGAAACTACCACTAGCCAGCGTAAGGGCATCAACACGTAGCGCTTTATGCTTTTGTAAGACTTTTGCTACAGCTTCAATTGTGGCACCTGTAGTATATATATCATCAACAATTAATATATTCTTATTGGTAAAATCAATATCCTTATAATCAGCACATATAACAAAGGCATCATCAATATTTTGATGTCTTTCTTTATTTGTTAATCCCCACATATCTCGAGAAGTATTAAACTTGTATATACAATCTAACCATTTAAAGTTTTTTCTATCTATTTCCCATAAAGAATGAGCCCATTCAAAAAAGAATAAATCTACTTGATTATATCCTCTCTTAGCTTTTTTCTTTTCGCTAGACGGTACAGGAACAATATAATCATACATAATTTTACAATTACTATTCACAATATTAGACTCATTATATTTCATGTAAAAGTTGTACGATACTAAAAAAGGAGCGGCCCCTTTGGACTGCTCCTTTTTTTCATTAAATTTTACATCGTAAATCATAGACTTTAGACCACCACGATATTCGGCCAACACACATACATCATCTACATAGTGTAAAAATTTATGTGGTACATGACGAATATGTAATAAATCTGTAAAACAAGCTTTACACCAATCCCCTTGTGTTGCCACAGGTGCACCACAGTGAGGGCATACAGGTGGAAATAGGAAATCCCAAAGACTCATTACGAATCACATCTCCCTTGTAGTCGTTCTTTAAACAATGTGTAACGTTCATCGGCATTAACAGTACGCACAGCACGTTCAACTGCGCTCGTAGTACCAACGATGATTACTTTACGCTTTGCCCGTGTAACAGCAGTATACAACAAATTACGTTGTAACATACCACCATAACGTGGAACAAATGGAATAATAACTACACCATACTCACTACCTTGACTCTTATGGACCGTAATAGCATAAGCAGGCATAATCATATGTGCTTCATCGATAGGTAGACGAACCTCTTTATGGATAAATCGGATACAAATATCGGTCCGCGTAATAGCATAGATAACGCCAATTTCGCCATTAAACACTTCTAACTCATAATCATTGAGAATTTGAATAACCTTATCCCCAACGCGATACGTAATGCCATTGACACGAACTTCTCCCTTATAGCTATCTGGAGGGTTTACGGCTTGTTGTACATATTGTGATATCAATGTACTACCTGCTTCACCACGGCGCATAGGAGAAATAATTTGAATATCTAATTCATCCTCTATCGTCTCTTGTTCACGTTTATATACATCAATGATGGCTTTCATCATCATGTCATAAGATTTAACAGGAATAAAAGAAAACTCTTCGCTCACACCTTCCAGGTTAGGCATTTCACCACGGTTAATTGCGTAAGCACTTTCAACGATAGTATTACCAGAGCTTTGACGATAAATCTGATTAAGTCGTGTATAGGGCACACAATCACTATCTAATAAATCTTTTAATACGAACCCAGCACCTATAGGTGGTAATTGATCTACGTCACCCACAATAATGACATGGGCTTCCTTTGGAATAGCAGCCATCAAAGAATAGAATAAACGCACATTAAGCATAGATGCTTCATCGATGATAATGACATCTATATCTAGAGGATCATCTTCATTCTTTGTAAAGTCATAGGAGTCACTACCTTGAACAGGTACCAATAGACGATGAATTGTAGTAGCTTCAAACTCAGTGGCCTCGGTCAGACGCTTTGCAGCACGTCCCGTAGGAGCACAAAGTATAATGCGCCCCAATCCACCGAGTTGGAAACCTTTTACTAGTGCCTTGATGATAGTTGTTTTACCTGTACCAGGACCACCAGTTATAAGAGAAAACTTTTCAAAAAATGAGAGCTGTATAGCTTCTTTTTGAGCATCACCAAAGATAATGTAGTTGTCTCGTTCAAACTTTTCAATAAAACTAGAAATATCTAATGCTATTGGATCAGCTTCTAATAGAAACTCACGAGTATAGTGGACACCTTCCACTTCAGAAACATACATCTCTGGCGGATAGATATATAAGATATCTTCATAATACGTACTATACAGTGCACCTTGTTCCAGCAGGCTTTCAATAAAGTTCGCAATATCATCTACATCAGTTTGTAATAAATCGTCAAGTCGACCGATAAGTTGGTCTACTGGTAAACATGTATGACCTTGATTATCTAGACTACGTAGAATCCATTCTAAACCAGCCTCTAAACGGCGTGTATCACTACCATTAATACCAAGATGCTCTGCTAGTGTATCGGCCGTACCAAAGAGCATATCCGGTGCTACACGTAATAATGTATAAGGATTATCCTCTATAACTGCGACGGACTGCACACCATAATAGGTATATACAATACGACTCCATTTCGATGAAATGTGATGACTTTCAAAAAAATGATTTAAATCGGATAAAATACCTTCGCCAAGTAAGGTATTGAATAGCTCATCCTTAACACTCTTTCGGAGACCTGGAACATCTTTAATCTCTTCTGGACGTTCTTCCCGTAAAATTTCTAAAATACGAATACCGAAATATTCTAGTACCTTCTCTACGGATTTTTCACCAAAACCTTTTATGCCTAGGTTCAACAAATAAGTCTTGGCAGCACCCATATTATCAGGTTTTAACTTTTCAACACTGCTCGCATCAAATTGGCGGCCGTACTTTTCATGTTCTACATAGCGGCCCCGTACTTCGATGTCTTCCCCTTCTTTAGGAGACTCAAATTTGCCAGTACAAGTAATGTATTCCTCATTATAATCTTTTAGGATAAACACGCAATATGTACGTTGTGTATTCTCATATATAGTTCGGTATACAAATCCTCGTATGGCGTCCATTATTTCTCCGTATTCGGCAAAGCTTCAATAATTTCTTGCACTGCATCGGTAATACTGCCTTCGTTACCAATTTTAATATGTGCTACTTCTTCATATAAAGGATAACGTTCTTCATATACATTAAAAATATATTCGATACTTTCTTTTACAAGCGGACGAATCTCTAGATCCAAATCATCTAAAATATGATTTACATCGCGGTTAACAAATACAACAAGACCATTATTGCGCATCAATTTAACAGTTTTATCATAGGTAACAGTGCCGCCACCTGTAGCAATGACAGATGGTTTATTGTGAATTAATTCTTTAATTGTACTATATTCATATTCACTGAAAGCATCTTTACCATCGTAAATATAAATATTTTGAACGGATTTACCTACCTTGTCTTGAATCGTTTGGTCTAGATCGAAAAAGTCGCGGCCTAACTCTTTTGCTAGAACCTTACCAACAGTAGTTTTACCTGCGCCAGGCATACCAATGAGAAAAATATGCTTATGCATATGCTCCTTTAAGAACTCATTACTCATAGAAACGACGGTTTTTATATAATTTTCAATATAAGGTGCTAAAACTTTATCTTTACAATTTTGAGTATGTAAAGCAATGATACTTTCATCCCGTTCTTCATCAATAAGTGGTAAGTGATGTTCATCCTTATATTTACCAATTTCTTTAATCAGTGTGAGTCGCTTCTCAAACTCCGTAACTAATACAGAATCAATACTATCTATCTGTTTTCGAGCTTCTTTAATATCCATGAGAACCCCCTTTTATGCATTAGCCAAAATAGCTAGAGCCTGTTCTTCATCTACCTTCATTTGATCGATAAGATCTTGTAAATTATTAAATTTAACTTCCCCTCTAATATAAGAAATGAACTGTACAATTACTTCTTTTCCATATATATCTTGGTCAAAGTTAAAAACGTGTACTTCACATCTATGGTACTGATTTCTAAAGGTTGGATTATCTCCAATATTGCCTACCCCATCATACCAAATACCATCAATACATACACGATTAGCATAGACTCCGTCTGGAGGTGTAGCCATTTCATTAGGAAGTAATAGATTTAATGTAGGAAATCCTAATGTGCGTCCCCGTTGATCACCTTTAATCACAGTTCCTTTAAACTGGAATGGCCTACCTAGCCAATGATTTGCATCCTCCAAATGCCCTTCATGAATAGCTTTTCTAATTTCTGTACTAGAAATAGGTGTACTACTACCATCACAAGGTAATAAAGGCTGTACAAGAACTCGTATATTCTTATCCGCTACCACTTGTTTCATATATTCTGGATTACCAAGCCCCTTTGCACCAAATGTAAAGTTCTCACCGATTACAATAGCTTCCACATTCATATCATTGCAGAGTTCATGTAAGAATTCATCTGCAGTCATTTTTAATAATGCTTCAGTCATAGGTAACCGCAAAATATAGTCAACTTTGAGTTCTTCTAGCACAGTATCCATAATCTCTTCTTGAATCACTCGTTTAGGTACTCGTTCTGGATGTAATATAGTCAATGGATGATGCTCGAAGGTAATGATGATACTAACCCCATCGACTGATATAGCCTCTTCAACAGCCTTATGTATAACTCGTTGATGACCTCGATGAATGCCATCAAAGGTACCAAGGGCATATACTTTTGTATCTTTGATTTGACGTAGTTCATCAAACGAATGTAGTTGCTTCATACTTATCCTTCAATAAAAATATTTTTTTCCACTTTTAATGTGTGGTTGTTTCGTTTCATAATACCAATAAAACCATTCGGTCCATAAGCTCTATAGAGCTGACCTATTTCTGTGAAAGCAAATTCTTTACCAATCGGTAACTGCTTGCCTTCTATCATCATTCTTAATTGTACACTATTTACAGTTACTTTTGAAAGATGAGAAACAGCCGTATCTGTTGGCAACAACAGACTTTCACCATGTAGCATCAATTCTTCGGCCATCTTAGCAGAGCCGATATCAAAAGGGCCTACTTGAGTACGTGCCAAAGAAGTCATAGCGCCAGGAATACCTAAAGCAATACAAATATCGCGTAATAACGAGCGAATATAAGTCCCCCCTGAGCATGTCACACGAACCGTGAAAAAAGGGAATCCATAAGCAATGAGCTCAATATTTTTAATATGAATTTGACGTAATGGTAGCTCTACAGGAATACCTTTACGAGCATATTCATAAGCTCGAATACCATTTACTTTAATGGCAGAATACTTAGACGGCCTTTGGTCCTGAACGCCAGCAAATTTTCTCAAAATACTAACCAATTCTTCAAAGCCTGGTTTAACCATCGTTGTCGAGATTTCTGTAGATTGAATAGCTCGATTCAATACAATACCATCTCGCAATAGCATATCATTATCTGGCAATACAGGTTGTCCTGAGCTATCTTCAGTATCTGTAAAAGTACCCAATTTACATTCTGCTACATAGGTTTTATCAAATTCATCCGTGTATTCTATAAGGCGCGTAGCCTTACCAAGAAACACAGGCAATACACCATAAGCCATAGGATCCAATGTACCGCTATGACCAATGCGCTTTTCCTTTAGAATACGACGACAAATAGCAACGGCATCATGGCTTGTAATGCCAGGTGGTTTTAAAAATGGTAATATCCCATCCATTATTAAATTACCTCAATGAGAGCTTGTTTTGCCTCTTCTAATGGTAGATTAATAGTGCAACCTGCAGCACGAATATGACCACCACCACCAAAATGGCTTGCTACAACGTTCACATCAATACCTTTGGAACGTAAACTTACACGTGTTATATCATCAGCTTCTGCTTTTAATAAAATTGCCACGTCTACAGTATCAACATTTCTAATAATATCTACAAAACCATCTGTATCATCGCCAAGAATAGTCATAGCCTCACGATTCAACTCGATGGTAGCAATCGTATCATTCTTGTAAAACTCGATAGTTTGCATAACTTGTTTTGTTAATTCTAAACGACTGGCAGATACGGCTTCTATGGTTTCAGAAATAACATTTGGTCTAGCCCCTGCAGCTACACATTTGGCAGCCATCTCAAGAGTATTTGCTGTAGTATTGCTAAATTTAAAGAAACCACAATCTGTAGCAATCGCCATATATAATGCAGTACCCATAGATTCAGTGATAGGCCAATTCCATTTTGTACATAAGTCGGTAACAATTTCACCAGTAGCAGCAAAGTCAGGCTTTAAATATAGATGGTCCGCGAATTCTGTATTAGAAATATGGTGATCTATATTAAAAATAGGTGCACTCCAAAGTGCACCTACTTTGCCAATTCGCTCATACGTGCTAGCATCCAAAACCATAAGCATATCAATATCAACTGGATTAGTTTCAAAATACGCTACATCATGAATGTGGTCCGTATATCGTAAGAATGTGTACTTCTCAGGAACTACATCATCCACTACCATATATACAGTTTTACCTTGTCCTACAAGGGCTTCGTAAAAGGCTACCATGGACCCAATAGCATCACCATCAGGTCTAATATGGACGGTTAGCATAATAGAATTAGCTTCACACAGAGCCATATGTAATTGATTAATAGTAATCTTACTCATGTTCTGTATCCTTTTTGTTAATTTATTTCTTCATCCTTTTTGATTTCATTCAAAAGGGATTCAATATGCATGCTATAGTCTAAAGACGTATCCTTATCAAAGGTGATGGAAGGAATATGGCGTAATTTAAGTACTTTACCAAGCTCTGTACGAATATGACCTGCTGCATGCTTTAATGCGATAAGGGTATCTTCTTTTTCCTTATCGGAACCAAACAAGGAGACATAAATCGTAGCTTCACGTAAATCACCTGTTACATGAACATCGGTAATAGTAGTGAAGCCGATACGCGGATCTTTCAATCCGCGCATCAACATTTGACTTACCTCTTGTTTGATAAATTCTTGTAATTTTCTGACACGAACATCACTCATATAAACCTCCTATAATTGAGGTGCAATTTCTTCCATCAAGTAAGCTTCAATAACGTCGCCTTCCTTGATGTCGCGGTATCCTTCTAAGGAGATACCACATTCAAAGGATGTTTTAACTTCCTTAACTTCATCTTTAAATCGACGTAAAGAATCAACCTTACCTTCAAATACAACGATGCCGTCACGAATTAAACGAACTTCAGAGTCGTTAGTAATACGACCTTCTGTTACATAAGAGCCAGCTACAATAGCCTTTGGTGTGGAAATAACCTGACGCACTTCTGCACGACCTACGACAACCTCTTTAAATTGAGGCGCCAACATACCGCGCATAGCAGATTCAACGTCATTGATAGCATCATAAATTACACGATATGTACGCAAGTCAACCTTTTCTTGTTCCGCTGCACGTCGAACATTAGCATCAGGGCGTACATTAAAGCCCATTACAATCGCATTAGATGCAGATGCCAACATGATATCCGATTCATTAATGGCACCTACTGCAGCATGAACAATAACAATACGAACCTCAGGGTTTTTGATGCCTTCTAAAGATTGACGCAATGCTTCTACAGAACCTTGAACATCGGCTTTGATGATAATATTAAGATCCTTCAACTCGCCTTGTTGAATTTGGTTGAAAATATCATCTAATGTAACTTTATGTGTAGCTTGCAATTCTTGAACCCGTTGCTTAGCAATACGTTTTTCAGCAATTGCACGTGCTTCGTTGTCATCCATACCATTTATAATTTCACCGGCTTGTGGAACTTCGGAGAAGCCCAAAATTTCTACCGGCATAGACGGACGAGCAACTTTTACTTTTTCACCGCGCTCATTTGTCATGGCACGTACTTTACCGTATGCAGTACCAGCAAGTACTGTATCACCTACACGAAGAGAACCTTTTTGTACCAAGACAGTACATACAGCACCACGACCTTTATCAAGTTGAGCCTCGATAACTACGCCATATGCCTTACGGTTAGGGTTCGCTTTCAATTCCATAACCTCTGCTACAAGCAAAATATTTTCAAGTAAGTCATCAATACCTTGTTTTTGTTTAGCAGATACAGGAACCATGATGACATCGCCGCCCCATTCTTCTGGTAAAAGACCATGTTCAGACAATTGTTGTTTAACATGGTCTGGGTTAGCACCTGGTTTATCCATTTTGTTGATGGCTACAATAATAGGTACATCTGCAGACTTCGCATGATTAATGGCCTCGATAGTTTGTGGCATTACTCCATCGTCAGCAGCTACTACGAGAACTGCGATATCTGTAGATTTTGCACCACGTAAACGCATAGCAGTAAACGCTTCATGACCAGGTGTGTCAAGGAATGTGATTTTATTATCCTTGTAGCGAACTTGGTACGCACCGATATGTTGAGTGATACCACCAGCTTCGCCAGCTGTTACATTAGTTTGACGAATTACGTCCAACAAAGATGTTTTACCATGGTCAACGTGACCCATAATAGTTACTACAGGAGGACGTGGTTTTAACGTTTCTGGTGCATCTTCAATTTCGATAACATCTGTAGGATCTTCTTCTGGTTCTACTTCAGTTACAGTTACACCGAACTCTTCAGCTACAATAGTAGCTGTATCTACATCAACCTCTTGGTTAATGCTGGCCATAACACCTAAAAGCATCAATTTCTTGATGATTTCAGATACTTCACGACCCATTTTTTCAGCTAATTCTTTAACAGTTAAAGGACCGCTCAATTCAATTTCTGTAGCAATTGCTGCTTCAGCTTTACGTTCAGCTTCTGCTTTTTGCTGTAAGTACTGCTCGTTACGATGTTTTACGCGATTCTTCTTTTTTTGCATAGATGTAGATAACAAGGATTGAGGGCGGTTATTGCCACCTTTTTTATTTTTCTTGTTACGGCGATCATTATTAGAATTGCGGTTATCGTTATTGCGGTTGTCGTTATTACGATTATCGTTGTTGCGATTATCATTATTACGCGCATCATTAGAACGAACGTTATTACGGTTATCATTATTGCGGGTATTATTAGGGCGATTGTTAGCGCGGTCTCCACCATGTTGGTTACCATCGGATTTGCGTGTAGGCTCAGAGATTTGTACATGACGTACATTGCCTTTTTTATGGTCCTTTTGTTTAGATTGATCGTCTTGTTTTTGACCAGATTGTTTATGTTTATCTTTTTTCTGTTCGTTAGAACGATTTGGATGTTGTTTATGTGACGCAACTTCTTGTTTATGAGCTGCAGGAGCAGACTTTTGTTCTACCTTTTTTTCTATTTTTTGTGCTACTTTAGGAGCTTCAGATTTTTTACCTAATTGTTTTTTTACAATTTCATAACCTGAATCATCTACAGAATTAACTGCTTTCGTAACATTGATATTATTTTGTTGCAAGATAGAAATGACCTGCTTACTTTCTACGCCGAACTCTTTGGCGATTTCATGAACGCGCTTTTTGGACATCTACATACCCCCTTATTATCGATCAATCTCTTTAAGTAATGCCTTTGCAAATCCATCATCTAGTACGGCAACTACTACCCTAACTTCCTTACCAATAGCCGTTCCTAAAGCCTCTTTATTGGCAATACTGTGAAGTGGAATGTGATGGGTTTCTGCTAATTGAGTATATTTCTTTTCATTATTGGCTGCACAGTCACCAGCGAGAAGTACCAATTTCGGTTCCTTTCTCTTTATAGCTTTTTCTACGATAAAATCACCAGAAATAACTTTTCCTGCTCGTTGTGCTAAGCCTAAGAGATTCAAAATTTTATCTTCATTCATGTATATCAGTGATTACTCATTCTCTTGTAAATCACGTTGTAATGCTTCGTATATCTCTTTAGATACACTATGTTTTAATGATCGTTCTAATCGTTTTGCCTTATAAGCCTGCTCAAAACACGACATAGACTCACATAAATAAGCTCCACGTCCTGGTGCTTTACCGCTGCGATCAATAGTGATATTGCCGTCTGGACTCAAGGCTACGCGAATCAACTCTCGTTTTGCCTTAGGTTCACCACATCCTACGCAAGTACGCATAGGTTGGGATTTTGGTTTCATGACTATTCACCATCCTCAGCATTGCCAAAACCTGTGAAAGGTTCTTCAGCAGCTTGAGTTTCGCTTTTAATATCAATTTTCCAGTTAGTCAACTTAGCAGCTAAACGAGCATTTTGACCAGCCTTACCAATAGCTAAAGATAATTGATAATCAGGTACGACTACATAAGAAGCTTTTTCTTCTTCGCTTACATCTACCGATACAACCTTCGCAGGGCTTAAGGAGTTAGCAATATAAATTGCTGGATCTTCATCCCATTTAACAATGTCTATTTTTTCATCGTGTAATTCATCAACAATATGTTGTACACGTTGCCCTTTAGGACCTACGCAAGCACCTACAGGATCAATATTTTCATCACGACTATATACGGCGATTTTAGAACGCATCCCCGGTTCACGAGCTACAGACTTAAGCTCTACTACGCCTTCAAAGATTTCTGGAACCTCTAATTCAAATAGACGTTTTAATAGACCTGGATGTGTACGAGAAATCATAATTTGAGGGCCTTTCGTAGTTTTCTTAACCTCTACGATATAGCATTTAATACGATCCCCTTCACGGTATGTTTCAGTAGCAATTTGCTCTGTTGGAGGTAAAATTGCTTCTGTTTTACCAAGGTCGATAAACACATTTTTACCTTCGACACGTGTAATAACACCAGTGATGATATCACCTTCACGACTGTAGTATTCCTCATATACTACACTGCGCTCAGCCTCTTTCAAACGTTGAATAAGCATTTGTTTTGCAGTATGGGCAGCACTACGACCAAAGTTAGCAGGAGTTACATCGACTTCTACTACATCACCAATCTCAAAACGCTTATCTTTTTTGCGAGCATCCAACAAGCTAATTTCTGTTTCAGGCAATTCAACAGTTTCCACAACTTGTTTTTTGGCCATTACTTTATAAACACCTGTTTCGCGGTCAATCACAACGTACGCATCTGGATTAGATGTTGGTTCTTTGCGATATGCTTGCAGTAATGCAGCCTCTAAGGATTCAAAAATAACCTCAGGAGCAAAACCTTTTTGTTTTGTAAGCACCATTACCGCTTGAATTAATTCTTGACTCACTCGTATGCCTCCATATATTAAAAATCAAGATGTAATCGAATTTGTGCAATAGCAGAACGTTCAAATGTTATGCTTTCACCATTAATAGTAAAGTCGATAGATGTGTCCGTAAAACCTTGTAATGCACCAGTAAATTGTTTACTGCCATTAACAGGCTTAAACAACTGAATATCTACATCACGGCCATTATACCGAACTAAATCCTTATCTTTCTTTAGAACTCGATCAAGGCCAGGAGAAGATACCTCCAATAAATAATTTTCCGTAATTGGATCCTTTTCGTCGAGGACAGCACTTAATTTTTCGCTCACCAACTGACAGTCATCCAAATCTACACCACCTGGTTTATCAAGGTAGACACGTAAATACCAATCCCGTTCACGTACATAGTCTACATCGACGAGTTCCATATCGGTGCCGGCTATAATACCTTCAACTACAGAGGATACAAACTCCTCCACTGCTTCTCTTTTCATAGCCATCGCCTCCTTACTTACTACATCTTGTATATATCTCTTGATTCTAAATACTCTAAAATTGAGCTAATCATAAATGAAAGAGTGGACATAAGCCCACTCTTTTAAAAGATTATATAAAAGTCATATATAGTATATCACATTTGCTGTGTATATACAAATTCTACGCTTTTGAATGGGTATTAAAGAAACCAATCCCACATAAGTCATTCTATAAAAACAAAAAATGACAAAAAATAGCATAGTTAAATCTATCCAAACTTTAATCAATGCGCTCATTCAAGCCTTTTAGTATAGCACCTAAATGCTCACGCAATAGCACTGCTAAATCATCTAGATTTTTTGCATCTAAATGATGGTCGATTTCTGGATAGCTTTTATAGCGAAGTTCCGCAAAGTATTCATCACGCAATTCATTATAATACAATAGTAAGCCTGTACACTCATCCATCTTGTGGTATTCGCCGATGATAAAAGACCCATTAATCATGCGAATCGCATGGGCTGGATCAATATCGCGTACAAAACCTTCTAACTCCTCAGGCATAACTTGTGAGAAGTCCCATTCAGGAATCCCTCGGCGACGATAAGTAAAAGTAAAATTATTAGCAGGTTCTATTAACATATTGGTTAACCCTTTTACACATCGTTCTTGTAGCCCTGTCCAAAAAGACTCTAAATCGGCTCGCACAAAAGAAATGTCCACAAAGGAAAATAGTGGCATTTCTATATGTACTGTATAGTCCTCTACCTCTTTATCATATAAGGCAGACCAACACCATCCTAAATCGTTTTGATAGTGGAAAATAGGTACCTTCAATACGTCTTCACCAGCACTAATACGATTAGCTAACTTTGTATAGTCACTTTCAGTAGAGGTAACTAGTGTAAAGCCTTCAATGGATTGAGGCAACCAGGAATAGTCTAAGGCTTTACAAGCTTCAATAATCGTTTCCATATAATGCCTCATATCTTTCTTGATACTGTAAGACTGCTTTTACATAGCTACGAGTCTCAGGAAACGGAATCGTATCAACCATTCCATTCCAGTTATTTTCGTGAATCCACGATTCCACATGACCACGACCAGCATTATAAGCAGCTAATGCTAGTACTTGATCCCCATTAAACTCCTTCAGCAAATGACCTAGGTACCAAGTACCTAGCTCAATATTTATAGTAGGTTCTTTTAATTGACGATCTGTATAATTGCCATGCCCAACTTGTTGTGCCACCCAACGAGCTGTATCTGGCATGAGTTGCATCAATCCAAGCGCACCGGTTTCAGACTCCGCTGTGTTTTTATACTTGCTTTCAGCTAAGATAACACTGGCCACCAAAGACGGAGGTACCTGCTCTTTCTCAGCTGCGGCTATAACTTCCTCTTTATAGTTAAAGGGATACGCGATTTGACGCGCGAAATGGTCATCTAGATATGTAAAATAAAACCATCCTAGTACGACACAGGATAGTGCCGTTGCCGTTGCACGTTTCATATATCCCCCTTTCTACATACAAACTGAAAATAGTCATTAAAATCTAACATATAACAAATGCTAAACTAATATTATGCTAAGTTTTATGGGCTTATTATACCATTTATTACTATTATTTATATACTAAATTTGACACATAAAATGGCAATTATCAATTTTCTTATAGAGCTGATTCGATACGCTCATTCCAGATGGTATCTAATTGTTCCTTTAAATCCAGAGGTGTACCATTATTATCAATGATTACATCCGCATAAGTCCGTTTGTCATCAAGACGCATTTGACTCTTAATACGAGCCAATGCATCCTCTTTGGTAAATCCATTGCGGTTCATTAAGCGCTCAATTTGAGTTGACTCATTCACATATACGAGCCACACCTCGTCCATCATGGTATACCACTCTCCTTCGATAAGTAAAGGAATGTCATATAGTAAAACTGGTGTATGCAGTGCCTCATAATGAGCTGTGAGCTCCATGATTCGATTTTGAATATGCTCTTTTAAACAACCATTCAGTTGTTGGCGTTTTTTTTCATTGTGAAAGATAATAGCCCCTAATGCTTCTCGGTTTAATGTCCTATCATCGTGCAATACATCGGTTCCAAATGCAGCTACAATTGCTTCTAGCCCTTTTGTACCAGGCTCTACAACTTCACGAGCCACAATATCAGCATCGATATACGGTATACCTTTATCCTTAAAATATGTAAGAACTGTACTTTTGCCAGATGCAATGCCACCAGTTAAGCCAATTTTAAACATATATACCTTCTATTAATTATAAATATATATTACTTTACTAATGCCCAGTTTTCTGCATGATGTACGTCTACAATAAGAGGTACTTGTAGCTCTACAACAGATTGCATTGTATTACGTAATAATTCCTCTATAGCTTCTAATTCAGAGTTCACCACTTCAAGTACTAGTTCGTCATGTACTTGTAATAAAAGTCGAGACTTAAAGTTTTGTTCTTCTAATTTTTGCTCCACTTGGCTCATGGCTAACTTAATAATATCTGCGGCAGTACCTTGAATTGGCGTATTCATTGCAGTTCGTTCAGCAAAGGAACGACGGTTAAAGTTACGACTATTAATATCAGGTAACTCGCGTTGACGACCAAACATAGTGCGAACCTTGCCTGTTTCATGAGCCTCTTGAACCATTCGATCCATATACTCTTTAACCTTAGGATAACGGCTAAAATAAAGATCAATATAGTTTTTAGCTTCACCCCGTGTAATACCAAGGTCACGAGATAAACCAAAGTCAGAAATACCGTAAATAATACCGAAATTAATCGCTTTCGCATGAGAACGTTCTTCGCTAGTTACATCATCTTGAGCTTTACCAAGCACCTCTGCCGCAGTAAAGCGGTGAATATCCTTGCCTTCTACGAAGGCTTTAATCAATGCTTCATCGCCAGATAAATGGGCTAAGATACGCAACTCAATTTGGGAGTAATCGGCACTCACCAATGTATCATATCCAGCACCCGGATAGAATAAGGCACGAATTTCACGGCCTTTTTCGGTACGAACAGGAATATTTTGCAAGTTCGGATCAGATGAGCTAAGTCGACCTGTAGCCGTAACCATTTGATTGAAAGTCGTATGAATACGACGAGTCTTATCATTGATAAGAACTGCCAAACCTTCACAATAGGTAGATACTAATTTAGCAACAGAACGGTATGCCAAGATTTTTTCAACAATCGGACTTTCGTGACGAAGCATATCCAGTACTTCCGCATCTGTAGAATAGCCGGTCTTAGTTTTCTTGATGATTGGCAAGTTCATCTTTTCAAACAAGATTACACCCAATTGTTTAGGTGAATTAATATTAAAAGTTTCTCCGGCCAGTTCATAAATCTCTTGTTGTACTTGAGCTAGTTCCTCTTTAAAGCGAGCCGTTGTTTCTGCCAACTTCTCTGTATCGATATAGATACCATTCTTTTCCATCACTACTAAAGTATGAATCAAAGGCAACTCAATCGTTTCATATAAAGACCATAACTCTTCACGACGAGCAGATTCACAAGCTACTTCGTTCATGGCGAGTAATGCTTTCACCATGGATACGCATTCAACATCTGCACTACCGCTAGCAATGCTAGGTACAGAGAAGCGCTCAGTTAGATATAGATATCCATAATTAGTACGCGTAGGATCTAATAAATACGCAATGAGAGACATATCGTGAACACGAGCAGTTTTATCAGCATTAAATAAAGAAATCTCAGCTGGCACATCTGCACCAAAGGCTTCGATAATCTCCTTAGTTTGAGTTGTAACAATGACTTTAGCACCTTGTAATACAGCTAAAACAGCTTTAGTATCGTCTGTTTTTACAATAGTATCACCATTATATAGATACGTATTCGTTACCGTTCTAAATGGAGTCTTACCATCTAATATAACATGCACTGCTACCGTTTTATCTTTATAGAAGTCGGCTGTTAATGCTTTAGCATCCGCTAAATCATCTAAAGAAATCTCCTCTTGTGGTGCAAATAAAGAGCCTGGATCTCCAAAAGTTGCTTCCTCGCCCCCCATTACTTGAACAATGCGAGGTGTTAATTTAGTAAAGCCTAAAGTTTCAAATAAAGGCTGTACTTCAGAGGTATGGAAGTTTTGTACAAAATCTTCTACTTTATAAGATAACTCCATATCTGTTTTGATTGTTGCCAACTCACGAGATAAGAAGGCTAACTCTTTATTATCTACGAGTCGCTCTTTTAATTTCTTACCAGAAATATCTTCAATATGTTCGTATACAGATTCAAGATTGCCATATTCGGTAATTAATTTAAGCGCTGTTTTCTCACCTACGCCTGGTACACCTGGAATATTATCAGAAGAGTCACCCATAAGCGCCTTCATTTCGATAACCTTATCAGGACCATAACCATAAAGTTCCTCCATATTATCTAGAGTAACTTCTAACATGTCAGAAATACCTTTTTTAGTTAAGAACACATGGCTATGTTCTGTTACAAGCTGTAAATTATCGCGGTCACCTGTAATAATTTGAACAGCCATCTCAGGGGCTCCAAACTTTTTACTCAAGGATCCAAGGATATCATCCCCTTCAAAACCTTCTTCTTCGATGACACAAATGCCCAATGCTTTTAATACATCTTGAATTAAAGTAAATTGTGGACGCAAATCCTCAGGTGCATCTGGACGATTTCCTTTATATTCACTATACATTTCAGTACGGAATGTTTGACGACCTTTATCAAAAGCTACGGCAATATAGTCAGGATTAATTTCTTCATACAATTTAATGAGCATTGTCAAGAAACCATATACTGCATTGGTTGGTGTTCCCAAAGCGGATTTTAATGGTGGTAATGCAAAAAATGCACGGAATAACAAACTGCTGCCATCTATAATCATTAATTTTTTCATAATACACCTCACTTAATTCTATTCTTCATTATAACATAAGGACCCTTTTAACTTTCATAAATAAAAATTAATATATTGTTACACTAGAAAATGAGTAAGTAATTTGATTTTAAAAACCACATATATGCTTTCATTAATAAACAGTAGAATATGTTTTACAAATCATGTCATTATAGAAAATATTGGGCTGAAAAGTCCTTGCGTATCAATATTTGGTATGATATAATCATTCAGGTATAAGAAACGATTTTTAAGGAGGTGACTCAATTGCCAAACATTAAATCCAGTATTAGAAGCGTAAAAACGGATGCTGAACGTCGTGCGAAAAATGCCGCTGTAAAATCTCAAATTCGTACAGCAGCTCGTAAAACCGTTGAAGCTGTTCAAGCAGGCGCAGTAGAAGAAGCAAAACAAGCACTTGTTCATGCTACTAGCGTAATTGATAAAGCAGCCTCCAAAGGTGTACTTCATAAAAACACTGCAGCTCGCAAAAAATCTAACCTTGCAGCTAAAGTAAACGCTTTATAATTTTAAAAGCAAGCAAGACAGTCTCTCGGATATCCGTTGAGACTGTTTTTTTATGCCCTTTTCCTATTTAATCATAAAATAATTTTTCGTTTGTTATACAGTTATATTTTATTACGCCCTATGGGCAGATTAGAGGACTATTACTATGAGAACACTATTATTAATGCGTGGTGCTCCTGCTAGTGGTAAGTCTCAGTGGATTCGTGACAACAATCTTGAGGCTTACACCCTTGAAGCCGATCATTTCCGTATGCTTTTACGTAGCCCTTCCCTTGGTGAGAATGGCTGGTATATTTCACAAGAGGATAATGGTCCAGCATGGAAGCTCCTACTAGATTGTTTAGAAAAACGAATGAGCAATGGTGACTTTGTCGTCTTAGATGCTACCCACACTACATCTAAAGCGGTTAATGCTTACAAAGAATTGCTTAACAAATATAAATATACTGTATATTACTATGAACCAGATACATCCTTAGAAGATTGCTTGGCCCGTAATGCGGCTCGCGCCGATTACAAACGAGTGCCAGAGCAAGTCATTCATCGTATGTACAAAATGATTAAAACAAGTACATTACCAAAGTTTTGTAAAAAAATTAACTCTATTGATGAAATCAACAATTACTTTACGGTTAATCTAACAAATAGATATGATCGAGTGCGTGTTATCGGTGATATTCACGGTTGCTACACCGCATTACAACAAGCTATTACACCGTGGGATGAAAAGACATTATACATCTTCTGCGGTGACTATTTAGAACGCGGTATTGAAAACAAAGAAATGATGTACGAAATGATGCGTCTCAGCACATTACCCAATACAATTATGTTAGAAGGTAATCACGAACGACATATTGCAAACTTTGCATTCCATACAAATTTAGATCGTTCCAAGCGCTTTATGAAAGATGTGGTAGCACCTATCGTAAAAGATATGACGAAAAAAGACGTAGAATCACTCCAACGAGAACTACGACTCTTTTATAAATCACTTCGTCAATGCTATCCATTCAGCTTCCATGGCAAAAAATATTTAGTTTCCCATGGTGGCCTCTCCTATGTGCCTAATATGACCTTCATAGCTACCTCAACATTTATTAATGGTTTTGGAGCTTACGAAACAAATATCGCTAATATTTACGATACTAATTACGAGCAAGGCATGTGTCAGGACTTCATTCAAATTCACGGTCATCGTGGCGTTCCAGATGGAAAGTACTCCTTCTGTTTAGAAGGAGAAGTTGAGTTTGGTGGAGAGCTAAAATACATCGATATTACAGCAAATACTTTCATAAAAAATGGAATAAAAAACGATGTATATGATAAAGATTATATGCGCCATGAATTCCAAAATATGACACAACACATCATCTTCACACAGAACGAAGATATTAATATTATTGGCAATTCAAAATTAGTAAAAGTAAAACAGTGTTCCCCCAACCTATATTCCTTGAACTTTACCTCTCGTGTATTCCATAAACGATTATGGAATGAAAGTACAATACAAGCTCGTGGATTATTTGTGGATCGAATTACAGGAGATGTGAAATTACGTAGTTATAATAAATTCTTTAATCTTGGTGAACGCCCAGAAACAGAGTTAGATAATTTAGCTAATACCCTCTCTTTCCCAGTCGAAATTCGAACTAAAGAAAATGGTTACCTTGCCATTCTTGGCGTTATCAACGAAGAATTCGTATTTGCCTCTAAATCTACAACAGAGAGCATACATGTGGATTTATTTAAAAACCTATTCCATAGATTGCCTGAAGGCTTACAAACAGAAATCAAAGATTTATTAGCACGTAATAATTGTTCTATAATATTTGAAGTCATTAGCCAAGAGGATACTCATATCATTAAATACGACCAAGACCATCTCTATGTACTCGATTTAATTCAAAATACGCTAGACGTAAATGGTAAGCATATAGATGTCCCATTCTCTAGAGAAAAATTAACTGAACTTTATACAATTTTACAAAAATATGACACTGACTTGATTTCCATTGTTAAAACAGTTCAACAAGTTTCTACCATGGAGGAGCTCCAAGGCATTATAAATGAGGAGCTAAATTCATTCCATAAATCTGAAGGCTTTGTATTAGTCGATAGCAATGGTTTTATGACTAAATTCAAAGGTCCTTATTATAATACGTGGAAGCACAGACGAAATCGCATTCTAGAGCCATATCAAAAATTTGGTAAAATTCCATATGGAAACTGTAAAAATGAAGATGACACTAAATTTGCAGACTTCCTTGGTTCATTAGATTATGATGTGGTATGTAAGTCTACCATACTTGATATTAAAGATATGATGGAAAATCAAGGCTTGCTATAATTAAATAAACTCATCCTGTTTTAAGGATAAAAGCAAAAGGGACTGCAACTAGAATGTGGTAAAACCACATTCTGTTACAGCCCCTTTTTATATTAGCTTTTCATTAAACTTAACACTAGAACTCCATCACACCTGTAGTAGTAATTCTAATTTCTGGAATTACAGTTAATGCAAGGAAACTCAAATTAATAAAAGGATCTAGGCCTTTCGGCACGCCCATACCGTAAGCAATATCTTTCATCTTAGCCACTTTTGCATCTACTTCTTCGTGAGGTCGATTTGTGATTAAGCCCATTACTTCAAGAGCTAGTTCCTCTACTACTTTGCCTTCACTAGCAATGACATATCCGCCGCCAATTTCGCGAATACGCTCAATAGCAACCATCATATCTGCATCGTTGTCGCCAACAACAATCAGATTATGTGAATCATGTGCAAAGGATGACGCAATAGCACCATTTTTTAAATTGAAGCCTTTCAAAATACCGACACCATTTCTACCAGATGCTTTATACCGCTCGATACAAGTAATTTTATTGTACTCAGCATTAGGCTTGAACAGTCCATTTTCAACAGGAACCTCTTCAACAGTTTTTTGTGTAACTATTTGCCCAGGTACGATATTAATAATCGCTTGTGGACCTTCAATAGAAACATCTAATTTTTCCTTTGTGAAAGTACCTATATTAATCGTATGGAGTAATTCAGATGGTACAACCTTCTCTTCTCTCATAAGAACGCGTTCAATCGGCTTTCCTTTATAAAACACTTCGTGAATATCTACGCGTTGCTCATCATTGAGGATTACAAGATTAGCACTATAGCCGGGAGCAATAGCACCTAAATCTTTTAATCCGTAACATGCTGCCGGATGAGTGGAGGCCATTTTATAAGCTTGGATTGGTGTCAGTCCCAATTCAATCGAACGACGAATATTATAGCTAATATGGCCTTCTGAACGAATATCCTCAATATGCTTATCATCTGTACAGAAACCATAACGCTCCGTATTTCCTTGCTCTTCTACAAGCCCTTTCACAATGGAGTCTAGATTATGAGCCGCACTGCCCTCACGAATCCATACATAAATCCCATTTTTAACTTGCTCTTTTGCTTCTTCGTAGGAAATACATTCGTGATTTGTAGTAATGCCTGCCAAACGATAGCTTGCTATTTGCTCTGGTGAAAGTCCAATAATATGTCCATCCATAATTGTATCTTTAAAGTAATCTAACTTTTTCATCATGTAAGGATCACTATTGATAACACTATAACAGTCCATGACTTCACCTAATCCTAAGATACGTAGATTAGCTTGTAGCTTATGTAACATATCGCCATCTAAAATAGCGCCATTATCTTCACCTGGTACAGCAGGCACACAGGATGGAGCCATAACATATACATCACCTTGAGCCGACGCAGTTTCATTGATCATGTACTCAACACCGGCAATACCCGCTACATTACCGGCTTCATGAGGGTCTACAATAAATCCTAACGTTCCCACTTGAGAGGCCTCAAATACGAGTTCTTTCGGATTCACCAAGGTGGATTCCAGATGGAGATGGCTGTCTATAAATCCGGGCACAATATATTTACCGCTGTAATCATATTCTGTTTCACCTGTATATGTTCCTACACCTATAATCGTGTCATCATGAATCGCAATATCCGCTTTTACCCATTCATCGGTGAATACATTTAAAACAGATGCCCCCTTCAATACGACAGGAGCCTTATCCAACCCCTGTGCTTGTCGAGAAATTTTTGCATTAAATTGTATCATATAAGGATCCTCCTTACATATAGGTTTCTTTCAAAATGAAAATGAGCGCCAAGAAATACATGACACCGGAAACATCTCGATATTTTCCAGTCAAAACCTTAATCAATACATAACTGATGAGACCCCATTCGATCCCCACACCTATGGAGTAAGCAAATGGCATCATGATAATGGTCAAAAATGCCGGTAGTCCTTCCGAAATATCACCGAAATCGATGTCCTTAACGGATGCCATCATAAATAGACCTACCACGATGAGTACCGGCGCTGTAGCCGCCACAGGAATAACCATGAGTAACGGTGCCAGGAATAAAGATGCTATAAAGAGTCCCGCAATAGTTAAAGCAGTCAAGCCCGTGCGGCCGCCCTCTGCGATACCCGCTGCCGATTCAACAGCTACGATATGAGGAGATGTACCTAGTGCGCTACCTATGATAGTGCCTAATGCAGATACTTTCATACAAGAGCTTTGTACACCCAACTGTTTATCTTGAGGCACTTCGGCTTGATTCGTAAGACCAATCAATACGCCCACTACATTAAATAAATTAACGAACAAGAACGTAAAGGCCACAAATACCATATCTACAGATAAAAGTTCGCTCATATCATAATGAAACCAAATCGGTGCCAACGATGGTGGCATAGAAAATATCGTCGACGGCAACTTTGTAATTCCACAGAAGAACCCAACAACCGCAGCAATGATAACGGCTAGAAATATTCCTCCTTTTACATTGCGTCCCATAAAAACGGCGATTAATATGATTCCCAAAATGGATATCAAGCTAGATGGTGCCTGTAAGTCCCCAATGCTCACAATAGTAGCAGGATTGCTGACAATAAGCCCAGCACTACTAAGACCAATGAGAGCGATAAACAAGCCGATACCCGCTGTTACAGCCAATTTAATTGTATGAGGTATGGCATTAAACAGATATTCTTTTAACGGTGTAACTGCGATTAGTAAAAATGCTAAACCTGCGATTAATTGAGCCGTTAACGCAAAGGCAAAGCTATGTCCCATTTGGACCACAATAGTGTAAGCAAAAAATGCATTGATACCCATACCGGATAAGCCGGCGAATGGCATATTGCTATACAAAGCTAGCAATAATGTCATAATGATAGCACTAACAGCCGTTGCCGTGAATACGGCGCCTACATCCATACCGGCAGCGCCAAGAATAGCAGGATTTACAGCTAATACATAAGAAACGCAAAGAAATGTAGTGGTCCCCGCAAATAACTCTCTCGATACGGATGAGCCTCGTTCTGATATTTTGAATACTTTGTCCCATACACTACCTTGAACTTGTTCTCTCATAATAATTCCTCCTCTCGTACTTACAATCATGGGCGTATTCTCCTATACTTATATATTTCCACATATAAGTAAGAATTTCCTGTTCTTTATTAAAATCTACTCTATAAAAAAATACCGCAGTATGTATTTAACTCAATTAAAGTAAATATATACTGCGGTATTTCGCATATGTAATCATTTATAAAATCAATAATGTAAATCTATTCAACTCTAAATAAATATAAATTCTAGATTTATCCCTTCAGGGAATCTAAAAATGAAGTCCCAATCCCCCATTGTTTCAATCCAAAGTTTTGTAATACTGTTTCACCTATGTCCGCAAAACTGTGTCTATCACCCAAAGCTACGGAATGACTCATACTTGGACTATAAGCGAGCAAAGGCACCATCTCTCTCGTATGATCTGTACCCTTCCAAGTCGGATCATTCCCATGATCTGCGGTGATGAGAAGTAAATCGTCATCTTTAAGCAAGTCCAACAAACCACCTAATTGGTAATCAAAGTCTTCAATAGCACGCTTATACCCTTCTACATTACGCCGATGACCGTACAGACTATCAAATTCAACAAGGTTGACCATCATGAACCCCCGTGCAAAGCTTTGGCCCAATAGATAAGGAACTACGTTCATACCATGCGCGTTAGACTTTGTCGGATATGATGCATCCCAGCCAACATGAGCATAAATATCGCCGATTTTGCCAACTGCCACTGTTGGAATATTTGCGTCTTGTAACTCTTGTTGCACCATTTTCTTTTCAGGCATACGACTGTAATCATGACGATTTGAGGTACGTACAAAATGACCTGGTGTACCAATAAAAGGCCGAGCTATAATACGCCCCACATAATAATCACCGACACATACCTTATCGCGTGTAATTTGACACATGCGATACAAATCTTCTAAGGGAATGATATCCTCATGCGCAGCAATTTGAAAAACCGAATCCGCCGATGTATATACGATTGGCTTACCAGTTCTTATATGTTCTTCTCCGAGGCGTTCAATAATTTCTGTTCCAGAGGCTACCTCATTACCAAGAAATCCATAACCCGTTTCTTTTGTGAAAGCATCCATCAGTTCCTTCGGAAATCCATCATAAAATGTCGGAAATGGCACCGTTACAGGATGCCCCATCATCTCCCAATGACCACTTGTCGTGTCTTTGCCAGTACTCGTTTCAGACATACGACCATAAGCACCAATTACAGGCTCATCAAACGCTGATATATCAGCAATATTAGCTAAACCTAGAGATTTTAAATTTGGACAGCGAATAGGTCCTACTACAGCTTCGATATGTCCTAATGTATTCGAACCTTCATCGCCAAATTTAATCGCATCGGCTGCATGCCCTACACCGACACTGTCCATTACTAGTAGAATAATTCGATTATACATATGTACTCCTAAATCTATATGAGATTAGTTACTCATATAATGTAAAAATACTTTGTAACATATTACAATTAAAATCATCAATATGAATTAATAAAATACATAATATATTGAGAGATAATATTTCTAAAAATTACTTAAGATATGGCATAGCAAGCATGAGGGCCGCCAAAGATTTGCTATCCTTAATAGTCTCATTCTTGATAGCCTCCAATAGTTCTGGCAATGTGTAGTATTCTAACTCTACATATTCATCAGGATCCCAATTAGTTTCCCCCATGGTAAGGTCCTTCGCAAGATATAAATGTAATACTTCATTGCAGAAACCAGGACTCGTAGCAATTGTCCCTAACGAAATCCATTGAGCTGCACGATAGCCGGTTTCCTCAGCAAGCTCCCGTTTAGCACAAACAATCGGTTCTTCATTTGGATCCAATTTTCCTGCTGGTACCTCCAGTAGCGTCTGTTGCAAAGCATATCTAAATTGACGTTCCATAACAATCTTATTATCCCCTGTGACTGCCACAATCGCTGTAGCACCTGGATGATGCACAACCTCACGCCATGCATCCTTTCCGTTCACATCGGCTATATCATAGGTAACTTGAATCAACTTACCATTAAATTTCATTTCGCTGGATTTCTGAATTTCCTTACTAATTGCCATATATACCTCTAATCTTCTATTCTATGTAAAAACCCGAGCATTCTTATACGTTGTAAAATTTCCTCTAAATACACTTTATTAGGAACAATAAAATCAATATTATCCCGCGTATGACGCTGAACTGTAATATTGTCATCCATAATAGCAAGAATCTTTTCTTTTGTTGTAGGCTCCACCATTTGCTTTATTACAAAGAGAAATCCATTATCTATATCTTGTTGTACTTTATTGTACATGTCGCCTATACCAATATAGGAGCTGCCTTCTTTTTCTACTATAGTAGAAATAAAATCTATAAAACGTTGAGGTATATACACCTTATTATCTTCGAAAGCAACTCTTTCATATGGTTCGGCATACATATCGAGATTATCTACAATAATCAAATATAGTAAACGAGAATAAACTCTGTCCATTTCGATAGTATAACCAGGCAACTTTCTATGTATATGATCAACTATATCCTGAACAGTAAATATATCCCCTCGATCCATAACCTCTTTAATAGCAATATGGATACTATCCGTCATATTAGAAGGAATACCAGTATTGACAACGCTGCAATAATATAATTTTGATAATACATCTATACTAACTCGTTCATTACGAACAATCTTTTTACTATGTTTATTTTTCGTTAACAGGGACATTCTAAACTGCGTATCATAAATGTAATCATAATATTGCTCTTTTGCAATATAATCATCATTTGCCAATTGAGCTATATTATCGTGAATATCCTCCGGTAACCAACTTATGAAAGATCGTGAAAGAAATACATCCCCTATATAGGCACAACCTTGGTCATTGGCACGTTTTATAAATTCATGTACATATACAGGATCATTAAAAGGCTCTAAATATTCATGAGCCACATAATAATCGTTAGAGCTCAACACATTTTGGATGTTATCAATTTTATAACTCGCTTTTTGACTTATCCGATTATCTAATCCCATTGTATCCGCTACGAGCTTCAATATATTCTTCGTATATAAAGTCCTCTCCATCAACGGTAGCTCTAACTCTTTTTGCTCTGCATATTGCATGATTTCTCGATACTGCTCTAATCGTTTCCATCCAGGATAGGTATTATACGATACATAAGCTACACCGTTATCGGATAAATTCTTATTACAGATAGATAGAATTTTATCTTTTACCACATCCGGAACCCAGGACCAAATACCATGTACAATAATATAGTCAAAAATACCGAACGATTCATCAATATCCAGAATATCCTTCTCAATCAAATGTATATTGGTAAGTCCCATCGACGCAATCAGTTCATTTCCCATCTTAATCTGGGAAGACGATAAATCAATACCCGTAAAAGACGCTTCAGGATAGTATAAAGCTTGAGAAATAATATTTCCACCAAACGAACATCCAAGCTCAAGGACACGCGCCTTTTTTAAAGATACAGGATTTAATCCAAATAACAAAGCTCGCGCTGCTAATGTGTTCAACGAGGTTGCCCCAAAAGGTTGAGAAATATATACTACATCTTCATAACTCTTTTTAAGAACCTTATTCTCATCCAATACGTGCATAGTATTTTGTGTAGTCTCAATGTCATTCCCCATAACTGATGTACCTACATTCTTTTTTTGTTTTGACTCCTGTTTCATAAAGCCTCCCGAATTGTTCTACTAACTATAATAAATATTATATAGTATTATTGATAATAATTACAGCTGAAGAGAGAAATAAACACACAAAAACCGCCCAACAAAGTTGAGCGGCTTTTACTAATTTATACTAAAGCATAAATTATTTACATAGTCCCGGTGCTTCCAATGCCACCAGTTCTTACACCTGTAGCGTCATCATCGTTTGTAATAAGGTATTTAGAGAATATACCTTGAGCAACGCGTTCGCCTTTTTCAAGGGTAACTGGTTCTTTGCCAAAGTTTAGAAGGGCAATCATAATATGACCTTCGTTGTCCTCATTGTTGTAGTAATCACTATCAATGATACCTGTGCTATTCACAAGTGCTAGATGGCGTTTAATAGCCATACTAGAACGAATATGAATGGCAAGGTATTCATCGTATGCCATGAAAGCTTTAATACCTGTCGGAACGAGCACTACTTGGCCTGGTTCTAATGTAACAGCTTCAGCACATTCAATATCATAACCTGCGCTTTCAGTTGTTTTACGTGTTGGTAAGTTGATATCTTGTTCTTCAAAAGCAGAAACTACTTCAAAGCCACGAATATCCATGTAACACCTCTTATTTTAAACAATCTTTACGGGACAAGTTTACACGGCCTTGTTTATCGATCTCGATAACTTTTACCATGATTTCATCCCCTACACTTACTACGTCTTCTACATTTTCAACGCGTTCTTTTGCAAGTTTGGAAATATGTACAAGACCTTCTTTACCTGGTAATACCTCTACGAATGCGCCAAAGGCCATTAAACGAGTTACTTTACCAAGGTATACTTCACCTACTTCAACCTCTTTAGTAAGGTTAGTGATGATTTCTTGAGCTTTCGCAGCCCCTTCTTGTTCTACAGAAGCGATAAATACTGTACCATCATCTTCAATGTCAATTTTAGCGCCTGTTTCTTCGATGATACTGCGGATTACTTTACCGCCAGAACCGATTACGTCACGGATCTTATCAGGATCAATTTTCATTGTAATAATACGTGGAGCGTATTGAGACATTTCTTGACGTGGTTCAGCAATTGTATCAAGCATGATACCCATGATATGCATGCGGCCTTTGTGAGCTTGTTCTAATGCTTCTTGAAGGATTTCACGGGATAATCCGGAAATCTTGATATCCATTTGAATTGCTGTTACGCCTTTAGCTGTACCAGCAACTTTAAAGTCCATATCTCCAAGAGCATCTTCCATGCCTTGAATGTCAGTTAAAATTGTATAATGTTCCCCTTGAGTTACAAGACCCATAGCAATACCTGCTACAGGAGCTTTAATAGGTACACCAGCATCCATCAAAGACAATGTAGAACCACATACGGAAGCCATGGAGCTAGAACCATTTGATTCCAATACTTCAGATACTAAACGCAACGCATATGGGAAGTCTGCCTCGCTCGGAATCACAGGCACCAACGCGCGTTCAGCCAATGCACCATGACCGATTTCACGACGCCCAGGGCCACGGGAAGAACGAGTCTCCCCTACGGAGAAAGATGGGAAATTATAATGATGAATATAACGTTTTTCAGTTTCAACACCAAGGCCATCAATGGTTTGTTTTTCGGATAAAGGCGCTACTGTTGTGACATTCAACACTTGAGTTTGACCACGTGTAAACAAGCCAGAGCCATGTGTACGTGGTAATACGCCTGTACGGCAAGAGATTGGACGAACTTCATCAAGTTGACGGCCATCTGGACGGATTTTTTCAACAGTAATCATATGACGCACGATTTCTTTTGTCATTGCATCAAATGCTTTATTTACATCAGCCAAGTTATCTGGGTAGATCTCTTCAAAGTGAGCTAATACATCTGCACGTACTTCATTTTCTTGTGCATCACGTTGTTGTTTATCTGCACAACGAACTGCAGCATCAAGTTTATCATGACCATAGGCACGAACTGCATCACTAATTTCAGCAGGAACATCTTTACATTCAAATACGCGTTTTTCCTTACCTACTTTTGCAGTCATATCTTCTTGGAATGCTACGATTTTTTTGATTTCTTCGTGAGCTGCCATGATAACTTCAAGAATGATATCTTCCGGTACTTCTTCAGCGCCACCTTCAACCATGAGGATAGCATCTTTAGTACCAGCTACAACGATATTAAGATCTGTTTCTTCTAATTGTGCTTTCGTTGGATTTACAACAAATTCACCATTGATACGTCCCATACGAACGCCTGCAATAGGACCATTCCAAGGAACATCAGAAATAGACAATGCCGCAGAAGCACCAATCATACCACAAATGGCTGGATCACAATCTTGGTCCACAGACATAACTGTTGCTACTACGTGTACTTCGTTACGTACACCTTTATTAAATAATGGACGAATAGGACGGTCAATCAAGCGGCTATTCAAAATCGCAGACTCAGGTGGACGTGCTTCACGTTTAATGAACCCCCCTGGTAAACGACCAACAGCATACATTTTTTCTTCATAGTCTACTGTAAGTGGGAAGAAGTCGATATCCTTCGCCTCTTTAGAACCTGTAGCAGTAACGAGTACACGAGTATCGCCATAGCCAACCATTACGGCACCGCCAGCTTGTTTTGCAAGTTCCCCAGTCTCAATCGTAAGAGTACGACCAGCTAGGTCCATTTGGAATTGTTCCATTCCTATTCCTCCTAAAAATCTTCTTATATGTATACCTTCTAATTATATATCAATTAAAGCTAAATAGCCAATTCAAAATAAAAAAGCCGTCCTTTAGGACGGCTAATTTTATTATTTACGAAGACCAAGGCGTTCGATAAGGGAACGGTAACGTTCGATATCTTTACGACGAAGGTAGTCAAGCATGTTACGGCGTTGACCAACCAATTTCAACAAACCACGACGGGAATGATGGTCTTTTTTGTGCTCTTTCAAGTGTTCAGTTAAGTATTGAATGCGACTTGTTAAAATCGCAACTTGTACTTCTGGAGAACCAGTGTCACCTTCATGAGTAGCGTATTCTTTAATTACTGCTAATTTAGCTTCTGTAGTTAACATTAATGTTACCTCCTAAAAAATTATAATCCCGATAAGCTTAAGTAACCGTTGGAGAATCGAATACTTCGCTTACGATATGTCTTACGACCTAATTTAGTATACAGTATCTGCCCTATCTTGTAAAGCAAAAATACAGTAATTGAACAAAAGATAGATTAGAACTTCCTTCTATTATTTAGCACCTAGCACCATGCGGTCGCTCAGTGCATTTTCACCAGCTACCTCGAACTTTTGAAGTAAGTCCGCAACAGTTAATTGTTTCTTTTCTTCCCCTTTTACATCGTAGATGATTCGACCAGCGTCCATCATGATGAGGCGATTACCAAATCGCAATGCATCACGCATATTATGGGTAATCATAAGAGTTGTTAGATTATGTTCTGCAACGAGTTTATCAGTTAGTTGCAATACATTTTCTGCAGTTTTAGGGTCAAGTGCCGCCGTATGCTCATCTAGCAATAAGAGTTCTGGACGAAGCATGGTAGCCATTAACAATGTAATAGATTGACGTTGACCACCAGATAGTAGGCCCATACGAGCAGATAAACGATCTTCAAGGCCTAAGCCTAATAATGCAAGCCGTTCCTTGAAAAATGCTTGTTCACTATCTTTGAAAGCCCATTTAAGACCTAAACGTTTACCACGACGCATAGCAAGAATCAAGTTTTCCTCGATTTGCATATTACCAGCAGTCCCAACCATAGGGTCTTGGAACACACGACCAATGTATTTAGCGCGTTTGTATTCTGGCATTTTTGTCACATCAATCTCATTAATTGTAATGGATCCTTCATCTACTGGAAATACACCAGCAATGGAGTTTAGCAAAGTACTTTTACCAGCACCATTACCACCAATGACAGTACAAAAATCACCCTCTTCTAGACGAAGATTAATGCCTTGTAATGCAGTCTTTTCATTAATTGTGCCCTTAAAGAAGGTTTTTACCATATTTTTTACTTCTAACATAGTGTCCTCCTTAACGAGCCAACCATTTTGCTTTCAATGTAGGTAAGGAAAGCGCGATGGCAACAAGAATTGCAGTGAATAATTTCAAATCATTTGGTGGCATACCCATGTAGAGAACTGCAGCAATAACAATACGATATACAATAGAACCAAGTACTACGGCGATGAGACTGCGTACGAAAGATTTCGTACCAAACACTACTTCACCGATGATTACAGATGCCAAACCAATAACGATGGTACCAATACCCATACCTACATCAGCAAAGCCTTGGAATTGACCAATGAGAGCCCCAGACATACCAACAAAACCATTGGAAATCAAAAGACCAAGAACGATCATATTATCAGTATTTACGCCTTGAGCGCGAATCATTTGAGGGTTAACACCTGTAGCACGTAAGGCTGTACCAATTTCGGTACCGAAGAACCAAAATAAGAGCAAACATACAACTACAGCTACTATAATACCTACGATGGCTGCAGACCACATATTCGGCGTATGGAAAAATCCACCAAGAATCGTATAAATTGTATCCATACGAAGCAAAGATACATTAGCTTTGCCCATGATGTGAAGGTTTACAGAGTACAATGCAATCATTGTCAAAATACCGGCCAATAATGCAGGAATTTTTAATTTTGTATGAATCCAACCTGTTACAGCACCGGCTATCATACCACCCACACCGGCAAGTAAAATGGAGAGGATTGGATTCATACCACTTGTAATTAAAATAGCAGAAATGGCTGCCCCCATTGGGAACGTACCTTCCACGGTTAAGTCAGCCACATCTAATACGCGGAAGGTTATGAATACACCGACCGCTAACAAAGACCATAAAAAGCCTGTGGTTATGGTGCCTACCACTAAATCTAACATCAAATTCTCCTCTATTGTTTCATATCTTTACGAAGAGCCTCAGGAATCGTAATACCTAATTTTTTAGCACGTTCTTCGTTAACAGTTAACTTAATCTCTTTTTGTGTCTCAATAGCTAAGTCTGCAATTTTTGCTTCTCCTGCAAGAACTTTAGCAGCCATTAAACCTGTTTGATAACCCAATTGATAGTAATCAACAGAATAAGTTGCTACACCACCAGTCATTGTCATACCTTCATCGGCAGCAAATACTGGAATTTTAGCAGCATCTGTAATTTGTGCTAAGTTAGCCATAGCAGATGCCAATACATTATCTGTTGGCGTATAGATAGCTTGTACATCTTGGTTCACAAGATTTGTAGCGGCTTGTTGGATATCATTTACATTGGAAACAGTTGCCTCTACAACAGTAATACCTTTTGTAGCAGCATACGCTTTCATTTTTTCAACTTGTAATTGGGAGTTGATTTCAGAGGATGTATAAATGGCACCAATACGCTTTACATTCGGTACTAATGCTATGATAAGATCAACCTCTTTTTCAACAGGTGTCATATCAGATGTACCAGATACATTACCACCAGGGTGTTCGTTAGATTGAACGAGTTTAGCTGTCACGTAATCTGTAATAGCTGTACCCATGATTGGCATGTCATGAGAAGCATTTGCCATCGTCTGAGCCGCAGGCGTTGCAATAGCTAATACTAAATCTTTTTTATCAGACACGAAACGTTGTGCAATACTATTTAGATTAGATTGATCGGCCTGTGCATTTTGTTGGTCAATTTTAATGTTTTGACCATCCTTATATCCTTTAGCTGCTAAACCATCTACGAAACCTTTATTAGCAGCATCAAGAGATGGATGTTCTACTAATTGAATAACACCAATTTTCTTTTGGTCATTAGTTGCAGTATTGGAACCACAACCAACTACCATTGCCATAACAGCAATGGCACTAAGTGCCACTGCAATACTTTTTTTCCAGTTCATGTATAACTCCTTACCAGTTATGTATTAAATCATAGTCGCCTTGTTCATCAAATCCTCTGGTAAGGTGATGCCCAATTTTTCTAATTTATCTTTTCCCACAACTAATTTAAATTCTTTCTGCATTTCGATAGGCATATCTTCAACTTTAGCTTCGCCAGTTAGAATTTTAGCTGCCATCAAACCAGTCTGGTAACCAAGTTTGTAGTAATCTACAGACAAGGACATAACTGCCCCACCTTTTACGTGGTTATCTTCACCGCCAAACACAGGAATTTTTGCTGGATCGGTAATAGCTACAAGATTGCTCATCGCAGAAGCTACCACATTATCTGTTGGCACATAAACTGCATCCACACGTTGAGATACTAGGTTTTGTGCCGCTTGTTGAATATCGTTTACATTGGAAACTGTAACTTCTTCAACTTTAATACCCTTTGTAGCTGCATAAGCTTTCATCTTCTCCACTTGAATTTGAGAGTTTACTTCGCTTGAGCTATAGATGGTACCAATTGTTTTCGCATTTGGCATTACTCGTAAAATTAGATCTACTTGTTGCTCTACTGGGTTCATGTCAGACGTACCAGATACATTACCACCAGGTTTTTGATTGGATTTAACAAGTTTAGCTGCCTCGTAATCAGTAATTGCTGTACCTAAGATTGGAATATCATGAGTTGCATTCGCCATGGATTGAGCCGCTGGCGTAGCAATTGCTAAAATCAAGTTTTTCCGATCGGATACGAAACGCTGTGCAATACTATTCAAATTAGATTGATCAGCTTGCGCATTTTGTTGATCAAAAGTAATCTTTTCTGCCAAACCTTTTTCTTTTAGCGCATCAACAAAGCCCTTATTGGCCGCATCTAGTGCAGGATGTTCTACCAGCTGTACAACACCAACTTTATATTCACCATTCGATGTAGTTCCATTTGAGCCACAGCCTGTAAACGCCAACAATGCTGCCGCCGTGAGCGCTAGGGTAATACCTTTTTTCAAGTTCATGGGGATTTCCTTCCTATCTGCAATGACTATAATACATCTATTATAAACAAATTTCTTTACTACATCAATGTAGCAGGTTAAAGTATTTTACATTTGTCCATTTATAGAACACATTAAGATACGAAATCCTTTTACTTTTCAAGAGACGCTAACATGTCTTCTGTTAGATCATTAGCTGCCAAAATATAGTCCTTAAGAGTCCCTTTGTCGAGAGCTACCTTCATAACAGGCACTTCAAATGGATCCAATATGACGCACATTAGAATTTCACCCGTTATATAGTAACCAACCACTGCTTCCCCTTCTTCAGGATCTAAGGTTTCACGTTTTACAGTAACACAGTATGATTTCATAACCTGCGCTGCTGCTTCTGCTACCTCTTCACGATTAGCAATATATTCTTCAACCTTCGTTTCAGGGATGTCAAAAATATCTACCTTTACAGTCTTGACCTCTGTAGCCTCTCCTTTCGCAGACTCTATAGCTGCGCCTAATTCTGTTTGCTTCATATACACCTCACAAAGAATGGACTTTTACCATTGGTGAAAGCCCCATTATCTTAGATTGATTCATCAGCTGCATTTAAGAACGCCACATAGCATTGTTTAGCCTCGTAAATATCAGCCTTAGATGTAACCTCCCAAGGAGCATGCATGCTAAGAACGGCTACGCCACAGTCGATGACATTCATACCATAAAGAGCCATGATGTACGCAATGGTGCCACCACCACCTAAATCAACCTTACCGAGCTCTGCTGTTTGGTATGTTACATTGTTAGATTCCATGACACGACGGATAAAGCCCATATACTCAGCATTCGCATCATTAGAACCAGCTTTACCACGAGAGCCAGTAAATTTATTAAATACTACACCCATACCAAGGTAAGAAGCATTTTTCTTTTCATACGCCGATGCATAAAGCGGATCATAGCCTGCACTTACATCGGAGGATAACATACGAGATTTCTCCAACGTACGACGTACACTTACAGAATTAGGTTTACCCATAAGTGTTAAAATTTCAGCCACTGCATTTTCAAAGAAGCGTGATTGCATACCTGTAGCACCTACAGAACCAATTTCCTCTTTATCTACAAGTAAGCAACAAGTAGTACGCTTTACATTATCCACTTCAAGCATTGCTACCAAGGATGTGTAGGCACACACGCGATCATCTTGGCCATACGCCATTACCATGGAACGATCAAAGCCCATATCACGTGCTTTACCAGCTGGTACAATTTCTAGTTCTGCAGACAATAAGTCACGTTCAATAAATCCATACTCTTTTTCAAGAAGGCTATTAATAAATTTAGTAACCCCTTCTTTTTCTTCGTCTTTAACTGGACGGCTACCGATGAGTAAATCAAGAGCTTCCCCTTCAATTACTTTAGCTGCATTTTTTTGCATTTGTTCTTGTCCCAAATGAGGCAACAAGTCAGTAATACAGAATACAGGATCGCTTTCCTTATCACCAATATTAATATTGATACGAGTACCATCTGTTTTTACCACAACGCCATGAATAGCAAGAGGCATAGCTACCCAATGATATTTTTTAATACCTCCATAATAATGAGTATCCCAAAATACTAAATTACTATCCTCATATTGTGGATTTTGCTTTACATCGATGCGTGGAGAATCAATATGAGCACCTAAAATATTCATACCCAATTCAATATCATCAGTACCAATATTAAATAAAGCAATAGATTTATCCATATGTGTGTAATAAATCTTATCACCAGCTTTAATTGACGTATTGCTTTTAATAATGTCATTTAGATTTACATAGCCCTTTGCTTCTGCAAATTCTACAGCTTGCACAACGCATTCACGTTCTGTTTTACCATTATCTAAAAATTGACGATATGTATCACTTAAAGCATATACCTTTTCCATAGTGGCATCATCATAATTATGCCATGCATATTTACGTTCCATAATCTATCCTTTCTAAAAGTTCATATCCTAATATATAGTACAGTTCAGAAAACGAACTTGAATTTACATAACTATTTTTGGCGGACTTTTTCTTGTTCCGCCTTACGATACTCTAAATATTTTCGCTCTTTTTCGCGATTGATTTCAGACTTCTGAGTATATAGAGAACGAATTTCATCCGTACAATGGGTCAGTACCTTAGTAACATAGAATTTACTACTGCCGGACTTAATCGTATACTTTCCAACTTTAAGTTGCACCGCAAAATCGCCATGTTTAGGACATACTCCAATGGCTAGGTGCTTATCCCCTTGTAATCGTTCAGGTCTTGTCGTTTCTAAACGTGTTTGACAGTACGGACAGAAGGACATACGTACTCTTCTATCATGAACAATACGTTTTTTCTCAGAAAAATTTTCATACATAAAAAAGGTAAGAATAGGAGGATATAGGAAAGGATTACTACTTTCCTTGCGAATTAGATCATAATGCAGAATTCCTTGTGCAATATCTAAAGTCTGACAAATGTGAGCTGTAAAAACTGCATCATGCAAGGCATTATGAGCAGATAAATGCTCCGTCGATATATTGAGATCCTCCATAGCATGCGCCACAGAATACTGTTGACTTGTTCCATAGCGTTGATAAGAATAAATCATTTGCGCATCTACCCATTGATCATAAGATAATGCTTTCATCTTATGAAGCATAAGATTTTCTCGAAGGATAAGAATATCGTCTGATCCCCAAGAAAGCAACATATATTCATCACCACACCATTTTTGAAAGTACTGCATAGCCGTCTTGAATGGCACACCATGATTGAGCTCATGGGTGGTTATCCCTGTCAACTCGCGCACATGTTTATGCATCCGTGGCAGATATTGAGGTTTGATGAACATCGTAAAATGATCTATAATGTCCATCTTTTCATTCAGTTTTACCGCTCCGATTTGAATGATTTCCCCTGTCAACGGCATTTTTGTGCGCTTCATAAAGCTAATGTCATTGCTATAGGGTTGGTTCCATTCTAAATCAAATACAATATAGTTCATACGTTTATTTCGATTCTAAAAGCAATGTTTCCGCTGCTTTAATAACCTGTTCTTCAGAAATTACAGATAAACCTTTATAATTTCCTTCTTTAATAATTTTTTTCATGCTTTTACCAATCTCATAAGAATCCATCGTTTCTAAAACGATAGCATGAGCTTGATAAGGTCCATAAAAGAATGGATTTGATGGACCATACAGTGCCACAATTGGCACACCTTGACTGATTCCTACATGCATTGGTCCAGAGTCATTAGTAATTAGTAGATTACAACGGCTCATAGCCGCTGCCAAAGGGCCTAACTGGAATTTTCCGGTAGCCACAATAGGCTTTGTTTCCATTTGTTCTACTACGGGCTGCACCATTTCAAGGTCCATAGGTCCGCCAAAGAAAACCGTCTTATAACCTAATCGACCAAAGTAATCTGCTACATGAGCAAATCGTTCAGCTGGCCAACGTTTCTCAGGAACGGCGCTACCGATATTAAAACCAATGAGTATATCAGTATCAGTTAATCCATGACCAGAATAAAACTCTCGAGCCTGACGACGCCATTCTTCACAGGTCTCAATATGTAAACCAGAGTTAGAAGTATCTGTTACACCTAATTGCTCTAGTACATTAATGTACATATCCGCAGCATGACGAGTTTTACGATCTAAGCGCGTATACTTTGTCATGAATGGTCTAAAGAGGAAATGACTCATACCAGTTGTAATAGTTGCATGAATTTTCCAGGCTAAATATGAAGTACGCTCATTAGGATGTAAATTAATGACAATGTCAGGTTTTCCCTTAGCATTGATTTCACGAGCCACTTCATTGAGACCTGAGATGCTATTATGGCGCCCTTTTTTATCTACAACAATAAGTTCATCAATATTTGGATTATATTCCATTACTTGTTGTAATTTTTCATCTATTACATACGTAATATGACTATGAGGAGCCGCTTTGCGAAGCACTTCTAAAAACGGAGTCGTTAATATAACATCGCCTAAATGCATTAAAAAGGTTACCACAATGCGCTTATAATCTAGTTCCATTATAGTTCCTTTCCAAGTACTTGTTCATACACTGACCATACCGCGTCTACAGGAATTTGTGCCATACAATCTGGATCATCTACTAGTGGTTGCTCAGGTGTAGCCTTAGAAGTAGGTGAAATAATGAGATGTACATGACTACCACCATAAGGACCTGTGCGCTTAGGTGATGTTGTACCAAACATGGCAATCAAAGGACGCTTCAAAGCATTTGCAATATGCAATGGTCCCGTATCGGCACTAATAAAAATCTGACAATGACGAATCAACTCAATGAGTTCAGGCATGGTTGTAGATCCAACTAAATTGATCAGATTCTTATGTTTTACATAATTTTCTATGAAAGCACCTTTATCTACATCATCAGGAGCACCGGCAATAACAACCTTCTTACCAGATTCACATAAACGAATACAAAGTTCTCCAAAATTTAGAAGTGGCCACTCCTTAACAATCCATCGTGCCCCTGGTACAACTACAATATATTCATCATCTACACCATGGCATTTCAACTTTTGTTTTATGGATTTCTCAGCCTCAACGTAAGCTGGCATCGGAAATTCAATCTCCTCCACCTCACCACCAAGGGCGCGTACGGTATCCAGATAGCGTTCAATAACATGGTCGTATTTATGCTCACCTACTAATGCTTTATTAACAAGATTACTGCCCTCACGAAGCTCCCAGTAGCCATACTTTTCAGGGGCACCAGATAATAAGGAAACAATAGCACTTTTTGCGATGCATTGAAGGTCTAAGGTCATATCAAAATGACGACTATGTAGCTCCTTGCGCAATTGATATAAATACGTAGGCTTCTTTAGTTGTTTTTTGTCAATGATAATCACGTCATCAACCCATGGTGTACCAGGTAAGAGGCTAGCGAATTGCTCATGAATAGCCCATGTAATACGCGCATTAGGCCAATTCTTGCGCACAGCGTACAAGGTAGGCAATGCGTGAATTACATCACCTAAGGAACTCATCTTGATGATGAGTATATTCTTGTAATCTTTCATATAGCCTCCCCAATACAAAACAACAACCCTAAATATATTCTTCAAAAATAGACTAAATGGAATAAATGATTAAATTATTGTTTTAATGAAATCCAATAGATTAGAACCTTTAAATAGGTACCCCTTAATGCCAGCAGCCTCAGCTGCATCAACATCACGTTGACTGTCACCGATAAGAAAACTATCTGATATATTTACATCATAATCCTTAATAGCTTGCTTAATCATGCCAGGTTTAGGCTTTCTACATTCACATTCTACTGCATAGAGAGGAACAATACCTTCTTTATGATGTGGACAGTAATAGAAATGTAAAATCGGTGCTCCACTGCGATCTAGTTCATGAGCCATATAGTCATGTAAAATCTGAACATCAGATTCTTTATAATAACCACGAGCTACACCACTCTGATTTGTCACTACAATGAGATCATAGCCCTTACTATGAGCATAAGCAAGGGCCTCTTTTGCACCATCTACCCACTCTAAATCGCTGATTTTATATAGATAACTAACATCCTTGTTAATAACACCATCGCGATCTAAAAATAATACCTTGCGCATTAGCGTAAATATCCTTCGTTATTATCTAATAGTTCACAATATTCTTTAACGGCATCTTCCATTTTATGGAACCCTTTATCATAGCCAGCAGCTAACAATTTAGTAGTATCAGCCTCTGTAAAGCTTTGGTATTTACCCTTTAACACCTCTGGGAATGGCACATATTCAATTTTGCCTTGACCATTGTAGTCGATAACAGCTTGCATGAATTGGTTAAAGCTATGAGCATTACCTGTACCACAGTTAAAAGTACCAGAGATTTCAGGATGCTCCCAGAAATAGAAGTTTACATTAACTACGTCTTTTACATAAATAAAATCACGTGTTTGACCACCATCTTCGTAACCATCTGTACCTTCAAAGAGGTTAATAATACCTGTTTCTTTATTTTTGTAGAACATTTGACGTACTAAAGAAGCCATTTTATCTTTATGAGCTTCATTAGGACCATATACGTTAAAGTAACGCAGCCCCACAACTTGTGCAGTATATTCACCTTCATATTTACGTACATAACGGTCGAATAACAATTTAGAATACGCATATGGGTTAAGTGCTTCTTCAGCTTCCGGTTTTTCTACGAAACCATGTGTACCATTACCATAGGTAGATGCAGAGGAGGCATAGATGAATGGAATACGACGATCTTGGCAATAATGGAATAGATTTTTAGAACCTTCATAGTTGTTCTTCATCATGTATTTGCCATTATATTCCATTGTGTCTGCACAAGCACCTTCATGGAATACGACTTCAATAGGGCCAACGTCGAATGTACCATCAGCAATAGCACAATCAAAATCATCACAATCGATGTAATCTAGAAATTCTAGATTTTGAATATTGCGAATCTTACGACCATCTGTAAGATCATCTACGATGAGAATATCTGTACGACCACGATCATTCAGTGCTTTCACAATATTACTGCCAATAAAACCAGCACCACCTGTTACGATAATCATAATTTGCCCTCCTTAGCCATAGTAGCTATTTTCCCTACAATATCTGATGTAGAGTAACCTTCTTTAAATGAAAGAACCTCTACATTGTCAACGGACTCGCGTCCAATAATATCTTCTATTTTGTAATCTCCGCCCTTAACAAGAGTATTAGGACGTAAGTACGCTAGTAATTCAGCCGGTGTATCCTCTTCAAATAGTACTACACCGTCAATACATTGCAACGCACTCAACAAGGCCGCTCTATCCGCTTCACTTACGATGGGCCGTATTTCCCCTTTTAAACGTCGAACAGATGCATCAGAATTTAATCCAATGATTAAATGATCACCTAGCTGCGCAGCTTCTTGTAAATACGTGATATGTCCACGGTGAAGAATGTCAAAACAACCATTTGTAAACACTACAGTTTCACCTTTGCTTTGCCATTGTGAAACGAGTTCTTTCATCTCTTCCTTCGTATATAATGGCTTAGATTGAATACTATGTTTATAGGAATGCCATAAGTCTAATAACTCAGAACGATGTATTGGATACGTACCAACCTTAGATACTACGATACCCGCTGCACCATTAGCGATATGCAAGGCTAAACGCATCGATAGACCACTTGCAAGACAGGTCATCATCATGGATACAACGGTATCTCCAGCACCACTCACATCGAATACCTCTTGTTGAGTAGCAGGATTATGCCATGTACGGCCATCCTTTGCAATAACCGTAATACCCTTAGCAGATCGAGTAGCCACAATATAGTCTAAATCTACAGTAGCAAGTACAGACTTAGCAGCCTCTACAATAGTAGCATCATCATTTTCTAATGTACGGCCTACACATTCACCGAGTTCTTTCACATTCGGTGTAATACATGTAGCACCATTGTATTTAGACCAGTCTGCCCCCTTAGGATCTACGATAGTTTGCACACTATATTCCTTAGCCAAACCAAAGATTGTCTTCAATAAGGTAGGTGTACAAACGCCTTTACCATAGTCAGATACGACAATACCATCAATCCCCGCTTTACATAGATTTTCCAACCAAACAGACAATTGTTGCTCTTCTTGATTGGTTAAATTTGTAATCGTTTCAAAATCAAGGCGCATCATCTGTTGACGATCACCTAATATGCGCATCTTAGTAATAGTAGAGCGGTCATCACTAGTGATTAAACCAGTCGTATCGATTTTATCAGTATCAAGTAAATTTTTTAATAAATGGCCATGGTCGTCATTACCTGCTAGTGCACCAAGATATACTTTACAGTCTAAATTAGACAGATTAGATGCAACATTACCAGCTCCACCAAGGACCTCTTTCATCTTGGACACGCGGTTTACAGGAACCGGTGCTTCTGGAGAAATACGACTTACATCACCAAAAACATAACGATCTACCATTACATCGCCTACAACGGCAATCTTCAAGTTTGGCAGTTGCTTTGTTAAAAACTGATTAATGGTAGTATTTATCATAATCCACCTATTCCTTATCAAAATTACATATGTTCCTAATTTAAATAAATTTATAATTGAAACAATGTGTATCTATAAGTAAAAACCTATCGGTTAATAATCTTCTTCAATAATTTCGCATATAATGTGGCCAGCTAAGATATGCATTTCTTGAATGCGCGCTGTCACATTACTGGGAATAGCCAGCGTAATATCACATAGTTCGGCTAGTTTGCCGCCCCCTTCACCGGTGAAAGCAATGGTATGCATACCAATAGAACGGGCCATTTCTGCAGCTTTTACAACATTCTTGGAGTTACCAGATGTAGAAATACCGATGAGAACATCACCTGTACGGCCTAAGCCCTCTACTTGACGTGCAAAAACAGATTCAAAATCATAGTCATTCGCAATAGCTGTTAATGCGGATGTATCAGTAGTTAATGCAATGCCTACAAGAGAGCGCCGTTCCTTTTTAAAGCGACAAATCAATTCAGCTGCTAAATGTTGAGAGTCCGCCGCAGAGCCACCATTACCACAGAACAAAATTTTATTACCATTTTCTAAAGCCGCTTTACAGCGATATCCGATTTCTTGAATGGTATCCATATGTTCCATCGTTTTACCAAACACTTCAAGATGCTCTGTAAAACGATCTGCAATGATTGGATTTAAATCAGTCATTATAAAATCTCCTTTAGTAGTCTATCTGCATTTTTCCAGAATAACTTTTCACACTGTTCCACAGATAAGCCTGCCTCTTTAAATGCATCATAAAGACGACTCATTTGAGACATATCTGCAATCTCTGTGTCGGGTGGAATCCCATCAAAATCAGTTCCTAATGCCACTACATCTTCACCGCCCTTGTCGATGAGATATAGACCATGTTTAACAATATCTTCAATGCGACTAATTGGCGATGTGCCGAGAAAATTCTGTGCAAAATTAAGTCCTATAATACCTCCCTTATTAGCGATAAGTCTAATAAGATTATCTGGCAAATTTCGCGTATGAGACCGTAATTCCCGTGCATTTGAATGAGATGCTATAAAAGGAACATCTAAAATATCTCCTAGTTGCTCTGTACCAGCATCGTTAAGATGAGAGCAATCAACAATTATCCCTAACTCTTGCATAGCTTCTACAAATTCAACACCTTTAGATGTTAATTTCTTATGTTGCTCACCACAATGTGGCTCGCCAAGTCCATTTGGATAGTTCCATGTTAGCGTTATAAGTCTGACTCCATCTTGGTAAGCTTGTTTAAGTTTATTTAAATCGCCACCTAGTACGCCACCTTCCTCAATAGACATAAGTGCCCCAATCTTACCAGTCTTGTATACAGACTCTACATCTTGATAAGAGAGCACATGTTGTATGTGCTCTCCATAGTGATGAATTTGTGATACACACAAATTACGCATCTCTTCATAGCGGCCATAAGGGTCATTCGTCTCACCCATATTAATAAAGAGTGCAAAGTCTTGTATCTTGCTATGAGCCTTTTGTAATTTTTCTATATCTATTTTCCAAGTATTGCGATATAAATCACCACTATCAGGATGATCTAGCAATTGCATCATCGTATCACAATGTAAATCTATCATAAAGCCTCACACATTGCTAATTTCAAAACCATGTATAACCAATCAGTAATACAGAATCAATTATTCTTCTACGACAGGTTTGCGTTTCGGCTTTTTAGCGTCTAACTTCTTCAGAGCTTTTAACTCTTCCATAAAGCTATCAATATTATCAAACTTACGATATACACTAGCAAAACGAACATATGCAACTTGATCTATGTCTTTCAGTTGTTGTAACACGAGCTCACCAATGCGATCAGTTGTAACCTCTTGGTTAATTTCATTCCGAATATCACGCTCTACATCATTAACTACTTGCTCCATCACAGACATAGGAACTGTACGCTTATCACAAGAGCGCAATAACCCATTCAGTAGCTTACCGCGGTCAAATAATTCACGTCGTCCATTTTTCTTCAATACCATAAGTGGTACTTCTTCTATAATTTCATAGGTAGTAAAGCGACGGCCACAATTGATACATTCACGGCGACGGCGAATACTATTACCTTCATCAGTCGTTCTAGAGTCTGTTACCTTCGTGTCTGTGTGTTGGCAATAAGGACATCTCATCTGTTACTACTCCTTTTCTACTAATCATTCTAAAATAACGCATAATACGCCCATTTTCTCTATATTATATAGTACCATGAAACCCTTGAAAATACAAAGAATCCCTAGGATTTCCTAGGGATTCTTCCATTATTCTTCAATTTTTCATTTTATGAAATATTTGAGAAATAATATTTTTAATTTTAAATGATTGTTAGCTTATCGTTTTAAAGCATCTTCAATACGAAGCAAGCAGTCACCAGATTCGATACGGCTACCTTCACGTACAAGGATTTCTTCTACGATACCGTCGATAGGAGCTGTAATTGTTGTTTCCATTTTCATTGCTTCTGTAACGATCAATGGTTCACCTTTAGTTACAGATTGACCATTCTTAATAAGGATCTTAACAACGGAACCAGACAATGTAGCACCAATTTCACCAGGGTTAGATTCATCCGCTTTGCGACGAACAACACCAGTTGTCTTAGCATGTTTATCATGAACCTTAATGCTACGAGGTTGACCATTAAACTCGAACAATACGATGCGATTACCATCTTCATCAGGTTCAGAGAAACCATTCATCTTGATAATCAGTGTTTTACCTTTTTCAATGGTTACTTGAATTTCTTCGCCCCGTTTCATACCAAAGAAGAATGTTGGAGTATCTAATACAGATACATCACCAAAGTCTTTTACAAATTTATTGTAATCTTGGTAAACCTTAGGATACAAGCAATATGCACTAATATCTTCATCAGTTGTTTGGGCTCCCATTTCGCTTAATTCATGACGAATATGTTCAAAATCTGTTGGAGGTAATACAGCACCAGGGCGAACTGTGATTGGGCGAGCACCTTTCAAGATGATTTTTTGTAATTTTTCAGGGAAGCCTTGATATGGAGTACCAAGACGTCCTTCAAAGAATTCAACTACGGATTGAGGGAAATCCAATACATCGCCTTTTTCGTAGATATCTTTTTCAGTTAAGTTGTTTTGTACCATGTACAATGTCATATCCCCTACCACTTTAGAGGATGGTGTAACTTTAATGATATCACCAAACATCATGTTTACTTGGTGGTACATTTTCTTAATATCTGTCCAACGATCACCAAGCCCTACCATTTTAGCTTGTTGTTGCAAGTTAGAGTATTGTCCACCTGGCATTTCATGTTGATATACTTCAGTATTAGGATATGCTTCTGCTTTATCTACACCTTTGTAATATGGTCTGATACTACCAAAATAATGAGACATTTCTTCCATGTAATCAATGTTCATTTCTGGTTGACGTTCATGACCAGACAATGCATAGTACATGGAATTCATGCTAGGTTGAGAAGTACCATTAGCAAATGCTGAGTATGCTAAGTCGATTACATCAACACCAGCATCTACAGCGCGGCCATATGTATAGATAGAGTTACCGGAGCCTTCATGAGTATGCAAGTGAATTGGAACAGAGACAGCATCTTTCAAGGCAGATACCAAGTTATAAGAAGCTTGTGGTTTTAAAAGGCCGGCCATATCTTTAATGGCAATAATATTGGCACCAGCTTTTTCAAGCTCTTTTGCCATATTTACATAATAGACCAAGTTGTATTTTGTACGAGCACCATCAAGGATATCGCCAGTATAGCACAATGCAACTTCAGCTATTTTATTTTGTGCACGCACTTCATCGATAGCAACATGCATATTATCAAGACTATTCAAGCTATCAAATACGCGGAATACATCAATACCATTAGCAGCAGCCCGTTGAATGAATTGACGAACTACGTTGTCTGGATACGATGTGTAACCTACGGCATTTGCACCACGAAGAAGCATTTGAAGCAATGTATTTGGCACTTCACGACGGAACATGCGCAAACGCTCCCACGGATCTTCATGTAAGAATCGGTATGATACGTCAAAAGTAGCACCCCCCCAACATTCTAAGGAGAATAAGTTAGGTACACCTTTTGCAGCATGACCAGCTACGCGAGCCATATCGATTGTACGAAGACGTGTAGCAAACAAGGATTGATGGGCATCACGCCAAGTGGTATCAGTGAAGAATACTTGTTTTTGTTCCGATAACCATTTACTGAATTTATCTGGTCCAAGTTCATCAAATTTTTGTTTTGTACCAGATGCTGGACTTACATCCAAAGTAGATGGCATTTGAATCGGTTCAAAGTCAGGAACCTCTTGAGCCCCTGCACCAGAATAGCCATTAATTGTAACATCAGCAATGTAACGTAATAATTTAGTACCACGGTCACGATCTGGTTTCAATTCGAATAATTCAGGATGTTCTTCAATGAAGTTTACATTGTAAGAACCACTTTGGAATTCAGGATGTTCCAATACATTAATCAAGAAGTGAATATTTGTTTTTACACCGCGAATACGGAACTCTTTTAAGCAACGAAGCATTTTACGAATAGTTTCTTCGTTGTTAGGACCAAATGCTGTCGCTTTCACAAGCAAGGAGTCATAGTAAGGTGTTACAACGGCACCTGTAAAAGCATTACCAGAATCAAGACGGATACCAAAACCACCAGAGCTACGGTACGCTAAGATTTTACCGGTATCAGGCATAAAGTTGTTTTTAGGATCTTCTGTGGTAATACGACATTGGATAGCAGTGCCTTTACAAGGAATTTTATCCTGCTCAGGAATACCTACTTCAGGGCTATGTAAACTAAAGCCTTCAGCGATTCTAATTTGAGCATGAACAATGTCAATATCTGTAATCATTTCTGTTACAGTATGCTCTACTTGAATACGTGGATTAACTTCGATAAAGTAGAAGCTACCATCAGCAGTTACCAAAAATTCTACAGTACCTGCATTCACGTAGCCAACATTTTTCATGATTTTAACGGCAGCATCACATACAGCTTTACGAGTTTCTAATGATAACGCAAAGGCTGGCGCCATTTCAACTACTTTTTGGTGACGACGTTGAACAGAGCAATCACGTTCATGCAAATGAACTACATTGCCATGTTCATCACCTAAGATTTGAACTTCAATATGTTTAGGCTCTACGATAAGTTTTTCTACATATACATCATCATCGCCAAACGCAGCTTTCGCTTCAGATTTAGCACGATCATATGCATCTCGAAGATCTTCTTTATGATGAACTTCACGCATACCACGACCGCCGCCGCCATTAACGGCTTTAATCATCAATGGAAAACCATGTGTATCAGCAAATTCTTCTAGTTGAGCATAATCTTTTAAAGCCCCATCAGAACCTGGGATCATCGGAATTTTTGCTAATTTAGCTTGCTCACGAGCATTTACTTTATCACCAAACATATTCAAATGCTTGATTTTAGGCCCAATAAAGATAATTCCTTCTTCTTCACAACGACGAGCAAAGCCTTCATTTTCAGATAAGAAGCCATAACCTGGATGGATAGCATCGATGTCATGTTCTTTTGCAATACGGATGATATCTTCAATATCAAGATATGCGTCAACTGGTTTTTTACCTTCCCCTACGAGATAGGCTTCATCGGCTTGGTTACGGTGCAAGGATAATGTATCCTCTTTAGAGTAAATGGCTACAGTTTTAATTCCCATTTCATTACATGCACGGAACACGCGGATCGCAATTTCTCCACGGTTGGCAACCAATACGGATTTAATTTTTCTCATGTATTGCCTCCTACTAGCTTCCACAAATGTGAACTATCAGCTTTCATTTTTATTAATATATGAATATTTCCTATACTTATAGATAAATCAATATTGAGGAAAGCCTCATCAAAATTTATGATGAGGTTTTATATTCATAATAATATATACTTATTATACAATATTTTCATTATATTTAAAGGATTATACCAATTATGAAAGTATAAAATATATTTTTTACTGTTCATTACAAAAAATCATATGTCTTTCAATAATGCACATCGAATAAATTCCATTTTATATTACTTACCACCTAGAAAATGATTCATTAATCGATTTAATTGCTCTTGATCAGCTGCCCCCATCAATTCTCTAGCTGAATGCATTGCTAAAAGAGGCAAGCCTACATCAATAGTACGCATTGGTAACATAGCTGATGAAATGGAACCTACTGTAGATCCACCTGGAATATCCGAACGATTTACATAAATCTGATACTGTGCATCCGCTTCTTCACAAAGGCCTTTAACGATAGCAATGGCCTTAGCATCCCCAGCGTAAGATTGGCTACATGCAATCTTAAGGGATAGCCCTTTATTAAGTACAGGAATATTCGTAATGTCATTTTTCTCTGGATAGTTTGGGTGTAATCCGTGTGCTACATCGGAGGAAATCATAAAGCCTTTAGAGATAAAGCTGTCCATCTCTTGATTAGAATATCCTAATGCGTCATACACGCGTTTAACGAGATTTGGTAATATCATGCCAGCCCCACCTTGTTTCGTACGACTGCCCACCTCTTCGTTATCAAAGAGTATAGCACAGCGAACACCATTAACATTCATTTTTTTGGCTTGAATAATACCAGATAATACACTAAAGCAAGATGTTAAATTATCTAAACGAGGTGAGCTAATGAAATCACCTTCCGTACCGAGTACACAGCCTTGTTCCGTAGGATATAAAGTCATTTCATAAGATAATATTTCGGAAGGATCGCAATCTACTTCATCAGCTAAAAACTTTGTCCACTCATCGTATTGAGTATCTGATTCTGAAAATAAACTTGGATTATTTCTATTATTTAAAGGTTTTGTAGGATTATCTTCATTATTACGTTCCATCATCAATATAGGAAGCATTTCTTTTTGACGATTTAGTTTAACCCCATCATTAACAGAGCGATTCATATGAATAGCTAGGTTTGGAACAATAGCGATAGGCCGTTTTGTATCGACTAGAACAGAATCTACGTCAAAGGCATTTTTTCCTTTTAACACAACCGTACCTGCTGCACCTAATGGACGATCAAGCCATGTATTTTCTATAAGACCGCCATACATTTCTACATTTAACTTTGTGTATCCTTTCATAGAGGTTATAGGGTTTGGTTTAACACGAATAGCAGGAAAATCTGTATGAGCCGACGCAATACGTAATGTATGTTCTGGTTTCTTCCCTATATGAAAGGCAAATAAGGTGGTGCCGAACACGTTAACTACATAAGAACCAGAGTCTAACTGCCACTCATCTTCTAAACTGAGCTCTGTAAATCCTGAGTCCAATAGCATTTGTAAACTTGTATCTACTGTGTGATACGGAGATGTACAAGCGCCAATATACTTTAATAATTGTTCATTATCAAACTTCATAGGTCCCTCCTATGCACAAATCATATAAAATTTGTACAATTAGCTTGAATAATTTATTATGTATATTATTTTACAATATTTACATTAATTATCTATTAACTACTCATATTTTATCACAAAAAGCCGCCCCTATCGGGACGGCTTTTTATATACGATGTAAATGCATAGTACACTAAGTCTAATAGGTTTAAAGTACATGCCATTACAATCCTATAAAATTGTCAGTACTAAATTTTACCACATACCAATCAACTTCATCCATACAGAGCCAAGACCCATGAAGATAATTAAGTTGATTACAGATGTGAAGAAACCAAGTTTCCACCATATATTTTGAGGAACATAACCAGTATTAAAGATTACTGGAGATGGACCTGCTGCATAGTGAGTCAAAGACATACACAAGTTAGATGTGAATGCAATCATCAACAATGTCAACATAGGTGGGGCACCTGCAGAAATAGCGATTGCAGAGAATGCTACGAACATCGCAGAAATATGCGCTGTTAAGGATGCAAATACATAGTGAGCATATGTATTAACAAGAACAGCTACAACAAAGGCAATTACCCAAGAGCCTTCTGGAATATAACCACCCACTTGAACTGTAGCCCATTTGATAAAGCCCAATTTGGAAAGGAATCCGGCAAAGCCCATCAATGTACCCATCCAAACCAATGTATCCCAAGCACCCTTTTCACTCTTAACATCGTCCCAAATTAGAACGCCTGTAGCAAGTAAAATAGAAATACCTAAGAATGCAACAGTTGTAGCATCAAGTTTTGTAAATTGAGACGTAGCCCACAATACTAATGCTAAAATAAATACGCCAAGCATTACCCATTCTTGGAAAGAAATCTTGCCAAGACCTTTTAACTCTTCACGAATCATTTGTTGAGCTTCACGAGCATCTTTGATTTCCGGTGGATATACTTTATAAATGAAATACGGCATAATAATCAATGCAATAATACTAGGTACGATAGCTGCCATAGCCCAGTCGCCCCATGTAATACCAATACCAAAAGATTGAAGCGCTAATGCTGCAACCAATGTATTACCAGCCATGGATGTTTGGAACATCGCAGATGTAATCGTATTTACTTGGTAAATTGATTGCATCAAGAAAGAACCAATTTTACGAGGTCCATCTTGTGGTTCAGAACCGAAAGCTTTTGCTAAGCTAGTTGTAATTGGCATGATTACACCGCCTACACGAGCTGTGTTAGATGGTGTTGCGGGAGCTAAAATCAAATCAGACAAAGCCAATGCATAGGCCAAACGCAAGGAGCTACTACCAAAAGCAGAAATCAAATTATAAGCAATACGTTTCCCCAAACCAGTTTTAATAAAGCCACGAGAGAATAAGAAAGCACCTACAATTAGCCAGATTGCAGAGTTAGCAAAACCTGAAATACCTTCACTAATCTTTAATGTGCCTGTCAATGCAGCAACAGTAATAACAACGATAGATACGCCACCAATCGGTAACGGCTGAGTAATGAAGCCTACGATAGTAGCTACAAAGATTGCAAATAAATGCCATGACTGAGGAGTTAATCCCTCTGGAGTTGGAACAAACCACAGACCTAAACCAAAGGCTGCTGGAATGATCCAGTTCAATAGTTTTTTCATACACATACGTCCTACATAGGAAAACATTAAAATTAAACCAATATATGCCAATACACCCTATAGTATCATGTTAAGAAAAATAAAAATCTATACTAACTATGTTCAGCATATCTGTAGTAAGAGAATTAAAGATATAATTCTATCTTCCTACCATAAATATAACATAATTCACCATAAAAAGATGTGATAAAAAGCTGTGCATTTATAAATACACAGCTTTCATCATCATATGAATCCTATTCAGGTAGAGATACGTCCTCTAAATTTGTTTTTTCGATAGACTCAATATCACCTTTATCGCAAAGGTTTGCAATAGTTGGGTCAATTGGTAAACGGTTCAACAATAATAGACCGTATTTTTGAAGGATTTCTTCGATGTGGCTTTCACCAAAAATTTGATAATCCTTACCGTTATCTGGGCAATGGAAGTAAGAGTAGTTTTCCACCACACCAATAATAGGTACTTGCATTAAATCAGCCATTTTAACTGCTTTTTCAACAATCATGGATACCAAGTCTTGAGGAGATGTAACGATAATAATACCGTCCAATTTCAAGGATTGATATACAGTAATAGCAACGTCACCTGTTCCTGGTGGCATATCAACAAATAAATAATCGATATCTTTCCAAATAACATCTGTATAAAATTGTTTTACTACATTGCCTAAAATAGGACCACGCCATAAAACAGGATCTGTATCGTTTTCCAAAAGAAGGTTAACAGACATAACGTCGATACCGCCTTTGGATTTTACAGGATACATACCGATTTCGTCAGCATATGCCTTTTCCTTAATGCCAAACATCTTAGGAATAGAAGGACCTGTAATATCCGCATCGAGGATACCTACTTTGTAGCCTTTACGCGCCATTGTAATGGCCATCAAGCTGGTAACGGAAGATTTACCTACGCCGCCTTTGCCGGATACTACGCCAATTACATGTTTAACAGAACTAAGCTCGTGCAATTGAGCTGTAAGATCTTGAGGTTGTTGAGGCGCGCCACCACCGCACCCAGAAGATTGAGATGGGCATCCGCCACAATCACTGCTGCTACCGCAACCCATAGTAAACACCTACTTTCTTTGAGGCTATACCTCACATCTATATTAAAAACTTTTTTATATGGTAAACACAATGTATCTACGCTTACATTGTATCACGTTATATCAAAAATTATCAATATATTACTCACCACAAAATTCTTTAGTTAACCCGCCGAGAATTTCCATCCCCTTTGTAATTTCCTCTACTGTTGGCACCGTATAACTCAAACGAAATGCATGGCCTTCTCCTGCCCCATCTGCTGCAAAGGCACCACATTTAATAATCCCTACATTGCGATCCATACAAGTTTCAAAGAATACATCACAATCTACATCCTCAGGCATCATCATCCATGCAAACATACCACCTGTAGGTTGTGTCAAATGAACTTTAGAACTCGCATACTTTTCAAAAGCGTTAAGTAAAGCCTCACATTTCATTTTATATACTTTTCGTACATTATCTAAATGAGCATCGTAATCAATGGTATCAAGAACCTTCGCTACCACCTTTTGAGTGACTAATGGCATTTGTCCTGCCGTATTATTCTTTAATGCTTGAATAGCCTCAATTACCTTGGCCGGACCAAATAAAAAGCCTACACGCAAGCCTGCAGATAATGTTTTAGAATAAGAACCTGCATATAGAACGCGGTCTTCTGTATCAAAGGATTTAAATGTTGGGATATATTCGCCAGCAAAACGAATTTCACCATATGGATCATCTTCATAGATAAATAAATCATATTTAGATGCAATAGCATAAATCTCCTTACGTCGTTCTAAAGGCATAGTAATGCCTGTTGGATTCTGGAAGTTAGGAATTAGATAAATATATTTACCTTTACCAGATTGGACCGCTTTTTCTAATTCGCTTGGAATCATACCGTGCTCGTCAGTTTTAATACCTAATGCTTTACCACCCATGTTACGTACAGAATTGATTGCACTAGTGAAAGTGAATTCATCCATGTATACTTCATCGCCAGGTTCTAATACAGTAATCGGTACAAGACCTAATAATTGACCTGCACCATTGGAAATAATGAGACCTTGTCCTTCTGGATTCATCTTATGAGTTTGTACTAAACGTTCTAACGTAAGTTCTGCTAAATGTGCATCACCTTGCATTGGACCATATTGTAAAAGGCTCATAGGATTGGAATGAACCGCTTCATCAAAAGCCTTTTCGATAATCTCTACAGGAATCGCTTCAGGCGCAGGATTACCAATACCAAAACTAATAAATCCTTCCACGCCTACACCACGTTCAAATACTTCACGAATAAAATTAGGTCCTTTTAAGGTTACACGTTCAGGAAGAGAAAAGCTCATACTATCGCCTCTTTCATATATACTATGTAGAAAACACTTCTAAGTAGAAAATATTACTAACATCAAAAATTAAGAATATTGCATTATTAAAACGTAAGCAGCCTATAGTTAATTAGTTATTTTGTAATGCCTTACCTAATTAGACTTTATATTACGCATTAGGATCATGCTCTTGTTCCGCATTTTTCTTATTAATATAGTTCTTATATACTTTCCAAAGAATGAAGTATACAATACCTGCAACAAGAACAATAATTCCTAATCGTCCCATATTTTCTTGGAAATTTACAATATCTGTACCAATAGCTACTTCTAAAGCCGTAGATGGGAATTTACCAATCAAGTTTGCCAATATATAATCTCTAGGTTTGATTTTACTAATGGCCCCTAAGGCGGTAATGACCCCAGATGGAAAATACGGTAAGGATCGTGCAAATAACATGACCACAAAACCATTTTTACCGGAAAAATCATCTACTTTCATCAATACCGTACTCTTAGCAATCAACTTGTCCGCTGTATCACGTAAGAAGTAACGCATAATATAAAAGCTAATGACTACACCAATTGTTTCAGCCAACCAAGAAATAATAATCCCTGGCCACATACCAAATACTAAACCATTAGCTGTAGATATGAAAATTGACGGTAAAAAGCCTACGGCGTTAACAAAAATATCGAGGACCATACTCACCAACATGGCCATAGGGCCAAAACTTTGAATATACTCCGCTACTTCTTCCATAGAGCCACTTGTTGCTAAGTGCCACATGGTCGGATAAAACGTAGGATCTACAATATTTATAATAATTAATAAAACAATAAAACCTATGCCTGCTATTAACTGTACCCAACCTTCACCAGAAGGTTTTAAATTTCTTTTACTCATATATACCTCGTATAAAAAAGACTAGCTTCATTATATCACGTATTCTATAGAACAGTTATAACTAGTTACATTTCTTTAATTTTAATCTGAATAGCTTTTTTAATATATTTAAAATTGATAACCGATATAGCATTAGAGGTGTATACATATATCTATAAAATATGTATCATTACATTAGCATAAAAATTATCGAAAGATGTATAATACTATTATAACGAGAATTTTCTTAATGAAAGAAGGTATAATATGGTATCAGCAGGTCAAACAGCTACGGCTACTGTAACAGTTACAGAATCTAATATTGCTAAAACAATGAAATCTGGTTCTTTAGATGTCTTTGCCACACCAGCCATGTGCGCTTTAATGGAAGAAGCGGCTCAAGCAGCAGTACAACCATACTTAGAAGAAGGTGAAGGCACTGTAGGTATTGCTTTATCCATCACCCATGAAGCCCCTACTCCACTTGGTGCAACAGTAACAGCAAAAGCTATTGTAAGCGCCGTAGAAGGTCGCAAAATCACATTCGATATCGAAGCTTCTGATGGCATTGGTATTATCGGTCGTGGTACACATGAACGCTTTGTCATTAACAACGAAAAATTTATGGCTAAAGTGCATAGTAGAGCAAACGCTAACTAAATATAGCTAGAATATTTATCAATCAAAATCATTAGTTTACTAATATCTTTAGCAGAATAAAAAACGGCATCTATCATACGGTAGATGCCGTTTTTATATACTTTCATGTTTGCATAATTAAATCATATTTGCATAGTTAAATAATTAGCAAATTTTAACTACCCAGCCTTCAGGAGCTTCGATTTCACCATGTTGAATGCCAAGTAATGTGTCATATAATTTTTTAGTGATAGGACCCATATCATCCATGCCAGCAGGAACATTAATAGTGCCTTCTGGAGTATCGATTTGACCTACTGGAGAAATAACAGCCGCTGTACCACAAAGACCAATTTCAGCAAAGTCTTTTAATTCATCTTTATGAACAGGACGATGTTCTACAGTCATACCAAGGTAGTGTTCTGCTACATACATCAAAGAACGACGTGTAATGGATGGCAAGATACTATCAGATTTAGGTGTAACTAATTTACCATCTTTAGTAATAAAGATGAAGTTAGCACCACCAGTTTCTTCTACATGTGTACGAGTAGCCGCATCAAGATACATATTTTCTGCATAGCCTTCATTATGAGCATCAGTGATAGCATACAAACTCATAGCATAATTCAAACCAGCTTTAATATGGCCAGTACCATGAGGAGCTGCACGATCAAAATCAGTAATACGAATTTTGATTGGTTTAGCACCACCTTTAAAGTAAGGGCCTACTGGTGTTGTAAACACACGGAATTGATATTCATCAGCAGGTTTTACACCGATAACGGAGTTTGTACCCATCATGTAAGGACGAATATAAAGGCTTGCACCATGACCATATGGAGGAACAAAGTCTTTATTTGCTTTTACAACTTCTTTTACAGCTTCGAGGAAACGACCTTCAGGTAATGTAGGCATTACAAGGCGTTCACAGGATTGATTCAAACGTTCTGCATTCAAATCTGGACGGAAGCATACGATGTGACCATCTTTTGTATAGTATGCTTTCAAACCTTCAAAAACAGTTTGAGCGTATTGGAATACACCAGCACATTCATTAAGGACAACGTTAGCATCAGTAATTAGACCACCTTCGTCCCATTTACCATCTTTATATGTAGTCAAATAACGGTAGTCGGTTTCTACATAACCAAAACCGAGATTATCCCAATCGATATTCTTGCTCATAACAATAACCTCCATTTATATTGATATACACTTAATCTTATCACTATCATCTTGTATTTTCAATAGATTCTATAGAGATGATAAATTATATATACAGATATAGTATCTATTAAGATATATCATCTATATATAGGTAACATATTAATAGATATGTATATTATCAAATAGGCCCCTAGCTATACTATCGTTGAATATAAAAATTGTTTTTTACAGTATAGCTACCGCCCTATTTATATTATAATAATTTCAGATATACATTATCTTATTTTACTAGAGGTCCCTATTATGAACGAAAATAAAAATTTTTTAATTCCTAATCCTAAAAGTATCATTTGTATCGGCCTTAACTATGCTGATCATATTGCTGAAACTAGTCTAGCTACACATAATTTTCCAGAAATCTTTATGAAAACATCAAATGCTCTTGCAGGTAATCATGATACAATTACTATTGAAGACGAAACTTTCCATTACGATTATGAAGGAGAATTAGTTATCATCATCGGTAAATCTGGTAAAAACATATCTCCTGAAAAGGCAATGGAACATATCTTAGGCTATACCATTGGTAACGACGTATGTGCCCGTACATTACAGTTTAGAGGTTCTCAATGGATCCTTGGCAAATCGCTTGATCACTTTGCTCCTATTGGTCCTAATATTGTATCTCCTGATGATTTTGACTTTGAAAGTGCTACTATTACGACAACAGTAAATGGTGAAATACGTCAACAAGCAAAGCTAGAACAAATGATTTTTAAGCCTTATAACATTATTGCCTTCTTATCAACATATATGACACTCCAAGAAGGTGACATTATCTTTACAGGTACGCCTAGTGGTGTAGTATTAGGTAAAAATGAAAGTAAGTATTCTTGGTTAAAACCAGGAGATATTGTTACAGTTTCCATAAGCGGTATTGGTACCTTAGAAAACAAATTTATTTAAAATAAGTACATTGTAAAAGTATTGTATTTGCTCATATTCTAATTATTACGATATCTATTTACATTACAACTAAATATATCTAAACACAAAAAAAGATTACTTCTATATATGTCTAACTATACATAGAAGTAATCTCTTTTATTATTATCTATGTTTTATATTTACTATTACTTTATTTATGCTCCGACTCTAGGTCTAGCATATATTTCTTGCGTTCAATGCCCCCTGCATATCCTGTTAACTGGCCATTACTACCAATAACACGGTGACAAGGAACGATGATAGAAATTGGATTATGCCCTACAGCCCCTCCTACGGCTTGAGCAGAAAATTTCTCTTTACCTTGTTGCTGTGCAATTTGTTTACCAATATCTCCATATGTTGTAGTTTCACCATAAGGAATTGTCTGTAATATAGACCATACGGATTTACGGAACTCTGTACCTTCTAACTGGATAGGCGGTGTAATAAAGGGCTTTTTACCATTAAAGTATTGATTTAGCCACATAATTGTTACTTCAAATGGACCTGTTAGTTGCTCTATATACTCCGCATCATCATAACTAGGTGCATGAGCTTCATCAATAAAAAATAAATCTGTTAAGTATGATAATGTACCAAGCATAATCATTGTCCCTAATGGACTTTCATAGGTATATTTATAGTTCATAGTACATTAACTCCTTCTTAAGATAACAAATCATTCAATACCTTTTGTATGTCATTATTAAATGATACAGCATTTTTATGAATTTCAAAAGGAGTATGTTAGTTATCCCAATAGTTTGTTGTAGATGTCATAATCTATATCCTTAAATACGTTAAATACCACTTGTATTTTACTATTTGTTTCTTTTAAATACCTACGTACCGTATCGATAGCAATTTGGGCCGCCAATTCATTAGGAAATCTAAACTCACCTGTAGAAATGCAGCAAAATGCAATGGACTTCAAACTATAAGCATTAGCTAGCTCCAAGCAAGATCTATAGCACGATGACAATTGTTCTTTTTCTAAGTCTGTAACAGTATCATAAACAATAGGCCCTACCGTATGGATAACATGACTGGCAGGTAAATTAAAACCATAGGTCATACGAGCTACACCTGTCTTTTCAGGCATATCCATATACTCAGTCATCCTAGCACAGGCCATACGTAACTCAATACCAGCAAAAGTATGAATGGCATTATCAATACATTTGTGATTCGGTAGAAAACAACCGAGCAACTGCTCATTAGCTGCATTGACTATAGCCTTTACCGCTAGACGCGTTATATCCCCTTGCCACAAATATATCTGAGGTTCTCGCTCTTCCATATCGTTAATCGTAACGATGCCTTTTTCATGAGCCAATGTATTTAAGTATTCATCCTGTATCTTCATCCATTCCGCGGGCATGGCTCCTGCTGGACGAATATTACATAGTGCTCTAAATAGAGTAAATTGTTCTTCTTCATTTACGGGAATATCTATATGTTCGTTATATTTCTCTTTATATTCTGCTACCAATCCCTCTAAAAGATAGCTCAATCGTTCTTGTTGTGTCATATATAACTCCTAAATAGAATTAACTAGATTATAACCTATTATATAGCAAAAAACTGCTAGCACATAATATGCTAGCAGTAACTTTACTGATTAGTATTTTATCAAAAACTAAGGTCTTACAAAAGCTTGTCCACCATGGTTAACGAGGATATCCCCATCTAATACTTTAGTAGTAACCCCTTGTAGACTACCTTGGATTTGGCTCATCATAAAGCGATAGCCTGGACTATTCAAGTGTTTAGTAAGGGCTTCTTGATCGCTATAGATTTGAATGACGTACCAGCGATTTTTTGCATTTCTTTCACGAAGCACATAACCAGCCTTATAACCCGCATCATCCCGAACGGCACGTTCCATATCGAGTTGATATTGTCGTTGTACCGTATCGATTTCATTGCTATCAACAGTAAACTCAGTTAAGGTCACCACTGCCTTACCATCATTTACGATAGATAATGCATCTTTCTTTTCAAATAAAAGAACAGACTGTACATCGTACATCTTACGATTTGTTAATTTAGAACCAACTTCATTAACAAATGCTTGATAATGGTCAGATTTGCGATGTGTTTCAATAGCTGCTAAATCTTTATAGATTTCAACTACATAAGACTCCGAAGGATTACCCTTTACATGCGCCACATTCATGGACAATGTATTAGGTTCTTTTTCCATAGATGCTGTCAGATTAGCTACACCTACACTATTATAAGTTCCTTGTAACTCTACAGGTACTTCGAAACGATACATACCTACGCTAGGTGCAGTATCTACAGATTGATCTCGTTCCATAACAAGAGCTGCAAAAGATGTGCTTACACCTAATACGGCAATAGCAGATGTTAATACAATACGTTTTAACAAATTTTTGTTCATAAAAGACTCCTAAATCACAATGTAATATATTCTAATATTGTACCATGCTCTTCAATGAGTTTAACTAGTTCTTTACCTTGAAGCCACACAGTCGCATCATTTTGGTTCGGATGTATGCCGATTAAATTATTCTCGTAGTCCGCGTCAATATAGTAATGGACCTTGCGTTCCTCATCATGGAGCAAGCAAAATGGAGATACGTGACCTGGTTTAATCTTCAATATATTCCATAGCTCTTCTTCAGAGCCAAAGGAAATCTTTTTCAACTTATGGTCCTTACGGAACTGTTTTAGATCCACACGCTTTGAACCACGAACGGTAATTAAATAGTAATGCTCTCGTTTATAATCTCGTATAAATAAATTCTTCGCATCCCACTCAGGATAGGGCAACTGCACATTTGGCTTATCGTCCATACTAAATAATGGTGCGTGATCTGTAATTTCAAAATCGATATGATGGTCACGTAAACAATCATATACGCCTTGTTTATCTAACATGTAATACCTCTAATATATCGTTTCTACTTGGTGAAAGTTACTACATAATAAAATCGATTAACATAGTGAAAGTACCAGTTGTACCGGTTACATCGATTATATCTTGTTAAATATATCCCAAGCTTATTCTGGAATCGTATAGGTACCATCAAATACAAATAATTCAGGATGTTCATGTACGAATGTATCTTCATAAATTCCATCATATTCATACACTACATCATCTTTTTTATCGAGAAAATCGAACAATTCCTCTTCATTTTCCCAGTCTTGTAAAATAGTCCATCGTTCAGCTCTATCAAATGGAACTGAACCACCAAAGTAATCGATAACTGATTGTAAATTATCTGCTAGCTCATCCATCTTGAAGAGGCGTAAGCCAGCAAGAGCATCTTCCCATACAATGCCTGTTGAGTTATATAAAAATTGATGATGACCACCATTATTGACCTCGGCAAAATACCAACATATTGCATTGAGGTATCGTTGCTCTAAAGTGAAAGGTTTTCCAGATTCTAAATAATCATCGTAAGAACCATATATATTGATAGACCAATACATGGGCTCATTAATGGTCCACATATCATCTGCAGATTGGATTTCTTCAATAGTAATGGTCCGATGACGAGGTACACCTTCTCGTTTCTTCTTTTTCTCTGCTACATAATTGCTATAAGCTTTACATAACTCAGGATACTCTGCTTCACACTGTTCAAAGTCCATCTGCATATAGCACATATCAATGACTTCAAAACAGTACGATTTTATATCATCCAGATTCTTTTCCTGAGCTAAACGTACGCCCTGATCTACTAATCTTAGCATCTGTTTCATAATATCTGATGTATACGATTCATTATTGTCTGAAGCAATGGCTCCATACGCATAGGCACAACGATAATACCACACCGCATCACGATATTCTTCATCAATAGACTCTAATACCTTAATTGCCTCTTTTTCATTGCCATTATTATTATAAGCTCTACCGAGCTCACCTAACAGAGATATAGATAAGTTTTCTATGCCTACACTAGTTAACACATCAATAATAGTTTTTACATTTCCAGTATCATTAAGCTCTTTAACAGTTTGTAATTGCTCACTTTCAGAAAAAGATAAAAACTGTTCAACAGTCATAGACATACAATACACTTCCCCTCATATTATCAATATGTATATGAACTCATCTTAGCATAATAATAACAAACAACACAAAACAATAAATTACAGATTTTAAAATAATAGTTTATGACAAAAAAGACTATTTAACTAGCTACCAAGCCATACAACAAATACAGGAATACCTTCATCATTATCGTCAATATCTTCAATTTCATCAGCTTCAAATTCGTGATCATCATAGACTAGATTTTCAAAGAATACATGATCACCGAGCTCTTTATTGGCCATTAAGTTATGTATCTTGAAAAGAAGCTCTTCAGTAGTAAAGTACTGACCATTATCTGCTTTAAGGCGAGCATAGATTTCAACTTGCCACATATCATCTTCTTTATCGTCTTCTAGTAATTCATCTACCTCGTATAAGTGTTCATTAGGGTGAAGCTGACTTTTGCTTTCAATCCAAGCTTCATAGCTTACAAAAATTTCAGGCTCTACTAATGGCGGTAAATTATCAGGATTAACTTTATGCTCTTCTAAGCATGTATAAAACTCCTTAGCAAACTCTTCTTTAGTATAGGTAGTTTTATTAAAAACCCAGGGAATTCCCTTAAACTCATGATAATAACCTTCATATATTTTATTACCATCTTTATCAACACCAAGATATTCAATCTTTTTCGTGTTCTCATTTTTGTTAAAAAGGTTTTTGATCATTTCAAAAATCATAATATAATCCTCCTTGTAATCTTTTAAACAATGCTTTGATTTTATTATACCTAACATATTTCTCAATATTCTACATTAATCCCCTATAAAATAACGTAGCCCGAAGCACAAAAGTATATAATTTCTACGTATATAGTAAAAGCCCCTCGCATAGCGAAGGGCTAATCTATTATTTTCTTATATTGTTTTATAATAACTAGCTACCACAAACAATGAAGAATACAGGTATGCCATCTTCAGTATCTATAAGTCCGTACCCCTCACATTCATGACCTTCGTATTCAATGCCTTCAAAGAATACATGATCTCCTAATTCTTTATTAGCCATCAAATTGTGCAATTTAAAGAGCAATTCTTCTCTAGTAAAATATGTACCATTATCCGCTACAAGATGAGCCATAATTTCTACCTGCCACATGCCATCTTCTTTATCTTCTTCCAGCAATTCTTCATCGGTAACACGTTCATTATTAAAAAGTTGGTCTTCACTTTCAATCCAAGCTTCATAGGTTACTAGAATTTCAGGTTCTTCTAATCTATCGTCGTCATCTGCTTCATTATCTACATATTTCTTTACATTTTCATTGTATTCTTTGGTAAACTCTTCTCTGCTATATGTTTGCTTATTAAATACCCAATGCACTACATCATATGTAGGATAGTTATCCTCTTCGCGTTCATTAATGTCTCCAGTAGCTTTACCTTCTGTAGTAATTTTACTATTTTTCTTATCAAATAGATTCTTAATGGTATCAAAAATCACAGGGTAATCCTCCTTGTAATCTTTTGGCTTGATTTGAGTTAATAAGTATTTTACAACTTCGCAACACCAGCCCAGCTGTTTATCTAAATGGGACTCTTTCGCCATTTTCATACCTGCTTCTATTAACTGTAATGCTTGCTGCACATGTTCAGATTCGTAGCTTTCACCACATCCCAAAAATGCATGAGCATAGCCACAACGATAATACCAAGACCAATCGCGATATGCCTCATCAATACGATTAAATAAATCAATAGCCTCTGCTGCGCGGCCATTATTGTTATACATACGTCCTAAGGTGCTTAACAGTATAGGAGACAAATTATCGATACCCATATTAGTTAACAGTTCCATCGCACGCTTGATATCAATACCCTCTTGTTCATTAAGGAGCTTAACCTTTTCCGCATCACTTAACGATTGAAACTCTTCATCCGTAATTTCTTCTATACTGATATATAAGTTCTTAATAAAGTCACCAAAATTATCTGCTAAGAGAGTAATTGAATAATCACCTTCTTGGTCTACACGTACAACCTTAGGTTCACCGCTAGGACCACAGTCACGATAATCAAGGAAAATCATATCGTGACCACCAGAAATCGTATCGGCTACAACGACACCGATAGGGGGATATTTTACTTTCGAAATCCAAAATTCATTCCCCATCTCACCTAAAAGAGAGTATTTTTTATCTCTATCGATGCCATATATTCCTGTTATATATACACAATCGTCATCATCATTAATAAAACAATTTTTCTTTACTACACCACCATTATGGTTTTTAAGTAGCTCAATATATGCAGCAGGCAATGTATAACCTAATTCTGCTTCAGCTGCTTTAATATCCTTATCAGTAACCGGTTTACCAATATAGGATTCAAATGCATAGTCAACATCGTTCCAAAATCCAGTCCAATCAAAGTCTTTCAGATTACTCATAATACCCTCTCCTAGTTTAAACCGATATAATCTAAATTCTTAATTACTCATTTATAGAATAAGTTTTGATTAAAGCTTTTACCTCATGTCGTATCAAAATAGTATCTACAATATAGGAAATAATGATATAAGGAGATGCATTTATAATCGCTATAGGCGCTAATATAATTGCTACCCATAATAGATCCAGAGGATATGCATACCACTTAATATCTATGGTATTTAAAATGGGTATCACATAGTCTATCACACTTAATTCCCATTGCATTAACGGATTTAATTCCTCACTTGTTCCTACTAGCCAAGCGAAAATAACCCCAAAAAGCAAAAAATATAATATGCCAACGGGAATTAATATCTTCGCCCTCTTTTTTAATAGATTACGACAAATCTCATCTTCTTCCTCCGGTGCTATATCATATAACATATTGCACTGAATCTGAATGCGTCTAAATCGATAGCGAATATACTTATACAAAATGTTATTCGGTGTATATAGCATAATAGGCTCCACAGTATCCTTTACAGGCTTTCCATCTTCGGTCTTAAATCTAGTACGACTTCCCAATCATCTAATGATGGAGCCTTATGATGTGCAATAAATTCTTCTATAATCTGGAATACCTCTTGAGGGCCTAGCTCATTTTTACCGTATATGATAGCGCCCTGCTCACCATCATTAGTTACACTAAGCTCTATATGTAATAAATCGGTATCTTGATCACTACAAACTTGCACAAAGTTATACATTTTATTATCTATCGGAATTGCATTTGATGGTGATATGACTACAAAATCCTGTTCTTGATCCTCAATAGCGTAGAGATTTTGCTCAACCTCATTCAAGGTAATCCCTTCATACTTATAGTCACCTACATCAATTGACCAATCTGTATAGGCTTTCTCAACGGCATCTACCATATGTATCTCCTCAACTTTACAATATACATTAGAATAAGGTTTCTAATTGACCTGACATATCTGCCATAAACTCATCAAACTTGCAAAGTTCTCGTAACTCTTGATGCTCTATATCATAACAACCAATCTTTTTAGACCTAGGATCCCATACAATTTGCCAATCGTTATACTCGCCTAGCTCTTTAGATAAACGCAATAGGTTACGACGACCTACTTTAAATGGAATTGTATTAATTAGAGGGAAAAATTCTATGGATATAAAATCAGAATCTGGCAATTCAAAATAGAGATTATCTCCCTCTAAAAATAATACTAACGCCTTTGGTAGTTTAAATGATTTTAATTGATCCATTTTATTCTGTAAATCATGATACTCAGCTGGTTCTAGATTTTTAAAATACTCAGCCATTTCCATATCGCCCTTTTCAACAACAATGCTATAGGGACGCATGCCATCCTTTTCCGTGATAGTCACATCAGCGCCATGTTCTACCAAGTATTTGCACATTTTTAAATCTACGTACCGAGCAGCTACACATAGTGGAGTTGGCTTAAAAGGATATACAGAATCTGGTTTATTATAATTAATATCTACACCATGATTGATAAAAAAATCTAGGACCTCATAATTTCTATCTGTAATAGCATTTCTAAAAGCTGGACCACCATATTTCTGAACTGTATGGCCTAAGTCATGAATTATCTGTAAGTGCTTATATTGCTTACCATATAAGGCAGCCTGAAAAGCATCTACTTTCACACAATTTAAAGCATGTATATTGGCCCCATGTGCCACAACGTATTCGATAATCTCTTTTGTTCCATATCGCACGGCTAATAAGAAACTTGGATTTTCTTCTTCATTTATATCTGCACCATGTTCAACTAACCATTGAACACTTGGTAAACAATTCATTACTAACGCCAACTCTAGAGGGGAATACTCACTGTACTTACCCAATTGTATAGGTTTATGAATATCCCAACCATCTACTAATGCGTTTTCTAAAGCTATAATATTTCCTTTTACGATATCTATTACTATTTCAGGCACAGCTTCAAATGTACCTAAATCTTTTAACTGTATCATGTCTCTCTCCAAAGAACTATATTTTTAAAATGATTATCACTAATTACATTATATTATATTATATTATATTTATAAGTATGAGTGTATAGTAAAAGCCCTTAGCATATACGAAGGGCTTAATTATTATTCTATTTCAATTCCATTAAGATATGCAAATTTAATCATAGCAGAGCCATAAAACTCTCTTTTATCTAATGAAATATTTTCTTTTGGCATGTCTTTCAACTGATTATAAAAGCCAATATATCTAGTTTTTAACTTATCCTTTTGAATTATTTTATTAAAATACTGTTGCGCTTTGGCTTTTCCACCAAAATGATAAATATAATACAGTAGATTATGATTGATTAAATCTCCATCTATAAGCTTTTCAATATTGCGTTCAATATCTTCAAAATCCTCAAATAATGGTATGATATGTTCTTCGAGCAATTTACTAACTTCATCAACCGTATATTGATAACTTGCACCTGCTAATTGATACCAGTGCCATTCATTTCGATTTAACAAACGCCCCAATTCTCCGCCATAAACAAAACCGTTATGAATTTTAGCTTTTGTCATGGATTTAGAGTGGATTGTAATATGTGGAACAAATTCTACGCTATATGCATAGTTATTTCTATTGGCCTGAAAGTATATCTCAAAAGTAAGGTCTTTATTTTTAGATGATTTCTTTAACTTCTGACCTTTACTAACTACCTTAAAATCAGGGAATTTACTTGCAATCTCTTGCCAAGCTTTTTCACATAATTCTCTAGGTTTCATGATTATAAAAGTACTCCCCCCATATTATATGGTTAATTATTTTATAGATTTCCCTCAACTACTATAACAGTGCCAATCCTTCCAACTTGCTGAAGAGTCAGATATATCAGTAATTTTTAGAGGATTATAATCTAATCGTATGTGCTCACATAATGGTGCATTAAGCCTAAGCTCCATATACTCTTGTTTTTTATAATCCACTGAATTTAGCCATACTATTATAGTTCACTCCATAAACTTATAAAACAAAATATTAAAGTGATGCTTCATTTCTGGTGAGCAAAGTCACTGCCTCAGCCGTAGGCTGTTTCCAATCATTCTTCACTAATTACATTATATTACATTTATAAGTATGAGTGTATAGTAAAAGCCCTTCACATAAGTGAAGGGCTAATCTATTATTTCTCTTGTACTTGTTTACCACTCATATGTTCAATGGTAATTTCAAACATTTGTGTTGCTCGCCCATTACGAACAATTTGTTCATCAGCTAAAGTTTCATCAGGATAATACTTCATAGCAAATTCTTTTAATCGATCTATAGATTCGGGTCCAGCCTCTAATAAACAACATCGCCCAAACACAACTACACTTTGTATATACGGCGCCCAAGATTCAGATTCATCAATTCGCTTATTACCATATATGGTAAAACATACCTTATCTGAAACTTTCAATGCATCTACTTTATGATTAGCTTTAGCTCCATGAAAATAAATTTTCTTCTTATCACAATCATAAAAATAATTAATAGGAATAGCATAAGGGTAACCATTATCGCTATTCATGGCTAGAATACCTCGACGATTAGATTGTAATAAAGCTTCTGCAGCACTATGGTCTATTTCATTTATCTTTTTGCGAACTGGTTTAAACATAATATATCTCCTAATTTTATTTATTAATCGTATTTACAAGATACATAAAAGTACCACTATTAGTATCATCAACTTTAGAGTATTCTTTCCAGTTTATGGGATACATACCACTTAATACTATAGGTGCTTCCATTCCACGCATTGTTCCTTTTCCTGTATTGGCATCCCAATTCATGCATCCAGTTTTAATAGAACCATCCTCAATAGAAAATTCAGCATATGTACAATTTATTTTTGTCGGAGGCTTTAGATAAGACATTTCACTAGTTATCTTAATAGCATAACCTTCAATAAATTTACTAGTTTTATTCCTGAACTCCTCTATACGCATTATATCTTTTAAGTAGTTATAACAACCTTGATCCTTAGCACCTTGCTCCTTTAACACATACACTTCATCATTTATAGTTTTAATACATTTTTTTGTCGTATATTTAAGCTCAATTGGAATCCATTTACCATCTAAAATAACAAGAATATCTAGATGTAAATTAGTATTAAAATCAGGAACATACTCTAGCCGTATTTCACAATCAGGATATATTTCTTTTATAATCCACGCTAAACTAAATTGAAAATCTGCCTCTGAATGAAAGATAGGTCTCCATAAACTCAAGCGATGCATTATATTATGAATATCAAAGTAAAAACACATAACACATTCCTCGAATCATACAATACAACCCTTTAATTTCATTATTTTACAACGACATCATCGAAGTGTACACCATATACACGTTCATATAAACGGTTAGCTAAAAGGTATCCTCCAAACCCAAAGTCTACAGGGACCCATGCCATTTGTCTGACTCTTGCTTCACTTTGTGTATCATAGCGATTACCATCTACATGGTATTGTTTGAAGTCAACAATACTAGATGCTATGCCTGAGTGCTTTTGTTTAGATAGCCATAAATCTTTATACGATCCTAATTGGTGGGTATCCAATTTCTTAATTAAATTAGCAAAGGACTGCTTCGTATCAAAGATGTACAGAACTTGCTTTTCTTGAATCGTGTCCCCTGCAGGCATAAGCACATACTGTGTAACAGCGATTTGCTTGGTTCCATTCTGTCCGTTAGAGGATTTAATGGAATCTTTATCTATATAGGTACCATCACCATTGCCACTTTCACCAAAGCCATGAAGCATTTCGTAACGGCTCGTATTTTGTAAATCCTGCATAGACATGCTATGTGCTGGCACCACACAAGATAGCCCCAATACCATTGCTATATATAGTACTTTCATCATCGGCCTCATTTCACTACCACATCTTCAAAATGCATACGATACACTTCATAGAATAAGGTGTCTGCTATCTCATAACGAGTCGTATTAGGTGCTGTGCGTAAAATAGCACGTGTCGAAGCTTTCACCTGACTCGGCAGGGACTGTCCGTCAAAAGAGAATTTACCCAACAGGTCCTCAGTGACCATCATACCTGTTTTCGTCTGTGCCACATCAATAACCGTAGTCAACGAAGCACCCTCTTGTTTCGTACGATATACCTGACTCGCTAGAGACAAACGCGTATCATAGGACACAATCCAAGACTCGCTATAAATAACTTTTTTACTAGGCGATTGATATGCATTGTATACAGTAGCCTTGATTTTATATATCGGCGGTGCATACTCTAGTACCTCAATAGAGTTCGTGTCTAAATACCACGTAGTATGCTCATTAGCATTGGGAACATCAGGCGTCACCTCATAAATCACCTTAAACTGCGGTGATGACGTGAGTTCATGTATAGAAATTGCTTGGCTAGGCATGGTGAAAGCTAGCATCAACACCATCATCATGAAAAATCGCTTTAACATACAGCTCTCCTAAAGCCTCATAAACTATCATGTAAACTATATTTATTATACACCATGCGAAGCAATACCATGGCATATATTATGATAAATGCAAAATATATAGCGTCTTAACAGATTCGTTTAATTTGATTCTAAATCATACTATTCATAATTCATTAAATATGTTTATATCTATTTTATTGCTATTATGAACAGAATAGATAATAATATGATTATAAATGAATTTTTTATGAATTTTATTATTTAGGGAGGCTATCTATAAAAAAAGTGGTTATTATTTGTAGTAGCATTTTGTTGTTTTGTATTTGGTGGGTTTAATACAGCTAATGCCAATTACCCCGTGCATTTAAATGGGGATCCTAATTTTATATTAGTTGATGGTCATATGGGAACAGCTTGGTATCTAGATTGTAGCTCACACTAGCACGCATCGACAACGTAGATGTCGATGCTAAAATGCAAGAAATAATTGACGATATAAAATTAACAGAAGAAAAAATCGACATAGCTTCTGATAAAAACAAAAAAATAATAAACCAAATACTAGAATTACAAGAGAAGGCTTCAGAATGCAATCTGTTAAAAGAACGGTATGCTACACTTCACGGACAATATATTTCTGACATCAAGCGCTTATCTTTTATCGTAAACGGCGAAGTCGAGATGGAAAACGTTGCCCCTAACGCTATATGTCCTTTTTGTGACGGAACTATTCCAAACAAAAACAAAAAATCCTATATAGAATCTGCACAAGCAGAACTACATAGGATTACAAACCAAATGAATGGATTATTCGAAACTGAAAAGGAATTAGCCGCAGAAAAAAACGAAATTAATACCCAACTTACTGAGCTAAAATCAGAACGCGACGATATTGATAAAATTATAAAAACAGAACTTCAACCAGAAGCAGAGTCTTTAAAGAAAATACTTAATGATTATAGGAACTACATACAAATACAACATGAACTAAATATTATTGATGACTTTGCATCAAGTTGGGAATGCGATCTTCGGGCTTTATCTAGTGAAGATGAATCGAAAGCTGAATATCATCCTAAAGAGCTTTTTGACAAAGACTTTTTAGTAGAAATCGATACGCTGATAAAAAATGTCTTAGTCGAATGTAAGTTCCCTAACTTAACAACTGCTCGCTTCAACCTTTCTACATTTGATATAGAAATAAATGGACACAAAAAGCAGAATTTTAATGGCCAAGGATATACCGCATTCTTAAATAGTATTATTGCCATGTCATTTAGAGAATATCTTTCTAAAAAAACAGCTTATGACCCTGGATTTCTCGTAATCGATACACCTCTTTTAGGATTAGACCAAGGCGTATCTGATTTATCTCCTGAAAGCATGAGAACTGCCCTATACACATTCTTCACTAATCATCAAGACTGTGGGCAAGTAATACTTCTTGACAATATGAATAATGTTCCAGATATCGATTTTGAATCTACTGGAACCAATGTTATCACCTTTACTAAAGGATTTGAAGAAGGTCGATATGGATTTCTTATAGATGTAACAGATTAAACGGAGACTAAAAATGCGAATCAGTTATAACAAATTATGGAAAATGTTAATCGACAAAGATATAAATAAAAATGATCTCAAGGAACCAGCTGGAATAAGTGCAACTTCCATTGCAAAACTTGGTAAGGGTGCAAATATCACTACCGATGTTCTACTTAAAATCTGTGAAGCTATGGATTGTAAATTAGAAGATATCATGGAAACAATAAAAGATTAGGAGCTGATAATACTGATGAATCGCAATACATCCGTGGAGCTTACCAATATGTGTATGATTTACGATAGCAACGGCAATGTCCTAGTCGAATAAAAAGTCGGTAAGAACTATTGTGGATTGATTTTCCCTAGTGGTCATGTTGAAAACAGAGAATCTATTGCTGATTCAATGATTAGAGAAATAAAAGAAGAAACCGGATTAACCATCTTCAATCTTGAGTTTTGTGGCATTAAAGACTGGGTTGAAAATGATGGCTCTCGATATATGGTGTTCTTATACAAAACCAACACATTTTCAGGAACTATCCAATCATCATCTGGGGGTGGTGTCTTTTGGATACCACTTGAAGAATTAAAACAATAAGATACCTTATAGCATTAAAATAAAATGCTTGAGATTTTTGAAGGCAATGGAGTAACAGAGCTATATTTCAATCGAAATCTCGATGCTCATAATCCGGAACTAAAATAGGAGTTTTTTATGTTTACATTAAAACACGAAACAATAATTGAGATTTGCGATTTACCTTTGCAATGGATTCCAAAAATAGAATTATATTATCCCGACTTACCACAGTTTCCAATAATGTATGTTCACTTTTTAATTAACGATGAACGTATTATTGCGTGTCCTGTTTCAGTTAGCTACAAGATACACAACGATAAATGCGATGCTGTTTTTTTGGTGCTACTTAATCAAAATCCTTCACAATCTGTAATAGATGCAATCACCGAAGAAATAGCGAATCGAATCGGATTTAGTGATCAGATAACACGCCAGACTGTCATTGATTGCTGCAAAGGAAATAACGACTACATTGGTATTTTAACCGATTTATGGCAATACATTGAAAAATCGTATGGTACTTCAATACCTTATGGAAGATTTTATGAAGAGATTTATTCAATTCCTCGTTTTGTTGCTGCGTGGCAACCTAAAACAGGCCGGCAAAGCGAAATGCGTATGCTGTATAACTTTATGAGTGCTTTTGGTGAAGAGGTTGTATTCCCAGATAACTGGAGTCATTTAGAGTACTATGCAATTCCTACATACAATGATGTTAAGAAGAAAGACTATTCTGATTTTCCAACATTTAAAAAACTACACCATTCAATGACAGAGTTGTTCCGTTTGGATTTTACTAATTCAGTTACCATTGATGGCATAACATTTAATGTAATGCCTAAAGCATGGAAGCAGAATAAAGATGACTTTATCACAAACGTATCCGGCAAGTATTATTCTGCAGAAGAAATTTCAGAAGAAGACAAATACTTTGCCGAGATTCTAGTTGATGCTTTCAATCGTCATGCGTGGCGAGCTGCTTATTTTATTAGTGCTTTTCTAAATATTGAGCAAACGGATTATCGTACTTGGAGTAAGGATTTCTTCAAAGACTTCTATAATTCTGGCAACAAACTAAAAGGTTATTCAGAAAAGGTTATGGCATGCTTCCTTCAGCAAGGATTTGCAAATGATGAAATCATCCCAATAGATACATGGATTGAAACCTTCTATCTATTCCCATTAGGAATCGAAACACGTTCAGATTTCTACGATGATTTTGATATGCTTGGAAAACTTGAAAGAGTTATTTGGTTAGCCAGCCAATCAAACAAAACAAACATGAAAAACTTCTTTGATATTCTTTGGTGTCAAAGATATGGAACTATCGGAAATGGTGAATTACGTGGGGTAAACCCATTAGCTTGTAGTCTTTGTAAACTTAAACATACCTGTGTAGGTTTATCTAAGAAGTTATTAGATAATGTACTTATTAGTAATACCCTTACCCCAAATGACTTCAAAACTGTCCCTAAATCTAAGATGGATGATGTCAGTTTCATTTGCTTATTGGAAAGTGATGTTCCTAAGAAGGTATATGCTAAATTTGGAAATAGTTGGTATTTGACAGATGAGTTCAGTGGTTATTTGATGACAAGTGACAATAGCTTTTCGGCATCTATCGTCTCTAAAGAAATTATTACTGTAGAAGAATTTATAAACAATTTTTAAGGAGGAGCTCTTATGACAGCAAAAGAACAAATTATTGATTTATTCAGAAAAAATGTAAAGGGAAAAAGACCCAATGTCGAAGAAAGAAATGAACGCCATGACGGAAGAAAAGGCCATTGGTTAGAACAGCAATTCGGAATTACAGCCAATGCTAATAATGAGGCTGATTTATGGGGATATGAATTAAAAAACGAAACCACTTCAAAAACCACTTTCGGAGATTGGTCAGCTAATATGTATGTATTCACTAACCCTCGTTACTCATCTCTATTCCACGGAACTACTAAATATGAAAAGCAGGACAGTTTTGTCAGAATCTTTGGTAATCCTAATGCAGCAAAGGGTGGTCGTTGTTCGTGGTCTGGTTCACCATGTCCTAAAATCGATTCTTACAACGATTTTGGCCAAATACTTGTTATTACTCCAGATAAGGACATTGTGGCGCTTTATTCATACTCTCGTGACGGCAGAGACAACAAAGCTGACATCATTCCACAACCTCTTCAAATAGAAAATCTGGAGATTGCAAGATGGTATGGAGAACATTCCCCTACATCCAAAAGAACTGATAAATGCTTAAAGGCAAAGCTTGAAGACAAATTTAACGATAAAGGATGGTTCACGTGCAAAACCAACTACGCAGGTGTTTATACAAGAATTTGCTTCGGAAAACCAATGAATTATGATGAATGGTTACGCTTGGTTAGCGAAGGAACTGTATTCTTTGACAGTGGAATGTATGAAGGAAATGCGAGACCATATTCTCAATGGAGAGCAAATAACAATTTCTGGGACAGCTTAATTATTGAAGAATATGAATAATAAAAAGCGGGGTGATTTTCAAGTCACCTCGCTTATTTTGGTTCTATAATAAATGTTGGGGTGACACACTACGGTGTCACTTCCAACATTATTGTACGCCCCAACATTTAACAGAGAGCCCTTATTTTTAATGAACACACACCTGATCTGAAGTTATCACAGAAAAATCATGTTTGACGTTTATCCCTTGTTCAACTATCCTATCTTCAATGTACTTTAATAAATCAGGATTATTATCTAAATAAATGTAACTTTGTGGAGCTACAAATCTCGGCAAATCTCTTTTTAAGTCATCTAAGCTAATTGTATTAGTTTCCTGAAATTCTGCTATTTCCATTGCATATCTGTATGATTTTCTATAATCAGCGATTCTTTGTAGTGCCTCAGAATCATGGTCGAAATCCTGCTCCCAATCAATTAATTCATGACGATTATTTAAATATACTATTCCTGTGATGGCTCTAACAGGTTTACTGACATACATATAAGCCATAATAGGTTCGTTTGGAAAATTTCTTCTATGTTCAAATATTTTTACCCCCGCATATATATTCTTATATACACTTGGTTTAAAACTTAATAACATCTTTCTCATCATCATCACCTATAAAATATTATACTCTCCGAGATACTCTAGCATTGCTTTAGCAACTGCCTCAATAACAGGAATACACACAGAATTTCCAAACTGCTTATAGGATCTAGCATTTGATACTGGAATGATGAAGTCATCTGTGAATCCCTGAAGTCTCGCACATTCTCTTGGAGTAAGCATTCGTGGATTTTTTCCAGGTTGTTCTATCAACGCCTCACTTCCATCCTTATAGTAACGTGCACTGATTGTACTTGTATATTTGCTATCTTCATTGAAGAGGCAGAATCCAAATCCATTACCTTTTTCTTCGTGCATCTTTTTTCTAGATTGATGACCTTGCCACAGTTTATCTGAAATAGTGAAACGGTCACCTACATTTGTTTCTAAAATATCACCTACCCTAACACTTTCATCAACGTGTCCTTCTGGGTATTTAAACTCTTTATAGTCTTCAGGAAGATAGTCTTTATTAAACCCCACAATAATTATTCGCTCTCTGTTTTGCGGAACCCCAAAATGGTAGGCGTTAAGCACTTGTGGGGCTGGAACATAATAGTTTAATTCATCCAACACTGATAAAATCACTCTTATAGTATTTCCTTTATCGTGTCCCTTTAATTGTTTAACATTCTCTAACATAAATGCCTTGGGTCTTTTAGCTTTAATAATTCTAGCCACATCAAAGAAGAGTGTTCCTCTTGCGTCTTCAAACCCTTTATGCAGTCCGGCTTGTGAGAACGGCTGACAAGGGAAACCACCTAAAAGAATATCATGATCAGGAATGTCATTTTCATTGACCTGCGTAATATCTCCGTCAGGTATTTCTCCAAAATTAATTCGATAGGTTGTTTGTGCAAATCTATCCCACTCAGAAGAATATACATTATATCCACCTTGTCTTTGAAATGCTTGGCGTATTCCTCCGATACCTGCAAACAAATCTATTTGTTTAAATCGGCATTCATCTAATGGCTTATTTTTAAAGGGTGTCTCTGTAGGAAAAGACATTATTTTCTCATAAACATCTTCTGGAACATCTAGCTTTCCGGTTTCCCATTCTCTTAAAAGTTTCTCTTGCTCCTTTGAAAAATAAAGAGCATCTGAAAATTCTTTTCGTGTTATCCCGAGTTTTTCTCTAATACCAGTAATATCTTCTGCTCTACTCATACTTTAATCACGCCTCATATGAATTATCGTAAAAACCACTTTGAAAAAACAGCTTCTAGCAGAGCTACCACAATACTATTTCCTGACTGTTTGTACAGACTAGTTTGACTGATTAATTGACTTACTTTTTCTATATCTTCTTCGTTTACACCCATCAGTCTCCATGTTTCTTTTGGCGTCAATCTTCTTGGAACATATTTTCCGTTTTCATCAATCTTATCCGTTACCAACTGTCTTCTGTGTTTTTCCAAGAAAGAGTTTAAGGTCACACCCTTCCAGTAGTTTGAATCTAAGCAATAGCTATAATCCTGTTCAATTGGAACATCCATTACTTGACCATTTCCAAGATAATATCTGTTATCTACATCTTTTTCTAAAATATCATACAACTTAAATCTAAGGTCAACTGGCTCTGGAAAATCAAAATCTTTCTCTCCGTGTAATTCGCTTATACAAAACACTCTTTCACGATTTTGAGGAATTCCGTAATCACGGGCATTTAAGATGTTCCAACTATTCTTATAGCCTAGAGATTCCAAGTAATCAAGGAATTTCAAAAAGTTTTCTTTATGATTGCAACCCACAAGATTCTTAACATTTTCCATCATCAGATACTTTGGTTTTTTTGCCTCGATAATTTTACAGCATTCCCAAAGTAATGATGATCTTGTACCAGAATCTTCGTTTAATCCATGCTGATACCCAGCCACTGAAATATCTTGGCATGGAAATGAATATGTAAATAAGTCAAAATCTGGTAATGATGCAGGGTCAATATTCTGAATATCACCATAATTTTTAATTAGTTTGTTTGCCAAATACAGATCTTTCAATTTGGGAAGTTTTAATTTTCTAGCTCTATTCTCAAAGTTCTTATAATCAAGCGGAACATTAATACTTTCCAGATAGCTTATCATTTCCTCTTTATCTTCAGGAACATATTTATCTATCTCTTTTCTTTTTTCCAAGAAATCACTATGGATTGCCGCATATGACAGTAAAACATCCCCCTCAATTTCTGAAATACCTACCACTTCGAAATCTATTCCTATATTTCGCAGAGCCATTCTCTGGCTCCCGTATCCTGCAAATGCTTCAAACACTCTCAACATATACTTATCAAAACACCTTTCTATTTTTCAGCACTTTCTCCGCTTTTAATCCAAGCATCTAATTCTGATTTTTTTAATTTCCATAGCTTTCCAATTTTATGAGCTGGGATTCCAGTGTCCTTTTTTATCCAATTACGGATAGTATCCTTATTAACCCCCATATAATTAGCAGCTTCTTCTATTCCTATCCATCTATCATCATTATTATTTTCCATATCGAATACCTCTCTTTAAAATCAGCCATAATTTATTTTAGCATTTTTCGCACCAATTTCCAATACGTTTTATATATTTTAATATGAATTCGTATGATTTTATATGAACACATATATCGTTTTGTAATTTTAATTATAATAAAGGTCGTGTACCAAAATACGGACAGCTAAAATCAATATTTTTGTCTACCCAACACCAAATCAATACTTCTATCTAGCCAACTATAAAAATCTTCCTTTTTGCAGCTCCTAAAACGCAGAAAATCCGAGGACTTGGATTCACGACCAAATCCTCGGAAAAGCCTTATATTTCAAGCATTTTCACACTATCAATTATGTACTTTAGTCAACAATACTACGCACTCAACATGCGCAGTCATAGGGAACATGTCTACAGGTTGTACTTCTTTTAGTTCATAGCCGTAGTGTGTGAGGATTTCAATGTCTCGTGCCATAGTTGCAGGATTACAGGATACGTAGACAATGCGTTTTGGTTCCATGCCAGCTGCAGAGGTTAGTACTTCTTCTTTACAGCCCGCTCGAATTGGATCGAATACGATGACGTCTGGTCGTACGCCAGCTTTATAGAGTTTTGGCATTTCTACGGCCGCATCAGCGACGATAAATTCTGTATTATCATAGCCATTTCGACGTGCGTTTTCACGAGCATTGATAATGGCTGGTTCTACGATTTCAATACCGATAACATGTTTTGCCTTATGGGCCAAAAATAGTGAAATGGTACCTGTTCCACAGTACGCATCAATCACTGTTTCATCCCCTTTTAACTCCGCATAGGCTAACGCTTGATCGTAAAGCACTGTAGTTTGTTCGGGATTGACTTGGAAAAAGGAATGAGGTGATAAAGTAAATCGTAAGTCTTTAATATGGTCTGTAATAGTCCCATCTCCATAAAGGATACGATTTTTAGGTCCAAGAATAACATTTGTACGTTTACCATTCACGTTATGAACGATTGTTTCCACCTGAGGCACACGTTTAGTCAGATTTTTAACCCACTTTTCTTGATGCGGTAAGTTATCTGTTGCGGTTACAAGAATAACCATCCATCCAGATTCCCCAATACGTCCAATGATATGACGCAACACCCCTTTTCCTGTATGTTCATCATAGGGCTCAACATCAAGCTCTTTAGCAATTTGATAACATGCTTGCGCAATGATATTATTGCCTTCATCTTGTATGGGACAATTCGTGCCTTGCACGATATCGTGAGAGCCCATCGCATAAAATCCCATTTGAATATCGCCTTTAGTCCCGCCTACAGGCATTTGCATTTTATTCCGATACGCCCATGGTTCTTTAGGTCCCAATGCTGGTTTTACAAATTCTGGATTTTGATGACCAATGCGTTCGATAACATCCTTCACCTTTTGTGTTTTAAGTGAAAGCTGACCTTCATAGGTAATGTGTTGTAGTTGGCAGCCTCCACAGAATCCATAAAGGTCACAATTAGGATCGATACGATTAGGTGCCATAGTAACAATGTCTAGGAGTTTACCTGTGGCATAAGTCTTTTTAACCATATTGATGGATACTTTCACGGTTTCTCCAGGCAAGGCAAAGGGAACAAAGACTGTAAACTCCTCTACACGACCTACCCCTTCACCACTACTACCGATACCATGAATAGTAACTAATACTTCATCCCCTAACTTAACTGGAGCATTAAGTATGGCCTGTTGCTTCTTAGATAATGTACTAGTAACTGATTGACCTGTATTCGCACGATTACCGTTTCTACGTTGTTGTTTAGATTTTTTCTTACGAGATGTACGACTTGTACCGTTCATTACGAGTCTCTTTTCTTCCAAATTTTAATCATGCCAGTTACGATAAGTACAAAAAATACAGTGCCAAATTTCACGAGTAATTCTTCACCTTGAATATATGGCATAAGAAGTGGATCTTCCACAATCATTTCACCAGCAACCCAACCTAATAACGCACCACCAGCCCAAAGAATGACAGGAAACTTATTGATGATACGAGCAAATAGTGTAGAGCAGAACACAATGATGGGAACAGTAATCAACATACCAACAATAACGAGCTCTAAATGTCCTTTAGCGGCACCAACTACGCCAATTACATTATCGATACTCATCATCGCATCAGCCACAATGATTGTCCAAATGGCTCCCATTAAGGAATTCTTAGCTTCGATATGTGCCTCTTCATCTCCGCCTTTTAAGAGTTGAATGGCAATCCATACAAGTACAAGGCCACCACCTAAGTGAATAAGAGGAATTAAAGTAAGTGCTTCCACTAAAAGAGTGGCAAATACAAGGCGCATTCCAATAGCCCCTACTGTACCCCAGATAACGGCTTTCTTTTGTAATTCTGGCGCCAATTTACCCGCTGCCATACCAATAACGACGGCATTATCTCCTGCCAATAAAATATCGATCAAAATAATTTTACTAATCGTTATCCACGTTGCAGCTTCTAAAAATTCCATTCTATACTTACCTCAATTCACTCTACTAATTCTATAACTATCCATTAACTATACCACAAATTCTCTATTTTCTCATCTAAAAGAAAGCACTTAGACTACCACAGTTATTCTTAAGATTAGCCTATGAGATTCTTTATAATAACTATACTTTTACAAAAAAATATCTCTCCTCCTATGACTAGAAGAAGAGATATATTACATTATTTTTTAAGTTTCTTTACTAACAAAGATGCCCCTACTACGAGGATAACGGCTCCGACTTTGATGAGTAATGCATATGGTTCTACGGTATGTGAAATTAATTTATCTTCCACACTCATCGCTGCCCCCACCCAGGCGAGAATACCGCCACCAACGTAAAGGATGATTGGAAAGCGTTCGATCACTTTTACAAATAAAGTACTACCATAAATAATAATAGGTACTGTAATAAGCATACCGATAGCAACTAATGTCATATCGCCACCAGCGGCACCAACTACACCAATAACATTGTCAATACCCATAATTCCATCTGCAATAACAATGGTCATGATAGCAGCGCGCAAGTTATCTTTAGCCTCAATGTTGTGCTCGCTATCATCATCAACAACAAGCTTGTAACCGATCCATAAAAGAAGGATACCACCTACTAACCGTAAAGCAGGAATATTGTTCAATGCCTCTACAAATAGGAATGCCATAACAAGACGTAAAATAATGGCGCCAGCTGTGCCCCAGAAAATCGCCTTCTTCTGTAAATGTGCGGGTAAGTTGCGAGCCGCCATACCAATAACAATGGCATTATCACCAGCTAATAAAATATCAATAACGATGATTTGAAGCATCGCTAATAAGCCTTGAATAGATAAGATGTCCAATGTATCCTCCTTAGAATAAAACAATAGTATATATATTATAATCGATATAGTTAGGTCGTGTAAAATTCAATTATCAACATATATATACGTTTTTATCATAATTCTATCTTATTAAATAAGATAGTTTATATAACTGCATTTCTCCCCTTACATAATCATAGTATACGCTCAATATTTTTATAAATTTAATTCCTCTTTTTCTTAGGTTTTAGCTATTAAAATAAGCTACTTTATGGTATGGTATAGTATATCGTTACTAGGGAGGTTAGTATGTATCAAACATATTCTATACTGCAAAAATTATGGTTGTTCATAAAACTATTTACTCCAATGTGCATCACTCAATTTTCCCTGATTGGGGCTACCTTCATCGCTATCTTTTTAACGGGGCAATATAGTACAACTGATTTAGCTGGTGTCGCTACGGGATATAATTTGTGGCTCCTCTTCTATATCTTTGCACAAGGTACATTAATGGGTATCACGCCAATCATTTCTCAACTATTAGGAGCTAAGAAAACAGATGATATTCCAATAATCTTTCATCAAGGCCTTTTCATCGGTACAGGACTAGCATTTTTAATTTTATTAATTGGTATATTCGGCTTACGCCCTTTATTGACATATTTAAATCTTGAACCCGCTGCCACCGAGGTATGTATTAGTTATCTGAAAGCCTTTGCACTTGGTTTATTCCCATTACTCTGGGTAAATACCTTGCGTAATACAGTCGATTCTCACGGATTGACGCATTACTCCATGGCCATTGTCTTTACAAGCTTTGTGATTAACGTATTCTTAAACTACGCACTCATCTTTGGTCATTACGGCTTTCCTGAAATCGGTGGTGTTGGTGCTGGCTATGGTATTGCCGGTGCCTGTTGGACAAACTTTATTCTATTTAGCTTAGTCATTCTATTGCATCCTAAGTTAAAAGGCTATCGCATCTATAAAGATTTCCATAGCCCGAATTTCCACTATATCCGTGAACAATTACAAGTTGGTATTCCCATTGGCTTCTCCATCTTCTTTGAAGCTAGTATCTTTAGCATTGCTGGGCTGTTAATGGTTCACTTTGGATCTGCTGTAGTTGCAGCTCATCAATCGGTTATTTCCTTTACTAATGTATTCTACTGCTTGCCATTAAGCATTGCCATGTCTTCTACCATTGCCGTTGCTTATGAACTCGGTGCAGGACGAAAAAAGGAAGCCATTCAATACTCTTATATTTCTCGTGTATTGGCCATCATCATAGCCGTTCTCATTTGCGCCTTTACGTTCACTCATATGGATAATATTGCTGATCTATTTACCAATGATGATGAAGTATATGAGCTTATTTATCACTTCCTTGGGTATGGCGTATTTTTTGCTGCCATCGATGCCATAGGTACTCCATTACAAGGTATTCTAAGAGCCTACAAAGATGTAAAAGTAGTTCTTTACATCTCACTCATTTCTTATTGGGGTGTATGTTTCCCAACGGCTTATACCCTTGCCAAAAATCCTAATTATGGACCATTTGGCGTATGGATTGGTTTGTTGGCTAGCGTAGTAGTTGCGGGTATATTATTTACACTTCGCACATACTACATACAACATTACAAACCTAGAACTATTGCAAAATTACAAACCTAAAACTATTGCAAAATAATAAAAGCACCTATTGATTACGCTTAAGTGTAATCAATAGGTGCATTTTTATTGTAAAAGATTCCAAATACATAATCTATTAGTATATGGGCCCTTTAAAATAGACTAATATTTTAATTAGGTATATGACTATGAAAGTCTTATTTTAAAGCTTCTTGTTTCTCTACTTTGGACATACGGAAAAAATTATATAGCGTTTCTGCCGTCTTATAATTCATAGATTCTACATTTGCAAGTTCATCAATAGATGCCTCTTTCATGGCCTCTAAACTATTAAAGTGAGCCCATAAGGCCTTACGGCGTTTAGGCCCGATTCCTTCAATATGGTCAAGAATAGATTCAAGATTTCGCTTACCGCGCAACTTACGGTGATAGGTAATGGCAAAGCGATGCGCTTCATCACGAATTTGTTGAAGTAATTGAAGCTCCGGCGTATGATGACTCAAAATGATACTTTCAGATTGTCCCTCTACAAAGACCTCTTCAATACGCTTAGCCAAGGAGATAACTGGCACATCTGTAACACCAACAGCACGGATTAACGGCAAAGCCGCATTGAGCTGACCTTTACCACCATCGATGATAATAAGATCTGGCATAGGCCAGTCTGTTTCATTACCGTAACGACGTTCCATAATTTCAGCCATCGATTTAAAGTCATCAGGTTTACCTTGTGTGGTTTTCAGTTTAAAGCGGCGATATTCCTTTTTTGCTGGCTTACCACCTTCAAAAACAACCATGGAAGCTACCGTTTCAGCCCCTTGTGTATGAGATATGTCAAAGCACTCCATACGTTCAGGTAAACGTGGCAAGTCGAGGATCTCGGCTAGCTTCTTAACCGCCCCGCCAGTCTTATCGATTTGGTGCTGCCACTGACGACGACGTTCTTCAAGGAAAGTTTCTGCATTTTCATGAGCCATCTTAATCATATCCATCTTATAGCCACGTTGTGGCACAGATACATCTACATGTTGGCCTTTGAGCTGTGTAAACCATTCTGTTAATAAGTCTCTATCTGTACTCTCCATAGGTAGTAACAACTCTTTAGGAATAAAGTTTGTATCTCCATAGTATTGCTTGATAAAGTCTGTCATAACGGTTTCTGAACTATCTCCATCATGTTGCACAAAGTAATTCTCACGGCCTAACAGACGACCACCGCGGATGAATAGCAACTGTACACAGGCCATCGATGTATCTACAGCCAATCCTAAGACGTCTAAGTCGCCACGTTGAGTAACCATGCGTTGCTTTTCTTGTATCTTTTCAATGCTAGACAATTGATCACGATAACGTGCAGCATCTTCAAAGCGCAAATCTTCTGCAGCAGCCTCCATCTTTGATTTAATTTCCTTTAGCAATGGTATAGGTTTACCTTCAAAAAGTTCTATGATTTCGTCAATATACTTTCGATAATCCGGTACAGATATTTTGTTAAAACACGGTGCCTCGCAGTAATGCATATGATACTGCAAGCATGGGCGTTCTACCTTCATAGACTTACAGGTACGCAATGGATAGTACTGTCGTATTAATTTCAGTACCACATGAACAGATGTGACATCTGTAAAAGGGCCAAAGTACTTGGCTCCATCACGCTCTAGGCGACGCGTCATATATACGCGTGGGTAATCCTCTTGCACTGATATTTTAACATAGGGATACGTCTTATCATCACGAAGCCTAATATTATATTTCGGTTCATGCTCCTTGATAAGTGTATTCTCCAAGATGAGCGCTTCCATCTCCGTTTTTGTTTGAATAACTTCCACATCGACGGCTCGTTTCATCATGGCCGTAACCTTTGGTGCGCGATTTGCATCGTTACGCACATAGGAACGCACACGATTTCGCAAGTTAATAGCCTTACCTACATAAATAATTCGGTTATATTGATCACGCCACAAATATACGCCTGGTGTAGTTGGCAAATGACTAACCTTTTCCAGTAATTCTTCAGACGGCATATTTCCTCCTTTCCTTGTAGATTACAAGAGAATAGATTACACACTTCTTTAAGTATTGACCTTTATAAGTTGAAGGATGTAGTCTATTCTCTTTATGATTTTTCTTTTATAGAAACTTAAATATATGTACTATTTTATTTCTTATGCTTCGCTGCTTTCATAAATTTCTTAGTCTGTTCCAATACAGGGCCTAAGAATTTCCCGGTATAGCTTTCTTTCACCTTAACAATTTCCTCAGGCGTACCAATTGCCACGATAGTGCCTCCGCGATTACCACCTTCAGGACCAAGATCAATAATGTGATCAGCCATCTTAATAACATCTAAATTATGTTCGATAACGACAACTGTATCGCCACCCTCTACGAGTTGTTGCAATACGTGTAATAACTTGCGAATATCCTCGGCGTGAAGACCTGTAGTAGGTTCATCTAGGATGTATAGCGTTTTACCTGTGCTGCGACGAGCTAATTCAGTAGCTAATTTAACGCGTTGTGCTTCACCACCAGATAATGTTGTAGCCGCCTGACCTAAACGAATATAGCCAAGACCTACCTCTTGCAAGGTAACCATTTTACGATTGATCTTCGGAATAGCGCTGAAGAACTCAACCGCATCATCTACCGTCATATCTAGTACATCTGCAATAGATTTACCTTTGTATTTAACCTCTAAGGTTTCTCGGTTATAACGGGCTCCCTTACAAACCTCACAAGGTACATACACATCTGGTAAGAAGTGCATTTCAATTTTAATGATACCGTCACCACGACAAGCTTCACAACGGCCACCTTTTACGTTAAAGCTAAAGCGCCCTTGTTTGTAACCGCGCATCTTTGCTTCCGGTGTTTGACTATATAGTTCGCGTATGGCATCAAATACACCTGTATATGTAGCTGGATTGGAACGAGGTGTACGTCCGATAGGGCTTTGATCAATATTGATGATTTTATCGATATGTTCAAGACCACGGATTTCTTTATGAGCCCCTACTTTGTGGTTAGAGCGATATAATTGATTAGCTAAACCTTTGTAGAGAATTTCATTAATCAAGGTAGACTTACCAGAACCGCTGACACCAGTAACAACATTAAACAAGCCAATAGGGAATTTTACATTTACATTTTGTAAATTGTTTTCCTTAGCACCGCGAATTTCAATGCAGTTCTTACCTGGTTTACGGCGTTCTTCCGGAAGAGCGATAAATTTACGACCACTCAAATACTGACCCGTAATAGAGTCTTTTACCTTCATAACTTCGTCAACAGAACCAGCGGCAATAATTTGACCGCCATGCTCACCTGCACCTGGACCAATGTCCACGAGATAGTCAGCCGCACGCATCGTATCTTCGTCGTGTTCTACAACGAGCAAGGTATTACCTAAGTCCCGCAATCCTTTTAAGGTATCGATGAGTCGATCATTATCTCGTTGATGTAGACCTATGGACGGTTCGTCTAGGATGTACAATACACCTACCAAACCAGAGCCGATTTGCGTAGCTAGACGAATACGCTGTGCTTCACCACCAGATAATGTGCCTGCACTACGGTTCATTGTTAGGTAATCGAGACCTACATTATTAAGGAAACCTAGACGAGCATTGATTTCCTTTAAAATTTGAGCACCAATCACTTGTTCACGTTCAGTTAACTGTAGATTACCAAAGAAATCGAGTGCTTCTTTAATAGTTAACTGCGTTACTTCGTTGATATTCTTATCCCCTACAGTAATAGCTAATACTTCAGGTTTAAGACGAGCCCCATGACATGTAGTACACGGCTTAATAGACATAAACTTTTCAAATTCTTCACGCATAGAGTCTGTAGAGGCTTCACTATGACGGCGCTTAACCATCGGTAAAATACCTTCGTACTCAGTAAAGAATTCCTTTATCTCACCTCTCATATTTTCATAGGTGAAATTTACCTTATCCGTCGTACCGTACATCACCTTTTTCTGTAATGCTTTCGGCAATTCATCATAGGTGGAGTCTAAGGAATATCCATTAGCTTTTAATAGACCTTCTACTTGACGCATAAACCAAGCATTAGGATTGGAGCTCAAGGCTTGCACGCAACCATCGGCAAAGCTAATAGATCCATCTGGAATAACGCGCTCCTCATCAACCTCCATAGTAGAACCAATCCCTAAACAAGATGGGCACGCACCAAACGGACTATTAAAAGAGAACATACGCGGTTCAATTTTAGGTAATGAAATATGACAATCTGGGCACGCAAAATGTTGGCTATACATGTGTTCAGGTCCGTCTACCTCTTGAATCACAACGATGCCTTCTGCCCATTTTGAAGCGGTCTCCATAGAGTCAGCCAACCGAGATTCAATGCCTTCTTTTACAACGAGACGGTCCACAACGATATCGATGGAATGCTTCTTATTTTTCTCTAATACAATTTCTTCGTCCAAGGTACGCACTACACCGTCTACTCGAGCACGAACAAAGCCTTCTTTGCGAAGTTGTTCAAACACCGATTTATGTTCCCCTTTTTTACCTTGAATCATAGGGGCCAGCACTAAAACCTTTGTACCTTCGGCAAAGCTCATTACATCGTCGGTCATTTGTTGTATTGTTTGCTGGGTAATAGGCTTACCACACTCTGGACAGTGTGCATGACCTACGCGTGCAAATAAGAGACGTAAATAGTCGTAAATCTCCGTTACGGTACCAACCGTAGAACGAGGGTTGCGACTCGTCGTCTTTTGGTCGATAGAAATGGCTGGAGACAAACCTTCAATATAATCGACATCGGGTTTATCCATTTGTCCCAAAAATTGACGTGCATACGCAGACAGGGACTCAACATAACGTCGTTGCCCTTCTGCGTAAATCGTATCAAATGCTAGGGATGATTTACCAGAACCACTGAGGCCAGTTAAGACGATAAACTGATCACGTGGCAAGGATATATCAATATTTTTTAGGTTATGCTGACGCGCACCTTTTACAATCAATTGATCTTTCATTATCTTTCCTATTTAAAGAGATGATACCAAACGGCATCATCTCTCCGATTACTAACATGAAATAATATATGTATATTATCGCACATATAGTCTATATAATCTATGTGTTTTCTTACAATCTTTTAAAATTGCTCCTAAGATTTACTTTTTGGACTCGTCCGCTTTCTAGATTTGGTAGAAGCAGGCTTCTTCAACTTGCTATCTCCTGCACTATGCATATCGGACCATTGTTGACGTAATACGCCCAATTGATCACGTAATTTAGCAGCGGATTCAAATTCAAGCTGCTTGGCGGCGGCCTTCATTTGACGATCTAGCTCTTCAATCTTATTGTACAATTCTTCCGGTGTTATATCTGCCACCTTAGGTGCTGATGTATCTTGAACATATGATTCGTGTCCATGGTCCATGCCCTCTGAGGATTTTTTTTGTTTTCCTTTTTTCGGTGAAAGTCCCTTTCCCTCGGTAACCATATCTTCTTCGATTTTCGTTAATTCGATAAGCTCTTTTACATCTTTAGATACAGATTTAGGCGTGATATTATGTTCAATATTATAAGCCTCTTGCACGGCACGACGACGATCGGTTTCATCGATAGCTCGTTGCATGGAACCTGTTACACGATCTGCGTACATGATAACATGACCATTCACATTACGAGCCGCACGACCTATAGTTTGAATCATGGCCGTATCGGAACGCAAGAAACCTTCCTTATCCGCATCTAAGATAGCAACCAAGGAAACCTCTGGCATATCGAGACCTTCACGAAGCAAGTTAATACCAACTAATACATCGAATACGCCAGCCCGCAAATCACGAATGATTTCAGCCCGCTCAATAGTAACAATATCGGAATGAAGGTAACGAACTCGTACGCCCATTTCCTTCAAAAATTCCGTTAAGTCCTCAGCCATCTTCTTCGTCAATGTCGTAACAAGAACCCGTTCATTCTTGGCAGCTCGTTTGTGAATTTCTCCAAGCAAGTCATCCATTTGCCCCTTAATAGGACGAATTTCTATAGATGGATCTAATAGGCCCGTAGGACGAATGATTTGCTCTGCAATATTCGTTTCTACTTCCATTTCGTATGGGCCAGGTGTAGCCGATACGTATACAATTTGATTGATACGCTCTACAAATTCATCGAATTGAAGAGGTCTATTATCTAATGCAGAAGGAAGACGGAAACCGTATTCGATAAGAGATTCTTTACGGGCACGGTCACCATTATACATAGCACGAATTTGAGGCATCGTCACATGCGATTCGTCCACCATGATAAGGAAATCATCTGGGAAATAATCAATCAATGTAAACGGTGCTTCCCCAGCCTTACGTTCAGACATATGACGGGAATAGTTTTCGATGCCCGAGCAATAGCCCATTTCTTGTATCATTTCTATATCGTAACGGGTACGCTGTTCTAAGCGCTGAGCCTCCAATAGACGGTCAGCAGCTTTTAACTTCGCCAACTGCTCATCTAATTCGGCTTCAATACGCTCTACAGCAATATTCATCTTCTCTTTCGTCGTTACATAGTGAGATGCTGGATAGACAGCAACGTGTTTTCTTTCCGCAATAACTTCACCCGTCAAGGAATCTACCTCTACGAGGCGGTCGATTTCATCACCAAAGAGCTCCACACGAATGGCTCTTTCACTATAAGCGGCAGGGAAAATATCAATTGTATCCCCTTGTACACGGAAGGTACCGCGGATAAAGTTCATATCATTTCTCGTATATTGAATATCTACGAGTTTAGATAAGATTTCATCGCGCGATTTAGTTTGACCTAAGCGCAAGGACAATACAAGATCAGAATAGTCCTCAGGGTCACCTAAGCCATAAATACAGCTAACAGAGGCAACGATAATGACATCGCGGCGCTCAAAAAGGCTCATCGTAGCACTATGTCGCAGTTTATCGATTTCATCATTAATAGACGCATCCTTCTCGATATATGTATCACTAGAAGGAATATAGGCCTCCGGTTGATAAAAATCGTAGTAAGATACAAAGTATTCTACCGCATTATTTGGAAAGAAACTTTTAAATTCACTACATAATTGAGCCGCCAAGGTTTTATTATGAGCAATGATCAAGGTCGGCTTTTGAACTGCTTCAATAACCTTAGCCATTGTAAAAGTCTTACCAGTACCAGTGGCACCGAGCAAAACTTGCGCCCATTCACCACGTTCAATACCTTCTGTTAAAGATTGAATCGCGGTAGGTTGGTCACCTGTAGGCGTAAAGGGCGCCTCCACTTTAAATGGTTGGCCCCCCTCGTAATTATATGTACTATGCTTCATTACTGTTCATCCTGATGTTTACGGATGGCTTTCATTTCTTCATCCGTCAAACGACGACCTACATTTTCCGCTTGATTCAACGTATCCTCACCTTCTAAGACTTCGATGAGCATAGCAATAGAAAAGCGATCTAGTGTAGGTGTGGTCTTCTGGATTTCATCAGCCATCATCCAATCTGATTCAGTATAGTTATTAATACGTTCTGTAATTTCTTCCCAGTTTGAAAGTAGCAATCTCGTAATGGGGCGATATAGTTCAATACCGAAGTACTCGATTAAGCTAACTATCTTATTCATATTTTCTAGGCTAACATTACATTCATTTTTTTTATTTTCAGATTCTACATATTCAAGTAAGAATTCCCGGTTATATTTATTTGTCACCTTGAATCATTCCTTTATTAAATAGTGCATTAGCAAATTCTTTTGCATTAAATGGACGCAAGTCATCCATACCTTCGCCAACGCCAATCCAGCGTACGGGTACGCCCAGTTCCTCTTTAATAGAGATAACTACGCCGCCTTTTGCTGTACCATCTAGTTTAGTTACTACAATACCATTTACTGGTACAGCTTGACCAAATAATTTAGCTTGGCTTACTGCATTTTGACCCGTAGTACCATCTAAAACGAGCAATGTTTGATGCGGCGCACCTTCTACGTGGTTATTCGCTACGCGCCCCATCTTTTTAAGCTCTTCCATAAGGTTAACCTTAGTATGTAGACGACCAGCCGTATCTACGATAACAAGGTCTGCATTACGAGCTTTCGCAGCTTCCATTGCATCATATACAACGGCAGCAGGGTCTGCGCCTTCTTTATGTTTAACAATCGGCACACCAACGCGATCAGCCCAAATGGATAATTGGTCAGCTGCAGCGGCACGGAATGTATCACCTGCAGCAATGATAACCTTTTTACCTTCTTTAGTATAATAGTTAGCCAATTTAGCGATTGTCGTTGTTTTACCAACACCATTTACACCAACTACGAGGATAACCTCAGGATGGTGCAAAGTAATTTCATCTTCTTGATCGATGAGCATTTCCGTGATGCGGTCTTCCATAAACGGCATTACATCGCCTGTATGATTAATGATACCTTCTGTTACACCACGACGAATTTCTTTCATCAAGTATTCTGTCGTCTTAGGGCCTAGATCACTAGTAAGCATAACTGCTTCTAAATCATCTAAAAAATCATCATCGATTTGCGCATAACCAATAACGATGCTTTCTACATTTTTTACAAAAGACTTACGAGTTTTTTCTAAACCGTCTTTAATTCTATCAAAGAATCCAAATGCCATTATGCTAGATCCTCCTTCACATCTTCAAATGCTACTGTTAATAATCGCGATACACCGCGTTCCACCATTGTTACCCCTTGAAGTACTTCGGCAGCTTCCATCGTCTTTTTACGGTGAGATACAACGATAAATTGTGTTTCTTTATTTACTCGATTTAAGTAGGAACTAAATCGTTCAACATTGGCTTCGTCAAGCGCCGCGTCAACTTCGTCAAGCACGCAGAACGGAGCTGGACGATAATCGAGGAATGAGAACAATAAAGCGATAACCGTAAGAGCACGTTCACCACCCGATAAAAGTGTCAATTGTTGACGCTTTTTCCCTGGTGGTTGAATATAGAAATCGATACCACCCGTCAAAATATTATCTGGATCAGTCAGTACAATTTGCGCAGTACCACCGCCAAACAATTGGCTGAATACCTCTTGGAATCTACGGCCTACCACATCCAATACATCGTATAGCTGTGTACTCATAGCCTTATCCATTTCGGCAATAACCGCCTGTAATTGCGTCTTTGCCGTATCTAAATCAGCTAATTGTGTGGTTAAGAAATCATATCGTTCTTTAGTCTCTTCATATTCCTCAACGGCATTTGGATTGACTGGACCCAATTCGGCAATTTCGGCCATCAACCGAGCTTGCTCATCCTTCCAATCATTAACGGAACCTTCAATGCGAAGGACTTGAGCATCTTCCAATGTAAAGCCTAGCTCTTGTAATTCTTCTATAAAGCGCTCACAATCCATGCGATGACGTGTAATTTTACCTTCCATATCAACAAGACGACCTTGCACCACTTTATAGCGTTGATTCAATCGGTCTTGCTCACTGAGGATAGATTCCATTTCCTCGCGCCCCGTAGATGTTTTATCATAGGCTTCATCACGAAGAGCACGTAATCGTTCAACCTCAGCCGTAGCAGAGGCCAACTCTTGTTCTGCAACTTCCTGAGCCTTAGGTATTTCCTCTTCATAGCGTTGTGTAGTACTAACTAACAAATTACGAAGTGGTGTTAAGCGCTCAATAATACTAGAAATAGACTGATTACGCTGTTCACGTTGTGTTTCCCGTTCCTGAATGGTATGTCGCAAGGTATCACAAGTAAGGCGAACTTCTGTAAAAGCTTCATACGCCTCTTGTTGCACCTTTTGCAACACAGTCAATCGATCCATCAACGCCCCTTGATTACCATCCACACCATGATTCTCTTGCAAGGAAGCTAATGCTGTTTCTTGCTCCTTCAAGTTAGCAGTTGTAGTAGCCAAATCAATATCAATTTGTACTAAACGTTGCTCTTCTTCTGAAAGAACACGTTTCTTACGATCTATCTGATGTTGTATATTTTGTACCTTTGTTTCACTAGCCACATGGAGTAAGTTCGTATGTTGATAGATTTCATCAAGGGCAACTCGTTCTTTTTCAGCCTCTTCAACCCGTTTTTCTAGATTTTCTAAGCTAGCTGTTAAGGAACGGATTTGTTCTTCAATTTGTACAAGCTCTTGTTCAAGACTAGCTGCTTCTTCCTTACGGCTCAATACAGAGGCGCGCTTACGCTTCGTAGCACCACCCGTTAAAGAGCCACCCGGTTGGAACTGTTCACCCGTAAGGGTTACAATACGCAATTGCTGATTGTATTTTTTCTGTAATCCAATAGCATCATCCATGGAGGATACTACTAAGGTACGGCCCAATAAATACTGGAAAATATGGACGTACTTATTATCAAAGGAGATACAGTCAACAGCCGTACCTAATACACAGCTTTCATTTAGAGCCGGTGTATCATAAGGTTTTCCTTTTACAGAATCCATAGGCAAGAAGGTTACGCGACCACCTTGGATAGATTTCAAGTAATTTACACCCTCAGCCGCTGCACGAGCCGTAGTAGTTACAACGTGGTTAACACTGCCACCTAAGGCCGTTTCGATAGCCATAGTATATTTGTCCTCTACCGTAAAGAGATCGCCAACAGCGCCTGTGATTTGTTCGCGCCAGGACCCTTTACCGTTGAGGATGTTCTTAGTACCTTCTAAATAGCCTTCATGCTGCTCTTCCCATTGAACTAAGAGCTCTAAACGACCCTTTGCACGTTGTTCTTGAGTACGCAGCTTTTGTAATTCCTTACGCTCTTCACGCACTTTCATAGCCGCATCCTTAGCATCATCAACGAGGGCTTGTCGTCGAGCAGATAAGGCATTAAACTTTTGGCCTAGCGCTTCAAATTCAGAACGAGCGACTTGTAGTTCACTATCTACCTGTGCTATTTCAGATTCTAGAATAGCACATTGATTTTTGCTTTCTACCTTGCGAGCTTCTAAGCTTCGAATACTAGCCTTAGCCGTTTCAATAGCACTCACAACTTCTAATTGACGTTGCTCAAAAGCCTCTCGATTGGATTGCAAGGATTGGAACTTAGCTTGTTCTGCCCTTACATCTTCAACAGCCTTTTTGTAGGTTCCTTCTAATTCTTCTAAATTAGACTCTTTCTCTACTAATTGAGCACTTTCATCTTGAATCAATTGATTTAAGATGCGCAATTGTTGCTCCTCGCCCTTTTGCGTAGCCTCTAGCTCGCTAATGCGCATAGAAGTTTCATCTAATTCACGGCGCGCTGTTTTTAGTTGCTCTTCTAAGAGACGTAAATGGCCAGCTAAGCGTTCTTCATCACGTTGCTTTTCAGTATACTGAGCCTCCCACAACTTAAGCTGTTCCTGCTCTTTTGACGAGGACGATTGCAATTCGTGACGACGAGCCTCTAATTTAGACAATTCAGTTTGAAGCTCAATTTCTTCATCTTTAAAGGCAATATTATCATTTTCAAAACGCGTCAAAAGACGATCAGAGGTCTTATAATTGTGAAAGCCTAATGCCCCATCATAATCGCGCTTTGTGCGGCTTAAGGTCATATATTTTTTAGTCTTTTCCGCTTTTTCAGACAAAGGTCCTAATTGCTCTTCAATGGTAGCCATTACGTCTCGTACACGCTCCATATTACGGTCTGTGCTAGCAATACGACGCAACGCATCTTCTTTATTGATCTTAAAGCGAGAAATACCTGCTACATCTTCAAAAATCAATCTCCGTTCTTCAGGCTTAGAATTCAAGATAGCATCAATTCGATTTTGACCAATGATGGCCATAGAATCTCTACCAAGACCGGTATCTGCTAGTAAAAGATGTATGTCCTTTAAACGACAAGATCGCTTATTGACAAGAAACTCACTTTCACCAGTGCGGTATATACGGCGTGTAATGGCTACCTCAGCCATATCTATATCTAATTGTTGGTCACTATTGTCAAACACAAGTGTAACCTCAGCAGCGCTCATAGGTTTGCGCTTTTCCGTACCAGAGAAAATAATATCCTCTGCTTTTTGTCCGCGCAAATTACGCACATTGGATTCCCCTAAAACCCATTTCATTGCATCCGTAATATTACTTTTACCACTTCCGTTAGGACCAATAACGGCAGTCATTCCTGGTGAGAATTTTACAATCGTTTTATCCGCAAACGATTTAAAGCCCTTTAATTCCAACCGAAGTAATTGCATGACTGCCTCCTTTCTACCAACAACCCTAAATAATCATATCTTTTATTATAACACATATTGCAGGCCATCAATACAGCAACGAACGGTATTTCTCGTGCGTTCTTCACACCATTCAAATGCATACTGCGGATACTGAATCTGAAAGTATTTAACGTTTCGATTATTAAGGCCTCGCACCTTAGATGTTAAGCATCTCGGATAAGAAATAACAATATTATGCTTTACAGGAATACCATTAGTCCTAATATAATTTGTTCTATCATTATTAGTGTTATCTATACATCCACTATTATCAACATTAACTCTACTTAATTTTAAGCTTCCATAAGTAGCATCTTCAATTAAACTAAAACAATCATTACTTATTAAGTACTTAAACTGAGATACATGCTCATCAATACAACGTTCAATTCGCTGCTTATACTGTTCGTTCACAACCAGCTCTCCCATAGCGGGCTCATATGGACCTGCCACTAAGCTATTGCCGGAATCTAATTCTTCTGTACTTTGTAACCCCGTGCGAATGACTTCAATACCATGCTGTTCAAACCAATCTTTTAAAAATGAACAATACTGTATAGCTAGCTCAGTACTTAGTGGTTCATATTCTCCAGCTCTATACTGGTCGGCTAGCTCTGTATTTTCTATAACTAGTACGGGATAGATACGTACAAAATCAGGTCGTAATGCGGCTACTGCAATGGCCGTTTCTATTATGGTTTGCCATGTCTCTCCTTTTAGTCCTGGTAAAAGTTGAACCCCAACGGTCATATCACGATGTTTTAATCGTGTAACAGCCTCTACTACCTCTTGTGCCGTGTGCCCCCTCTTAGCATCGACTAAAATACCATCATTCATAGACTGCACACCAAGTTCTACAGTTTTTACTCCATAAGACTGTAATAATGTAATCGCTTCATCACCTACAGCATCAGGTCTTGTAGAGCAACGTATGCCATCAATGAGGCCCTGTTGAAGCATTTCATAGGCAGGCATTAATAATTTATGTTGTAAATCTTTAGTAATAGCCGTAAATGATCCACCATAAAAGGCAACCTCCCAAAACTTTTCATTCCGCTTTGTTCCTACATAGTCTTTGATTGTTTGTTGTATATATTCTGGAGTTAGGTGACTAATACCAGATTGGCCTGTAATACGAGATTGATTACAAAATGTACACACATAGGGACAACCTACGTGAGGTATAAAAAAGGGGATCATACCAAATGGTTTCATAAACACCTCCTCTTCTTATGTAAAAATTATTACTCATCTACTATTATATAAATTATTACTCACATACTATTATACAGAAAAAAGCGCCATTCGGCGCTTTTCTATTTATCAGCCATCAACTTTTCTAAAGTCAATTGAGCCGCATGTTGTTCTGCAATTTTTTTACTTTTACCAGAGCCGGCCTCGTAAGTAACACCATTGATTTCAACCTCCATATGGAAGGTTTTAGCATGGTCGGGACCACTTTCACTGAGCAAATGATAGACAATATGTTTATCCCCATCTCTTTGCACATATTCTTGTAATAATGTCTTATAATCTTTGCCCCGCTTACCTTCTAAGGCTTGCATGATATAGGTAGTTAAATGCTTTAAAACAAAGGCCATAGCCGTTTGATAATCTGTAGAAATATAAATGGCACCGATGAGAGACTCAAAGGTATCCGCTAATATAGAGTTTCGATCGTTACCACCGGAAGCGCGTTCTCCATGACCAAGCAATAAATATTGTCCTAGTTCTAAAGAACGGCTCACAGATGCTAAAGAATCCTCACACACTGTAGCGGCCTTAATTTTCGTTAAATTACCTTCAGCCATATCTGGATATGTCTTAAATAGGTATTCCCCAATAATAAGATCCAAAACAGCATCGCCTAAAAACTCTAATCGCTGATTGTGATGAATATGCTTTGATTTATGTTCATTCGCATAAGAAGTATGTGTAAAAGCACAATCTATAATGGATATATCTGACACAGGTATGTCTAAACGAGCAACAAGCTCATGAAGAGATTCTTCACGAGCTTGTGTTATCTTACTCTTATGCGTTTCGATAGTAACCATTAAGCTTCATAACGGCGAATGCAAAGTGTACCGTTATGACCACCAAAACCGAAAGAGTTAGAAAGTGCACATTTTACTTGAAGTTCACGTGCGCCTTCACGAACATAGTCCAGATCCAAACCTTCATCAGGATTGTCACAGTTAATTGTAGGGTGAACTTTACCAGTTTCAATCGCCATCGCCATTACGATAGTTTCAATAGCACCAGCAGCCCCCAATAAGTGACCTGTCATGGATTTAGTAGAGTTAACAGCGATATTTTTAGCGTGATCGCCGAACAATTCTTTAATAGCCAATGTTTCATTTTGGTCATTAAGGCCAGTAGATGTACCATGAGCATTGATGTAGTTAACGTCTTTAGGATCAATACCTGCATCTTTAATTGCTAATTCCATACATTTACGAGCTTGAACACCACCTGGAGCTGGTGCAGTGATATGGTAAGCATCACCATTGCTACCATAGCCCACAACTTCAGCATAGATATGCGCACCGCGTGCTTTTGCGTGTTCTAATTCTTCAAGAACTACGATACCAGCACCTTCACCCATTACGAAACCATCACGGTCACGGTCAAATGGACGGGACGCCTTTGTTGGCTCATCATTGCGTGTAGACATAGCTTTCATAGCCGCAAAACCAGCTACAGCAGCCGGAGATACCGCAGCCTCAGTACCACCAGCAAACATCACATCAGCATCTCCACGTTGGATGATACGGAATGCATCGCCAATCGCATTTGTACCAGAAGTACAAGCAGTTACGTCTGTAATAACTGGACCTTTAAGACCAAGGCGAATAGATACGCGTGCAGATGTCATATTTGCAATCATCATAGGTACTGCAAATGGACTTACACGGCCAGGACCTTTTTCGAATAATGTTTCATACACCTCATGGATAGAGTCAATGCCGCCTATACCTGTACCAACTACAGTACCACAGCGATCTAAATCTGCTTTATCTAAATCAAGATCAGCATCTTCACAAGCAAGAACAGCTGCACCGATAGCAAATTCTACAGAACGGTCCATACGACGAGCTTCTTTCTTGTCTACCCCATAGTTTGTAATATCAAAATCTTTTACTTCACCCGCAATGCGTGTTGCATAGTTAGATGCGTCAAAGCGTGTAATCGGCCCAATACCAGATTGACCTGCCAATAACGCATTGTAGAAGTTCTCTTTACCGATACCTACAGGAGTCACTGCCCCTAAGCCAGTAATTACTACACGTTTTTCCAATTATTCCACCTCTTATAGCTATACAGCCCTTTAAATTAATCGATCTCTGCTACTTGCTGTTTTAATTGAGCAAAGATATCTTTAACTGGCATAATCCTATCGACTTTTCTCATATTATTGCCAGAGAACACCAACCCCGTTTCCACATCACCTTGTTGTGCGCGAGAAAGAGCACGGATAATGCAGAATTTATGGGAACAATGTTTTAAACAGTTATCACACACCGTTGGAGGCGCTACAGTACCATCTAAAACAGATTCAGCAAATTTGTTTTTTATTGCTTGACCAGGCAAACCAACAGGACTTTGAATCAATACTATATCCTCAGGGTTTGTAGCTCGTACATACATTTTTTTCAATTCATCAGATGCATTACATTCATCAGAAGCAGCAAAACGGCTACCCATTTGAACACCACTAGCACCGATTTTTAACATTTCAACGATATCACGGCCATCTAGAACACCACCAGCAGCAATTACTGGAATGTTTTTTACCGCTGCTACAACTTCGGGAACGATTTCTCGAGCGGAACGATCCGTCCCCAAGTGTCCACCAGCTTCACAGCCTTCTACGATTACAGCTGCAGCACCTAAACCTTCAGAAATGCGAGCTAATTTTGCGGACGAAACAATTGGTACAATAGGAGTACCAGACTCTTTGCCCATTGCGAACATATCTCTTGAAAAACCAGCACCTGCTACTACAAGATCAATGCCTTCTTCGATGGCAGTCTTTACTAAGCCAGCAAATTGAGTTGCTGCTACCATCGCATTTATACCAATAATACCCGTAGGTGATAATTTTCTAGCTAATTGTATTTCGTATCGTAATTCATCGAAAGGCAAGCCCGATGCCGCAATAAGGCCGATACCACCTTCATTTGCAACGGCTGCTGCCAAGCGAGCTGTAGACAATCTAATCGCCATACCACCTTGAATAATAGGTACTTTGGCCACTAGATTCCCAATGCGAAGTTCAGGGAGCTTCACTATCAAATCCTCCTGTAAATAAAACCGGTTGGGAGGCCACTCGGCCTCCCGTTCGGTTGAATTGTTAGCTTTACAGCTTATTTAGCAGAATCAATATATTCTACTGTATCCTTAACGGTTTTAATTTTTTCTGCAACGTCGTCAGGGATTTCAACATTGAATTCTTCTTCAAATGCCATGATCAATTCAACGATATCTAAGGAGTCAGCGCCTAAGTCGTCGATGAATGTAGAATCAATGGTAACTTCAGCTTCATCAACGCCTAATTGTTCCACAACGATTGCTTTAACTTTATCGAAAGTGTTCATTAGTGGTTCACCTCCTTTCAAAGTGTATTTATATATAGTCTAATTTTACAACTACATTACCATGCCACCATCAACATTGATGACTTGACCCGTAATATAATTAGCAAAATCGCTAGCAAGGAATGTTACTACTGTTGCTACTTCTTCAGCATCAGCCATACGGCCCAATGGAATTTCAGTAACCATAGCTTCTTTAACTTTTTCTGGTAATACATCGGTCATATCTGTGTTGATAAAGCCTGGAGCAATAGCATTAACTGTAATACCACGGCTAGCCAATTCTTTAGCACAGGATTTAGTAAAACCAATTACGCCCGCTTTAGAAGCAGCATAGTTAGTTTGACCAGCATTACCCATAACACCTACAACAGATGTCATGTTAATAATATGACCAGAACGTTGTTTCATCATGATTTTAGATACTGCTTTAGTTACCAAGTAAACACCTTTTAGGTTGATATCGATAACAGCATCAAAATCTTCGTCTTTCATTCGCATTAACAAACCGTCACGCGTAATCCCCGCATTATTCACGAGAATATCAATGTGACCAAATTCTTTATGAGCTTCTTCCACCATGGAAGCAACTTCATCTACATTGGCTACATTGGCTTTAATTTTAATGGCTTTGCGGCCTAACGCTTGTACAGCTTCAACAGTTTCTTGCGCTGCACCTTCGCTACCGCTATAGTTTACTACAACATCAGCACCAGATTGTGCTAGATTGATAGCTACAGCGCGACCAATGCCACGGGATGCGCCAGTTACAATGGCTACTTTACCCTCTAAATGCATTTTATCGAACCCCCTTCAAAAATTCAAGCGTTTTCTCTAAGGATGCAATGTCTTCAACATTGGCTAATTCCATATCTTTGTTAATCTTTTTAGTAAAACCTGTAAGTACTTTCCCAGGTCCCACTTCAACAAAGCGAGTAACACCAAAGTTTACCATTTCAGCTACACAATCTTCCCATAAAACAGGGTTAGCGGCTTGAGTAACTAAGGACTCTTTAATGTCATTGGCATTAGTCAAAATCTTACCAGTAACATTTGCAACTACAGGAATTTGTGCATCACTCACTTGGATCTTATCCAATTCTTCCTTTAACCGAAGAGCTGCTGGTTCCATCAAACGGCTGTGGAATGGAGCACTCACAGGAAGCATTACTGCGCGTTTCGCTCCTGCTTCTTTCATTTTTTCAGCTGCTGTTTCCACCGCTGCAGTTTCACCGGCAATAACGATTTGTCCAGGGCAATTGAAGTTAACTGCTTGTACAGAACCTACAGAAGCATTTACTTCTTCACAAATTTCTACAACTTGCTCACGAGGTAATGCCAAAATTGCCGCCATAGCGCCTTTACCCAATGGCACAGCTTCTTGCATATATTCACCGCGTTTATGAACTACATATACTGCGTCTTTAAAGTTCAATACACCGGCTGCTACTAGAGCACTATACTCACCAAGACTATGCCCGCCTACGATATCAGGCGTAAAGCCTTGTTCTTTTAGAATTTCATAACAAGCTACGGATGCAGTCAAAATAGCTGGTTGTGTATTTGCTGTTTTAACGAGCTCTGTATCAGGACCTTCGAAGCATAATTTACTGATGGAATAACCAAGTGCTTCGTCAGCCTCTTCAAAACGTTGTTTTACAATAGGATACGCATTATACAAATCTTGTAACATGCCTACTTTTTGAGAACCTTGACCAGGAAAAACAAATGCCGTTTTCATTAGGGGCCTCCTTATTTACTAAGACCTTGAAGATTCTTAATCACTGTTTCAGCTTCAGTCATGATATCTTTAATGATAGTTTCACATGGTTTAACATCTGTTAACATACCAGAAATTTGACCGATCATTACAGAACCTTCTTTTATATTACCATCAATAGCAGCTAAACGAAGTGTGCCAGCGCCTAATGCTTCCAATTCCTCTTTAGAACCACCACTAAATTCAAGGGATTTATATTTATGAGCTAACGCATTATCTATAATACGTACAGGATGACCTGTTGTTAAGCCAGTCATAACTGTAGCACGATCTTTTGCTTTCAATACAGCATTTTTATAATTTTCATGGGCAATACATTCTTCGGATAATACGAATCGTGTCCCCATTTGTACCGCTTTAGCACCTAATGCAAATGCCGCAGCCATACCACGACCATCTGCAATACCACCAGCAGCAATAACTGGTACATCTACAGCATCAACTACTTGAGGAATTAATGCCATAGTTGTAATATCACCTACGTGACCACCAGACTCTGTACCTTCAGCAATAATTGCATCAATACCGCCACGTAATAAGCGTTTTGCTAGTAATACTGATGCAACTACAGGAATAACTTTTGTACCAATCTCTTTCAAAGCGGGAACATAAACACCAGGATTACCTGCACCTGTAGTGATAACAGGAACACGTTCTTCCACAACTACTTCCATAACCTCTTTTACAAATGGAGACATGAGCATAATATTACAGCCAAAAGGCTTGCTAGTGCGCTCTTTTAATTTATGGATTTCATTACGGAAAATATCAGGAGGCATATGACCAGCACCAATAATCCCAAGGCCACCAGCTTCAGAAACGGCTGCCGCTAATTCTGCAGTACCGAGCCAAGCCATACCACCTTGAAAGATTGGATACTCAATCTGCAATAAATCACAAATGTCAGTCTTAATCATCTTGATGTGTCCTCCTTAATACCATTTCAAGACCAGGCTTGCCCATGTTAGGCCTGCACCAAATCCTGCAAACGCAACATTATCACCGCGTTTGAAACGTCCCTCGCGATTAGCTTCATCAAGTGCAATCGCTACAGACGCGGCAGATGTATTACCATACTTATGTAAATTAACAAAAACTTTTTCCATCGGCAGATGTAAACGTTTGGCTGCCGAATCAATAATACGAATATTCGCTTGATGAGGAATGAAGTAATCTAATTCGTTTAACTCCATACTAGCGCGTTCTAAGGATTTTAAAACCGTACGCCCCATCGTTTTAACGGCAAATTTATATACTTCAGGGCCATCCATATGAATAAATGTTAAGCCCTCTTCTACGCGTTGATCATTTGCCACCACAGCAGTGCCGCCTGCAGGAATGCAAAGAGCTGATCCTCCAGTGCCATCGGCGCCCATGTCAATACCTTTAATGCCATAGTCTTCAGGTACTTCAGATACTACTGCAGCCCCAGCACCATCACCAAAGAGGATACATGTACCACGATCATTCCAGTTTACTCGACGGGAAAGAATTTCCGCCCCCACGACGAGTACTTTTTTATAAATACCAGAACTAATATAACTAGCGGCAGTAATCAATCCATATACAAACCCAGAGCATGCCGCTTGTAAATCATAGGCTGCAGCGTTTTTAGCGCCTAAGTTCGCTTGCAATACACAAGCTGCCGAAGGAATAATCATATCTGGTGTTAAGGTAGCAAAGATAATCATGTCGATTTCCTCTGCAGTGACATTAGCCATTTGCATAGCTTTTTTTGCTGCCTCGGTCGCCATATAGGATGTATTCATACCTTCCGGTGCAATGCGTCGTTCTTCTATACCCGTACGCTCTCTAATCCATTGATCATTGGTATCAACCATTTTTTCAAGATCAAAGTTTGTTACTACATTGTCAGGAAGGAAGCTCCCAGTACCAATGATTCCTACAGGTTTATTCATCATAGTCATACTTTAAGGCTCCTTCAATATCCATCGTTTCTCTTATGTGTTGAATAATTTTACGCTCTACTAAATCACTAGCAATTTCAATAGCAGTTTTTATTTCTTTTGCTTTAGAACTACCATGAGCAATCATGAATACCCCATTAACTCCTAAGAGCGGAGCACCACCATTTTCTGTGTGATCCAAACGTTTTGCCATCTTTTTCAAAGCTGGCTTTACAAGCATAGCTCCTATCTTGGCGAAAATACTTCCTGCCATGATGCTATCCTTTACTAATTGCGTAAGACCTGTTACTAAACCTTCCGCAAATTTAAGTACCACATTGCCTACGAAGCCATCACATACGACAACATCAACGGCACCTTTAGGAATATCGCGACCTTCAATATTTCCTTTAAAATTGATAGTCTTCATACCCTCCAAAATCGGATACGTCGCCAATACGACATCGTTCCCCTTTGTGGCCTCTTCACCAATATTTAACAATCCCACAGTAGGATTTTCTTTTCCTAATAAAAGCTTAGCGTATTCAGACCCCATTAAAGCACCTTGTACAAGATGTTTAGGTTTACTATTAGAATTTGCACCAGAGTCTAACATAACTGTTATACCACTTACCGTTGGCATTGGAGTTGCAATGACAGGGCGATCAATGCCTTTAATGCGACCGAGCCCAAACAAAGCCGCTGCAACAGCAGCTCCCGTACTACCTGGAGCAATTACAGCATCACAACGATTATCGCGAACCAACGAAGTAGCGACCACAACAGATGCATCTTTTTTCTTGCGCAATGCTTGACCTGGATGTTCATCCATGCCGATTACCTGGCTAGCATGATGTACAGAAATACGTGGATTCTTAGCTTCATTATTAGCTTCTAATATATCAAAAATTTGCTGCTCATCGCCGACGAGCACCACTTCAATGTGTTGATTTGCTCGTACGGCTTCAATGGATCCAAGTACAGTCTCCATTGGAGCAAAGTCGCCACCCATGGCGTCTATTGCAATTTTCATAATTTACACCCTATTCTCTACGGATTCCATAATAAATTTTGCGCGAAACACTTCTTTTATTTTATCTCTTATTATAACCCAAATAAAGAACTTATTACCTCGGCGACGAACAATTTCTGCTTTCGCTACCAAATTAGTACCAGATCCTACCGGGTTCTTATATTTTATATTTCCAACTTCCGCAGAGCAAACAGTCGTCCCCATAACCACTTTTGCAAGGGAATTTGCTTGAGCATATAAATACTGCGGTTCTACATATCCGAATTGATCTTCCATATCAGCCGTAGTACGCAACATAGATAATGCTTGGTGCCCCTCGGTGACATCAATCAATTCGCCAACCACTTCATATGATACATGTTCTGCCATTTCATGTGATTGACCTGTAGCCATAACACGAATGCGTTCACGCAATTCAGGAATACCCAATTCTAGTCGATCGAGACGAATTGTTGGCACACTTACACCAAAGTGTGTTGCCAATTCTTCATCAGTAAGAAATGGCGTAATATTCAGTTTTTCTTGTAACTGCTTCTGGCGCTCTTGCTTCTTTAACCGACTCATGGGACCACCTTTTATGACCTAGTATTAATATTACATCCTAAGTATATACAATAATTCCCTTATTGGCAAGACTTTTCATACATATAGTAAGATATTTTCATAGCATATACAAAATATAGTTGTTTTTTTATATTTTAGTATTATTGTTTATAAAAAATAAAAATGTGTCACCATTTTATAGAATAATCTTACTATAAAATAGTGACACATGCTATTGATAACAAAACATATAAAAATATGAGTGTATATTTTGAAAGCATATAAAAAAGACGCCTACAAAGTAGGCGTCTCTCTCTGCTCACATATTAAGCATTAGCTACTACTTGTTCACCTTTATAGTGACCACATGTAGGGCAAACACGATGAGGCATCTTAGGTTCGTGGCATTGTGGACATGCTACATAACCAGGAGCTTCTAATTTCCAATTAGCACGACGACGATCGCGACGGCATTTAGACAATCTACGTTTAGGTACTGCCATTATCTGCACCTCCTTAGTACAATCATTAGGATAATCTATCATCTTTCTCATCAAGCAAAGCACGTAACTCTGCAAATCGAGGATCCACCACAAAGGATTCACAAGAACAAGGTGAAACATTTAAATTTGCTCCGCAATGAACGCACAATCCTTTGCAATCATCCTGACATAACACTTGAGAGGGCTCATTGATGATTAATGTATCCCTAATTAGTTCAGTTAAGTCAATTTCTTCTCCATCAAAAGAATTCACATCATCTGCAGCATCTCGACAATCACTAAAGATTTCCTGAAAGAAATCTTTTCGATAATGTTCTGTGGTATTTAAACAACGGGAACAATCATAATCGCCTTTAGACTGAATCGAACCTTGAACGATGTAATTTTGACCATCAAACCAAAACTCACCACTAATGGTTATATCATGACGGCTCCAAGGAAAAGCAGTTACGTCACCAAGCTCAGAGGCTGATATCGTATAGCTATAAGGAAATTTCTTTCCTATATGTTCTTTTGCTTGCTCTACTTGCAGTTTCATAATCTTACCTCGACTCATAATATTATAAACATGACATTGTGCTTTGTCAAATAAAAAAGACTATCTCAAGTGGACTCAAGATAGCCTTTTGGTAAGTCAATTACATTTTTTCGAATTGGTCTTTACCAACACCGCAAATTGGGCAAACATAATCAGCTGGTTGATCTTCGAATTTTACGCCTTCAACAGCTTCGTCATAAACCCAACCACATACTACGCATACATATTTTTCCATGTGTATTTCCTCCTTCACTTGAAAATTATTGTTTAATGTTTATCTTTAATTAATTCAGATACTCTATCTGTAATGTAGTATATCAAAGACATCGAAACTTTTCAATACTCATTTTCTTATTTTCTCATTTTTTATAATATTTAATAATCATAGATACTATGCGGTTTTCTACTACTTAACTCATTTGAAATATATTATCATTTAGTTTTTTTATCTTTAGACTACTGCTAAATATTTTATTTTAATCCAATAATTGGAAATTAATTTTGAAAGCATATTGTTTAAATAAATAACTATAATAACCTTATCTAAGGTGTACATAATTACTATATTATACTATTATATAGAGAAGAGATTATGTGATTACATATAATCTCCAAATAATATTACGCTTAATCTCTTTAGTATATAAGTATATACTGATGAATATTCTTGACTTTATTAATACTCTAATTTTATATAAGAAAATAAAATCATTCTTATATAAAATTCTCGCATAAAGGTATAATAAAGTTTCAGTAAATTTAATTGTTATCATAGGAGGCTTTATGAGAACAGCGTTAACACAACTTTTACAAATCGAATACCCTATCATCCAAGGTGCTATGGCTTGGGTATCTGAACACAAACTAGTTGCTGCCGTAGCTAATGCAGGTGCTACAGGTGTAATTGCTCTCGGTGGTCGTGATGCAGAATGGACGCGCAACGAGATTCGTGCCTGTAAAGACTTAACGGATAAGCCTTTCGGAGTCAATCTCATGTTAATGGCTCCCAATAAAGACGAATTAGTGGATATTATCATTGAAGAAAAGCCTGCATTTGTAACACTTGGAGCAGGCAATCCTGTACCATATATTAAACCATTGCAAGATGCAGGCATTAAAGTTATCCCTGTTGTCCCATCTCTAAAACTTGCTAAACGTATTGAAGAAGCTGGTGCTGATGCAATTATTATTGAGGGTATGGAAGCTGGTGGACATATTGGTAGCCAAACAACCATGTCCTTAATGGAAAATATTTTACCTGAGATTTCCATTCCTGTTGTTGTAGCGGGCGCTATCGTAGATGGTCGTGGTATTGCAGCAGCATTGTTGATGGGTGCTGAGGGTGTACAAATGGGTTCCCGTTTTTTGTTAGCTGAAGAATGCCAAGCCCACATAAATATGAAAGAAGCAATTATCAAAGCCACAGATACAGACTCTGTTGTAACAGGTCTCCTCTCCGGTCACGGTGGAGTACGTAGCTTGAAAAACGAATTCACTACACGTTACTTAGCTGCCGAAACAGATGGTGTTACTACCCCTGAAGAACGTACCAAAATGTCCCAAGGCACTAACAAACGTGCTGCTATCGATGGCGATGTTGTAAATGGTGCTGTACAAGTTGGACAAGGTTTAAACCAACTTACTACTATTGAACCTGCTCACACTATAGTACAAACAGTAATGAACGAAGCTATCATGTCTATTCGTAAAGCACAACGTCTTATTGAAATCGTATAGTTAATAAATTAGGAGTTCCTTATGTTACCATTTCACGGAAAATACCCCAAATTAGATCCCAAAAGTTGTGTTATGCCTGGTGCAGAACTTGCAGGTGATGTTGAACTAAAAGAATATGCTTCCATTTGGCAAAACTGTGCACTTCGCGGTGATGTAAATAAAATTGTAGTAGGTCGCTATTCTAATGTACAGGATAACTCTGTATTACACGTTGATGACGACAGGGCTTGCATTCTTGGAGATTATGTAACAATTGGCCATGGTGCAATAGTACACGCTAGTACTATCGAAGATAATGTATTAGTTGGAATGGGCGCTATTGTATTAAGCGGTTGTCATATTGGCTCTGGTTCTATTATTGCTGCTGGTGCAGTCATAAAGGAGAACACTGTAATCCCACCTAATTCTTTAGTTGTTGGAATCCCAGCTCGCATAGCTCGTACAGATGAAACGCAAATCGAACGTATTCACAATCAAGCACTAAAATATAAACACTTGTGGACTGTAGAATATGGCATGCTTCCTGATGCGGGTGGCGAAGAATACGATAAGAACGCAAAAATCGTATAATTACATATACATTAAAAGCGGATAGTTGATTAATTCAACTATCCGCTTCTTTTCTATATATTATATTTACTTTTATTAACTATTATTTATTGCTACTTAGCGCTATTTAATTTTGATTGAATGATTTGCTCTACCATAAGAGCTGTCCCCATTGTTAAAGCTATAGGAAACAACATTTCTACAGAGAAACGAGATAATTCAAGCATAAATACACAAGATGTCATAGGCATTTTTTGTGCAAGGCCTAAGAATACTACGGCCCCCACAAAAGCAGACATTCCCAAAGATACTGGCGCTATAGCAATAGCCCATACGGTACCAAATACGATTCCCAAAGTACTACCTAACATCATAGATGGTGTAATACGACCACCATATGCACCAGCGGTCAAAGCAAGTAAAACAGCTACCCATTTGGATCCAAATAAACCCAATGCATATGTCCATGTGATATCGTTCGTAAAAGTCAACTCATTGCCTGCTTTACCATTTCCAAGAATTTCAGGAAAATACATAGCTAAAACACCAATTAGTGTAAATGCTACGATAGAAATAGGAATCATTATGGGACTACTACGGTGAATAGCTGGTAATTTACTTTGCGTTAGATTAAATAACACTACACCAATGGCAATAATGACACCTAGTGCAATAGAAAACTCAACATAATGACTCCCCAAACTGGGTTGTGCCATTGTATATTGTATAACATCTCCTACACCAGCTTGTCGCGTCACAAATGTAGCTAAACCACAACATAAGAGGGCTGCACTCATAGCCCGTATATTCCAAGTAAGAAGCAAAGTTTCTAATGTAAAAATTGCCGCAGATAATGGTGAATTATAAACTGCAGCTAAACCAGCGCCTGCAGCACATGCAATTAATAATTGACGGTCTTCTTGTTTTATATCAAAATGTTTAACTAAAAAGGTAGTAATACCAGCGCTAGCCTCACGTGGTGCAACTTCTCGACCTAATGGAGAACCAATACCTACCGTAATTATTTGCAGTGTTGCATGTAAAACAGTAGTAATTGGATTCATATCCATTTTACCAGAAACTGCCGTTTTTATATCCACAACGCCTTTACCATATCTGTGAATCAAAACCCAACCTACGCCACCTATCGCGCCACAGACGATTAAGGGTATTAATCGTTCTATCGGTGATACTCGGGCCACAGCTGCACCAAAGCTCAGATGATCAGCGGAGGAGTAATTATATACGAAATGTTGGATTCCATGTAATAAATGCGTATAGGAAGCCCCTACTAGCCCCGCTATAAAGCCAACTATAATAATAAGTCCTATAAATCGTTTATCATATATCATATTTACTCCATCGCTAATACAATTTCCCCAGCCGCTAATGTCTTTTTAACATCAATGATACGCTGATTTGAGGAACCTCTGAAGCGCAAAGCAGGGTCCTTAAGTTCATCTACAAAGCGGCCATCTACGAGAATGTCAATTTCTTGTAATAAGGCACTTCGTAACTCATCTTCTAAGATATCATCTATTTCATAGCCTGAATAGGCCCAAATCTTCTTTTCTGGCGCCGCTGCACGAACAGCTCTCACCACCGGTAATAAGCCTTGTACATTTTGAAATGGCTCCCCACCTAATAATGTTAAGCCTGAACATGTAGGATTCTTCACATAGGAAACTACTAAATCTGTCTCAGCTTGCGTCCACACCTTACCGGCATTAAAATCTTGGTATTCTTCGTTAAAACAATTATAACAACAATGTGTACACCCTGTTACAAATATAGATGTACGAATCCCTTCTCCATTGGCAATATCATATTGTCTTATTTGCCCATATCTCATCATAACCTCCATAGTAGTGCCTATCAACTTTGATTAACACTATATAGATATATTTCAATTTCTCATATATACAGTAAAAGCTGTGCCTTAGGCACAGCTTTTACCATTTACAGAACTATCGTATTTAGAATTAAAATCGTATCTATTAAAATATCCACATCATTAGATATCTATGATAATTATATTAATCTATATAACAGTTTATCTTAATATATAGAATAATTATTAAAACTATACCTCTAATAATCTTAAATGTGCATTACACGATCTTTAATTTCCTTTGTGCGCCCTTCATTCCAGAAGTTTTCACCAAGATATCCACAAGTACGACGGATAACAGTTAATTTATCGCGATTTGTATTGTGACAACGAGGGCATTCCCACTCGTTATGTTCATTTACCTTAATTTCTCCATCAAAGCCACATTCGTGACAATAGTCAGACTTGGTATTAAATTCAGCATAAGAAATATGATCATAAATATATTGAATCATCGTCAAAACAGCTGGAATATTATTAGTCATATTAGGAATTTCCGCATAGGAAATACAGCCACCTGTAGATTTCTTTTGAAACTCAGATTCAAAAGAAAACTTGTCAAATACATTAATCTCTTCTCGTACGCTTACATGATAACTATTAGTATAATAACCTTTATCCGTAATATCCTCAATAATACCAAAACGAGCGCGATCCAAAGAAGAGAATCGATGGGTTAAACTTTCAGCAGGTGTACCATATAATGCGAACCCCATGTTATGTTTAACTCGCCATTCATCAACAGCTGCATTTAAACGATCCATAATCTTCATCGCAAAAACGCGACCTTTCTCGCCCGTATTCGATTCACCGGTAATTAAGCGAGTTGCTTCATAAATACCAATATATCCCAAGGAAATAGTCGCATAGCCGCCAGTCAAGAATTTAGCAATTTTCTCGCCTTTTTTAAGTCTTGCAATGGCACCGTGTTGCCAATGGATTGGCGACACATCGCTCACTACGTCCTTAAGTAATTCATAACGAAGCATTAGAGCTTTTTCTGCTAACTCAAGTCGTTTATCTAAAATTTCAAAATATCGTTCTTCACTACCTCGGGCTAGAATGCCGATTTGAGGTAAGTTCAAGCTTACTACACCAATGTTAAAACGTCCATCAAACTTGTATTCACCATTTTCATCCTTCCAAGGAGATAAGAAGGATCGACAGCCCATAGGACTAAAGACATTACCTGAGTAGTTTTCCTTCATTTTTTTCGCAGAAATATAATCAGGGTACATACGCTTAGCCGTACATTGTGCTGCCAATTCAGTTAAGTAATAGTATGGACTATCTGGTGTTACATTATGCTCATCAAGAACATAAATCAACTTAGGAAAGGCTGGTGTAATATATACATCGGCTTCGTTTTTTACACCTTTAATACGTTGGCGCAAAATTTCTTCTGTAATAAGAGCCGCTTCCTTCGCGTATTCATAGTCTGGTTGGAAATACATAAATAATGTAACAAATGGAGATTGACCATTTGTGGTCATCAATGTATTGATTTGGTATTGAATAGTTTGGATACCATCTTTAACCTCTTTACGCGTACGTTTCCACGCTATTTCACGAGCCTTTTCCATATTAGGCTCCATGCCGTAAATCTCAACTTGCTCTTCAATAACATTATTGAGGATTTTTTCATAAGATTTACGTACAAATGGTGCCAAAATACGGTCAATACCATTAATACTTTGACCACCATATTGACCAGATGCTACTTGTGCAATGATTTGTGTTGTTACAGTACAAGCAACTTGGAAAGACTTAGGTGTATCGATTTTCTTACCATTGATTACTGTGCCATTTGTAAGCATATCTTCCAAATTAATCAAGCAACAGTTAAACATAGGTTGAATAATATAATCCATATCATGGAAGTGGATAGCTCCACTATCATGGGCTTCCAAAATATCGGTAGGAATCAATTTACGACGAGCAATATCCTTAGATACTTCACCAGCAATTAAATCCCGTTGGGTAGATACAATAGCAGCATCCTTATTAGAATTTTCATCAAGAACACTGATATTACTACGATCTAATAAACCAATTACATCATCATCAGTTGTATTTTGACGGCGTTTAAAAGCTTGAACAGCTTTGTAACCTTCATAGGCACGTGCCGTTGCAGGATTATGATACTCAATCAACTTATAATACACTTGATCTTCAATAGCATAAATTGTCATGTCTTTTTGAAGCTTAGTAGCATATTCCTCAATTTCATTTGCAATACGCTGTGCCAAGCCCTCTTCGTACAACCCAGTACTACTATGTTCAGCTTTTTCAATAGCCAAAGCAATCTTGTTTTTGTCGAATGGTACCTTCGTGCCATCACGCTTAATGACCTGCAACATATTGGCAACCTCCCCATCTTGTTACTGCCAAAATATATGTTAAGAAGTATAAAAAGTATGTCTAATCACACTTTTTATAAATTTATATGTAAAAATGTAAAGAATTATTAGAAAACCCCTCTATTTTTACTGCCCTCTCAGTATACTATATATGGTGGTTGTTTTCAACCCTAAATACAATATAAAGTAAAAATAGGTTCCTCTATCTATGCCAATATGACATGGATAAAAGAACCTATATAAATTATAATGCAAAGCCAAATAGACGAGTTAAGAAATTACCCTTTTTCCCCACCCAACTAGATGGGACAGAAGGATAAAATGTGCGATTAGCTAAGAGGTCGCGTTCATTAAGATGGATATTTGGCAACAAATCTTTTTTATACGTATTGTCTAATTCAGAAATTGCTTCCACATAACCTTGGTACGCCTCAATATCACAGCCATCGCTGTAACCAGTACCAAAGAAATGAATTAAACCATTTCGATATAATTCAATGGCCCTATCATAGTTAGCGTTACCATGATCAAAAGATGCCATATTACATTGAATCAAAATACCTCTATCAACCCATGCTAGTAATTGTTCAGGTTTAGTAAATAATTGTCCATAAGTTTCTACTTCACTAATAATAGGTACAAGCCCCATATCTAGTAGACTTAATAACCACGCATTAATATGATGCACTTTGCTATTTTGTGGAAGAGCAACTAATATAAAATGGCTATCTCCCAACGTATATTGATTGCGATGAGAAGCTATATATGCAACCATTTCATCACAAAGCATTACGCGAGCTCCACTGTGAATAGTTATATCTACTTGTTGCTCCTTAACCATAACTTTTACTTCATTAACTAAAGAGTTCATAGCATTCCATGTGTTCAGATCCATAGATACTGTTACATCAGGCGTACTAAAAATATCTGTAATACCTTGTTCAGACAAGGACTTAATCATTTTTACTGATTCTGCCATTGTTTGAGGCCCTTGTGGACCTAACACAGCTGGCAAAATGCAACCATGTAAATCAACCACGCGACTCATAATCTTTCCCTTCTACTTTCGATTTTCTTTTCAAAACCGACCTCTTTTATAAAGTTCATGTTCTTCTCATTTAAGTTTATAATTCATTTTATATTCACGATTATAACAAGGGACCAGTCGCTTGTATAGTGGTTTTTCTATAAAAATAAATAAATTATTATATGTTCATTTAATACAATTTTTATATATTCATTTATTCTTCATAAAATATGACCCATAATCTCTACAATTATGAGTCATATTTTACACATTATTATATTAATAATTATTTAATTTTTAAATGTACTTTTATCTTTTATCATGACTAATATAATAAGTTAATTTCACTACCGATATACCGATGATTATACCAACTGTATCAATCAGTACATCAGACAGTTGAGAGCTGCGTCCTAGAGAAAATAATTGTATAAATTCATCTAGACTAGCTATTACTATACCCACTCCTATAGTTTTTACTACTGTGCCATATTCAATATAGCGGCGTAGAATTACATATAAAATACCACCAAGAATTGTAAATTCTGTGAGATGGGCTAGCTTTCTAACAACCCTATTTAAGGCCCATATATTTCCATGAAAGCCTAATTTATGAGCTACAGGGGTAAGCCACTCTGCAAAAATAAGACTAAACCCATCAGAGTTCCCTCCATTTTGCAAGGAATTATCCCATATAAAAAACACAATTAGACATAACACAATATATAGTATCCAACGTTTCATACTACTCTCCTAAACGCCACAATACATACAGCTGCATCAATCTCTATCAAAAATATCTCTTGTATAAACTTTATCTTTTACACCTTCTAAGCTACTATCCCAGCGATTAGCTACAATGACATCACTAACACGCTTAAAATCTTCAAAATTACGTATAACTGGCGAATTAAAGAAATCTTCTGCATCTAGTGTAGGTTCATATACTACCACAGCAATCCCTTTCGCCTTAATACGTTTCATAACACCTTGAATGGCTGATGCTCTAAAATTATCAGAGTTCATCTTCATGGTCAAGCGATAGATACCAACAATTTTCGGATTTTTAGCAATAATAGTATCTGCCACATGATCTTTACGTGTTCTATTCGCATCAACAATGGCAGAAATTAAATTTTGTGGTACATCATTATAGTTAGCTAATAATTGCTTTGTATCTTTTGGCAAGCAATAACCACCATAACCAAAGGAAGGATTATTATAAAAATCTCCAATACGAGGATCTAAACAAACCCCCTTGATGATTTGACTTGTGCTAAGGCCACGTACTTCAGCATAGGAGTCTAACTCATTGAAATACGCTACACGTAATGCTAAATACGTATTAGCAAACAATTTAATTGCTTCCGCTTCCGTAGAATCAGTATATAATTGTGGAATATTTTCTTTAATAGCACCTTCTGCTAATAATTGGCCAAAACAACGTGCTCTGTCAGAATCCTCGCCCACAACAATACGGGATGGATGTAAATTATCGTATAAGGCTTTACCTTCACGCAAGAATTCTGGCGAGAAAATTAAATTCTCCGTATTAAATTCTTTGCGCATTTGTACCGTATAGCCTACTGGTACAGTTGATTTAATAATCATTACTGCATCAGGATTAATCTCTAGCACAGTTTTAATAACTTGTTCAACAGAAGATGTGTCAAAGAAGTTTTTTTGTGGGTCATAATTTGTAGGTGTCGAAATGATAACATAATCTGCACTGTTAAAAGCTTCTACTGGGTCAAGTGTAGCTTTGAAGTTTAACTCCTTAGTAGCTAAATACTCTTGCAATTCAGCATCTACAATAGGCGTCTCTTTGCGATTTAACATATCTACTTTTTCTGGGATGATATCGAGGGCTACTACTTCATTATGTTGAGCTAACAACACACCATTGGAAAGGCCTACATAGCCTGTACCAGCAATTGCAATTTTCATTTATTTGCCCTCCATCATATAGAAATCTTTATACCATATGGCAAAACGCTTTAACCCTTCTCGTAAGCTTGTATTAGGTTTAAAGCCAAAATCTGCTTCTAACGCACTTGTATCAGCATATGTAACAGGCACATCCCCTGGTTGCATAGGCACTAATTCTTTATGTTCTTCAAAATTATAATCCTTTGGTAAAACACCAGCAGAAACCAATTCCTCTGAAAGAATGCGCACAAAATCAAGTAAATTTTCTGGGTTGCTATTGCCGATATTATAAATAGCGTACGGTGGAACCGGCAAGCCATCCGCACCATTGCGACGCTCTGGTGCAGTAGACATAACCTTAGAAACGCCTTCTACAATATCATCGATATAGGTAAAATCACGCTTACAATTGCCATAGTTGAAGATTTTAATTGTCCCACCATTACGTAATGTATTTGTAAAACCAAAGTATGCCATATCTGGACGACCTGCAGGACCGTATACAGTGAAGAAACGAAGCCCTGTGCTAGGGATGTTATATAATTTAGCATACGAATAAGCCAATAACTCATTTGATTTTTTTGTAGCTGCATAAAGAGATACAGGATTATCTACTTTATCCTCTGTAGAGTATGGAATTTGTTTATTTGCACCATATACAGAAGAAGATGATGCATACACTAAATGCTCTACACCTCTTTCACCATCATCATAAGAATGACGACAAGCTTCTAGAATATTATAAAATCCAATAATATTAGACTCGATATAGGCGTCGGGGTTAGTAATAGAGTAACGAACCCCTGCTTGAGCTGCTAGATTCACTACAACTCGTGGTTTATAGATAGCAAAAATTTCATCAACAAAGAACTTATCTGCAATATTCCCTTTTTTAAAAATCCATATATTCTTATTATTTTTGCTAAGTTCATCAATCTGTTGCAATCGATACTCTTTCAATGCTACATCATAGTAATCATTAACAGAATCTATGCCAATAATTTGAGTCCCTTCTGCTTCAGATAGTAAGGACATAACTAGATTAGCCCCTACAAATCCAGCGGCACCTGTTACAAGGATTACCGTGTTGTTTAAATCTACATTTTTTGAAAGCATATGTACTCCTTTCATAGTTCTGTTAATTATGTCGTTTTACTTTACTTAAGACTTTTTTATAGCCAGAAGCAATAATTATGCGCTCAGATGGAATGACGTATAAAATAGCCACATATAATACAACACATAAAAGCATACAGACGACGGTCCACCATACTGCATCATAGAGATGTAAAATACTATAGGCAATTAACCCAACTATAGATGCTGTAATGAGATATACACTGATATTAGATATTATGCGAAATGTACTCATATTGACAAATAAAGCTAGTAGCAACATAGAAGCTGCTAGCATTTCCATTCTTACTAACGATCGAGCATATACAAAGGTACTGAAATCATATTGAATACAAATATAAATAACTGGTATTAAAACTACTAGATGTAATATTTGAGTCCAAAATGATAGATTAGGCATCCCTTTTGCACGAAATATTTCGGAAATCAAATTAGCTGTTACAGTCATAATAGCCGAACTCAATGCCCAGGAACCTAATACAATGCCCGCTAACGTCCATTGTGGTCCTAGTAAAAGCTGAACAACAAAGTCTTGAAATACAAATAAGCCTACACCTAGAGGTACCAAAAATAGAGCCATATAGCGTTGGAATGTAAAGAATGTATTCGAAAAGGCCTGTTGATTATTTTGCACACGACTTAAAGCCGCGAATAATACAGGAGCCAAAGATGCTGTAGCCATAGCCATTACAGTCGTAACAATAGCCATTGGCATCTTATATATACCCAAATAATAAGCATCTAAAAAACGGCTAATAATGAATGTATCCACCCAAGCAGTGAGCCATATAGAAAATGCTTCAGCTAAAGACCATGCACTATAGTTAAACATATTCATAAAGACGCGACTACTAAAAAACAGATGAATTTGATTCTTCCGACTCTTTAATAATGCCAACGCCGTAAATAGCTGAGACCCTAGCATACCAGCAATTAAAGACCAATAATCGTACCCCATAAGCGCCATTGGTATAGATATCAATATAGGTGTAAGAATTGTTATGAGCCTAATATTTAAAAGAAACTTGAAATTAAAATCTCTTCGATACAATGCCATTTGGACACTACTAAAAGCAGATAAAGGAATCATAGCGCCCATCACGGCTAAAGGTATACCTAAGCCATCATTACCTACTAATACAGCCAATTCATCACGACCGATTATGATAGCGCTCCATAAAACTAGAGAAAACACTAGGTTGGCAATAAAGGCCACATCTGTAGCCTCTTGCTTATCTTGGGCACTTTCAAACTCATGCTGAACAAGAAATTTTTGAAAACCCGCATCAGCAAGCATTTCCGCAAAAGATATAACCATCATAATCGTCGCCAATATGCCGAATGCAGTCGGTGCTAACATATGAGCCAATATTATATTTGTCAGTGGTGTGATAAGCTTTGCCAAAACCTCTGTAATAACAGACCATTTAGCAGCAGCTACGATTTTAGTATCCATTATTTCTTATTGATATTCTTAATGCCTCTCAAGAATAGTTCATGATGAGCTTCACATTCCAAATAATTTTGTATTGCTAAATAACTCGTTTTGCCCAAAATAAGTTCTACCAATTTTCGGCCCAATAAAGTATTAATAGCGCGTACAATAAATGATCTACCTAAAAACTCACGCAAATAACGTTTTACATGTGTATCAGCAAAGACCTTATAAGCTTGAGTCACAAAGTGAGGGTCTTTAATTTCTTCACTACGTTTTCTATAATCCTCTAATGTTTCTGTAGCTTCAACTTCTGTGGCTAATCGTGTACCATTATCGGTTCTACGAATAGGCAATTCAGACACCACAAAATCATCCTTAGTTACGTCTACAGTAACTAGTATTGAATCTTTAATAAACTCTTGATGGTTTACAAAAAAATCGGAATTAAAGATAAAGTTGCCTTGTCCATAAATGATAGTGCCTCCCTGGTAATCTTCACGAGACCCTACACAATGATTATGTTGACAGATAACGAGATTCGCTCCACTATCGACAAATTTACGGCAATATTTCTGTAGCATAGGAGATGGATAGCGATAGAATTCCTTGCCGCCGTGATATAGAACGATGACATAGTCGCATTGTGCCTTTAAAACTTTCACTTCGTCAAAGCTTTCTAGCACATCAAAAGGATTAGCCCCCATTGTATGACAAGTAGCCATAGTAAACTCGTTCTCTGTACAAAGATAGAATCCAATACGTATATCATCTTTTTCAAAGATAAATGGCTTCTTAGCCTCTTTCAAATTAGCTCCAGCTCCAGCATGAGCAATCTTATGCTGCTTCAACAAATTTAATGTTGTCGTCAACCCTTCCACCCCTTGATCTAAGGAGTGGTTATTAGCCAGTGTTAAAAATAACGGCTCTAACACCTTATATCCATTAATTGTTTTTGTAGGCGCAATTAAATTATTACCAAATTTTACGATGGGTGTCTCTATATCAGTAAGAGGAACCTCTAAATTGAAAACATTTAAATCCGATTGCTTCAAAATTTCATAAAGCTCTTTTCCTAAAAAAGCTTCTCCATTACCGTTTTCAAATAATATTTTATTAATATCCGTAGGAACTAAATCAGCCCCGATGTACATTCTCAAGATGTAACCACTCTCCTAATTCATAATCCTTTGACATAGGACGAAATCTTTCAAATCCAGCACCAGGAAAAAATGTTAATTCTCCAATAAATAGATGCCCTTTAATTTCATAAAAATCAACACGCAAAAATGGACACCCTTTGCTAAGCTCCATCGCAACCTGTTGCATTTCACCATATGTGTCTGGCTTTGGAAACTCTGTAGGTAACGGTGGATAATGTCCAAAATGAATTCCCATAGGATTCCAATCGATATCATAGAAGTTCATACGCGTTCCTGTTTTAGAAAAACGATTAGAACATACTACTGTTAACTTTGGTTCACCATGAAAGCAATACATCTTATAATCTAATATGTCATTGCTACCTAACTCCGACAAATATTCCTCTCCGATAATACGTCGAGGAACATTCTTATAAGGCCACTCTCTAGCAATACGTGAATAATCCTGTTTTAAGAATGTTCTTAATTTAGCTTTTGCTGCTTCCCAATCAAGTGTTGATTTATCTTTACAAATAACGATGCCTCCACTATCATGTGTACATTTCAAAACGAATTGATTAGGCAACCTATCAAGGTCAATATCATCTACAGAGTTCCATACGGAAATCGTAGGTATTATATACTGATTACCTACACGTTGAGCAATAAGATGTTTAGCTTCATGTTTATCAACCATCACTGTTTGTATTGGGTCTCTAAAATTAACCTTAAGCCATTGTAACTTTTCGCTGAAAGTTTTTGGATTTTCTAGATCTAAAGGGTATCCCATATACTTAGGAAATACCTTCTTCAAAAAGTCTTCATCAGACAAAGAGTCATAATAACCCGATTTAATTAATACCCTCGTACGATAGTAAGGTTTTGTTAGAAAGGACATACCAACATTACACAATTTTCTGAACTTCATGTTTTCGTCCTTTCCGAAGCAGTTGCACCTCTAAATAAAACAACATCATATAAAAATAAGTACTTTTACTTTCATAAGAAACCATCCCCATATCCATAACAATCTGTGAAAGAAATAGAATAAGTACCATTATATATTCATTACTATGGATATCACGATAGCGAATTAAATTATAAGCTACATAGAGATACATTGAATAATAGGCTAGTAAACCAATGACACCCGTGCCAGCTAATAACTCAATATAATTGTTATGCAAGTAATAATTATCTTTACCATATACGAAAAAAGTATATACAGATGGATTATTGATACCTACACCAGTTATGGGAGATTGATAAAATAAGTCCCATCCAATATCTACCAAAGCTAACCGAATAATAGTGGATGAGTCCCCCCCTGTGCCTGTAAAGGCTTCTACCATGTTAGACATTCGGTCTAATACTTCAGAGAACATCGGCAATTGCAATACCGCAATACCTATAATGGTAAGACCTAATAAGGAACCAATAACTTTTACAATAGAATTGACCGCATTAGTACTACGAAAACTTTTAAAAATAAAGAGTAATACTGTACCAACACCGACAAAGACTAAGGCCTTACGACTACCTGTAGCCGCTAAAATACCAAGTGTTGGTAATGCAATAATATGCCACCAACGAGGACGGTCATATAGCATATAATACAAGGTCATAACAATAGCATTGGCCCCCAATAACCCTACCGTATTCGCATTCAATGCATCATTAGCAATACGTGCTGAGGATGATAAAACAGTAATAAAATAATCTAAACCGTAGAAATAAACAGTATAGAAACAAACTATATAGCCTGTCCACATGCCAATCTTTAATAATGTATCCACCGATTTCTTATCTTGATAACACATGTATAAAATGATGAGCATAAAGAATATCTTGACCATATCAAAACTTCGGCTCATAGCTACGGAAACATCTGTGGCATTAATCGCACTTAGATAACAAGCACCAATAAAAAGTAACATATAAGCATGCATCCAATTAAACCGCAGTTTTATAACACCCTGTTCTCGTATAAGATAAAAAATGATGAGACCAAATAAGCATACAAATAATACATACGCACCATAGTTCGCTTCGCCAAGGGCAAAGGAAATGGTCAACGACAACACTAAAAAGATTAGAGTTATGAACCATATCATGCGATCAGCAAGAGCCGTAATATTTAACTTCAATGGTTCTCCTCCTTACAACTCATAAAACTTCTAACCAACGTTTTGCGATTTTCCATAATGGAAATTCATCGCGTACTTTGATGGCATTCTGTGAAAGTTTAGCCGCTAGTGCAGGATCTTTTAATATACTGCGCATAGCTTCATACATAGCCTGCGTATCACCTACAGGCACAAGGATACCATTCTCTCCACTTTTAATTACCATACGAGCACCGCCTACAGGACAGTCTGTAACTACTGCCGGCAGACCCATGCCCAATGCTTCCAACATAGAATTTGAAATGCCTTCAAAATCAGAAGATGATACAAACATGGAACAAGGGGCTACCTTTTCTAAAATATTACTAGCAAATCCAGGCAATAAAACGCGATTCTCTAAATTAAGAGACTTAATTTGAGCTCGTAGTTCATCCTCTAATACACCTTGACCATAAATGACGAGTTTATATTCTGGAAACTCATCTGCCAACATACTAAAGGCATTGATCATCATAGGCAAATTCTTTTGCGGATGCAAACGACAAGCTGTAACGATTGTCTTTTCTCGTTCCCCTTCTATGGGTGACGGCAATTTACCATTAATAGGATTGGGGATAATAACACCGCGATTTTGGACATATTTTGGGAAATAAGAACGAGCATCTTCCGTTTGAAATACTAGTGCATCTGCAAATCGAAAAGCAAAATTGCGCAACGCTTGTTGATGCCACCCAATAGGTACCATACGCGGGTTATTGCGTTCAGAAAAAACAATGCGATTTTTTATAAACCAAGAACTAATCGATAAGATAAAACTCGATGCAGACAAAAAAGATAAGCATGTCGCATTTGGCCTAGTCTTTAAGATTTTGATTAGTTCTTTTATTTCTTGCATAAAGCGAATAACTTTATTAGAGCTTGTAGTATGAATTTCGATTTGTTCAATACCTTCCTCTAACGCATATTCATTACCATATCGATTAGGGCTTGTTTGGATAACTGTAATATGATGACCATCATGTACCCACTGACGAGCCAACTCTGTTAAGATTCGTTCAGCCCCATCATTACCAAGGGAGATGGTGACAATTATTATTTCCTTTTTCATAAGCCTTCCTCTTGGATATATTCAGCTAGTCTTATATAAGCTTGTGCCATTGATACCTTAGGTTGCCAACCTAGGGATTTTAACTTCTTAGAACTTAAGAACATATGCACTGTCGGCGCATAGCCAAGCCCTTGTACATCTTTTGGAATATCAAAGATGACTTCACTCTTATCATTGCTAACATGAGTTGCCACTAAATGAGCAATGCTTGCAATAGAACGCGTCTCCTCATCATGACAAACATTATATGCTTCACCAGGTAGTCCCTCTTTTAAAAGAGTTAAAAGCCCAGTTAAGGCATCAGTAATATAGCAATAATTCGACATAGAATCACCCTTTGTATGAAGTACAATAGCTTCTTTTTTAATAGCACTCTTAGTAAACTGCATAAAAACGCGATTATCAGCTACTGGAACACCTGGACCAAAGGTTTGAGCTAGTCTAGCTATTACAGCAGGAACGCTATATTCCACAGCATAGGACTTACAATAACATTCACATAGTCTCTTACTTTCAGAATATGAACTACGAACATTTAGATGATCAAGATACCCTAATCGGTCTTCAGTCATAACTTGACCAGACTCATAAGGTACACCATATTGTTCCATACTAGATAAATAAACTACTTTTTTTACCTTTTTTCGACGGCCTAACTCGAGCATGGCCTCCGTACCATAAATAGAGGTACGGATAGTTTCTACTGGATGTTCTACAAAAAACTTAGATTGTGTTGGTGCGGCTCCATGCAAAATATAATCACATGGCACATCAATAGATTCTAATGAGCCATCTACTAGGGTTAACGACTTATTGTCTAAATACTCACCGAGAATGGTTTTTGCCTTTTCATGGCTTCGCACATGACCAATCACTTTTAAATCCAGGTCATGAGTCTCATTGGCAAGTATAAGTAATTTTATAAACATCGATCCAATAAGCCCCGTTGCACCTGTTATAAGAATGCGTTGATGACGGAGGAAATGAAAGTAATTTTTTTCATGTACTAAAGCCGTTAACTCACGTTGAATAACGGAATTACTCATCTTTTAATCCTCCTAGCTCACGATTTTTAATAATCCCTGTGAACATATAATAATCAGATGGAGTTGTAATCTTTATATTTTCAGTTTCCCCTAATACAGGATATAGAGTATATCCATAGTGCATCATCATCGATGCGGAATCAATAAAGTCATGAATGCCCTCATCTTTTGCACGATTATGAACTGATATAATATCATCTAATCTAAAACTCTGAGGAGCTTTAGCCATGAGACATTCATTACGATTTAAAATGCGGTTAATAGAACCATTTTGGGTAACCATAACCGTTTCTATAGCTGGAGTAACAGTAATGGCAGACCCCTTTGATTCAACAGATTCTATATTTCTCTCTATAGTAGAATTATCTACAAGTGGACGAACCCCATCATGAATCAATACAGTCACCGCATCATCAGGAAATAAACGCTTAGCCTCTACTAGCCCATTATATTGGGATTCCAAAGCACTTTCACCACCAGGCACAATGGATAATACCTTTTGTAGCCCCGCCTTTTCTATGAGTTGCTTTGTATAATCAATCCATTCTACTTTACAGGCAAGAACAATCCCATCAATAGTCTCCGTTTGTTCAAATACATCTAAGGTTTGAATCAAAATCGGTCTACCGTTCCATTCTAAAAATTGTTTTGGCGTCTTGCTATTTTTCATACGAGCACCTACGCCACCCGCAAAGATTACTGCTATTCGTTTCATAGGCCCTCCTTATGGTTGAGCTTCTTTTTTGGCATAATGTATGCCTTTATACTCCTTGTAAGGTGTATGTAAATCAGCAAATACTGCATCATGTTTTGCTACACGTTGCTCTACAGGTGGTAATTGCATATAGTCGCCCCAAATAAGGCGCAAATATCTCTCATACCCTTTCATAACAGGTATTTGATGACCTTCAAAGTCTTTATATACAACAGAAGCAAAGTCCTCTCTAGGATGACGTAGCTTCATACCTTTTAAGCTACCGATTAACTCCGTACACTCATCACTCGTATCAAAGTCGTATTGAGTCATTCTCTTTTCTGCAAATCGCCAAATATGATAGCGTATAGATTGACTTGAAAAGATTTTATAAATATAACCCGCTAAAGCGCGATATGTTGGTCCCTTATTATCAGGCAAACGCTGTGCATTAAAGAGTGCAAAAGTCATGGCCCACATCAACTGCAATGCACGACTAATTTTGCCGGGTGCACAGCCATCGATAGGCATAATTTCAAGTGCCAAACCATGACAAACATCTTCATGCATACTATGACGATTGATAAAAGTCGTATTATTGTCTCTAATAGAAGCTCCTGCATCATGATAGATATGATTGCGATCAGTACGACAATACGTAAATCGTTCAGTATCAGCATATTTTGGCCATAATTTAGCTAACTTTTCATAATCTGGACGAGGCATGAAAAGATCTAAATCATCATCCCAAGGGATAAAGCCGTTATGACGTATAGCCCCAATGAGACCACCGCCGCAAAGATAAAAGCGCAAATTATGTTTATCACAGAACTCTTTAAAGTACAGTAACATATTCAGCTCTTTTTCTTGTATTTCCTTTGTCATAGATGTACTCATAGGGACCTCTTTCAACGTAATACAGCTAATACTGTATCAATCATCGTTTTTATATCTTGTAAAAAAGAAAACTCCTTAATACTCCTTAAATTCCAAGCCATCTTACCCGGTAAAACCTCATTTATATAGACTTCATCAACATTCTGAGCATTTTGTAAAAGTTGATCTTCATCTTTATAAGTAATACTGGCAACACTGGTAACACCAGCAGGTAATAATAAGGTAGCTTTCATTTCATCTGTATAAGCAGCCACATAACGTGGAACCTCAGGTCTTGTACCGACAAAGCTCATATCTCCTAAAAGGATATTAATAAGCTGAGGCAATTCATCGAGACGACAGTTGCGAAGCATATTGCCTACCTTCGTAACACGCATATCATTTTGTGATGTCACTTGTGCACCTAAAGATTCCGCATTCTTTACCATAGTACGGAACTTATAGATGCCAAAGGTACGACCGTACTGTGTCACTCGAGTTTGACGAAAAAAAACCTCTCCCTCACTATCTCGTTTAATCATGATGGCTAGTACCAAGAATATAGGGCTTAATGTAATAAGCATTCCCGCTGCCATTACGCGGTCAAAAATGCTTTTGCAAAGAAGGCTTATACGCCTTTGATTTAATATTTCAAAATAGGGACGAACCGCTTCACACTGAAGCTCTTTTGGTAGATCATGAAAGTTCTTTACTAGCATTCGGTAATAATCCTTTTAAACTGTTTAATGATATATTGCACTTCTTCATCTGTAAGGAGCGTATGAAGTGGCAATGTAATTTCATTTTTAAATTGGTCATAAGCATTTGGATAATCATCGATTGTAAAGCCTAAGTTTTTGTAAGCCGTATGCATTGGAATTGGCTTATAATGGACATTCGTCGCAATGCCAGCCTCAGCCATAGCTTCAATAACCTTGTTGCGGTATTGCGCATCACGGCCGTCTAAACGGACTAAATACAAGTGACCACTACTTTCATGCTCATTTGTATAATGGTTCAACAATGTAACAGGTAAATCCTTAAATGCTGTATCATAAGCTTCAATAATTTCTTTACGACGTGCCAAAAGTTTTGGGTATCTTTCAAATTGAGCTAGTCCAATAGCCGCCATGATATCCGTCATATTACATTTATAATAGGTACCTTTAATATCATATTCCCAAGCACCTGCTTTTGTTTTTGCAAGAGCATCCTTATCTTGACCATGCAAAGATAGCAATTGGAATTGCTTGTAAATAGTTTCATCATCAATACCATCTATATGACGCCATGTAGCACAGCCGCCTTCAGCAGTAGTAAAATTTTTTACTGCATGGAAGGAAAAGCTACTAAAGTCTGCAACATTACCTGTTTGTACCCCTTTATATGAGGCCCCAAAGGAATGAGCACAATCAGCCACAATAGGAATATGACCTACTGCTTTTTGAATATCATTAGCAGGTGTAAAGAGAGATTTCTTTTCATCCACAATGGAGCGTAGTCGATCATAATCGCAAGGTACACCTGCAACATCAACGGGAATGATTGCTTTTGTTTTTGGTGTAATAGCGCGAGCTACTGCATCGTAATCCATTTCATAAGCATCTTTCTGTGTATCAACAAGCACTAATGTGGCGCCCACATGAACAACAGGACTTGCACTAGCTGTATAGGAATAGGCACTAGTTATGACTTCGTCTCCAGGTCCAATCCCCAATACGCGAAGAGACATTTCAAGCGCTGCCGTAGCAGAGTTTAAACAAACGGATTTAGGTGTACCTAACTGATGAGCAATCTTTTTTTCTAATTCTTTAGTACGAGGACCTGTCGTAATCCACCCACTTTTTAAGGCTTCAACGACTTCATTGATTTCTAACTCTGTAATATCTGGAGGAGAAAAATTAATTCTCATATAAATCACCTCAATACTTTCTGTACCATATTGATACGCTTGATTTATCACATAGAATGTTAATCAAAACAGTTATATTACGCGTCAATCGCGATGGATCCTAAAAGAGGAATGCCTACTTGTGAAAGCCGTTTCTTAGCTTCAATCAAATCTTTTGGACTAACTACTTCATTTTTAACAACTAACACTACACCATCTGATTTTTCGGCCAATACAACGGCATCTGTAACAGACAATACGGGTGGTGTATCGATGATAACCACATCATATTCATCACGTACATACTCAAAAATCGTAGGTAATTTGCTAGAATCTACAATATCAGATGGATATTCAACAACTTCACCCGCCGTAAGCACATCCAAATGAGGCACTACATTACGATGAATCGTCAAATCTTCATCCATCATCACCGCATTGGTAAGACCTTTATTTTGTACATTAAAGGCTATATGTTGTGCTGGATTGCGTAGATTACCATCTACTAGAAGAACTTTATTATTATTTTTAGATAAAGCTAATGCTGTATTAGCTGCCACTTCAGAAGTTCCTTCACCACTAGTAGCCGCAGTAATACAAATAAGTTTACATTTATGTTGGTTACATACATATTGAAGATTGCTACGCAATGTACGGTATGCTTCCACAAGTGGTGTATCACCACGTTCATTAGAAATTAGTCTAATCATATTAACCTCTTACTTTGCGCAACAATACTACGATACGATTACTAGGCTCTTCGTATTCTTTTTCTTTATGATTTGGAATTACGCCCAAGTTTTGAATACCAAGAATATCATTAATTTCTTGTACAGATTGAACTTTGCGATTACCGAAGAATTGGCCCAATGTATAGAGGCAACCAAAGATGAGGCCTAAAATGGCAGAGCCTAATATAATAAGAATCTTACGTGGTGCAATCGCCTTTTCTGGCAATGTAGGAGAATCAACGATTTGAACTTCATTCGGTACCATAACCTCTGCTACCTTCGCTTCTTCTAAGCGAGTAGATAACATTTGATAGATATCTTGTGCCACATCTACATCACGTTTTGCTTGAATATAACCACGTTCTTTTTCAGGTAGTCCTTTTATAGCTTCTTCGTTTGCTTTATCTAGCTCAGCTAATGTAGATTGTTTACCTTGAGCTACAGCTAACGCAGCTTCATTTTTAAACTTATCCGCTAGCAAGCCTTGTTGTGCAGAATTGCTTGAAGGTGCTTGTTGAGATGCAATAGCGTTGATTTCAGCATTTAGACCACTTTTAGCTTCTTCAATTTGTTGATTAATTTCTTTCATCGCAGGATGTTCATCAGTATATTTACCAATATAAGAAGCTTTACGAGATTCTAAATCTGCTAACTGACCCTTGTAGGCTTGAACCGTAGCACTATCAGCGATGCTTTTACCTGCAGAACCTAATTGCTCATTGATACTGTCAAGTGCAGCTTGTGCCGTTTCTAAATCGAGTTGATTTTGAGCCTTCTCACGATCAATTAGAGTAATCTTATCAGTTAAGCCTTTCATTTGATCTGCTGTGGAGTACACCTTATTATCTATTTGAAATTGTTGTAATTTCTTTTCTGCTTGCTCTAATTCAGATTTCGCAGTAACAACGCGTTTCTGTAAGAATTCACGAGTAGTTCGTTGTTCAACATGAGAGATTTCAGCAAGGCGTTTCAAGAAGGTATCAATAAGTAATTGATTAGCTTCTTGTGCTTGCTCAGGAGACTTACCTGTTACACTTACTTGCAATAACTCGGTTTCTTTATACGGTTTAGTTTCAATGCGAGTTTTAACAAAATCTTCATATGTTGGCGCATTACCGGTACCTTCAGGATCTTCTATAGCAGTAATTACTGGCTCTACTACATTACGACTTTTTAAAATTTCTGCATCTGTGTTCATCAATTGACGAGACATAGAATCAGAATAGGCATTAGCACTAGATAATACAGAATTGCTCAAACCTTGAGCTTGTTTAATGCGCAACATCGATGTAGATTGATATGTAGATGGTGCAAGAAAGGCATACGCACCACCTAAAACCATACATGCTACCGTAATATTAATAATTTTACTGCGCTTTTTAATGAGGACTCTGCCTACCTCTTTTAAATCAATAATTTGTTCCACCCATATACCCCTTTCTGTAAAAGTATACAAACAACAGGGTCTCTCCCACTTAGAATATTAACTGTACCTAACCCTCTCAATAAAGGCACAATGTATCAAAATTAAAATAGTCTTATACATATATCGGGTAATAAATGTATCATCCACGACCTATACATTATGATTTGGATCGTATGTAGGAATGATATCCTGCAATACATTAATCACATCTATATCGGTTTTACATGTATCAAAGCGCTCTATTTCACGACTCAGCCATTCTTGATCAACATCTTCTAGAGCTGCTTCAAAAATTTTCTTATGCGTAGTAGTATTCGTACCTTCTCCGGCAGTTAATAGTTCTTCATATAACTTTTCACCTGGACGTAAGCCAGTAAATTCAATACGAATATCCTTATTAGGCTCAAAGCCAGAAAGGCGAATCATATTCTTAGCCAAATCGACAATTTTAACCGGTTCACCCATATCCAAAAGGAACACTTCTCCTCCATTCCCCATGGCACCAGCTTGAAGTACTAATTGACTGGCTTCAGGAATAGTCATGAAATAACGTGTCATTTCTGGATCTGTAACGGTTACAGGACCACCTGCTTCAATTTGTTTACGGAATAAAGGAATAACCGAACCACGGCTACCAAGTACATTACCAAAACGAACTGTTATAAACTTAGTATCATATGTGTGATTCATACCAAGTACAACTTTTTCAGCAACCCGTTTTGTAGCGCCCATAACGCTAGTTGGATTCACCGCTTTATCCGTGGAAATCATAACAAATCGATCTACCCCATGAGCTCCGGCTACATCCGCAACATTACGAGTACCATAAATATTATTTAATACCGCAGCAATTGGCTGGATTTCCATAAGAGGCACATGTTTGTGAGCTGCCGCATGAAATACTACATCAGGATTATAGTTTTTGAAAATTTGTTCTAATTGATTCTTATCGCGAATATCTGCAATGATTGGAACCAAGGTATCTTGGGGCGCAATATTGCGCAATTCTTGATGAATAAGATAAATACTATTTTCACCATGACCTAGAAGCAATAGCTTTTTAGGCTTTACACGTAAAACTTGACGACAAATTTCAGAACCAATAGAGCCCCCTGCACCAGTAACTAAAACCACTTTATCCTTAAGATATGTTTCAACCTTGGACGTGTCGAGCTGAATCTCATCACGCTCCAACAAGTCCTCGATTGAAACAGGATGTAAATGAGATACAAGAACTTCATCATCAAGTAATTGATACATCCCCGGTAAAATATTGATTTTACATTTTAAGGGAGAACAGATTTCCATGATTTCTTGAATAATATCTCGCTTCACGGAAGGCATGGCAATAATAATTTCTTCTACCTTATATTTAGCAACTAATGCTGGAATATCTTCACGATTACCGAGAATTCTAAAACCATTCATAAGACGATTATGTTTAAACATGTCATCATCAACATAACCAATCACTCGACGAGAACGCTTATGATATCGTTCAATTTCACGAGCTATAGTTGCACCTGCATCACCGGCGCCTATGATCAATGTATTCACTTGGCCACTTTCACCATCATCCCCACTGCTATAGTGAAGTGCCACATAATGAAGCAACATACGTCCCATACCAACAGCACCTGTAGTAAGGAACCATGTAATAAAATAGATGGAACGTGGTAATGACTTACCAAATACAAACATAGAGGAATAGAATAAAGCCGTACCAATTGTAGTCGCTACAAATACTGCTAATACCTCTCGCATCCCTGCATAGCGCCAAATACGTGTATATAAATGCATTATCAAGAACATCAACATATACGAAATAAGTAATAACGGAAGTGCATTTACCATTTGATTAATATATTGAGGTTCTATGTGTCCATCAAATCGAATAAAAAGACTGATAAAAGCAACGATTACAATCGTCACAATATCGGTAATAAACAATATGGATGGTAATAAATATGAACGCAAAAAAACGCCCCCTTATATGATAGATATCGCCTTATCTTTAATCCTTACCTATTCGTGATACCATATAAGCCCCTGTTAAGATTGGAGCAATATCACGAGCAAAGTTGATACGACTATTCTTAGTTAAGTAAAGAATATCACCTTCACGCATGATGTAGTTTTCAGACATATCTCCTGTTTGTAAAATACGATTCAAATTGATAGGAATCGGTTTCTCTGGATTATCTTGATGAATCAAGTAAATTTTCTTCTTTGCTGTATCCCAGTTAAAACTACCTGCAGCCCCAATCGCATCAATAACTGTACTAGATTTAGTCAACGTATAGGCGCCAGGCTTGTTAATTTCACCAAATACATATACTCGAACACCGCCCAATTTCGATACATTTACTGTGATATCAGGATTAATGATATAACGAGACAAACCTTGCTGTAATTCAGCTGTAAATTCATCTACAGTTAAGCCATCTGCTTTTACAGCACCAACCATAGGAAACGATACATATCCATCTGGTCTGACGGTATACACAATGTCATTACCATTACGCGTACCAAGCTCTGCCTGCTGAACCACTTGAATATTCAGTTCATCGCCTTGACGCAGACGATATTCTTTATCAGAGCTAATTACAGATGCGCTAGTTTCCAATGGTGCATGGCCTTCCATTTGTACATTCTTAGCATTATAAGGCTGATTAGTATTTATATTAACTGGTGCAGCCATAGCCATTGTTGTAGTACATAAGAATGTAGCCATCATCATATACTGTTTCTTCTTCATACTTACCTCTTTTTTATTCAACTTATTTAATTCATCACTTAATTATTGATGTATCTTATATCTAAAAAATCAGTCATGCTATTTTATCATTTTTTTAAATATACTTCTACAAATCTAGTATCCTCCAGGTGAACTTCATAAAATCTTCAACAACGATTCCTTAAAAATACAGTATTTTCAATATATGTTCATTAATGATTATTTGCTTTTTTCATTCCTAATTCACTAGATTTATTATTGATTTTCTCAAAAATAATAAAAATTTTATAAACTCACTTCATTATCAGCTCACATAGTGCTCCTATTTATATCAGAATTAGTGATAAAAAATAAGGTGTATATACTAGAAATCTAGTATATACACCTTATTCAAAGTTTTTGACACTAATGATCGCTTTATATAATTACTTATTCAACACGACCGCCTAAATAAGCTTCCATAACACGAGGATTATGGCGAACTTCATCAGCAGATCCAGATAATACCATTTTACCAGTCTCCAAAACATACGCATAATCAGCAATCTTTAATGCTTGACGTACATTTTGTTCTACTAAAAGAACTGTTGTTCCATCGGCACTAATTTCTTTAATGGTTTCAAAGATCTCATTTACTACTAAAGGCGCAAGGCCCATAGATGGTTCATCTAGTAATAACAACTTTGGACGAGCCATAAGTGCACGACCAATAGCTAACATTTGCTGTTGACCACCAGATAAAGTACCACCCAATTGATAGCTTCGTTCGTCAAGAATAGGGAATCGTTTAAATACCTTTTTAATATCTGCTTCGATTTCTTTATCTTTACGTGTATAAGCACCCATTTCAAGATTCTCATAAACACTCATATCTTGTAGTATTTGACGTCCTTCAGGAACTAATGAGATACCATTTTGTACAACTTGATGAGTTTGACGACCTGTAATATCTTGACCTTCAAAAATCACTCGACCAGATGTGGGTTTTACAAGTCCCATAATAGTCTTCATCGTAGTAGTCTTACCGGCACCATTAGCACCAATAAGAGATACAATCGAACCTTGTGGAACCTCTAGGCTTATATCTTTTAAGGCTGTAATATGTCCATAACCAGCCACAATATTTTCTAGTTTTAACATATTACACCTCTTCTTTTCCTAAGTATGCTTCAATTACAGCTTCATTATTTTGAATTTCTTGAGGTGTACCTTCGGCAATTTTCTTGCCAAAGTTAAGTACTACCAAACGATCGCAGATATTCATCATTAATTCCATGGCATGTTCAATAACCACAACAGTAATACCTAGGTCACGAATCTTGCCAATCAATTGACGCAGAACTTCAGTTTCACTATCATTCATACCGGCTGCCGGTTCATCAAGCAAGATTAACTGCGGATGTGTAGCTAAGGCACGAGCAATTTCAAGACGACGTTGCTTACCATACGGTAATGATGTGGCAACCTCTTCCGCATCATCTTCAAGCCCTACAAGCTTTAAAAACTCATAGGCAATACCACGGCAACGTTCTTCTTCAATACGTTGACGTTTTGTTTTCAAAAAGCTAGATAGGAATCCAGAGCCGGTGCGACAATGCATACCAGTTAAAACAGTTTCAAGAGCTGTCATATTGCCAAAGAGACGAATATTTTGGAATGTGCGAGCAATGCCCATTTCAACAGTTCTATGAGGCTTAATCCCTACAGCAGACATACCATCAAAAACAATTTCGCCTGAACTTACTGGGAATACACCTGTAATCAAGTTGAACAGTGTCGTCTTACCAGCACCATTTGGACCAATAACACCAAATACTTCACCTTGTTTAACGCCAAAAGATACTCCTGTGAGGGCTGCAACGCCACCAAAGCTTTTACTTACGTCATTTAATTCTAATAGCATTCAGTTCCCTCCTATCCTTGTTTTTCTTCTTGTTGTTTGCGTTTATATGCTTCAAAGCGTTCTGTTAATACTTGTGATTCTGGAATATATGGAGCTTTCTTAAAGCCTAATTTACGGCTAATTTTATCCACCATGGATTCTGTTAAAATACCATCTGGGCGAACTGCCATCAAGATAACGAGTAATGCACCATAGATAATATCCCGATAATCGGATAAGAAGCGCAATACTTCTGGCAATAATGTAAGAATAAAGGAACCTAATACGGAGCCCCATACTACATTAGAACCACCAAATACAGGGAATAATAAGATTTGTACTACCTTATGGTAGCTAAAGTCTGTAGGATTTATAAAGTTTGTAATATGAGCATACAAACCACCGCCAATACCAGCGATGAAAGCACCAATGATAAAGGCCATCATCTTGTAGTATACAACGTTAATCCCCATCAATTCTGCTGCATGATCATCAGCCTTAATCGCTGCAAAGGCACGACCCACACGGCTATTATTGATTCGTACGCAAAAGGCGATAATCAATACTAAAATAGCTAACAAAATAATGATAGCCATTAGATTGCCCCATGCAACAGCATCAATACCCATTAAACCATCGATATCAAGTTCATAGGCTAAGTTTGTTAATTCTTGAGGAATGGATGGAATACCAGAAAGGCCTAATGCACCATTAGTAATATCCAAATTCAAGAAAATAACACGCACAACTTCGCCAAAACCAAGAGTAGCAATGGCAAGATATAATCCGCGGAGACGTGTTGTTGGTAAACCGATAATAACGGCTACAAGACTAGCAACTAAACCACCAATGATAATGCCTAAAACGATAGGCAAATCAGCTTTCAAAGAAAGGATAGCGCCTACATATGCACCAACGCTCATAAAGCCAGCAGCCCCTAAAGAAAGCTGACCACTTGCAAGTGTAAAGTAAATAGAGATACCCATGATAGCATTGATGATGAAGAACATCACGATCTGTAGATAATACGGGTTCAATAAATCCATTATGGTCTCCCCCCTTTATCTTTAGATCCAAACAAGCCTTGTGGGCGCCAGAATAATAATAGGATGATGAGACCAAAGGCCACAGCATCACGGAATGTAGATGCGCCATATGCAACAGAGAAGATTTCTGCTACGCCTAAAATGAAGCCACCAACCATGGCGCCTGTAATATTACCAAGACCACCTAAGATAAGTACTGCGAGGCCTTTAAAGCCGATAATAACGCCCATTGTAGGCTCAATAGCATTAAAGGACAAACCTACTAATACGCCTGCAGCAGCACCTAAAGCAGATGCAATCATAACAGTAACAGATATAATCATTGTTGGATTAATACCCAAAAGAGCTGCCGTTTCTGTACTTATGGATACAGCGCGAATGGCCTTACCAATTTTAGTTTTCTTAATAACTATATTAAGAATGAGCATTAGCACAACAGAAACGCCTAAGCCAATAATTTGTACCATGGAAATTTTGAAAGCTCCAAAGTCGATTAGGCCACCAATATAGTCTGGTGGGAACGATCTAGTTTGAGGGCCCCAAAGCAATAATGCCAAACTTTCAAGGAAAATAGAAACACCAATGGTACTAATAAGTGGTGCCAAGTGAGACACCTTTTTCTTACGAAGTGGACGAAGCGCCACAAACTCTAAAAGATAACCAAGGATAGCACCAACAGCCATAGCTACGATAAGGGCTACAAAAATGTTAACGTTAAAAACAGTTACCATAAAAAGACCAACGAAGGCACCTATCATAAAGATGCCTCCGTGTGCCATGTTGATGATATTTAAAACGCCAAACACAAGTGTTAAGCCAATAGCGAGTACAGCATATAAGCTACCGAGGGTTAACCCGTTAACTAATTGTTGTAAAAACACTATACTACCTCAACTTTTATTTTTTTAATGCGTCAAATTGACCGTTTTTAATTTGTAAAACTTGAACTTCCATGGAAGGGTCGCGTTTTTCGTTGAACTTGAATTGACCAGTTACACCAACGAAGTCAGCAATATTTTTCAATGCTTCCCGGAATTTTTCGCGATCTGTTGTGGACCCTGCTTTTTTCAAAGCTGTTTCATAGAGATATACTGCATCATATGCTTGAGCAGCGAATTGGTCAGGTTCTTTACCGTATTTTGCCACATAGGCTTTACGGAAATCTTTAACCTTTTGGTCTTCTTTGTTAGGGAACCATGGCGTACCAACAATAACACCGTTAGCAGCATCGCCAGCAATTTTAATGAATTGTGGGCTGTTGAAACCATTGGAGCCAACTACAGGTTGATTCATACCCATTTCACGCATTTTTTTCATGATTAATGCGCCTTCTTGGTAAAGAGAAGCAACTACAATTACATCAGGTTTTGCTTGTTGAATTTTAGTCAATTGTGCAGAGAAGTCAGTATCTTTATCTGCAAATGTTTCAGTATCAACGATTTGTACACCTTCAGATTCCAATGCTTTACGAGCTGTATTATTTACAGATACCATTTGGTCATTGTTGTTAGAGTACATGATAGCTGCAGTTTTGAAGCCTAAAGTTTTATGTGCTTCTTTAATTGCAGTATCTACTGCCAAGGATTCAGGTACAGCATTACGGAAAATGTAATCGCCGATATCCGTAATACCTTCAGCCGTTGTAGATGTACCAAGCGCTACTACTTTACTTTTGTTTGCTACAGGCCCCGCAGCCATCATTTCACCAGATAACATAGGTCCAATAACTGCTACCACTTTATCTTTTGCAATTACTTTGTTCATCGCATTGATAGCTTCGTTTTTATCACCTTTAGTATCTTCTACTAATAAGTTAATTTTTACAGCATTTGCATCAGCATTGATTTCGCTTACTGCCAATTCAGCACCAGCTTTAATGGATTCACCATATGCTGCCGCACCACCAGTTGTTGTTGTTAATAATGCAATTTTAGCTTCATTGCTATTTGCACTACCTGCATCTTTATCGCTACCACAACCAGCAGCAATTGCCATTACACCGGCAAGGCCAAAAATGGCCGCTTTTTTTAACATGGATTTATTCATGTTACACCCTTCCTTCAAAACATAAAACTTTAAATCTATACCTATATTATGAGAATATAAAATAGTTTGTCAATTAAAAGATAATGATTTTAATTCCCTAATAATATATACATTAAATAAGTTATTCAGATAGACGTTCCCACTTCTTATACAAGGATTCCAACTCTGTCTGAGTCTCTTCGATTTGTGTGGAAATTTTGGACATTTCATCTAAATCTTGTTGTACTACAGGATTAGCTAATTGCACCTCATACATCTTCATCGTCGCCTCTAAACGAGCAATTTCAGCTTCTACCTCAGCCAATTGTTTTTCTACCATATAAGCATTTGGCTTCTTCTGATTTTCCTCCGTAGTTTCTGATACTGAAAGCATTGACTCATTAATAGGAGTAGCTTTACTATCACGCTTACTGCTATCAGAGTTTTTCCCATTAGCCAATGCTAATAAATCTTCTTGCTCTTTCAGCTTTTCCTTATAGTATGAATAATTACCGAGATACTCTGTAATTTTACCTTCATCTAGAATTACTGTTTTTGTAGAAACTTGATCCAAGAAGTATCTATCATGAGAAATAATAAAACAAGTCCCTTCAAATTGTTGCAATGCTTCCTCTACAATTTCTCGTGTAGGAATATCTAAATGGTTTGTCGGTTCGTCTAAAATTAGAAAATTATCTCCTTGAAGAAATAATTTAAGCAAAGCTAAACGAGCGCGCTCACCACCAGATAATTCACCTACTAGCTTAAATACATCGTCCCCTTTAAACAGGAAAGCCCCCAGCACATTACGAGCCTTATCCTCGCTGTAGTTAAAGTGATTCATGATCTCTTCCACTACCTGCCAAGAATCATGCAATTCTTCGTGTTCTTGTGAGAAGTAACCGACTTGTACGCGATTGCCAATATCCACATGACCAACTTCAGGGAATAGTTCTCCTACAATGGTTTTCACCAGTGTAGACTTACCCGCGCCATTAGGTCCAATAAGCGCTACTGATTCACCTCGTCGAACAACTAGAGAGATATCATCAATAATGCGACTTTCACCATATCCGACAGATAAGTGATCTAAGACTAAAACCTTATCAGCACTCATCGCAGCAGGAGGAAAAGAAAATTGTAAATGATGTGAAGTAACAGGTGCCTCTAGCCGCTCTAATCGATTTAGTTGAGACTGACGACCACGAGCCATTTTAGACTTGATACCAGCGCGGTATTTATCTATATAAGCCTCTGTTTTCTTAATATACTCCTGCTGTTTTTCATAGGCCACCATATCAGCCTTTAAACGTTCATCACGTTGTTGAATATAGCGACTATAGTTACCACGATAGGTTGTAGCCTTGTGATTATCTAACTCCACAACACCTGTGACGATACGATCTAGAAAATATCTATCATGGCTGACAATGAGAATACCACCTTGATAGGCAGATAAGTACCCCTCTAACCACTCCAGCATATCCATATCTAAATGGTTAGTCGGTTCGTCTAAGAATAAAAAATCAGGACTACGTACTAACGCTTTAGCTAAATTGATACGCGTTTTTTGACCACCTGAAAAAGCATTAGCCGGCTTATCTAAGTCATCATCAGTAAAACCAAGACCATAGACTATGCGCTTTGTCTTTTGCTCGTAGTCATAACCACCTAGCCATTCTAGACGATTCTGTAAATAATCTAAGCGTTGTAAATCCGATTCGCTAGCCTCTTCGGTTTCCAAGCGACTAGTGAGCTCTTTTAATTGTTTTTCCAATGCATGAACATCAGCCCAAGCCTTTTCGATTTCCGTAGCAAGGCTATCATCTCCAAGATTTACATCTTGTTGTAAATAGCCAATACTAGCAACAGGCGACTTGACTACATTACCTTCATCGAGTTCTTCATACCCTAATATGCACTTTAACAAGGTAGATTTCCCAGCCCCATTAGGGCCTACCAATGCGAGTCGATCCCCTTCTTTTATCTCAAAAGACACATTGGAAAATACTTGGCGCACTCCAAATGATTTTCCAAGGTCTATCATTCGAATGCGTTCCATTCACAACCTCCTAATCATTTACTCTTCATTATACCACAGTTGCCCTCACTAACATTAACATTTCTATAGAATCTTTTGTTTTTCGACTATGACGGAATAATTTTCCTAACAAAGGAATATCTCCCAAAATAGGTATTTTTTGTATTTGATGTTGATCTCGATTATCCATGAGTCCACCAATAACTAGCACTTCTCCTGGTTGTAATCGTACTCTTGTATGTGCTTGACGTGTGCTTATTTTGTAGGCTTTCATTTCAGATACCATAATAGGTGTACTCACTTCTGCATGTATTTTAGCATCTACACCACCATCAGCGGTAATGATAGGAGTGTAATTCAACTTAATGCCCACCTCTTCATAACGAGTAGAACGCTTTCGTTCGCCATTCACTTCTGACTCCTCTATAACAGGTATTCTTTCACCTATCAAGATATGCGCAGTCTCACCATTGAGAGCCATGATAGATGGTTTTGCAATTAGAACGGCCTTACCTGAGCTTTCCATAAGACTTAGCTCTGGCTTTACAAAGAACTTATAGGCTTCCCCAGTCGGTGTTTTGCCAAAGGTAACGGCACCATAGGAATGTGTTTTATCTTCTCCATGACCGGTCAAGCTAAGCCAAGACCATCTAAAACCTTGTTCCTTAGCATAGGATTGTTCCATAGCAATGATGGTAGCTTCCAATTGCACTTGTTTTGGTTCCTTGTCGATAGCACGTACTAAGGTTTCTACGCGTCGCTTTTCTCCGCTCGTCAAATGCATAATTACTTCATTTTGTTCTGAAAGCACTGCCATTTTATCGTTTTTTACCACTGTGCCTACCACATTTTTCAAAGACTCAGCCGGTAAATGTTCAGGTGATATAACATATAGTTCTCTTTTTTCAAGTGTTTCATCATCAGAATCAATAAGAAGTGTGTTATGCTCCTTCAATACGGAGAAATGATATAACTTACCTAGTTCATTAATAATCCCTTCTGGGGATTCTCCCGTTACAGTGGCCGTAACAGTCCCTTTTAACGACTCTACACCAATTACGGATATACCGTAACTACGACAAATTCCTAAAACGGTTTCCTTTAAGGATGCATTGCGTACAGAAATCGTTATGAGTTTGTTCTCAATATTTTTTTCATTTTTAGCTACTTCACCACTAATTACGATGTTTTCAGAACTACTAGTAGTTATCCTATCAGTACCATTAGCAAATACCATGAAGGGAGTTACAAGCATTACGACCATCCATAAGCTTATTTGCAATATAACTGTCACTATAATCTTATCTATACATTTTAGACCTATAAAGCTTACTCGATTCTTAGCCACCGTGATGAACCTCCTTCAATAATTTCTACACCACTTGCAGTTATCTTAGATACTGATATTTCTTTCCACACACTTCCTATACTAACCATTTGTTCCTCTGTACCTTTTCGTAAAATAGCAATATTCTGTTGTCCCTCAATAATACCTATAAGCTCTATGGGATGTTGTTTGGTAGGATTACTTATAGAAGGTTGTATACTAGATTCAACTCGTCTAGCACTAATATCTTTAGCTTTTAATTCAATATAATTACCACTATGCTTTTTATTATTTCTTATTTGTTGATATTTTTCATTTCTACGACTTTCATCTACCTTTTTCTCAAAAGTCTTCATTGAATCATCTGACTCATGTAAATCATTATTTATATCAACGAAATTGCCATTGCTATCTTTAGTTATCTTATTCTGACCAAGTAATTCATCTATAGGAATATCTTTAAAAACCTCTCGCCAAGGATTTGCTCGCTCAACACCGGTAATATCATATAATAATCGTCCATGAACATCGCTTTTTACCTCTCTATCCTTTACATTTTTTATATCACTTTCATCTTTAAAATAGTTCTTTCCTTTCCCATTTCTATTATCATGTGTTGTTTCTTTTGATAATTTTTCTGAGCCTCGTTCAATTTGATTAGCATCTCTACCATTAGATTGATCTAAACTAATATGAATATTTTCCTCCTCATGTGGATAAAAAATACCAATGCCTAAAAGGGCAACCGTAATGATAAAGAAAATACCAAGTGCAAACTTATAGTGGCGCATAATAAAATGCTGCTTATCAATCCACATTTTCATACGTTCTATATAGTCTTGTAAGTTCATAATCCACCTCCTGCTGACATATTCTAGGAGGCTCTTTTAAAATCCTACAAAAAAATGACTCTACCAGTCACCAAGGTGACTAATAGAGTCATTCATTATATTGACAAATCAAAACAATTTGTTCTTTATTTACTATTAAATCCATCTGGATGAGATGTATGCCAATGCCATGCATCTTTGATAACATCAGCAACATTACTAAATTTAGGATCCCAACCAAGTAAATTTTTGATTTTTTCAGAGGAAGCAATTAATGTTCCTGGATCACCAGCACGGCGATCACCATATTGAACAGGAATATCGATACCCGTAACCTCTTTTGCAGTCTCGATGATTTCCTTTACAGAGAATCCATTACCACTACCAAGATTAAATACTTGAGATTCTCCGCCTTTACGCAAGTAGTCCATAGCCAATACGTGAGCAGCTGCTAAATCATTGACATGAATATAGTCGCGTACACATGTGCCATCAGCTGTATCATAATCAGTCCCAAATACAGTTATATGCTCTCTTTTACCGCGAGCCGCATCTAACACAAGTGGAATCAAATGAGTTTCAGGATGATGGTCTTCTCCAATCATACCAGACGGATCCGCACCGGCCGCATTGAAATAACGCAACGCAACATATGTAGAACCATAAATCGAACTATAATCAGATAACATTTTTTCTATCATCAATTTAGTACGACCATATACATTTGTTGGTTGTAGCTGAGCATCCTCACAAATAGGAACTACCTTAGGCTCACCATACACAGCAGCCGTACTAGAAAATACAAAATGCTTTATACCTGCGGTACGAGCAGACTCAATAAGGTGATAAGAACCAACTACATTATTTTCATAATAAATAGCTGGATTTTGCATGGATTCACCAACTTGTGAGTGAGCAGCAAAATGCATTACACCTAGGATGTTATGTTCTTTCATAATACCTACTAGTTCAGGATCAGCAATATCCATATTGTAGAACTTTACCCCCTCAGGAATAGATTCTACATGCCCACGAGATAAATTATCTACAATAATTGGTGTATATCCTGCTTGTTGTAAAGCACGTACAGTATGACTCCCAATATAACCAGCACCACCTGTTACTAAAATATTCATAGTTCCCCCTCATGAATTATGTACTTCCTTTGCTCGAGCCAATTTGGGTCCGATGAGACGCTTATAAACCTCTACCCCTGGTTGATCAAAAGCATCAACACCCGCAAAAATGGACTCAAAATAAACGGCCCAACAATGCATAAACATAATTTCTCCTAAATGGAATGCGTTTAATGTTGGTACAGTTATAGTCATGTTAAAACGATTGTCACTAGACAAGGCTTCTCTATTAGCATCTAAAGCAATGTTTAAAATATCACAAATGCCTACATCAGATAGAGAGTGTAAACGTTCATATTGACTATAGGAATCTGGAACAATGAGATTATGTTTCCAATCCTTAACCTTAATAAATTGAACTACCTTATTTAGGCGCCCCTCTTGATGCTCTTGAACTTGAGCATGCATATCCATAGTACCTACTGCAGCAACTGGCGTACGACCATATGGTAGACAAGTATTACTCATTTTTCCAAGAGACTCGGATAAGAGCTGCACATACCAATCAGATAATGAGTGGAGTGCTTCACTATAAGGCATAAACACCTCTATAATACGACCATATCGTTCAGATGCAATATATTTCAATAATGCACTTAAAAGGCCTGGATTTTTAAAAATGTCTTCTTCTTGACATGCTGCATCCATAGATGCAGCACCAGATAAGAATCCTTCAATATCAAATCCTACAAGAGCGGCTGTTACAAAACCAACTTCTGTAAATACAGAGAAACGACCACCTACACCATAAGGAATGCTATAGGTCTTCCAATTATTTTCTATCGCCATAGATCGTAAAATTGTAGGATGTTCATCATCAGATACATCTGTAACAGCTATCACTTCGTAGTTAATATTACGATCTTGTAAAGCCTTCTCCAAAATCATGAAGTTAGCCATTGGTTCAATGGTAGATCCAGACTTAGAATTAATAACGAGCATCACCTTATAATCAGGACCTTTTTTCTGAGCTTGACACTCTAACGTACGAATTAGCCCTACTAAGTAATCACCATCCACATTAAAGCCTGCAAAGTACATCCTAGGATAGCCGTCGCGTTCCTCTGCACTGTAGTTATTCCAAAATGCTCCACACTGCACATCAAAAATAACTTTGCTCCCCAAATAGGAGCCCCCAATACCTACGGATACAACTGTATCAATATTATGGCGTGCATAGTCACGTAATTCGTAAAGCCGCTCTAACATATCTGGTGTATTGATACCATCTTCTGAAATATATGGAAGTTGGTAAAACAACACGGGTTCAGGTAAACCATCTTTAGAAACATGACCTTCTTCGAAGCCTGTAGAACGCAAAATATTTGTATGACGCCATACATTTTGTATAGCCCGTTCAAAATTATTCACATCACGTTCTTGTATGCAACTTTCATTATATATATTAGCATAATCTAACTCAAAACCTGATTGTAATCGCAACATCAAATATCTCCTTCACTGACATTTTATGTACAATATTTTTTTATTATACCATAAAAGAATGAATAAAATATTAGTTTATACAATCATTTTACCCACAAACCATAACCGAATCCAACTGCATATACAGACCAAAGTAATGCAAAAGGAATGGCTAATTTAAATTTAATTTTTAATGTCTTATGACGCCATAGGACCATGCCTAATAAAGCACCAACACCGCCAAAGGCAAACGCTAAAAATAATAATGTAAACTCTGAAATTCGATCATATCCATTAATGGCACATAATTTATCATATCCATACAGACTAAATACGATAAGATTCCAAATACCTACGGTCACCCAAAATTGCGTATCACTCATATCCCCAAACCTTATTTTTCTTACTTATGATGAGCTTTAAAATATTCCAATGTCTTTTGTAAACCAGCTTCTAATGTTGTAGTGGCAATAAAATCAAAATCACGTTCAGCTTTCACATTACTTAAGCGCGAATGTTTAATATCCCCTATACGTTCATTTTCATAATAAACCATAAAATCTGTCCCACTAATAGCCCGGAATCGCGTAATCAACTCATTCACAGATGTTCCCATATTGGTAGATACATTATAAATACCTGTGCATTGACCATTCTCCATAGCCTTAATATTAGCATCTACCACATCATCTACATAAATGAAATCTCTAGTTTGCTCACCATCACCAAATACAGTTAATGGTTGCCCTTCGACAATCAAGCGGTTGAAAATACTGATAACGCCACCTTCACCGCCATCACCTTGACGTGGTCCATATACATTAGCATATCTAAAGCATACTGTATTTAATCCAAAAGCTTCATGATAAATACGCAAATAACCTTCTGCAGTAAGCTTTGTCAAGCCGTAAAAAGACGAAGGCATACCACTCAAGTCTTCAGTCAATGGCAATACTGCCAAGTCACCATATACAGCAGCTGATGAAGGCATTAAAAATTGTTCAACTTTCACTTTACGACAAGCATCGAGAACATTAATAAGCCCTATAAGATTTACATCACAGTCATAACTTGGGTTCTCCATGGAGGATTGAACCATTGTTTGCGCCGCTTCATGAAATACGATAGCCGGCTTAAACTCTTCAAATACAGATAGTAATTTTGGATCTCGTACATCCATCTCAATAAATCGAGCATCTTCATGTACAAAGGAGCGCATACCTGTAGATAAATCATCTATAACGAGTACATCGTGCCCTAATTCAATTAATCTATCAACTAAATGGGACCCAATAAATCCGGCCCCACCAGTAACACATATATTCATAGCGCCCTCCCTTCTAATATCTTTAAATACCTGCACCTTGTTTTGCTAGTGCATCAGCTATTTCATTATATGTATCGCCTGTATGAGCAGCCACCTTGTGAAAGTATACTCGCACATGATTTTTTATAGAATCATAAAATGCTGAATACTCTTTGGTTAGCTCATTATTACGTTTCCATCTCTTAGTAGCCCACATTTCTATGCCCATATAATCATAGTAAAGTGAGCATTCAGAAATTCCATTATCAACAGCATATTTCATAACATGCATAGCCGCCAACAACTCGCCAGCTACATTCCAAAACGATGTATATCGTTCATCAGTAGAGGGAAAAGAAAAAGTTTTCCTCTTGCCATTCAAAAAGATAACCCCACCTGCCCCAACAGTATTGGTCTCTTTATTATAACTACCATCGATATACGCAACCATATAGTTTGGAGTAGTAAAATCTGGTTTCACAACACTTGCTGATACTTTACTTTGAATACTAGAACTAGAAACTATAGGCCTAGAATTTATAGATTTAAACTTCACTTCTTGTGGCAATTTAAGTTCACTCTTTTTAGCGCTCATAAAATCACTTAAAGACAAACCTGAATTCTCTACAAAAGCACGTGCTTCTACTTCTGTCGAAAATGATTTGTAGATAGCACCACCATAGCCCTTTACTTGTTTCTCACAGTCAGACCATGTAGTATAAACTCCTGGTACACGGCCCTGACGAACAGCATAAAACTTTTTTGCCATACGTCCCCCTTAATGGTCCATTGTCAGTTCAACAAATTCAGCATTTACGACAGATGCCAAATTCTTTGGATTTACCTTCATTTGCATACCGCGTAAACCTGCACTTACATATACAAACTTTTGGGGTTCCATAGTAGCATCAAAATAGGTAGGAAATGCTTTTTTCATGCCTACTGGAGAACATCCACCGCGCAAATAACCTGTAATACCTAACAAATCCTTAACATGAACAAGCTCTACAGACTTATTATGACTAACACGTGCTGCCTGTTTCATATCTAACTCTTCAGCTACAGGAATACAGAATACTACATATCCAGTTTTGTCACCTTTACCAACTAATGTTTTAAAGACTTGTTTCTCATCGAGTCTTAATGCTTCTACTACATGAAGGCCAGCGGCACGCTCTTCAGACCACTCATATTCGCTAATACTATAAGGTATCTTATGAGTATCTAAAATACGTAATGCGTTTGTTTTTTTATGTTTCTCTTTACTCATCATAACCTCCATATACTAGCATAACAAATAAATTTAATCATTACATAATATATTTCTATAGATAAATATAATTTTCCATTGCTATTTATTTACAATTTTATTAATATTTTTTAATTCAATGCGCAAGGTGCCATCATCATTAGTTTTTATCTCAATAAACTCACGATTCTTCATATATTCCACAGGAAATGAAATCTCAATACCTGTATCTGTTTTAATCTTATGATGTTCACCAATTTTTGTGGCGAACTCACGATTTACTGGCAACGGACGCAGCATATCCGCATCAGCTAATTCTTTCTTTGCCGCCTCTTGTTGAATAGGATTCGCTTTAAATACCTCTTCTACAATACGAACAGGATCAACGGTATCTGATACTTCTGCATTTTTAGCAATCATAGATTTAGCCGTTGTCAACTCAACAACGCCATCAGACTCATGAGCTTGAGCCACCTTATCTACGATAGTCTTTACCTTTCTCACCGTATCTCGCGAGGATTGATTAGTCCCTAATTGCAAGACCTTATCTGCTAGGATATAGGATACCTCACCATCAAATTCACCTTTAGGTTCAAAAATACGAACACTAAAATTAGAGAGATTAATAGATGCAAAGGCCCGTAATTTTTGAGATGGCATAGGTAGTACTGCCTTATGAGAAACGAGTTCTGTAGCCAATGTACCATCATCTTCACTGAATAGTTGATGGGTAAAAGCATCATGAGCTTGGCACAGAAGAATACAAACATAGGACGTATCTGTAACGGCTTCACAAATAATCGTATCAATAACAACGGAATCCGTAGCTTGTTTCATATATGTAAACAAGCTTTCACCTAAATTCTTAGATAAATCAATAAACTTAAGCGCTCCATTTTTATAGTCTACTAATTGTTTGCCTACAGGGCTCGCATCATGTAAGGTTCCGGTTCTAGCCCCTGGATCTTTAAAAGCCTTAACTACATGATTTGCTATATAATCTTGTATAGCTTGATCCCCAACCTTTAATTCATGTTCAGAATATACAGCTAACGAGGATGTAAAGTCGAAAATCTCTAGCGCTGCCTTATTAATCTGCATGATGCCTCCTTGTGGTACTAAAATGTTTACCCTTTATTATACCACTCTTTTAACTTTCGTTTATCAACTTTTGAACATTCCGTAAGGGGTAATATCGGAATTTCTATTATAGTTTTGGGCCACTCTACAGAAGGCCTTTCATTATGAATATGTTCTATAATTTCACCCAATTTATCCTCACCATCTAGCACCATATAAGCTACATAGTCTTCTCCTCGTATCTCATCAACAATATCAATAATAGCAACCTCGGACACACCATCTAAGGATTGTATATATGATTCCATCTCTGGGATAGAAATTTTATATCCCCCTTTATTGATTACGTCACCTTGTCGCCCATTAAACATAAGATAGCCATCGCTATCGATATATCCACAATCATTTACAGTATATGTATCGAGAATCCCTTCAATATGATATTTTGTGGTCACATAAATAACGCCATCATTCTCTGCTATCTGTATGGTTGGGAATGGTCTCCCCACCGTACCTTCTCGCTCTAGCCATTCCTTACCTGTACAATACGTTATATAGTTAAGTTCTGATGCGCCATAGTACAAGATAAACTCCATATCAGGACATATATGTTGTAACTGTTCCATTAATTGTTGATCTAGAACTTGAGATCCTGCAATGATATATTTAATAGATGATAAATTACTTTTACAGTGTCGTACCAATAATCGTAGTTTTGTTGGTAATGCATATATATGATCTACATTGTATTCCTCTATGAGCTGTATCCATCTACTAGGACGCAATGAACTCGTAGTAACAACCGTCCCGCCAGCCCATAAAGCGGCAATGACCATATTGCTAACACCTGTAAAACTAAAGCTTCCCTGTAAAAAGATTTTAACATCTTTGTTTATATGAAAAATATTATTTTGAATATCAAAAAAATCACGCCAAGACCTCTCTCGTCTCCACAAAGGTTTTGGTCGTCCCGTAGTCCCCGATGTAAGTACCCCAAAATCAGCTAATGGCGGTACACCTTCATAGGTTATAATACGAGCTAGCTCATCTACATAAACCTTATCCATCTCATTGTGACATACCATGGGAATATTACCTTTATGCAATGCCCCAAGCCACTGTGTAAGTTGTTCAACAAACGACAGTTCCTGAATTAAAAGAACCTTAGTTTTTAAATGCTCTTTAGACTGAGTAAGATTTACAATGCGGCTTGTATTATTAATATCTACCGCTAGAATAGCATCATATAGTTCACCATATGTATATTCTATATCATCTACGATTAGAGCAATTTTATGAGGCTCTAATTCTTTATACTGTTGTAAGCGTTCAATAATTGTCATATTACATGCGTTCCATAATTAAAGCCGTTCCTGTGCCCCCTGCACCAGCAATAGCGCATAAACCATATCGACCACCACAAGATTCTAAAGCAGCCATACAGTGAAGCACTAATATAGCGCCAGAACATCCATAGGGATGCCCGTAAGCTAACGCTCCACCAAACATGTTATATTTCCCAATATGATTAGGATAAGTCTTATCAAAAAGAACATCAATAATGGCAAAGGCTTCATTCCATTCCACTACGTCAATATCATCCATAGTTAAACCTGTACGTTTTAAAATAGCTTCTGTGCTTTCAAGGGCACCCTCTGGACTAAACTGAGGATTTCCTGCCCACGGCATGACGTTATGAATTTTAAAAGGCCCTTTTTCATTAGATAAATATACAAAGGCCGCTCCATCATGAGTTAAACAAGAGTTACCAGCATTTGTAATAGAATCAGCTCCCAACAAAGGTTTCATCCTAGACAAGAGTTTTTCGTTCATCGTAGGTCGAATACATTCATCTATACATCTTTTACCATCTATAGTAATAGGCATAATATATGACTGTAAATATGGGTTATCTAAAGCGGCTGATGCTCTTTGATGACTGCCAATAATATGCAGATATAAATCTTCCTTTGTTACATTGTGTTTATGAATAGTCCGCTCGGCCCCTTCGAGCATGGCTAAAGGCGATTGATCTTGGGGCGTAAATTGAGCGACCTTATAGGCACCTTCTCGGTCATCCCCAAATGCATACACCCGCTCTGGCTGTAACGACGAACTTTCAATACCGCCTGCAATAGCAGAATCCATAATACCAGACACAATATGTGCATATGCTATCTCAATACTCATCAAAGCTGAGGCACATTGCATATCAACGGTGATAGCAGGCACAGAATTTGGTAAATTACACATAAGACCCATGAGACGGCCAAGGTTACCACCAGTACCAATTGCATTACCACAGAAGATTCCATCTATATGTGAAATAGAATAACGATTAATTATTTCATCAATTACTTGAGAGCCCAAAATCTCGGGTCTCATATGTTTATATTGTCCATTTAAAACGCCGATAGGACTTCTAAGCCCACCATGAATATATACTGACATATATACTCCTTCTATTAAAAGCAAAAAAGAGGCATCCCGCAGAATGCCACTTTAATTGTATTCTAAATTTTAACTTTAGTTGCTAACCAAGAAGCAACAAGACATTTTACGATATCTCCAGGAATAAATGGGAACATGACTACAGGCAAGGCCGCCCAAAGTTCTGTTTTTGTAACAATCATAAAACCTGCTACACCAAAAAGGTACACTACAGGAATGGTAATCACAAGAGATCGCCAGGCATAAGAGAAAAAGCTTTTTTTAGAACCTTTAAATATACTTAGTAATGTATATGCAACTGGCCAAGAAAAAATAAAGCCACCTGTTGGTCCCAACAATTTGCCAAGACCAGCCGTACCGCCAACAAATACTGGTAACCCAACTGCACCAAGCAAAATATAAATGATAAATACGATAAGTGCATCCTTAGGCTGTAACAATAAGCCGATTAATGTGGCTACCAAAGTCAAAGCCGTTACCATAGCGGGACTAAATGGCAATGGGAAAGAAATATATGCTGAAATACATAATAAGGCTGTTAATAAAGCCATTTTTGTTAAACGTCTTGTTTCCATAATTACCTCTAACTAATACATCTTTGTTTCAAAGATGATGAATCTTCATTTTCACCGAAAAACGTAGCCGAAAATGCCAATGTATCACCAATGTAACCTTCTACATGAGCATCTTCAGAATATTCCACCAAAGTTACCTTGTCATCTGCAATAACTGGTGCATGAAAATAAATCGCCATTTGCAGAGCAGATTTACTAATATTCCAAAAATCCCACATCGTTTCTAAAATCATGCAGCCAGGAACAACATAAGGATTCTCACGATGGATTGGATTCGTATCATTAATATCATTTACAAATCGTATGACCTCTTCCTTAGAAAAAGATATAGCACCATCTGTTCCCTGTTGGTTTATAGTAGAACGAATGTTAAATTGTTTTGGCACTGGTCGTAAATCGACCATTAAGAAGCCAGACGTATCCATAATACCAATTGTGGTTGTTTTAGCTACTTTCGATACAATTTCACATACGGTTCTATCACTACCTGAGGAATCATAATGCATATGTTTAATAACGCTATGTCCCGGTAGGTTCAAATCATTATTACATAATGCTTTAAATAATGTTCTCATATAATCACAGTCCTTTTATTTATTCAATATCTTGATTATAATCAACATTATTTCATTCGTCAACAAAAGGCATTATTCATATGTTAACAAATATCAAATGAGTTTGAAACTATAAACAAAAAGAGCCTATGACACATATCATAGGCCCTTCACGTGGAAGTCTCATAGATTATCTATTTTAGATCCAATTCCTTTAGGTAAGCTTTAAAGCTTTCACCCAATTCTTCGTTGCGCAATGCATACTCAACAGTGGCTTTTAAATAGCCCAATTTATCCCCTGTATCGTAGCGAATACCTTCATATGCTAATGCATACGTATCCGTTTTAGAGGCTGCCAATGCATCAGTTAATTGGACTTCATTACCTACACCAGGCTTAGTAGCTTCTAAGATATTAAAAATATCTGGTGTTAAAATATAACGACCTAATACAGCGAGTTGAGATGGAGCATCCTCTTTCTTAGGTTTTTCCACCAAGTTATCAACGCGATATAAATTATCAGCCAATGCTTCACCAGATACAATACCATAAGAACTAACTTTATCTTCCGGTACAAATTGAGCGCCTAAAATAATACCAGGATGCTCATTATAGCAATCAATCAACTGTTTTAAGCATGGATTTTCTGGATTGTAAACAATATCATCACCAAGTAATACTGCAAATGGCTCATCACCAATAAATGCTTTTGCACACAATACAGCATCACCAAGTCCACGAGGTGCTTTTTGACGAATAAAGTGAACTTTAATGTCCGCCAAATCCTTGATCATAGCCAATGGTTTATTTTTACCTTGACTTTGTAATAACAATTCTAATTCAACACTACTATCAAAATGGTCCTCAATAGCACGTTTATTACGACCTGTAATAATTAGAATTTCTTCAATCCCAGAATCTAAAGCTTCTTTTACAATGTATTGGATAGCAGGTGTATCGACAATAGGAAGCATTTCTTTTGGTTGTGCCTTGGTAGCTGGTAAAAAACGTGTACCAAAACCAGCTGCTGGAATTACAGCTTTTCTAATGCGTTGCATAGTATTCTCCTAACTAAAAGTCTTTACCTACAAATTTAATTTTCCATTGATCATTTTTATTTTTATGTCCATCTTTATATGTTAAGTACATATCGAAGGAGTGTAAATCACGATGCCATGTATAATAGACAGAATCAATATCCCCACTCATCATGTTATTCTTAACACTTACAGAAATATCATCAAGGCGAGTCAATTTATAGGTACCACCATAAATAAGCTCTTTTGGAAGCTCTGTCGTATCAAAACGATAAGGTGAATTATTGTAGGTAATATTTCGTTGATTATAGCTAACCCATACATTAGCACGATTACCAACTTTAGATTGGAATCTAGCCCCCCAATAAGGCATGCTACGGATACTACCATCATAGCCATAGTAGTCACGTTGGTAACCACCTAAGAAGCGCAAATCAGCATTTTTGCCAAGCTTAATCGGATCATGAGAAACTTCTGCATAATATTCTTTATGAGAACCTTTTACAGACCCCTCTTTCCAATAACCAGCATTAACACCACCACGTACAGTAATTGGAGAATTTCCTACATGATATGTATGAGTATCCAAACGAGCTTCACCTATTTTTTCAACCCATACTGTTTCATCATTATATTCATTAGACTCCTTGCTATAGCCAACAGAAGCAGTCCCCCAAGGTAAATAATGACGATATCCCACCTGTGGTTTAAAACCAGATTTAGAATACCAACGATAGTCAATATAAGCTTCACCGTTTTTACCGATAGGATATTCTGTACTACCATGTAAGCCAATACCATCATCGTTACTATACGTAGGTTTTGGTATTAAGGAAAAAATACTAAATTTGCCTTCTTTGTCATGACGCAATGAAGTCGTATAAGATGGCAAGGATAATACTTTAAAGTTTTTAATATAAAAGGATGGTTTTTTAATAACGACTTTATCACCAGGATACACCTGAATATCTTGACCCTCCACACGATAATCTGGAGTATGAACAAAAGCCATTGCATGTTTTGTAGTTACCATGCCCTTTTCCATATGGCCTATTTGTCCATCAAAAGTGGCGTTATTGCCTTTTACATAATAGGGATCGCTCCATCCCATGGCTTGGTCCGCCTCAAAGTGACGATCGCTAGTGCGATACGTCATATTTTGACCTGTAATATCTTTTGTTTTACCGCCATCTTCCAAATAGCGATAGCCCCCAACAGTACGATACTCTGTAGTTTTAGTATTACCTTCAATACGTGGAGCCATCAAAGTTTGATTACCTTGAGACACCACAACATCGCCTTGAGCATATACATCACCTGTAGAGCCAGTATAAGACATTTTGTTAGCATCGATACGTGTAGGCAACTGTTCAGCAGGAGTAGCAGATTTCGCTTTTTCACCACGACGTACAACACGGATATTACTATATTCAGGTGTAGATGCTTTAGAAATTTCTCCTGCATAGGATTGACCTACGCTATCCAATGTATCTTGATATACAATAGTTGACTCAGTAGCGGCCCATACAGGTTGTGCTAAACAAATAACACATGCCGCTGCCAGCCATTGTACTTTACGTTTCCTCATGGTTACTAGAACTCCTATTACTTTAAGAATTTGTTAATTATTGATTACGCTTTACAACAACGATAGGTTGAGAAACATTTTCTACAGGTTCTTCTGGCTCCTCAACTGCTGTAGCATCTTCAGCTACAGCTGCATTTTCATCAGTATCATTATTTTCTACATATTCTTCAGATTCACCTGTTGTATTAGGTACAGTTACAGCATCAGCTAATTCATCATCACTATGAGCTAAACCATCACCACCAATAACAAGACCTTGAATTGTTACGGAATCTTGAGGTTGTACATATACAGTAGCACCAGCTGGGTACTCAATATTTTTACCTTTGATGAAAGCGCCCCCTACAAGCCCAACAGGACCGAGTAGAACTGCGCCCGCCACAGATGCACCTGCTGCTTTAACTTCACTACGAGTTTTATCCTTAGCCTCTTTACCTTGTACAGCAGTAAATTCTGTACCATCAATAGCTGGGATTGTATCAAATGTAATATCTAACGCACCATTACGACCAAAGGAACGAGCCTTTTTCAAAGAAGTAATTGTTCCGGAACCTACAGTGCCCGCAGGTACTAATAAGACATTGCCATCCATTACATTTTCTGCAACAGTAAAGGATACAGTATCACCTTCACGACTAGTTTTAGAAGAAACCGCTTCATTTAAAGTCACTTTGAACACTTGGTTACCAGACAATGTGCCTACTTGGTTAGTAAGAGACACATTGCTACCATATACCTTTGTCTTCAAAGAAATAATACGTTTTTGTAAGGAACCACTACCAATGCGACCATTAACGCTACGTTCCATCTTTTCTACACGGTCTACAAGAGATCCTGCGTTAATGCTATTTTGATATGTATATTCCAATGCATCCATTTCTTCGCGCAAAGAAATATTAGTACCACTGCCTTCTACAGAATTGTAGAGGGAGTCAACACGTTTGCTCAATGTTGCGGAATTACCATTGAAACCAGTACCATACACGGTTTCATCAAGTTGATTAATGCGGTCCACAACAGCACCATCTTGTACAGTTCCATATACAGTAGTTTCTAAAACATTTGTTTTTTCAGTTACTGTACCAGGAGCGGCAAATGCAGTGCCTGAAATTAGGGATGCCATTAAAAGTGTAAGTACTTGTTTCTTCATAAATTCCTCCACAATGTATCTAATGTATAACTGTTATACAACAGAATAAGCACGGGCCTAAGACCGTGCTTATTCCCTGAGTCTATCAATTTATATGCTCAGTGGCCATTAAATTTTCAAATCAATAATAGCAGATACACCTACGCCTTGAACACGAGATGCACCAACTGGGTTTGTGCTATCAACAGGAACTAAGCCTTTTACACGAACCATACCATTAAAGCTACCTTCTACTTGAGCAACAGCTTTAACTTCTTCAATGCTAGAAGCAGGCCCAGTAACTTGAGCAGCACCGATATAACCTTTTGTACCAATACTGATAATAGGAACTACTTTAGTTGTATATTCAGTACTCAAGTTATTTTGTTTCAATAATTTATTTAGGAAAGAGTCAATTTGTGGACCAAATTTGTTAACAACAATGCCGATACCACCAATTTTAGCTGCACCACCAAGAATGCTGCTAAGTCCACCAGCTTGAGTTGTCAAGATACCACCAAATGCAGTTGTAGTTAAACAAATCCCTAGAACAGCTGTAATAATCTTCTTTTTCATAATAAGCCTCCTATAGATACTTATATTTTAACAAATTCTATACATAGATTCTAGTGAAAGTATAAGAACTTACACATAAAGATACTAACATAATATAGATTTTCGATGAATTCTTAATGAATTTTACGCAACTTAATTTAATGCTATCATCAATGATAAATCGTGTCAACATCTAATACGAGCTACATCTAGAAAGCTCAAAAATTGAAATAAAAAGATTAACAAAATGATATAGTTTAATTACTTTTATTAATTATAAATTTAACAAATTCGTGGAACCTGATCTTCACCTAATAAATCAATTAAACGAACACCTCCAATAGCCGTTTGTAGACCAACCTTACCAATATTTTTATCTAAAGTTTTACCAATTAGAACAGCTTCGCTTCCCTCTTCAAAACTATGAAGAATCTTGAGAACTTCGTCCGTAACAGATGGTTCAACGATAAGAACTACTTTCCCTTCATTCGCTAAATATAAAGGGTCATACCCCAATATATTACATACTGACTGCACTTCTTCATGAATAGGTATGGCCGTTTCTTCAACTTTAATGCCTACTTGACTCTGATCAGCGATTTCTTTTAAAACGGTACCTAGGCCACCACGAGTGGGATCTCTCAACAAAGCAACTTGAGTTCCTACTTTATCTAATACTGCTTGAACCATCTTATTTAGTGGTGCACAGTCAGTTGTTAAGGAGTCAGATAAATCTAACCCAAACCGTTGCCCCATAACGGCAATGGAGTGATCTCCAATAGCACCTGACAAAATGATATCTAGCCCTGCTTTCACACGATGTGGACCAATATCTATTCCATCTGGAATCATGCCAATACCAGCAGTATTAATGTAGATTTTATCTACTTCGCCCTTTTTAACGACCTTTGTATCACCTGTAACAATTTGAACATTTGCGGCTTTTGCCATTTCTGACATAGTGCGAAGAATTTCATCTAGCTCTTCAAAGGCCAAACCTTCTTCTAAAATAAGACCACAACTTAAATATTGAGGTATCGCGCCATTCATGGCTAAATCATTCACAGTTCCACAAACAGCCAACTTGCCAATATTACCACCAGGAAAGAACGCAGGTTGCACCACATAAGAATCTGTAGAGAAGGCCATGCGCCCGGCTGTAACAGGAAACTGGGCACCATCGTGTAGGGGCGCCAATAAATCATTTGTAAAATATTTCAAAATAAAACGGTCCGTCAACTCATGACTAAATCGTCCACCATTACCATGGACTAAGCGAACTCGTTCCATATTAATCCTCCCACGTCGATCCACCACTAGAATAACCATATTTATACCATGCAGCACAGCTACCCTCTACAGATACCATACAGGCACCCACCGGATGATCTGCGGTACAGCTTTTACCAAATAACGGACATTCACTCGGTTTAATAAGGCCTTGCAAAACACGTCCACATTGACAGCCTTTAGGATCAAGAGATGGTTTATCCAAGTTAATAGGAAGGGCAAGCTCTACATCATAAGCTGCATACTCCCCCTTTAATGCTAAACCAGAGTTAGGAATCACACCAATACCACGCCATACATCATCGCATACTTCATACACTTCCTCGATCATAGCTTGGGCTACAGGGTTTCCCTTCTGCATAACTACAGAATGATACGTATTGCCCACCACAACATTACCAGACTCACGTTGCTCTAAAATATTAGCTATAGCAGACAATATTTCTAAGCCATCAAAGCCAGCGATACAAGATGGAATACCGTATTCTTTGGGCAAAAATCGGTATGATTCTTCACCAATAATAACACTCACATGGCCAGGTAAAATAAATCCATCGATATGACCTTCTTGTTTATCTAATAGTGCACGCAATGCTGGAGGCACTAATTTATGAGATACTAAGAAGAATACATTCTTAAGTCCTGCTGCGTGAACGGCTTTCACAGTAGCACATATAATCGCAATAGTCGTTTCAAAGCCAATAGCTAAGAATATTATTTTCTTTTCTGGATATTTTTTGCTAAGTTCTATTACCTCTAAAGGCGTATAAATAACATGGATATGAGCTCCTTTTGTTTGAGCTTCATTGAGACTACTATAGCTACCTGGAACCTTTAACATATCCCCAAAGGTAGCAATAATAACATCCTCACGTTCTGCATAGGCTAAAGCCTTATCCATATAGGTTTGATCAGTTACACATACTGGACATCCTGGTCCACTAACAAGTTCTATGCCACTTGGCAATAATTGACGAAGACCTTCTCGGAAAATCGATACTGTATGCGTACCACAAACCTCCATAAGCCGCACAGTTTCACCGGGCTTATGAAGCGCATTGATGCGCCTTAACAAAGCATCAGCTGTGTGCTGCTTTTCCTGCAAAGTAAGCTTCTTCAAGTTCTTCTAACTCCTTAAAGGCCTCTAATGTTTTTTGAGCCTCTTCTTCATCAACAATTTGTACAGCAAAACCTGCATGAACTAACAACCAGTCCCCGACCTTTGCATCTGGTACGAGGAGCAAGCTGCAGTCACGGGTAGCACCTGTCAATTCAACGGTACCAATAGCATCATTCACAGCAATCAATTGCGCTGGTACAGCTAAGCACATATTATCTCCTTATCTATATCATTTATAACAAGTTTTATATACATTTACTTCAATAAAACAGCTCCGAAATATATGAATAAAATTAATATTATTGTATCACAGTTACACTCATTATTTAGTGATAGTATGCACAAACAACTAGAACTTAAACTAGCTATGGCACTCACATAGATTAAACAATATTCAGGACATTACTAAATAAATTTATCTAAGAATAAGAGCTATATGACAATTTATAATTGATTTCCTAACCACAGTTGTCCTAAAGCAAGTCCACCATCATTAGAGGGAACCGCTTCATTCATATATAAATTACCTATATGCCACGTCTTATATATAAATTCTAATAGTTTACGATTTTGAAATACACCACCAGACATAGCCACATCACTAATATTATATCGCTCCATCAAGTCTGCAGCCGTTTCGCATAGTGCGATTGCCATTGTTTTATGAAATGAAGCGGCTAAATGAGCTCGACATTCACCACGAACAACGCCATCCATAATAGATTGAACTGTAGGTGTAAAATCAAGAATATGTCCGTCATAATTGTAAGCAAGTAGTGATCCTTTTTCATCACCACATAGAGTTTCTAAGGAAATGGCAATTTGTGCATCATAACTATGCACCATACCAAGACCTAATAAAGTACCTACAGTATCAAATAATCGCCCACAGCTTGTAGCTTGAATCATGGGCATCGTAGATTGTAATGCTTTATCTAAAATTTCCCATCCCTTTGGAAGTTCTTTCATCCATTCTTGATATACAAAAGGGATATCATCGCCATAATAATTACGAATATACCATAAGGCTTGTCGCCAGGGTTCAGAAACAGCCTTTTCTCCACCAGGCAATGGAGCCGCATGAATATGTGCCAATCTCTGATATTGATTGCCTTTACAAAGGAGGAATTCTCCCCCCCATATAGTCCCATCTGGTCCATAGCCAGTACCATCCATAGCAATTCCTAGTACCAGCCCCCTTAAATTGTGTTCTGCCATAACAGACGCTATATGAGCATGATGATGCTGAACAGGTACAACAGAAAGATGGAGACTTTCACCTATTCTTTCACCTAACCGAGAAGAGAAAAACTGGGGATGACTATCTATAATAATCTTTTCTGGTTGTATAGAAAATAAATTTTTATATCGTTCAATGGTCCATTCTAGGGTTTTATGAGTAGATGCATTCTCTAAATCTCCAATATGGGGTCCTACAAGAACTTCACTACCTTTATTCACAGCAAACGCATTTTTCAAATCACTGCCCATAGCTAATATCGAAGTTTGTTCTAAACCGTCACAATGAATTGGCTCAGGTACATAGCCACGACTGCGACGAATAAATCGAGGTTTATTATTGATGACCACCACCACAGAATCATCAAGAGGAGCATAGATTTCACGATTATGAACGAGGAAATAGTCTGCTACCTCACCTAGTTCATTAAACGCTTGGTCGTCGTTATATAATACGGAATCACCACTTCTGTTACCACTGGTCATAACCCAAGCTGCATCAGAGGGCAATAACACCTCATGCATCGGTGAATAAGGCAACATCACACCCAACATATGATTGTCAGGTGCAACGTGAGGACTTAACCGAACAGAACTATTATGATTTCTTTCTAATAACACAATAGGACGTTCCATCCCCGTTAATACATCTAGTTCTACATCGTTAATATGTACTAACTCAATCGCCATATCTAGAGATCCCACCATTATTGCTAATGGTTTATGCGGTCTATTCTTCCGCTTACGTAATCGTTGTACAGCAGCATCATTTCTAGCATCGCAAACAAGATGATACCCTCCTACACCTTTTATGGCGATAATATTACCTTCATTAATCAATTCCCGCGTAGTATTCCATACATTTACCGTATCTACAGCCGTGCGATTTGGCTTGTATAAAGTATAACGAGGCCCACAATAAGAGCATGCATTTGGTTCAGCTCTATAACGACGCCCCTCTATATCTTCATATTCAGCCTTACAATCTTCACACATGGGGAACTCATTCATCGTCGTCCGTTCTCGATCATAGGGCAAAGATTTAATTATCGTATACCTTGGTCCGCAATTTGTACAATTGATGAAAGGATATTCCTTTCTACGTTTATCTTGTTGTAACTCTTTAAGGCAATCATTACAAGGCGCAGTATCAGCACTAATAAAGGTACTCACGGATTCACCTAAAGGGGATGTCTGCACAACAAAATCACTTTCATGCATATTAAGTGTAAGATGCTGTACAGTTTGACTAGTAATACGACATAAACGAGGTTGCTCCTCTTGAACAGCATCTAAAAATAACTGCAATTCACCTAGAAAACCTTGAACTTCAACATACACGCCTTGACTATCATTATATACAAAACCTGTTAATCCTAGAGAATGGGCCAACATAGAAACAAGGGGTCGGAATCCGACCCCTTGAACTATACCGGTATAGCGAATTCCCCAGCGTTCTGTAGTTTGATTACTATTTTGTTTCATATAAACTCCTACTATACTCGGAGAATCAAGTGTAATTAACCTAATGCAACAGGAATACTGCCATCAATACCAGCTTGTTCTAATTCAGCTTGAATCATGATAGCACATTCAATACGTTTCTTCTGTAAACGACAACCAAATTCATAAGGTGTCTCTAGATCGCCACCCAATGTAATGTTGTTAGCATGACAGCCACCGGAACAGAAGAATTTCGCCCAACATTCAGCACAAATTGGCTTAGAGAATACATGTGTATTGCGGAAATCTTTAGGAATCTCTGTATTTTGTAAACCATCATACACATTACCAAGCACGTATCCATCTTTGCCTACAAATTGATGGCATGGATAAATATCACCATTTGGTACAATCGCCATATATTCATGACCTGCCCCACAACCTCGAAGGCGTTTCGCCATACATGGCCCACGATATAAATCCATGCGGAAGTGGAAGAAGTTAAACTTCTCACCCCAGCCTTCTAACTGGCGTTGTAAATAAATATCTGCTAGTTTTTCATATTCTTTCTCTAAAGCTGGCCAATCTTCTTCACGAAGTACATAGTCCCCTTCTTCACCGACAACAGGCTCCATGGACAAATGCTCAAAGCCAAGATCAGACATTGCCATAACGTCTTTAGTAAAGTCTAAGTTTTTATGTGTATACGTACCACGTACATAGTATTCAAGACCGTGACGCTGTTTTACAGCATTGACAAGATTCTTTGCAATATATTTATAGGATTCAGCACCACTACCCGCTACAGGTCGCATCGCATTATGAACGGATTCACGACCATCCAAAGATAATACAAGACTCATCTTATGCTCATTCACATAATCAATTTTATCTTGTGTTAAAAGCATACCATTCGTGGTCAATGTAAGTTTGAAGATTTTGTTGTGCTTTTCTTGAATAGATTCAATGTATTCAACCGTTTGTTTAACTACATCCCAGTTCAATAATGGCTCGCCACCAAAGAAATCAATCTCACAATGTTGACGAGATCCACTCATTTTAATAAGAAAATCCACAGCCCGTTTTGCTACATCAAAGCTCATTAATTCTCGTTTAACACCGCCGTAATCACCTTGACTAGCAAAGCAATATTTGCATGCTAAGTTACAATCATGAGCAATATTTAAGCATAATGCCTTAACAATAGGTTTCTCACCTACTACAAGTTTAAACTCTTTACTCATCGGCGCAAATAATTGCTCCGCTTTGATGAGCTCATCTAACTCGTCCATAATCTCATCTAGTTCTACTGCATCTTCTTTAGCATCTAACGCAGCATGTACAGCATCGCGATTAGTGCCATCATATATGTCAAGAACTCTATCGATGAGTTCGTCGATAACATGGATAATACCGCTATTCACGTCTAAGCAGTAATAGTTATCCTTCATCCGAAACTTATGGATCATTGGTTTTAATTCTAACATGGTACCTCCAATTAATTTGTATGGTAAAAGCCCTAGTATATAGAACTTTCTAGATAATTGTACCACATTTCCACACTAAACGTTATAAAAAGAGTCATAAAGATATACCATACAATGTATGTCTTTAAAACATAAATAAAAAAGGCCCGCTAAGCGAGCCTCTTCATTATTTTTGTTTGCAAACTTGGTTACCAACTGTGCAGCTTGTTTTACAAGCGGATTGGCAAGATGTTTGACATTCCCCACAACCGCCAGTTTTAGCAGTTTTTTGTAAGGATTCAGTGTTGATAGTACGAATACGTTTAGCCATGATTATCCTCCTCAATACTTATCGAATGATATTTATTTTATCATATTTATAAAAAGCCTGTAAAATACTATTTCGTTATATTTTCGTCTACAACTTCAACTTATTTAGTTTCTACCGCTTCAGTTTCTGATAATTGAGGATCTGCAACTTTTACTTCTGTTATAGCTTCACCTTTAGTTTTCTTAGGAGCATCTTTGCGCAAGACTTTACGTAATGCCATTGCTACAGGTGTTACAATTACAGCAGCAAAAACGGCTTCTGGAATACCATGTGTAACAGACAAGAATACGATAGAGCCTAATACTTGATCTGGACTAAGATTCATTTTAAGAGCAAACATATCTGCATAGAGTAAGAAGATTAATCCCATAACCATGATCGTATGGAATACGGTCCCCATAAAAGCAGAAACAATAATACGTGGACCTTGCGGTGCTTTCCACAATAATAGATATACCAAATATGCTAATACTGGGAAAAGTATACGTGGTAATACGGAAATAATTGGATTAATAAATAGTGGGGATAAAATATTAGGAGCTGTAATATTTTGCCACAAACTATAGCAACCAAAGATAAGGCCTACAAAGGCCCCCACTTTTGGTCCTTCTACAATAGCACCAATTAGAGTTGGTACGTGTAAAGTTGTTACATTTAGCGGACCTAATGGAATAATACCATATCCAGAAAGGCCTAATGCAATAGTGATACCGGCTAGTAAACCAATAATCGTCAATTCTCGAATCGTAATGCCACTTTTCTTCTCTTTTTTGGCTTCTTTACGTTCAACTTGCTTCAGTTTTTCATTGTCGTGGATTGATACAGTTGAGTTATCATCCAATGGACGTTCAATGTTGTTCATAGATCCTCCTTCGCTCTCATTCCTTACGGATATAAGTCGAAACTAGAAATTAAATACGTTCACGGCATCGTGAAATAATACCACGCTCTACCAATGCACCTATAATCACTGCTACACCTGTCACACCAGCTTCTAATAAAGCTGGAGTTACAAACACTAGTGGATTACCTTGGTACGTTGGAAAAACGGTGGGAACTAAAGATAAAATAAATTCTGGAATATAACCACCATACAAGATATGAGCGTTCATAGCAAGCCATATACCTGCAGTAATAATGATACGCAACAAACGTACACCCTTATATGCTAAATCTCTTGGATACAAATAGAATACAAAGACCAATAAAGAAACTAGTAATAATACAAGTTCAGCAAATAATATATTTACATTCATAGATGATGCATACATAAAATATACCATCGGATCCTGTAAATCTATATATAGGATTGAGCCAATATACAAGAATGGAATCGGTATAGTATAGACAATTATATCTAATGCTTCATCAATCATACCCCATCGATGAGTACGATTGAAAAACTTTGTAGCTAATAAGCCACATAGCTCAATAAGAACTTGAACGATAAAATATACTACAAATAAAAGTAGTACTTTTGCTAATCCATTATCTACATTAAAGCTAAATGGTGTATGAAGAAACGAAAATACCGTCCACCAAGCCCAACTATAAGCATGATAGCCCATGCTTAGCGGTAAATCATCGTTAAACTTGGTATTCTTTAGTCGTCGCACCATAATTGGTATGACTAGCGACAAAACGGGGAACACTAAAATGGGTAATGATAGTGCCCCACTTAATGAAAGTACTGTCGTAATAGCACTTACAAAAAGTGAACAAATTAACGTAAATAACCAAAAACTTTTATTCATTACGGTCTCCCACCAATCGAGTTAAGCCATAAGCTATAATCAAGCTAAATGTGACACTAAAATACATAGCTAATAAAAAGGCTATATCACGACCTACTGTTGGCCATCCCCACAACATGGATAAATCAATACCTAAGAAAATTCCTTTATAGCTGATACCGTGAACGACAACCCAACTCACTACATAAGCGATACGACTTATAGATTTACCCTCACCAAAGGTACTGCTTTTAAATGATAAATAGGCCCAAGGCATACACAAGGATAACAACAAATACCATACTAGTGCTACTGTCGCACTCGATCCATTATGAATCATATATGCAATAATGGGAATTACCACAATAAATAGATTCAAATAGAAGGAGCGTCTGCAAATATCTATCAAAATGTTCATATAAATCTCCTACGATATGTAATCTCCTTGTATTTTACAATAATCATAGATAAATGTCATCAAAAAAGAAAAACCTCCATATAGGTAAATCAATACCTATATGGAGGTTCCTTTGATTAAGCTACTACAGAATCAGCTGTTACATCAATTGTAGGAACAGTTTCCTTTGGTTCTTCTTTTTTCAACAATGGTGTCATGCTTTCAAGCCCGATCCCCAATGTGAATAGATTATGCAACCAAGCAGTTTGACTTGGTGGCATAAAGCCAAGTACACCGCCACCAACAAGAGCACCATTGAAACCAACGATACCATTGTAATTTGCTTTGATACGTTTCATCAATGCAATAGAAATGCGGCGCAAATCTACAAGAGCTTGTAGATTATCGGAAGAAATAGTAACATTCGCAATCTTTTGAGCAATTGGAGCGCCTTCATTCATAGCGATACCAACATGAGCCTCAGAAATTGCTGGGGAGTCATTGATACCGTCCCCTACCATCATAACAGTATAGCCTTCAGCTTTGGCTTGTTTTACATAACTTGCCTTATCTTCTGGCAATACTTCTGCATGCACTTCATCAATACCAAGTTCATCAGCTACGCGTTGTGCATTACGCTTAGAGTCACCAGTCATCATGACAACCTTTTTAATGCCTAATGCATGCAAATCAGCTATAACTTGTTTTGCCTCTTCACGTACAGGGTCTTTAATGCAAATAACCGCTGCTAATGTACCACCAATAGCGAGGTAAATATGTGAAGATGTATTTGGTAAATTATTGAATTTTTCTTGTTCATCAGCAGGAATCTTTGTTTTTTCATCATCAAAGATATAATGAGCACTACCAATGCGTACACGATAGCGACCAACCTTAGATGCAATACCATGAGCCACAACGTATTCTACGTCAGAGTGCATTTCCTTATGAGGTAATGCATGATCCTTAGCAGCACGTACAATTGCTTTTGCCATGGAATGAGGGAAATGCTCCTCAATACATGCAGCTAATTTCAACATTTCATCTGCATCATGACCGTTAAATGGAATAATTTGTTCAAACTCAGGTTCAGCTTTAGTAAGAGTGCCTGTTTTATCGAACACAATCATATCTGCTTGTGCAATTTGTTCTAGGAACTTACCACCTTTAACAGTGATACCGCGTTTAGATGCTTCTTGCATAGCGGAAAGTACTGCTAATGGAATGGATAATTTAAGAGCACAAGAGAAGTCAACCATTACGAAAGACAATGCTTTCATCACATTACGAGTCAACAAGTATGTTAAACCAGCACCAATAAAGCTTATTGGAACTAATTTATCAGCCATGCGGTATGCTTGTTGTTCCATACCGGATTTCATTTGTTCAGACTCTTCAATGAGGTTAACGATTTTTTCGTAACGAGATGTTTTGGATGTGCTACGTACTTCTACAATAGCTTTACCGTCTTCAACAACAGTACCTGCATATACAGAACTGTCTTGATCGCGACGAACCGCTTCTGGTTCCCCTGTCATGGAGCTTTCATTAACGAGAACAACACCATCTATAACAACGCCATCCAAAGGAATAACTTCGCCTTGACGAATGATAATTTGATCACCAGCTACAACCTCATTAACAGGTTTGCTTACTTCAATATCATCCACCAATACCCATACTTTATCTACGTTCAAGGACATGCTTTGAGCGAGATTCAATACGGATTTACGGTGAGTCCATTCTTCTAAGATATCACCAATACCCAATAGGTACATAACGGCTCCAGCTGTAGGATAATCTTTTTGAAGTAATGCAGCACCAATAGCTACACCATCAAGTACTTCTACAGTTAACTTACGTTGCCACAATGTTTTAATCGCTTTACCGATAAATTTAATCCCATCAAACCATGCCCATGCAGCCGCAATTGGTGCAGGTAACACTGCTTTTTTACCTAAGTAAACTGCTGTGCGGTTAATCATCATTTCACGGTATTTTTTATTTACCAAGCGTGGAGAGTATTCGTTCAAAGCTAGTGCTTCGGACAAATCTAAATCGCGTAGACCAAGTACTGCATCACGCACAGCATCAGAATCACCATTATGTTTAATGGCGATTTGACTGCTACGAGTGTAGAAGGTTACATCTACAATTGCATCATTAAGGAGCAATGTATCCTCTACATAAGCAGCTTCTGCTTCTGTAAAGCGATGCCCAGACACCTTAACGTGTAAGCGATTTCTGAGTTTTCGTACAACAGAAAATTGTAACATAGTTAAATCCTCAATTATTTGTTTTCTTCAAAGATTTCTTCGTTGCGTGCTTCGTTGATTTCTTGAGCTTCTGCCAATACATCAGATGCGGATGCTTGTACTTTTTCAGCTGTTTCTAATACAGTTTCTTTAGCGCGAAGACCAGCTGCTACGATACCAGCATATACTTTTTTAGCGTCTTTAGAAGTTAACACTTTAAGACCTACAGTACCCAATGCAAGACCTGCTGCGAATAAATTAGCGTTTTTAAGATTGTTTTGGTTGAAGTTGAACATAATAATATTCCTTTCTACTGAATATATATAAAAATTACTTACTATATTTGAAAAGAGGAGCCTATTATAGAGACCCCTCTTTCAAATTCAGAATTCGTATTAGCTTACTTAGCGGTACGTTTAATGCCTAATGCCTTATTGGAACCATCACAGCTGCAGCTACCACCACAACCAGAAGATTTTTTAGAGCCAGAATCGGAGCCACCGCCACTACAGCCGCAGCCACCTTTACCAGACATTTGTTTGTAAAATTTATTACCGATATAAGCTAATGCTAATACAACTATGAGTCCTATAACAAGATTATCCATTACTATGCCTCTTTCTCAATATCTACTAAATTACAATATCTGTCTTAGTGATAAACAAGATAAAAGCAATATCTAAAGGATATTTCCCTTTTCTCATTATCATTTAACCACGAATATTGATAATTATCAAGTATTATTTTTAAATTACTTATAACAAAATCGCAATGTTTTAATTCATTTTTGTTCAAAGTATCTAAAAGTGGCTAAACTCTCCTATTTAGCGATTTTAGATTAGAAACCTAATGCGCGACCTATGTTATAGAAGATGAAACATGCAATCCAAGCAAATGTATTTTCATAGAAGAACATGAAAGCAACCCATTTCCAAGAACCTGTTTCACGTTTGATAACAGCTAATGTTGCCAAACAAGGTGGGTAAATTAAGATAAACAACATCATTGTCAAACCAATTAATGGTGTAAAGTGAGAGTCGTTTTGTAGGTACTCAGTCAACGGTGCTGGATTTTGATCATCACCACCTACAGCATAGATAGTACCCAATGTAGAAATTACTACTTCTTTAGCCGCTAAACCAGCTACTAATGATAGGCCCATTTTCCAATCAAACCCCAATGGTTCTAGCACTGGGTTAATAGCTTTACCAAAAGATGCTGCATAGGATTGTTCAATTTTTTCAGAAGCTTGTTCTTTATCAAGTTTGTCATTTTCAGCATCTAAGTTAGCACTGTTTTTATACATTGCCCATGCTGCTGGGAACAAGTCTTTATTTTCATCTTTAATATCATTGAATAATTCAGGTGCTTCAGAATCTTCTTCTACTGCTACTTCAGGTTCATCTTCTCCTGCGTCCTTAGCAGCATTAGTAGCATCTTGTACAGTAGATTTCATATCTTCAACAATTTTATCAACTGCATCTTTTTGGTCATCTGTAGCGATACCGAATTGAGCTAATGTAGCTGCATCTTTTACTTCATACTCTTGAGCAACTTGTTCTTTCATTGCATCATAGTCTTTAGAGTATTCTACATCCATTGGGTACGCTGTAATGAACCAAATCAAAATAGATGCGGCCATGATGAATGTACCAGCTTTAATGATGTACAATTTAGCACGTTCGTACATGTGCATCCAAGTAGCTTTCAATGTAGGTAAATGATATGGAGGTAGTTCCATTACAAATGGTTCAGCTTCACCTGCAAATAAGAACTTACGGAAGATCTTTGCAAAGATAATACCGAAAATAATGCCCAAGAAATATACAGAAAATACAACAAATGTACTATCCCAACCATTTGGGAAAAATGCATTTGCAAATAAGATATATACCGGTAAACGAGCAGAACAACTCATGAATGGTGTAATCAAAATAGTAACCATTCGATCCTTATAGTTATCAAGGATACGAGCACCCATTACAGATGGCACGGAACAACCAAATCCCAATAACAAAGGAATAAAGGATTTACCATGCAAGCCACATGCGCGCATTACACGGTCAATTACGAAGGCTGCACGAGCCATATACCCTGTATCTTCCAAGAAAGAAATGCCAAGGAAGAGTAATAAAATTAATGGCAAGAATGAAAGTACTGCACCTACGCCGGCAATAATACCATCAGATACGAGTGACTGTAATTGGCCCTCTGGAATAGTCTGAACCACATAAGCCTGTAATGCAGCGAAACCATCTTCAATCCAACCTTGAGGTATCCCACCTACAAAGTTAACAAACGCGAATAATAAGTACATAACAACCATGAAGATTGGTAAGCCCCAAATTCGATGCGTTAAGATTTTGTCATAACGGTCAGAGCGTGTTTCCAATTGAGTTGGCGCTTGTGTTAAACATGCATTGTATACTTCTACAGCAAAGCGGTGACGATATTCTTGGAATACAATATCAAGATCAACTTGATCCTTAATTTCTTCACGAATAGCTTCAGCCTTTTGAATAACAGCTTCCGTATTATCAAAGCGCATAACTTTGCCAATAACGTCAGCATCTTTTTCTAACAACTTAACAGCAATCCAACGAAGTGGATATGTAACAGTGCCAGCTTGTTTTAGTTCTTCTACAAGCTCACTAATTTTGCCTTCTAACAAATCACCATAATTAATTGTTACACCAGGAGCTTTTTGAGAAGCAGCTACACTAATTGTTGCTTCTAACAAGTCTTTTGTACCAATATTTGTACGACCTACAGTACTAACAATGGTAGCCCCTGTCATTTCTGCCATTTTTTTTAGGTCGTATTTGATGCCCATTTCTTCAGCAACGTCAGCCATGTTTAGAGCAATAACCATTGGCTTTTCAAGTTCCAATAATTGTGCAGCTAAATATAAGTTACGTTCCAAGTTAGATGCATCAAGAACATTAACAATTACATCTGGGTTATCATTTACGATAACATTACGCGCTACTAACTCATCCAAGGAACGTGCAGTTAAGCTATATGTACCTGGTAAGTCAATAAACAATAACTCATGGCCATCAAATTTCGTATGGCCTTCCTTTTTTTCTACTGTAACGCCGGCATAGTTACCAACGTGTTGCTTCGCCCCTGTGATATTGTTAAACATTGTAGTCTTACCACAGTTTGGGTTACCTGCTAAGGCAATGCGAATTTGCCCATTTTCTGCCATGTGAACCTCCTATTGAACATCTACATCAATCATGCCAGCTTCGCTTGTACGAAGTGCTAATTCAAAGTTTTTTACTTTGATCTCCACCGGATCACCCAAAGGGGCAAACTTCATAACATGGATTTTTGTACCATGTACGAGACCCATGTCGATTAGACGATGCTTAACATTGCCACTGCCATGTAGTGCAACAATAAGACCAGACTCACCTGGCTTCATGTCTTTCAACTTTTTGATAGCCATACGACACCTCCTAATTATTGTACCTAACAACCTCATATTAACCACACAAAATAATAATGCGTATTAATATCTTAAATTATTATATCAAATCAAGCATTAATTTCAACAATTATTATCATTTTTATGGTTATTTTTTATCTCATATCTATATTTTATTATCATATTTAATATGAGATTATCTATATAATTATCTAATAAAATACTGAATACTAGCTGAAATTTAATATTTCATAGCTATATATTTAGATACTGTAATCAATAAACTCTATTAAGATTATCATTTACAAATACTCTCACATTCTCAATTAATAGTTTATAAACAGTTTAAATGTAGCTATTTTAATATTTTCATTTCTCATTTTACTTAGTTATATCAGTATTTTTCCATATATTATCAAAAAAATATACCCAAAATACTATAATATTTATTGAGCCTAGAGTATGTTAAGACTATACATCTTCCAAGTTCAATTCATTTGCCCCTAATATGTGCATACGTTATAATTAATATAATATGTATTATAGAAAGGACGATTCATGAAATCTTTTAAATCTTTAGGTGTTTGTGATGAACTTATCCAAGCCCTACAAAAACAAGGTATAAAGGAGCCTACGCCAATTCAAGAACAATCCATTCCTGTCGTCTTTAAAGGGAATGATGTCATAGCCAAAGCTCAAACCGGCACGGGGAAAACACTAGCATTCTTACTGCCAATTCTACAACGTGTACATACTGATGTTCATCAAGAACAAGTGCTTATCATTGCGCCTACACGAGAACTAATTAAACAAATTTCCGATGAAGCGAAGGTAATAGGTTCTATTTTAAATGTAGATATCCTCCCTCTTATCGGCGGCAAAACAATCGAGGCACAGTTACAACAGTTAGGCCGCCGACCTCAAGTCATCTTAGGTACACCTGGTCGTCTATTGGATCATGCAAAGCGCGGTTCTCTCCATCTAGACTGTATTCGTCGTGTTGTACTAGATGAAGCAGACCAAATGCTTCACATGGGCTTCTTACCAGATATCGAAAATCTCATCGGCCAAACAGATGCCAATAGACAACTATTACTATTCTCCGCTACAATTCCAGATAAAATCCGAAATCTCGCAAAGGCATATATGTCTAAACCCGTTTCAGTAACGGCAGAAGGAAAACACATCACTCTCGAATCAATTGATCAACGAGTGTATATGATGAATCCTGAAGAAAAAACACAACGGCTCATCAAAATGATTGAAGATGATAATCCGTTTTTAGCTATAGTTTTCTGTAATAAACGGGAAGGTGCCATTCGTTTATCCTACGAATTAACTGCAGCGGGGCTCAATATAGCAGAAATGCACGGTGACTTGACACAAGGTCGTCGCACACAAATTCTGCGAGACTTTGCAAAAGCTAAAACACAAATCTTAGTGGCTACCGATATTGCGGCTCGCGGTATCGACATCGAAGGTATCACACATGTATATAATTACGACGTACCTCGCGATGTAGATTACTACATCCACCGCATTGGCCGTACAGGTCGTGCTGGTAACTCTGGCGTGGCTGTAACCTTTGCGACACCACAAGACGAATCATGGTTACGACGCATCGAACGAGCTATCCAAGCTACACTTACAAAATATACTAAGGATGGTCAGATCAAAACTAAGGGCAATGCTAGCACTGCTCCAAAACGCACAAAATTAGCTAGTAAACCTAAGATTACAAGCACTTACCAATCCACTAAGGCTAAAGCTCACAAAGCACGAGGCCATAAAGGCTCCAATACACGCCAACGCCGTGCTTCTACCTCCCAAACTGGTCGTCGTGGCAAACGCAGATAAAATTCAGCTTAATATCCTAAACTAAATGAAGCAATTTTTCTTCTACAAGAACAGTTTCAAAAAAAGACGCGCACAGCTAAGCTGTACGCGTCTTTTTATTATCACTGTAAAAATAGTTGTTTCTTGGTAATCTTAGATAACTAAAAACTTTACAATAATCTATATTCGATTATATATATTTACCGATAATAAGTTACCTTTTATTGGTTACTTTATTTGTTGGCATAAATGCTCGGTACCCCATCTACATCAGAACATTGGGTCTTACATTGAGATCGATTGCTACAAATCCAGTTTGTTCGACCTCTCACCTCTTGTTTCACAAAGTAACCTACGTTACATCTAGGGCATTTATATTGTTTATCTTCATCAGATACTTCAATATTACCTTCAACACTAGAAGTATCCCCTTCTACTGGCTGAGTATGTTTACACGTAGGATAATTCGTGCACCCTAAAAAGGCACCAAATTTACCATTCCGCTGTTGCAAACGTCCTTTTTTACATTTAGGACATACAGGTAAGGAAGACAAGTCTACGCTTTCACTATCCATAGGGCGCTTACGATTTTGACTCGTTATAGTTCGCACCACATTGGGCATCATTTGATCAGAGCTTACTACTTTATCAAAACCAAGTTTATCAATTAATAATTTTAAAAACTTAATTTGATCCGCTAAGAAGGAATCTAATGTATCCTCTCCTTCGCTCATAAGTGCTAAGCGTTCTTCCCAAACAGCTGTTTCATCAGGATAAAGCAGCTCTTCTGGCAGAGCATCTACTAAGAGATAGCCCGTTTCCGTTGGAGATAAGACTTGCTTCTTCCCTGACGTTTTCATAAAGTCTCGACTGATAAGCTCATCAATAATGTTTGCCCGAGTTGCTTCTGTACCAATACCAGATACAGCCTTTAATTGCTTTTTCAAGTCTTCATTTTTTACGAATTTATGAATTTCCTTCATCGCTTGTAGTAATGTGGACGGCGTAAAACGGGATGGTGGTTTCGTTTGTTTAGACTCTATAGAAGAATCCGTATATAAAACAGTATCGTTCTTTTTAACCGCTGGCAAGTGGTCCGTTTCTTCAATAACCTCTTTTTTAGGGTCTGATTCAGCCCCACGCTCATCGGTTAGATCGGGCTCGTCATTGTCCGTCGTAGATTTAGACTTATGTCGTTTATAAAGCAATTTCCATCCTTCTTCGATAACTACACGACCATTAGCTACAAACTCTTCCTTACTTTGTTCTACTACAATTTTAGTTTGCTCGTAAATATGCTCCCCATAAAATTGCGCAATATAAGCTTGACTGATGAGGAAATAAATATTTCGCTCCTCTTGGGACAAACTATTTATATTGCAAGCCACCGTTGTAGGAATAATAGCATGATGGGCGGTAATTTTCTTTTCATTCCAAGCACGGCTCTTAATAGAACGATCTGCATCGGCAGCCCACTGTGCTAATCTCTCATCACCTGCATTTTGTAGATTGTTGAGGATTGCATTGCGATCATCATATTGATTGGGTGGTAAATATTCACAATCAGAACGTGGATAGGTAGTTAATTTCTTTTCGTATAATTTTTGCGCTGTATCAAGTACAGTCTGTGGATCATAAGAAAAGGCTTTACCTGCCAATACTTGTAAGGATGATAAGGATAAAGGCAATCGTTGTACATCTTTTTTCTTAGACTTTGTAACACCTTTAATAAAACCGTCTGGTCCAGCTTGTAAACGTTCTACTAATTCATCAGCAATAGCTTTATTAATGAGTCGTCCATCTGGGTCAAGCCCCTTTTGTTCGTCTGTAGGCTGCCAAGTCGCCCAAAACACTCCATTAGGATGGTTATATAATACCTTTACAGTAAAATAGTCTACTGGTTTAAATGCAGCTAACTCTCGTTCTCTACGTACAACAAGAGCTAACGTTGGCGTCTTTACACGACCAATTGGCAATGTTACCTTATGACCTTTATAACGTTCAGATAATGTATAAGCCCGAGATAAATTCATCCCAATGAGCCAGTCTGCTCGCGCTCTTGCCAATGCAGATCGATATAGATTGTGAAAGTCCTTGTTATCTCTCAAATCATCAAGAGCAGAACGAATAGATTTTTCATCGAGGGCATTTAATAGAATACGCTGCACTGGTTTTGTATTACCTACATAGTACAAAACTTCGTCAACTAAAAGTTGACCTTCTCGATCCGGGTCACCTGCATTGACAATGACATCTGCTTTACTAATAAGGTCTTTTACAATTTCAAACTGTTGACGGCTGCTATCTGTGACAAGCAATTTCCACTCATCGGGCACGATAGGAAGATCTTGAGGGCGCCAACGGATATATTTATCATCGTAATCTCCTGGCTCAGCCTGATGCAATACATGACCTACTACCCAAGTCACCACATCATCACCTTGGATAAAATAACCATTCCGTTTTTGGATATTCTTATTTTCTGGTAAGCATTTACTGATTTCGCGAGCCATGGATGGCTTTTCTGCAATAAATAACCGCATGGGTCCCCTCCTTAACCTGAAGATAACGGCTAACCCCAAGCCGTTCTATGAAATCTCATTATACTACAATTTAGTGGTCATAACTAGAAAAATCATGTATAATTTTTACGATATATAGACTGTGAAAGTAAAAACTAAAGATTTATCTGCTTTCACAACATATTAATAGAGGTGAAACATGACATTTTTAGAAGAAGTACAACGTCGCCGTACGTTTGCTATCATATCTCACCCGGATGCGGGTAAAACAACATTAACGGAAAAATTACTATTATATGGTGGTGCTATTCACTTAGCCGGGTCCGTAAAGTCTCGTAAAACTACAAAACACGCCGTATCCGACTGGATGGAAATTGAGAAACAACGTGGTATCTCTGTAACGAGCTCCGTGTTGCAATTTGACTACGACGGTTGCCGCGTAAACATCCTCGACACCCCTGGTCACCAGGACTTCTCAGAAGATACATACCGTACATTGATGGCTGCTGACAGTGCTGTCATGCTTATCGACGTAGCAAAAGGCGTAGAGGCCCAAACAAAGAAACTATTTGCTGTATCAAAAGAACGCGGTATTCCTATCTTTACATTTGTTAACAAAATTGACCATTTCGGTCGCAGTCCATTCGATCTAATGGAAGAAATCGAAAATGTTCTCGGCATCCGTACGTGCCCTATGAACTGGCCTATCGGTATCAACGGCGAATACAAAGGCGTCTACGATAGAGAGCACGAAACTATCGAACTCTTTGCAAAAGACGAAACTCATGGTCAAGAAAAACTTGCATCCGAAAAAGGTGCTTTAACGGATCCGCGCATGAAAGAGCTATTAGGTGACGATGTATACCAAGCATTGCTCGACGATATTGAGTTGCTAGACGTTGCTGGCGATCCATTCGATTTCGATAAGGTTCGTGCTGGTGAATTGACCCCTATGTTTTTTGGTTCTGCTATGACGAACTTCGGGGTAAAACCATTCTTAGAAAAATTCTTGGAACTAGCTCCATCCCCTGCTCCACGACAAGCGATAGAGGAAATGGTACAACCCACTAGCGAAGACTTCTCTGCTCTAGTATTTAAAATCCAAGCAAATATGGACCCGAACCACCATGACCGTATCGTATTTATGCGAATCTGCTCAGGTAAATTCGAAAAAGGTATGTCCGTATTACACCGCCAATCTAATAAAACAATCCGCCTATCTCAGCCTCAACAATTCTTGGCTACGGAACGTACCATCGTAGAAGATGCGTACCCAGGCGATATTATCGGTGTTTTTGATGCAGGTACTATGGGGGTAGGCGATACACTTTGTGCACAAAAACACAAAGTAACTTTCGGTGACTTCCCTGTATTCCCTCCGGAATTCTTTGCCCGCGTATCCCCAAAAGATACTATGAAACGTAAACAGTTCCAAAAAGGTATGACTCAATTGGCTCAAGAAGGAGCTGTTCAAATCTTTGAACAACCAGGCTCCCTTGATTCCTTCGTAGTCGGTGCCGTAGGTATGCTTCAATTTGAAGTTCTTGAGTACCGCCTCAAAAATGAATATGGCGTAGATTTATTAAATCATACTTTGCCATATGGTGTTGCTCGTTGGATTGACGGCGAAGTTGATATTGCATCCTTGAAAGGTATAGATAATGCGATGATTGTAAAAGATAATCGCGATCGCACCGTCGTTCTTATCTCTAACGAATGGCAAATGGGTTGGGTTCAAGAGCGTAATCCGGATGTAACATTCTTAACGACCCCTAAATTACACCAAGAGCTATAACTTCTAATTAACTTATTACTAGGTCTATACATTTTAGTTATATCTTAACATGCATTTATAGAGCGAATTTATCGCTATATATAATTTAGAGTCTTACTAAATCAACATAAAAATATTAAGTTTTAGAACTGGAGTATATTTTATATGATTATAAATATAAAAAATATATTCCAGTTTATTTTTTTATAACAAGAAGGAAAATCACAGATTTAAGTCGAATACATATAGTATGATTATGTACATAAGTAATATATATTATTACTTTTCTATATTTATATGTATAATCATAAAATTAGTTTTATTAATATTATTGTTTTTTGTGTTGTTATGAGTGTTTAAAGATAAAGATATAAACTTTTTATACGTTATATATTCTATAGTATTTTTTGACCATTCATGATACCATAAAACTCAGATTTATTTTTTATTTTAAAGGAGTGATTTTATGCCACTTATTGACTTAGCCTTAGTCAACAATGTATGGACCTTAAAACTGTCCATGATTCAAACTGTAGGTCTTGCCGTAATTACCTTATTCATCGGTACTTGGATCAATAAGCATTCCAAGTTCTTACAACGTATGTGTATGCCTGCACCAGCTGTAGGTGCTCTACCCTTTGCATTTTTAACTGCTATTTTGTCTTATTATAAAATTTTAAACATTACCTTTGAAGGTTCCTTACAAACATTTTTAATGCTTGCCTTCTTTACCACGATCGGTTTAATGGCATCCTTAAAAGTCCTCAAAAAGGGCGGTATCTTTATTATTTTCTTCTTCTTAGCATGTGCAGTGTGGATTGTAGTACAAAATACTGCAGGTATTATGATTGCCAAAGCATTAGGGATTGAGCCGATTATCGGCATCATGGCAGGTTCTGTATCTATGATTGGCGGCCTTGGTACAGCTGGTGCCTTTGGTCCATATTACGAGCAATTACTTGGTATCCCTGGTACCGCTTCCGCAGCAGTTGCAGCTGCAACATTCGGCATGGTAGCTGGTACAATCCTCGGCGCGCCTGTAGGTGAACGCATTATTAAAATGCATAAAGTTAAAACACCTTATGAAAATCCTGAATTAATGGAGGATGAAGGCATCGATATAATTGAAGATCACGTTGAGAGCGGCGGCAAACAATTTAACTCTCAAGATCTTTTAACAATTTGTATGTGGATTGGCCTTGCATTAGGTATCGGTACCATCGTAAGTGCTGGATTGTCTGTTCTTACTCCACTACCTGCATATATTGGCGCTATGATTTGTGCAGCAGTAATTCGTAACTTTGGTGACTTTACTAAAGCATACAAAATCAACGATGCAGCTCTTGATGCAGTATCTAATGTAGCATTATCCTTATTCGTAACAATGGCTATCAACAGCTTGAAATTAGTTCAATTAATTGATCTTGCTTTACCGCTTATTACAATCTTAGTTGTACAAATGGCACTTATCTGTGTATTTGCATACCTTATTTACTTCCTCTTTGGTCGCAACTACGATGCAGTTATGCTTGGTGCCGGAGCTATCGGTTTCGGATTGGGTGCTACACCAAACGCATTAGTTAACATGTTATCCTTAGCAAGTAAACACGGCCCATCTCCTCGTGCTTGGCTCGTAGTTTCCTTAGTAGGTGCATTCTTAATTGACTTTGCGAATGCTTTCCTCATTACAACCATGGCTGGCATTCTTTACTAACTAAAAAGGACCCATTCGGGTCCTTTTTTCATGAAAAAGAGCTTACTGGAATGATATTTTATCAGTCCAATAAGCTCTTTATGTATTATACTATTTGATTAATGCTGCCCATGCGTTGGCTACATCAGCAAATTCTTGAAGTGTAAAGGTCTCACCTCTTCGTTGACCATCAATATTTGCTTTTACTAATAACTCTTCAATTCTATCTCTTGTTAAACCCGTTGTCTTCATCGTATTAGAGAATGTTTTACGGCGTTGCGCAAAACCAGCTTTCACAACGCGAAAAAATAGTTTCTCATCAATCACATCTACAGGTGGTTTATCACGCAATACGCAACGGATAACAGAACTTGTCACCGCTGGAGCTGGCAAGAAAGATTTAGGCGGTACATCAAGAACAATATCTGGTTCCGTATAATACTGAACAGCAACAGATAATGCGCCATAGTCCTTTGTACCGGGCTTTGCTATCATCCGTAAGGCCACTTCTTTTTGCACCATCACAACTAGACGTTCAATAGGTAGTTTACTTTCCAACAAAGACATAATAATAGGTGTTGTAATATAGTATGGCAAATTGGCAACCACTTTAAATGGTTTATGATTCATAATCGTTGGCACATCAAGCTTTAACACATCACCATGAATGATACGTACATTGTCATAAGATGCCAATGTCGTATCTAGTACCTCCAATAAGCGACGATCTAGCTCGATAGCCGTTACATCTGCCCCACTTTGAGCTAAACCTTGTGTCAAGGTACCAATACCAGGGCCGACCTCTAGAACAGGTTCTCCCACGGTTAATTCCGCAGCATGTACAATTTCATCGACTATACCTCGCTTAATAAGGAAGTTTTGTCCTAGCTTTTTGCTCATTTTAATATCAAAGCGCTTACATATATAATGCACAACCTCTGGGCTTGCAATTACTGATTCTAACATCTTAACTCCTATTTTAACAATTTACTGCCTCTTCATAAGCATCTCGGGTTATACCATAATGATTTAAACGGTATAAAAATTGCTTTCCATTACCGTATCCAATACCTAATTTAGCACCAATAACCGCTCGACGAGCTGCACTATCAGGCATACCAGACAATCCGTGACGCACTAAGTCCACCATAGTAAATTCGTTAGATGATTCTAGAGATTCTACGTGTAATGTAGATAGAGCCTTTCTGATTGACTCTGGAGATGCTTGTTCTATGCCAATATCATCATTTGCAAACGCTTCGTCACGAGGCACAAAAGCATGTTGTGCATTAGGGAATTTTTTAGTTAAAACGCGTCGGATTCGCTCCCCTGCTGTATCAGGATCAGTTAATATAATAATGCCACGTTTCTCATAGGCAACGCGAATCATATCGATAACACCTCTTCTGAGGGTAAATCCTTCTGTAGCAATGCAATCAGCGTCTACAGCTTGAGCGATACGTTGTATATCAGATTTTCCTTCTACGACAATGACTTGTTTTAACATATATCCCCCTTTTATTCTATTAATACATTGTAACATATATATAACATTGCTTAAATACTTATAATCGAGTAGTATTAATAGTGTAATATATAAAAGGAGGCCAATTATGACCTTACAACAATTAAAGTATGTCACAACAATTGCCAATATAGGCAGTATTAGTGAGGCAGCCAAGAGATTATTTGTGTCTCAACCGAGTCTCACCAAGGCTATTAAAGAACTAGAGAAAGAAATGGGTATTACCATTTTCGATCGTACTAATAAAGGAATTACCGTATCTAAAGAAGGGGAACGCTTCCTCGGCTATGCACGCCAAGTGTTAGAACAAGCAGCCCTTTTAGAGGAGCAATATAAGAGCCAAAGCGGTGGTAAAAAACAATTTTCTGTATCTACTCAACATTACTCCTTTGCAGTCAATGCCTTTGTAGAGCTTTTAAAAGGTGCTGAAATCGACCAATACGATGTATCCTTACGAGAAACACAAACCTATGAAATCATCGATGACGTAGCTCATATGAAGAGTGAAATTGGCTTACTCTATTATAATGATTTCAACCGTCCTGTATTAGAAAAATTAATTCACACTAACGAATTAACCTTTACTGAATTATTTACGGCCCATCCTCATATCTTTATTGGTAAAACGCATCCATTAGCCCATAAAGAGGTAGTCTCTATGGACGAATTAGAGGAATATCCATATATTTCCTTTGAGCAAGGCGATCACAACTCCTTCTACTTCTCTGAAGAAATCTTCAGTACCGTAGTGCGCCCAAAACATATCCGTGTTCGCGATAGAGCATCTTTATTTAGCCTATTACTTGGCCTTGATGGATACACTGTATCTAGTGGTGTAATCGATAAAGAGGTAAATGGTGAAAATATCATTTCCGTTCCACTTGCCGAAGAAGGTTTAATGCACATTGGCTACATTACTAATAATAAAATGCAACGCAGCCGTTTAGGTCAAGAATATATCCACGCTCTAGAACAATACGTTAGTAATTACGGTAGACATATTCAATTACCAGAAAACAAAAAATAATTATATTTCATATTATTTATAGAGCGATACAACACTATTGTTCAATTTAGATGTATCAGATAATCCATAAAGAAGGCACTCTCTATTTTAGAGAGTGCCTTCTTGGGTATAACTTAAAGCATAAAATCACTCATAGACATAACTTTAAACTATATACAACTCAAATATATTGATATTTTTATATATAATCATACTTAGCTATAATTAACCTATCAAAATTATCGGTTTAATCGTTTATATAAGGAGGATTATTATGTCCAAACATACAGCACCATTCCACTTTGATATCGTAGGTTCCTTCCTACGCCCAGCAGAATTAAAAGAAGCACGCGAAGCTTTTAATAAGGGAAATATTACTCGAGAAGAATTAACAGCCGTTGAAGATCGTCTTATTACAGACCTCATTCAAAAACAGAAAGCAGCTGGCCTACCAGTGATTACAGATGGCGAATTCCGTCGTGCCTATTGGCATCTAGACTTCATGTGGGGCTTTAACGGCGTAAAAGAAATTGAACTGGAACACGGTTACAAATTCGTCGGTCAAGAAACAGCGCCAGGTTCCCTCGCCCTTACTGGCAAAATTACGGGAACAAACCACCCATTCGTTGAACATTTCAAATTTGTAAAACAATTTGAAGACGAAAATACTACGGCGCGTCAAACGATTCCTGCTCCCTCTCAGTTTTTGGCAGAGTTATTCCGTGAAGACAATGGCATTACAACGCGCTCCTTCTATCCAGATTTAGAAGAATTGATTCAAGATATTGCTGCCGCCTATCGCCAAGTAATTAAAGACCTTTACGATGCAGGTTGCCGCAATATTCAATTTGATGATTGTACTTGGGGTATGTGTTGTGACCATGCTTACTGGACAGGTCGTCAAAAGGATAAAAGTGTAACCATTGAAGGTGAAACCGCTAAATATTTACGTTTGAATAACTTAGCTCTTGAAGGTCGCCCTCACGACTTAGCATTTACTACACATGTATGTCGTGGTAACTATAACTCTACATGGGCCGCTAGTGGTGGGTACGAACCTATTGCCCCTATCCTATTTGCCAAGGAAAATGTAGACGCTTATTACCTAGAATTTGATGATGATCGCTCTGGAGGTTTTGAGCCATTGCGTGAAGTTTCTCCTAATAAAAAAGTTGTATTAGGTCTTATCACATCTAAACGCCCAGAGTTAGAAGATAAAGAAATCATCAAAGAACGTATCAAAGAAGCTACAAAATATATTCCACTTGAAAGACTTTGTTTATCTCCTCAATGTGGCTTTGCTTCTTGTGAAATCGGCAATCAATTGACCGAAGAAGAACAATGGGCTAAACTCGCATTAGTCAAAGAAATAGCTCATGAAGTTTGGGGTGATTAAATGAATGAACATACTATATATTTAGGCGGTGGTTGCTTCTGGGGCCTTCAAGGGTATATCAAAAAGATCTCCGGTGTCCTTTCTACCGAAGTAGGTTATGCCAATGGTCCTACAGAAAATCCAAGTTATGAAGATGTATGCCACAATAGCGGGCACGTAGAAGCTCTCAAGGTCATTTACGATGCTGATATACTATCTTTAGATCACTTAATTCAATATTTTCTACGTGCTATTGATCCCTTTAGTGTCAATAAACAAGGTGGTGACGTAGGCATTCAATATCGTACGGGTATTTATTATACTGATCCAACCGATAAAGCCGTTATTGAAAGTACCTTAGCACGTGCTCAAGCCTTTGAAGGTAAACCATTTGCTATTGAAGTATTGCCTTTAGAGAATTACTACTCTGCTGAGGAATACCATCAAGATTACTTAGACAAAAATCCTAATGGCTATTGTCACATTCCATTGGGGTTATCTGATGAACCACTCATCGATGATAATACATATGCTAAACCTTCCCAGGAAAATTTAGAGGCATTAACGCCACAAGAGTTTGAAGTAACTCAAAACTCTGCTACAGATGCACCTTTCAGCCATGAACTAACAGATGAGTTCAAAGCAGGTCTCTACGTAGATATTACAACTGGAGAACCCCTTTTTGTATCAGCCCATAAATTCGAGTCTCATTGTGGCTGGCCTAGCTTTACTAAACCAATAGCTAAAGATGTTATCAAGTATTACCAAGATAACTCACATGGTATGAATCGCATAGAAGTTCGTAGCCGCATCGGTAATGCTCATTTAGGTCATGTATTTGAAGATGGTCCTAATGGCTCTCTTCGCTACTGTATCAATGGATCATCTTTACGATTTATCCCTAAAGATGAATTAAAAGGTACAAAGTACGAATATCTAATTCCATATATTGAAGACTAAAAAAGGACGCCTTAATCATAAGGCGTCCTTCTACTATATCTATTATAATTGAATATTACTGAGCTAAGTAGGTCCAATAAAAAGAGGATATATCTTATAGATATACCCTCTAAATCATCATATTAGTCCAAAACGTACACTGTAACGTCTTGGCGACCAAAGTCCATAGCCTCCCCATAAGAGTCCATTACAAGGTCGATTTTGTTACCTACTATAGCACCACCTGTATCGGCAGCAATAGCTTCACCGTAACCAGGAATAAATAAACGTGTTCCCAATGGAATAACATCTGGGTCAACTGCAGCAATGCCACGTACTGCAGGTAAGCCCGTAGCTGTAATACCAGCACCATCACCATCGCCAGCAAGATAAGCAGATGCTTCCATTACGATAGCGCGAGACGCACGTCCTGCCACATTACGAGATGTAGTCACCTCACGAGTGCCCTCTTTAATAATTGTAGGTACCATTGCACGTTGTGTTACTTTAGATACGTCATTAGTTTTAATAACTGTACCATTACTATATAGTGTTTCACGTTGTACTCGTTCTAAGCCAGGTTGACCAACTTGAACAACCTCTTCTTCGCCCTTAGCCATAGTATCATCTTTTTGACGAACCACTTCAACAGCAACTTCTTGATCTACTGTAGATAGAGAGCGGCTTGTTACTTGAGCAATTGTTATACGTGTACCACTTAAAACAGATCCATTTTCATCGCCCACTACTACATAATTAGGTGCTTTGAAACCAAGCTCATTAGCAACACCTTGAGCAGTTGTTTCTGTAGTGAATACAGCTCTTGTTTTACCATTTACAGTTACATAAACTGGAATAGCACGAACAACTGTTAAGGTTGTTCCATTTTGAACTGTAGATGAACTAGAAATAACTTTATCATTTGGATTTAACTTAACCCCAGCATCGCGTACAATGCCTTCGTTAGAATTTAAATGCGTTCTAACAGTGTGTGCTGCACCATCGACCATAACGGTAACGGTTTTATCATTATAAGAAAACCCGGTCATGGTTACAGCTGTTACAATCAATCCGGCAACAACAGACGAAATATATCGCTTGTGTGTCTTATGAATTCTCATGTTGTAATCCCTCCTGTAATGGTATTATTCTACTACAGATAGATACAACCTGTCAAACGCCGTAAGTTAACAATAAGGCAAAATCCTTTATAAATACTGAATTTATAACAGTTTGTATTTTGTATTTTTTAATAAAAGTCCACCGTATGCGTACATATCGATATTTTTAAATACTATACAATATATTCCGAATTGTGTACATATATACAATACTAATACCACATATAGTATATACAGATTTTTTATTACTAAATTTGTATTTTTATGTGTTTTTCAATTGTTACCAATATTTTCTAGAATACTCAAAACTTCACTTTACCCTCATTTTTAAATGTATAAGAAAGTAAAAAAGCCCATATAATGGGCTTTTTATATGTTATGTAATTGTATTAAAATTCATTACCTAATATATTAAGGTTTCTTCATTATCTATTCATTTTTAACATTGGTTGTAACCGTTCAATGACCGTCATTGACTCTCTGTGTTCATGCTCAATAGCAGCTTTCATTAGCTCCTCTTGAGCAGATATAGGATTCTCTCGATCATTGATTTTATGATACGAACCATCAGCTCTCATAAAATGAGCTTTTAATGTATCATCTAAATATAAATCTAAAATACTTTTCACCCGTTCTTTATGGCGTTTATCTTCAATAGGAATCATAAGCTCTACACGTTCATTCAAATTTCGAGGCATCCAATCCGCACTAGATAGGTACAGACTTTCATTCCCTCCATTACGGAAGTAGAACAAACGATGATGTTCAAGAAAACGCCCCACAATAGAGCGTACTGTAATATTATCACTAACACCGGCAATGCCAGGGCGAAGAGTACAAATACCACGCACAATTAAATCTATACGAACTCCAGCCGAAGAAGCTTCATACAACTTGGCAATGACCTTTTTATCGAGCAAAGAATTCATCTTACAGATGATATAGGCTTCTTCCCCATTCTTAGCAAACTCGATTTCACGGTCAATAAGTTCCATAATTTTTTCACGTAAATTTAAAGGCGCTACAATAAACTTATTCCAAATCGGTGGGTCAGAATATCCAGAAATCAAGTTAAAGAAACGTGACGCATCATCACCATACTCATCATTACAAGTAAATATACCACAATCAGTATACATGCGAGCTGTTTTACCATTATAGTTTCCCGTTGCTAGATGGACATACCGCCTAATACCATCCGTTTCCCGGCGTACCACCATAGTAATTTTAGAGTGTGTCTTAAGACCTTTTAAACCATAAATAACATGACACCCCGCTTTTTCGAGTCGTCGAGCCATATGAATATTGTTTTCTTCATCAAACCGTGCCTTAACCTCCATAAGCACGGTTACTTGTTTTCCATTATCTGCCGCTTTTATTAAGGACGCAATAATCGGAGAGTCCCCACTAACGCGATATAATGTTTGTTTAATGGCCAATACATCAGGATCTATAGCTGCTTGTGCAATAAATTGCTCAACCACAGCAAAAGATTCAAAGGGATGATGAACAAAAAGATCTTGCTTCCCAATAATAGAAAATAAGCTATCACCTTCATAATCAACTAATTCACTAGGAATCTTAGGATCAAACGGTTCATATCGGAGCTTATCATAACCTGGATAATTACAGAAATCAAAATACATACGGCAATCCAAATGTCCATCAATGCGATATACGTCCTTTTGCTCTAATTCTACACTTGTAAGGACAAAATCTAATAAGTGATCCTTTATCTCTCCACAAACTTCAAGACGTACCGCATCACCACGACGGCGACGCCGCAAGGATGCCTCTACTTCAGATAGCAAATCTGTTGCTTCTTCCTCATCTATTTCAAGGTCTGCATCACGAGTAATACGGAAAACCATATAATCTTCAATACCATAACCTTGGAAAAATTGATTTGCATAATAAGTAATGACATCTTCTAGATAAACAAATCGATGTTCCTTATTGCCACGGCTTGGAACTTCAATGATTCGATCTAATACAGATGGTATTGGCAAGATAGCAATCTTGTAATCCTTAGTCCCATCCTCTTGTATTTGAAAGATACGTACAATTGCATTAATGGTATGATTTGTTAAAAATGGAAATGGGTGCCCCGAGTCAACAGCCAATGGTGTTACTACGGGGTATATATGTTCCTCAAAATAATGGCGTAGCCAGGCTTTTGTTTTTACATCTAGTGTATCAGGATGGGTAAAGAAAAAGCCATGAGCCTCTAGTTCAGTCAGTACATTATTTAAATACATGCTTTGCATGGAAACAAGACGTTGTACAGATTCATCAATCGCCTTTAATTGTGCCTTTGCATCCATATGAGCCGCATCATATTTAACGATACCATTCACAACTTGATGACGTAACCCCGCCACGCGAATCATAAAAAACTCATCTAGATTAGAACTAGCAATAGCAATAAAACGCAATCGCTCCAAGAGCGGAGTATTTGTATCTATAGACTCTAATAGTACACGCTGATTAAATTTTAGCCAAGATAATTCACGATTAAAATAATATTTAGCATTACTGAACATGGCGGTCACCTCCTCTTACAAGCATAAGTTCCATACCAAATACTTCTGTAAAATATTCAGCATCTCGATTAAACGTCCACCATTCTAGTGAGATATCCTCATTAGTGCGACAGAATACATACAATACATTATCGCGCTCTTCCAATATAACATCTGAGATTTTTTGGTTACTCCCTGCATCGAGAGCACAGGCCACACGAATGATAGCTACTAACTTTGTAACTTGAATCTTTTGTAATTCTGTCAAAGAATTAAAATATGTATCATCATCAGATGGAGTTCCCTTATAGTGATAAAATACGACATTTGCCACTACTTGTTTTTCTTCTTCTGAAAGCCCGAAAATATCTGTGCCCATCACAATATGATACGCATGCTCTCCATGGTTTCGTAAATTAACAAACTTGCCTACAGAACACAATATAGCTGCAATGCGGCATAAGTAACCCCACCGCTCCGGTAAACCTTTATGGCGTAATGTTTTACAAAATAAAGAACTGAAACGTTCCACCTCAGCATCATGAATGCTGTCAGTATGATATCTAGCGGCAACAGCACGAGCTAATTGAGCATTTTGCTCACGCAATTGGTACATAAAGGGATTATTTTCCGCCTCAACGCCATAGAACCAGCTTATTCCTTGAGAGAAGGAGAAGCTACTAAAAATCAACGATTTAGGCTCTATAGCCGTTATAATTTCATTAAATAAAATCATAGTAGGCATCAAAATATTCGCCTTATATTCAGGTAGTTTATATCGATTGATCAACTTAGTGGCTGTTACACCATCAAAGGATTTGATGAAGCCCTTAAAACGTTCTGGTTCAATGGTAATAATATCGTCCTTATTACTGCCATCTCCCATGAGACGCGCCATATATTGAGCTTCATCGCCTGATAAAATAACACTATTAATATTAAAGGTCTTAAGCTCCTCCCGTAATGGGCCTATCATGCGATGTAAATACTCGGTAATAGCCATTGGAAACGATGTAGAGGAACGTTGGTTGCGATTAAAAGATTCCATAACACGTAATGACCCGCTATGCATATTGCGCTGGAATAATAAGCTTTCACCACGCCAAACGGTTAAACCTACACCACCAGAAGTAATATCAAGGAATAATGTTGCCTTTGTAGGATCCGTCAAGCGGTACTGATTAGTCATCTTGTAGTATAGTAAGGCATATTTGTAATACACCTCTTTAGGCATGTCGATAACCTCAACACGCATACCTGTTTGAATATAAATTTGGTCCAGAATACTACGACGATTAGCGGCTTCACGTATTACAGTAGTACCATATAATCTAGAGCGACTCACACCGTAATCAGCCATTAATTGTTTATATCCCTTTAAGATATGACAAATTTCCTCAATCGTTTCAAAACTTAAACGAGAGGTTTGGAATAATTCTTCCCCAAAGGTTACCTCCCTAGCTGCATAATCTATAACGCGTACATCATCGATGCCCTTGTATTCTAAAATAGTAATACTCATGCTACTGGAGCCTACATGTAGCACTGCATATCGTAACGCTTTTGGTAATGCCATTATGCCTCCTTACGAGCTTCCTTCCACTCTATTTCTAATGTTTTCTTGAATTCTTTTTTGAAGGATTTTCCTAATTTCTCTACAGCCGCTTTTGTGACACTTATATCGCGACCGTTCAAATAGGTTACTACTAATTGTACACTAGTATATTTTAGATTCACGGATAAATGGCGAATAAATTGTTCATGACTTTCATCAAGAGCTTCAGCCAAGGCTAGAATAATAGATATTTTTTGTCCCAACAAACGCTGTTCTTGATCTAACAATTTACCGTATAAGAAGTTTTTATACTCTTTTGGCGTCAAACCATGAGAGTTCATAACAAGGAACGCGCTAAAAGCTTGTTCAACATGGGAAAGCCCATATAAATTACTATTGACAAGCATATAGCAGCCATGTCGGGCATGACTATAATAGTTAATCCGTTTACCAATATCATGTAATAAACTAGCAGCAATCAAACAACGTCTTGTTTTTTTATCAGCTCTATGAAGTGGCTCTAATACATCATACAGTTTAATAGCTAAACCTGTAATATATTTAGCATGAACTAACTCATGTTTAGTCATACCTAACAAGACATTCTCTGCAGAATGTACTAAAATATCATCAATAATAGAGTTACCACCTAAGTAGTGCTCTCCATAATAGTCGTAAAATAAGCCTTCACGCAGACCACAACCACCAACAACGAGTGTTTTAGTATTTACGTAGTTAAATAATTCTTCTACGATAGTGAGGCCTGCAATAATGATATCAGCGCGCTCCGATGATAAACCACTAATCTTTTTGCGTTCCTCTAGAGATTTACCTTTTACTTCTTCCAAAATCTCATGGAATCTATGATATGGAATTTCATAATTATGTAGCTTTGTAATGGGATAAGATAACTTGCGTTGATCCATTTTAGCAATATTACGAGCAGTGCCGCCGATACCAAGGAGCGGTAATTTCACATTGCGAAGCCATGTATGTTCCTTAATCGTTTTCTTCACAACCTTCGTCAGTTTATCAAGTTCTTTAGGAGTATATTCATCCCCCTTCTGATAGGTGCCTGTTAAGGTAAGGGCCCCTATCGGCAAGCTCACCGATTTTGTAATATGACGATTTCGTACAAGGGTTATCTCGGTACTGGCACCACCTAAATCAAAAATAATAAAATCCTTAAGTCCAATGGTATTGATAACGCCAAGAAACCCTAGGCGAGCCTCTTCTTCACCAGCAATACATTCTAAATCCAAACCCGTTCGTTCTTTTACAGATTTAATAAAAGCATCCCCATTTTTAGCCAAACGTACTGCTGCAGTAGCAACAGCTTTAATCGTATTTGCCTCCATTGCATCAGCCATGTGTACAAAACCTTTTAGAGCACGCAAGGAACGTTCCATGGCTTCTTCGGTCAATTCGTGAGTTCCCCACATATTCTCACTGAGACGCACACTTTCTTTTTCTTGATATATCAGTCGATAACTACCAGTCTTAGAAATTTCATATATGACAAAACGAACTGAGTTCGATCCTAAATCTATAAATGCAATACGTTTCATGTTGCTATCCTCATCTTACTTCTGTTCAGTCTGAATATACTTTAGTATACCATAGAAAAACGCGATTCTCACCGATAAGGGAGAACCGCGTTTTATAATTTATAATTTATAATTCTAATTTACTTTTATCGTGTATTCTAATACTTTAGCATAGAAAATCTTAGTGATTAGAATCCAACAAATATTTTATTCGCTAATAATCTTATGAACTAGTTTCTACATTTACTTGATGCCAAATACTCGTTTACCATTATTAAAAGCAATTTCACAAAACTCATCTACATCGAGCCCTTTAAGGCTTGCAATTTCTTCTGCCACAAACTGAGTTTTACTTGGATCATTTCGACGGCCTCTAAATGGTGGTGGTGTCAAATACGGTGAATCGGTTTCAATGAGGATTCGTTCTAATGGCACTTGTCTTGCCACGTCCTTAAGATTTGTAGACTTAGGAAATACTACAGGACCTGCAAAGGAAATATAAAAGCCCATTTTAATGGCTTCTTTTGCCATCTCCCAGCTACCAGAATAGCAATGGAAAATGCCCCAGTTATCCTTCCCTTCATTGCGCAAGATATTCATAATATCACCATGTGCATCGCGGTCATGGATAATAATCGGGAGATCTACTTCACGAGCAAGCTCTAACTGACGAATAAATACGCGTTTTTGTGTTTCACGGTCAGAAAAATCATAGTAATAATCTAGTCCAATTTCACCAATAGCACGTACCTTATCATTGTTAAGAGCTTGTTCCTTATAAAACTCGTAGTCTTCTTCTGTAAAGTCCTTTGATTCATGGGGATGAGTCCCTACAGCAGCATATAATTGATCGTACTGTTTAGCCAAAGCTAAACCAGACTCAACGGTACCTCTGTCAACACCAGGAATCATAATATATTCTACACCTGTATCAAAGCAGGCTTGTAACATCTCATTACGATCATTATCAAAGCGCCCATCATTCACATGAGCATGTGTATCAAAAAGTTTCATTATTTAACCACACTTCCTGCCGGTAATGATTCGATATTTGTTACCTCTAAATGTTCTTCCCAATCAGAGGCGGACAAAATCATACCATAAGACTCGATGCCCATCATCTTTTTAGGAGCCAAGTTAGACAAATAAATTACCTTTTTACCAACCATAGCCTCCGGTTCATAATATTGGGAAATACCACTTAATACTGTGCGTTCTTCAATACCGATATCCAATACAAATTTCAACAACTTCTTGGACTTAGGCACTTTTTCACAGCTTATAACTTTAGCTACACGAAGATCGAGTTTCTCAAAGTCATCATAGGTAATATTTTCTTTTAATGGTGGAATATTAGATGTATCTACAGCTTCTTCAACTTCTTCTGTAACAACTACATCTACCATTTCAGGAACTTCAAAACGTGGATAGATAGGCTCACCTTTTACAACTTTAGTACCTGTTGCCAATAATCCCCAAGTTTTAGCATCTTCCAACGTAGCCACTTCAAAACCTGTAAGCCCTAATTGTTCCCAGATTTTTGGAGCTCCTACAGGAATTACAGGGCTTACCAAGATGGCAATGATACGCAATGCCTCTGCCAAGTGATACATAGCAGATTGCAAGCGCACTTTATCATGAGCATCTTCAGATTTAGCCAATACCCAAGGCATTGTTTCATCAATGTATTTATTCATGCGACCAATAAAGGACCATACAGTTTTGATAGCTTTATTAAGCTCCATATTTTCCATCGCCGCTTCAAAATCTTTTGCAGTTTGAACGGCTAATATAGATACATCACGATCTAAATCATCCATATCATCGCATTTTGTAATCACACCACCATGGTATTTTTCAATCATCGCAATAGTACGGTTTAATAAGTTACCTAAATCATTAGATAAATCTGCATTAATTTTTGTAACGAAGTTAGGTAACGTAAAGTTGCCGTCATTACCTAACGTAATCTCGCTTAATAAGTAATAACGCAAAGAATCTGCACCATATGTATCAATCAATGGGATTGGATCGATTACGTTCCCCAAGGATTTACTCATCTTTGTACCATCTACAATCATCCAACCGTGTCCAAATACCTTTTTTGGTAATGGCAACTCAAGGCTCATGAGCATCATAGGCCAAATAATAGTATGGAAACGTACGATTTCCTTACCTACTAAATGGAGATCTGCAGGCCAGTATTTTTTATATAGTTCACCATCACCATCAAATGGAGAGAGTGCACTAATATAGTTCACTAATGCATCGAACCAAACATATACTACATGTTTAGGATCAAATGGAACCTTGATTCCCCAATCAAAGGATGTACGAGACACCGCCAAGTCTTCTAGACCTTGCTTTACAAATTGAATCATCTCATTACGTCGAGATTCAGGCTGAATAAAGTCAGGATTCTCTTCAATAAACTTAAGCCATTGATCCGTATATTTACCGAGTTTGAAGAAATAACTTTCCTCTTTAACACGCTCTACAGGGCGACCGCAATCCGGACAAGTATGATTAGGTCCTAGCTTCTGCTCTGTCCAAAAAGTTTCGTCTGGTGTACAATACCAGCCTTCATATTCGGCTTTGTAAATATCGCCCTTCTCATAAGCTTTTGTAAATAACGCTTGAACAACCGTTTCATGACGTTCATCGGTAGTCCGAATAAAATCGTCATTGGAAATATGCATTTTTTCCCACAATGCTTTAAAACCATTTACAATATTTGTAGTATATTCAAGAGGCGTAATGCCTTGTGCTTCTGCAGCGCGTTGAATTTTTTGGCCATGTTCATCAGAACCGGTCAAGAAACGTACATCATAACCAGCCAATCGCTTAAAACGAGCAATCGTATCTGCTACAGATGTACAATATGTATGACCAATGTGCAACTTAGCACTTGGATAATAAATAGGTGTCGTAATATAATACGTTTTCTTTGTGTCTCCCATGATGAGCCTCCTTCTAACCTTCGAATGGGAAGGTTTAACGTTCTACAATATTATATACATCCCGGCGGGAAACGTTAAAACGCTTTGCCACCTGGCGAATAGCTTCTTTTTTAGGTACCCCTGTATCTACAAGGGCTTGCACAGCCTCTTCATAAGATACTGGTTCATCCAACACTTCACTAGTATCGGACTCCACTGTGTCAGCACCGCCTACGATGAGGACGAATTCACCTTTATAGGTGAGCTGTTCTAAATCCTTCACAAGGCTTTCCAAATCGGTGCGTACAAAGGTTTCAAACTTCTTCGTCAATTCCCTTGCCACCACAATGGAACGATTGCCAAAGGCTTCATACATATCTTGTAACACCTCTTGCAATCGATGTGGTGCTTCATAAAACAGCAAGGTTCCCATCACTTGTGAAAGTCGTTGTAATTCTTCAACCCGATGTTTACCCCGTTTAGGTAAGAACCCTGCAAAGGTAAAGGATTTAGTATCTAAACCTGATGCAATAAGCGCTGTTAACGCTGCATTAGCACCTGGCAAAGGTACTACAGTTATGCCTTCTTCAATAGCCTTTGTTACAAGGTCTGCCCCTGGATCAGAAATAGCAGGCATGCCTGCATCACTGACACAAGCTACCGACTGTCCTTCTAATAAGAGACCTATAATATAGGCCCCCTTCTCCTCCTTATTATGTTCATGATAAGAAATCAAAGGCTTTTTAATATCAAAATGTTTTAACAATATGCCCGTATGACGCGTATCCTCAGCCGCAATAGCATCTACCTCACCCAAAATACGAACAGATCGATACGTCATATCTTCTAAATTACCAATCGGTGTAGGCACCAAGTATAAGGTGCCCCATTCATTATCGTTCATACCAAGAGGACACCTCCTTCGTGTACACATTCGTTTTTTTGTAAACGATGAGTGGTGGCTCAAGTACAAGACCTGCCTGACCTTGAAAAATAGACTCTATCAAAACTAATTTTGCTGGTTTATCTAGCATACCATGAACAAACCGAATTCGTTTTGCTTGAAAGTTAAACCTTTCTAGTTCATGTAATACATATTGCAAGCGACTAGCACTATAAATCATCCACAAACGACCTTTATATTTAATAAAGGACTGTACCGCTTTCAGAACATCACATAAAGTTGTATGTCCATCATGAAGTGCTAAATTACGCTCTTCAGATGTAGGCTTTGCACCGCTTTCACAATCATAAAAAGGGGGATTAACAATAACACCATCAAAAGGCTTATCTTGTATATCGCGATATGTCATATGCCGATAATCGCCACATAACATATTTACCACATCTTGTTTACGATTATGTTCTACGCTACGCTTAGCCAACTCAACGAGAGTTTCATTAATTTCTATACCTGTAATATGACCTGCCCCTAATGACGTACCTATAAGCGGCATAACCCCTGACCCCGTTCCAAGATCAACATAGGTATGACGACCATTAAAACGACAAAAATGAATGAGTGCTATGGCGTCAAAGGAAAAGCGAAACATATCAGAACGCTGATAAATCTGTAAGCCATCGATAATTAAATCATCAAGTCGTTCTTGATCATTCATCAGGCAATGCCACCTCGGACCATTTCAAATCGATAGTACGGCCCGCTTCGAGCTGTACCTTTACAGTATGTTTATGATGATTTACCTTTAAAACTTTACCAATACCTTCATCGGTAACAACCTCCTTACCAATGCCAGGAGGTGCTATATCTTGAGGAGATTGAGTGCGTTCCTTCTTCACATATAGGTCGCCACCTTTTTTATATAAATCATCTTCATAGTTAAGACAACACATCAATCGACCACATACACCAGAAATCTTCGTAGGATTTAAGCTCAAATTTTGATCCTTTGCCATGCGAATCGATACAGGCGTAAAGTCACCTAAGAAATTTGAACAACACAAAGGTCGACCACAAGCACCAATACCATTTAGTACTTTAGCCTCATCACGGACACCCACTTGGCGTAACTCGATGCGCGTTCTAAATATAGTTGCCAAATCTTTAACGAGCTCACGGAAGTCAATACGGCCATCTGCAGTAAAGAAGAATATAATCTTATTCATATCAAATGTGTATTCCACATTGATAAGTTTCATCGGTAACTTGCGTTTTTCAATTTTTTCGAGACAAATTTCAAAAGCTTTTTCTTCGCGCTCTTTATTCTTCTCAATTTGTTTCAAATCCTTAGAAGTTGCCTGTCTAATAACAGGTTTCACAGGGGCAACAACAGAATCTTCAAAGACCTCTTTAGGTCCAATCACAACCGTGCCGTATTCTACACCACGTGCTGTTTCAACGATAACCCCATCCCCAACGGATAGTTCTAATTGTTCAGGCTGAAAATAATAAATCTTTCCCGCCTTTTTAAAGCGTACGCCAACTATGGTTAGCATTTAATCCTCCTCCCGAGCATCATGAAGGGCGATACTAAGACCGTCCACCACGAGAGCGGTTTTTATATGTAAGCGCAAAGCCCGTTCTGCTTGCAATGTTTCGGTAATAACCTTAGCCAATGCTTGCATGGACCAGCGCGGTAATAATCGTAATAATTGAGTTTTGTACATAGGTACTTGTAATTGCGTATCTTGAGCACCCATTTTAATAGCCATCATATCTCTACTTACAAGGCGTAGCCAGTGCATCAATTCCGCTAGGCTTTCACGAGATAAGCTTTCACAAGCTAAGGAAATCATAGTAAACCATCGCGTTTCAAAAGCTAATATGTCCATCACCTTAACGGCTAACTCTAGCATTTCAATGCAATCTTGTGTCGCCAGTTTTTCCACCAATTGTGGATTACCATGACCAGCTAACAAAGCCTGTTCTATATCACCGGTAATTCCACGCGCTACAAAAGCGGTGCGAATCGTATCTACATCAACACTGTTAAAACCAACGCCCATACATCTAGAAATGATGGTAGGCAATACGGTGTTAATCTTGTTCGTAATAATGATGAAGTACACCTGTTCGGGCGGTTCCTCAATGGTTTTTAGCATAGCATTTGCCATGACTGCATTGGCTGTGTGAAAGTCCTCCACAATGACAACGCGGTTCCCATTGCCCGCCACAGACAGATGATCTTGTAATAATGAATACCACTGCTCTACCTTTAAGGTTGTTTTCATAGGGCGAATCCAAAAGGCATCACCCTTATCCATATAGATAGGTAATCCTTCGGCTTCGATACGTTTTTCCGTATCCCCATTTGCTAAACGGGCTTCCTTAACCTCTGCTAAATAAGATTCCCCCTTAGGTTGAGAGAATACTTGACGTCCTAGTAATAAAGACGCTAGGCCTATGGCCATATCTAGCTTGCCAAGACCAGATTCGCCATAAAACAAGAGACTATGAGGTAATGCATTACGACTTACAAATTCAGATAGGTGTGCCTTAATCGAATCTTGACCAATTATAGAATCAAAATATGTCATAGCGCCTCCTATCAATACATGCTCAATATTAATATTATATAGGAAAAAGGCGACTTTTAAAAGAGTCGCCTTTTTCTAAGGTAGTAGATTTTCTACTACACTATATACATCATTATGAATTTCTTCAATAGTACGCAACGTATACTGACTAGACTTAGCTTTATAAGCACAAGGTATGCGGTGCCATTGATAACGCTTTACTAATTCTTCATACGCACCGTGAACGGCTACTAAATATGCATGATTTCCTTCGTGAATATCACCAGTATTGCCTCCTGTTTTACCAGTGCGCTCCGCCATAAGGGCTTCGCTCACTTCAAGGGGCATATCTAAAAGGCATACCGCATCAGGTTTAGGCAATCCAAATTTTTGGAACTCAAAATCTTCAAGCCAATCTAAAAATGCAGTGCGTTCCTTCGGATCATCGTATTTTACCATTTGGTGCACCATGTTAGACGTTGTATAACGATCTGCAATGATGATTCCCCCATTTTTGTAAAACTGTTCCCAGTCAGTTCTGAAGGAAGCAAATCGATCGATGGCATACATAGAGCTTGCCACATAAGGATTTACATCATGTACATCTTTACCAAATTCACCAGCTAAATACATTTTAATAGGCATAGCGGCGCCACTATCATAGTTTGGAAAGCTCACAGACTTAACGGCATGCCCTTCTTTGGTCAAGCGTTCTACTAAGAGTTTAGCTTGTGTAGCCTTACCGCTGCCGTCTCCGCCTTCTAATATAATCAAAGTCCCCATAATTACTCCTGTAACACCCAAATTGTTTCCAATGTCATATCATCAGACCCATTAGGTACATAACCTAGAGCCTTTCGATTCTCTATATATTGTAACACAGAGGCACTAATCTCTTCACCTACTGCTACACAGGGAATCCCCGGTGGATAATAAGCAATTGTCTCCCCTGCAATACGATGAAGTGCTTCTTTTAACGGTATTTGCTCACGATTTGCATACATAGCATTACGAGGAGTTATGCGCACAATAGGCGCTGGCAGCAGCGCAGAATCTTTACTAATGTCTTGCAATTGCTCTTCCTCTGCATTATTAAATTCTTTAAATGTACGTAACACCTTTTCACTTACAGCTTGTACAGCCTTAATAAGAGCAGTTACAGACTCGTTTGTATCACCTATGGTAATAAGCACTAACACATGATTTGCCTGTACTAACTCCACTTCGATACGATGATTGCGCAATAAATGTTCAAATTCTACACCTGTTAAACCTAAGCCTTTTGCATCAATCAGCACCTTAGTACAATCATAATTTATTACCCGCTCTTGAATATCTGTATATTCCATAGTAGCAATACCAGAAATTTTATTGAGTTCCTCACGTAAGTACATACTCAACTCTAGTGCACGACTTACTAAATCATTACCTGCTGTGGCTAATTGATGGCGCGCCATATCTAAGGAAGCAAGGAAAATATAGTTTGGACTCGTACTTTGTAGCATTTGATGCATTTGCGTAATACGCCGCTTATCAATTTTTTTACCTTGCCCTAATAGCCAAGATGTTTGTGTCAAAGAGCCAACAGATTTATGTGTACTTTGAGCCACCAAATCTGCTCCAGCCTCTATAGCCTCTATAGGTAAACTTTCAGAGAACGGCAAATGAGGCCCATGAGCTTCATCAACAAGTACAATAAGTCCCCGCTTATGAGCCTCTTGTATGATATTAACAATATCTATGCCCACGCCATAATAGTTTGGATAAACTAAAAGAATCGCCTTTGCCTCTGGATGTGCATCCATTGATTTGATAGCATTTTCTAATGATACACCTAGTGGAATTCCCCAGCGTTCATCAAAATCACAGTCCATATATACTGGTTTGGCTCCTGAGAGGACAAGCCCACTAATAACGGAACGATGTGCTTCTCGAGGAATGATAATGATTTCATCAGGCCCTACAGTCCCCATAATCATGGCTTTGATCAAAGCTGTAGTACCATTAATAGAAAACCAACAAAAATCAGCTCCATATAATTCGGCTGTTAAGTCTTGCGCTTCTTTTAATTCCCGTTCAGGTTCATGTAAATCATCTAAAGCGTACATAACACCTAAGTCATAGGGTAACGCTGGCCCCATCCAATTCTTTAACAGTTGAGGTGCTTCAACGCCTATCTTATGACCTGGCGTATGAAAGGGCACAAAATGTTGTTCTTTATATGATTCTAAAGCCTCTACAAAAGGCATTTTTTCTTGATTACTCATATGTACCTCGTAAAAAGGGCATGAATCTCAATGAGACTCATGCCCTTATGCATGTATTTATCGCTGTGGACGACGTTTAGGATTGAATTGATTCATGCCTTTATCAATACCTACCTCTAAAGTACCTAATACAGCTTTTACCGTATCCTTAATACCTTTTTGCACCTTCTCTTGCGACTCTTCACTAAATGGTGCTAAAACGTGATCAATGACAGTCCATTGTGGCAATGGACGTCCAATTCCTACGCGGAATCGAGGAAAATTTTCTGTTCCTATATGGGAAATTAAAGATTTAATCCCATTATGTCCACCCGAACTACCATTTGGTCGAATACGCAACTTACCTATAGGTAAATCCATGTCATCATAGATACAATACACATCAGATGGATCAATTTTGTAGTACCGCATTAACGGTCCTACAGACTCACCACTTAGATTCATAAATGTTTGCGGCTTTACAAGTAATACTTTCTCACCATCTACGGTAATACTGCATACCTCAGCACGTTGCTCCTCTCTCCAAGGCGTGTGAGGGACACTATCGGCTATGGCATCAATAACCATAAATCCAATATTATGTTTTGTCTTTTCGTATTGCTTGCCGGGGTTACCGAGGCCTACTACTAATTTCAAGAATCACCTATTATTTATCAAACAAATTACTTACAGATACTTCATGGAAAATACGCATAATTGCTTCACCCAACAATGGAGCTACGGATAATTGCGTAATATTTGGTAAGTTGCAATTTTCCGGCAATGGAATAGTATTAGTAACGATAAGTTCCTTAATATTGGAATTTGCAATTCGTTCACTTGCCGGATCTGTCAACACTGCATGTGTAACAGCGGCGGTAACGGATTTAGCACCGAATTCTTCCAATGCTTTAGCACCTTCAACCAAGGATCCAGCCGTATCTACGATATCATCGATAATAATACAGTTTTTACCTGCCACATCACCGATGAGATTCATAACTTTAGCCACACCTGGTTCAGGGCGTTTTTTCTCAATGATTGCAATCGGTGCACCAATGCGGTCAGCCAAATCACGAGCTCTTGTAACACCGCCAAGGTCAGGAGATACAACGATAACATCTTCCATATTTTTTTCATTAATATATTTAGCCAAAATAGATGCGCCAAACAAATGATCTACAGGCACATCAAAGAAACCTTGAATTTGGCCTGCATGCAAATCAATTGTTACAAGACGTGTAATACCTGCCGTTTGCATCAAATTAGCTACTAACTTAGCTGTAATCGGCTCACGACCGCGAGTCTTACGGTCTTGGCGAGCATAGCCATAGTAAGGAACTACTGCAGTGATATGACGTGCAGAAGCGCGTTTTAACGCGTCAGCCATAACCATGAGTTCCATTAAATTATCATTTACAGGATAGCTAGTTGGTTGAATGATAAATACATCTTTGCCACGTACGCTTTCATCAATCATTATTTGTACTTCGCCATTGTTAAAACGACCTACAAATGCTTCACCTAAAGGCAACCCTAAATAATCACAAATTTCCTTTGCCAATGCAGGATTTGCATTACCTGTGAAAATCTTGAGTTTTTTGCCGTCTTCAAATGCCATTTTGTTACCCTTTCATTTGCTCCTATACTGGTTACTTATCCATAATCCATACATTACAGATACACACTATTGCCTTTTTATTGTATACTATTTTGACCTAATTGTGTTAAAAAATATGAGATTTTTTTTATTTCTTTTTGAAAGTATCCTCTGTTACCCAATTATCTTTCACAATTTGCTTGCTACGACCTACCGCCAAGGCCTTATCTGGTACGTTTTTAGTAATAGTTGAGCCCGCACCTACATAGCTATAATTACCTATTGTTACAGGAGCAACTAAGTTACTATTACAACCAACAAATGCACCATCACCAATAGTCGTACGATGCTTAACTTTCCCATCATAATTTACGGTAATAGTGCCACAGCCAATATTAACACCGGCCCCAACATCACTATCGCCGATATAGGAGAGATGTGGAAACTTGGTACCTTCCCCAACAATAGAGTTCTTAACCTCTACAAAGTTACCTACATGAACCTTATTACCTAAAACTGTATTTGGACGCAAATGGACATATGGACCTACATCTACACCGTCTTTTACTTCACAGTCATGACCATAAGTAAAATGGATAATCGTATCATTACCGACTTTTACATTCGTCAAACGAGTATGTGGTCCAATTTCACAACGTTCACCAATGATAGTATCACCTTCAAGGACTGTACCAGGATGCAAAATTGTATCTGCACCTACTGTTACCTCAGGAGCCACATAGGTATTTTCAGGGTCAATAATTGTTACGCCAGCAGTCATTAACTCAACATTTTTACGATGTTTTAATATAGCTTCAGCCTCTGCTAATTGCAAACGTGAGTTTACCCCTAAAGATTCTTCAAAATCCTTAGTCATGTATGCACTTACCTTGTCGCCACCATTTACGAGAATACCTACTACATCAGTAATATACAATTCACCTTGGGCATTATCATCAGATAATTGATCTAAGCAAGGCCATAGTTTTTTACTATCAAAAGCGTACATACCTGTATTTACTTCTTGAACCGCTAATTCTTCAGGTTTACCATCTTTCTGTTCTACGATACGAACTACAGAACCCACTTCATTACGAATGATACGTCCATAACCAGTTGGATCCGGCATATGAGCAGTTAAAATTGTAGCTGCTGCACCGGAATTTTTATGTTCTTCTAAAAGCGCTTCTAAACTTTCTTTTGTAACCAGGGGAGTATCACCGCATAACAATAAGATTGTACCATCATAATCACCAAGTACTGGTTGAGCCATCTTAACTGCATGACCTGTACCATTTTGTTCTTCTTGACGAACAAATTCAGCACGCTCTCCCAAGTAATTTTGTACTGCATCGCCACCAAAACCAACGATAACAACATCGCGATTGGTACCAATGGATTGAACCGTTTCAAGAACGCGTTCTACCATCGCCTTACCGCCGACCTTGTGTAACACTTTTGGCAATTTAGACTTCATACGCGTGCCCTTACCAGCAGCTAAAATAAGGCTTGCAATATTCATAGTAATCTCCTATCTGTTATCTCTTATATCTCTAAACCATTTTAAATATTATTTACGTCATTATTTAGCCCATAGGTCAATACTCAATATAAACCATTATATCAGCCTATAATCTTCCTAATATTAATGATTTACTCTGCATCTAACACAGGCTCTATACTAATTTTCTTTGTATTTTCATCGATACCATAAAAAGTAAATAGTGATTCATAATCATCGATCAACTTCGGACTTGGTTCAGCTGTAGCTACAAGAACACCTGTGCCAACAACGACGCCACTCATTTCAAGAACTAATTCTTTAAGCCCCTTAGCGGTACCGCCAGCTTTCATAAAGTCATCGATAATTAACACTTTCGCATTTGGAGGAATTGCCCGTTTAGTTAGAGTCATAGTTTGAATGCGCCCAGAGGAACCTGTTACATAATTGATACTAATAGCAGAACCTTCTGTTACCTTACTATCACGTCTAGCAATAACAAGTGGTTTATTGAAAGCTCTCGCTACCATTACAGCCAAAGGAATCCCCTTTGTTTCTACAGTCAAAATATAGTCTGGTTCACGGTCCACGAAACGAGTCATAATAATCTCACCCAGACGTGTCATTACATGCCAATCATATAAGATATCAGACATATAAATAAAACCACCTGGAATGATGCGATCTGGCTCCATTAAACGAGCTTGCACATCGCGTAGAATATCGTTCGCTTGTATTCCCTTGCGATGCGGAATAAATCGTACCCCACCAGCTACACCGGCCACCGTTTCTAAGGTCCCCAGTTGAAAGTGTTCCATAGACTGCCTTACACATGTTAAATCTTCACTAACCGTTGATTTAGCCATGCCAAAAAAGTCGCAAAAGTAATTTAAAGGAATCAATTTTTGCGGTGAATCAACTAACAGTTTTGTCATTGCCACCATTCGTTCTACGCGCCGTACTTTATCCATAGGATTATCCTTTACCATTCATCATATAACTATTAAGTATGCTTATTAATTTAACATCATGAGTCATCATCATATATCTATTATTTATTATACCATATTTTCCGAATATTCGAGGTTTTGAATACATTATAATTCGGTAAAAGAAAAACTCTCTAGCATGTTATACAAGAATATGATTGTAGTCTATACATCTATCATATAATCATATAAAACTAGAGAGTTATCATTATAAAATATAAACCTTTACAGATTGACGTCCAAACTGCAATGCTTCTGCACGAGAATCAAAGGCTAAATCAATGCGATGCCCTTTAATAGCACCACCTACATCGTCAGCTACAGCATAGCCATAACCTTCAATATATAATCGCGTTCCCAAAGGAATTAATTTAGGGTCTACAGATACAAGTCCCTTCCGTAGACGACTGCCTGTAGCTGTATATTTTCCGTTGCCAGGATCTTGAGATGAATAGCCACTAGCCTCCATCGTTAAAACTTTAGAGTATTTATTAGGCACTCCATTATGATCGCGTTCTGTGCCATGTCCACCATAACGAGTCTCCATCTTTTCTAAAGCATTCATCGTAGCAGGACCAACACGACCATCTACAGCGAGCCCTTTAGATTTTTGAAATTTTCGAACAGCTTGTTCTGTATTATGACCGTAAATGCCATCTATAGAATCATGTAAAAAACCTTGATGCTTTAACATGGTTTGCACCTTACTAACGTGATGCCCTCGTTGTCCCCGATCAATAGTTTTTGCTAATGATACAGAGGATACCATTACAATCATACAAACAAGCGTACATGCAATAATTATTTTTTTTATCATATACACCTCACCTTACATTAAGTAGTATACTATACAGTTTTAAATAATCTATAAACCATAAAAGTTCTATTAATATCAATAATTCATATATATTAAATTATAGTTATAGTATAGTTTTAAGGGTGTATTACATATATATCATAAAATTATAAGATACCAATGAAAATCTCCATTATATCCTGCAAGAATATTCGCTTAGATTACTTCTAAAGTCGGAAATACTCTTCAGTCTATAATGGAGATTTAATAGTTTTATTCAATTTTAGCAGTTATGGTATACACCAATATGACATTCTTTTCGGTTTGCACCAACAAGTCTTAAGAAGATGTAGCCGAATAATGCAGAGATTAATGAGCCAAGTATAACGCCACCTTTTGCCATTTCTTGAGCGTGACCGGGTTCAAATGCCAAGATAGATACGAAGATACTCATTGTAAAGCCTATACCACATACAATCGCAGTACCATATACATGCTTCCAATTAGCTTCTGTCGGCATTGGTACAAGGCCACATTTCACCATCGCAAATACTGCACCAAAAATACCTATTTGTTTCCCTATAATAAGGCCTAATGCAACACCAAGCACTACAGGATGCGTTAAGTCATTAACAGATACATTACGTAAATCTACACCAGCATTAAAGAATGCAAATATTGGTACAATTAAAAAACTAACCCAATTGGACAATAAATGTTCCCAATGTTGCATTGGGCGAACATACTTACGGCCTCGTTTGCCTTTTGAAGGAATTGTCATAGCTAAGATTACACCAGCCATAGTTGCATGTAAACCAGATTTTAATACACAATACCAAAGGATAAACCCTAGAATGATATATGGTAAAGGTCGTACATATCCTTGCTTATTACAATAGATTAAAGCAGCTACAACTACGACAGCTGCACCTAAATACATCATGTGAATACTTGACGCATAGAAGATTGCAATTACGATGATAGCAATCAAATCATCTATAACGGCAAGAGCTGTTAGAAATACTTTCATTGAATTCGGTACTCTAGAGCCTAATGCAGATATAATACCGATGGAAAATGCAATATCCGTAGCAGTTGGTATTGCCCAACCATGTATATATTCAGAATGAAAACCTGCAATTAAGTAGTAGATAAAAGCGGGCGTTAGAACACCAAATAATGCGGCAATGCCTGGCATCACACGCTTAGCATTAGTATTAAGCTCACCTGATACTAATTCACGCTTAACTTCGAGACCTACAAAAAGGAAGAAGATTGCCATCAATGCATCATTAACCCATTCTAAAATTGTTAGATTACCTATATGGTGATTAACGATTTGAAAGTATTGTTCAGATGATGGAGAGTTCGCTAAAATTAAAGCGAGTACTGTTGCTCCTAGGAGTACAGATGTAGCTGCACCTGGAGAACGTAAGAAAACAAAAATGCGTTCCATTTGAATCCTTTCTATACTTACAAAAGATTATTTTATTAAATTTTACCACGCATCTTGCGTATTTGATAAGCTAAAATTAGGACAATCGCACCTAGCAAGCCTGCCGTGATTGATCCTATAAAGATACCTACCTTAGCCATTTCTTGTGTTATACCTGGTGGGAAAGCCAGTGTAGCAACAAAAAGGCTCATAGTAAAGCCAATACCACACAAAATAGCTGTCCCATAAATTTCAGGCCACGTCGTTTTTGTAGGCATCTTAATTGCCTTAGATTGAACCAAAATGTAGACGGCAGAGAATATACCTAATTGTTTTCCTAAGATTAAACCGAATGAAACACCTATGATTACAGGATGGAATAAATTATCTATGGAAAAATCAGCAAAGGATACACCAGCATTTAAAAAACTAAATAATGGTATAATTAAGAAGTTTACCCAATTGCGTAAAGCATGGGCCCATTCTTCCATAGGATATACTACCTTATCTATAACTTTACCTTTAAAAGGAATTGTCATAGCCAGTACAACACCAGCAATGGTAGCATGCACACCAGATTTTAAAACTAAATACCAAAGAACTAATCCTAGAACACAATACGGAAGTGGTCTTAAATAGCCTTGCTTATTAGTATAAATCAGTAAACCAGTTACAGCCGCAGCAGCTATTAAATCCATAAAATTAACGCCTGCCCCATAAAAGAGAGCAATAACGACTATGGCAATCAAGTCGTCAATAATAGCTAATGCAGCTAGAAAGGCTTTCATCGCTGTAGATACCTTATTACCAAGCATTGTAATAACGCCTATAGCAAAAGCGATATCTGTAGCGGTAGGAATCCCCCAACCATGTCTATATTCTGGCATATATCCAGCCGCAAAATAATACACAATAGCTGGCGTAATAACACCTGCAAATGCGGCTAATACGGGAAGCACACGTTTCGCCTTCGTATCAAGCTCCCCAGAAATCATTTCCTTCTTGATCTCTATACCAACATAAAGGAAAAAAAGAGCCATTAAGGCATCATTTACCCACTCCAGTATAGTCATTGGACCAAGGTGTATTTGCATGACTGCAAAATACTGTGCTGCAATCGGTGAGTTCGCCACAAGAACGCCTAAAATAGCAGCGGACAGCAAGGATATCCCACCAGCAGACTCTGACTGGAAAAATGCTTTTATAAAATTCATAATAACTACCACTTTCTGAGTCATAAATAATAATACGTATTTTTATGTATATAAAAACAACTATATTTATTATTATATCATTTCAGTTCGAAAATAATCAATATTGTTTACTTTCTTTAAGTAAAGAGATAAAAAATACAATAAGTGATACAGTTAAACAAATAGCAGCAATCGTATTCATAACAGGATTTTGCCAAAGTGGTAGAAGCAATCCTATAAGAACAGATATACTACAAAATAATGGTGTACGCCAAATATGCTTTTCCTCTACCGATACTTTAGATAGAATTACATCTGATTTTTTATACTTTCTAATAATAGTCATCATAAGTCCAGTCACGATACCAATAATGAGAACAATATCCCATATAGCCCACAATATCTTCAGAGCCATCGTATTATGATTATGAATATGTAGGTTAATCATAGTCGTCATACCTGTAAAATACCATGGAACTGCTTTAGTAGAAAATCTATCATTACTAGAATCGACATACAAGTTAGCATATACAGGCTGTCCAAGAAACATAGCTGGATCATCATCATTTTCTGCACCTAAATAAAATGCATAATGGTAATTGTTAAACTTAGATGGATAATCCATAGAAATAACTTGTCGATCTGGATATACTTTCATTATACGAGAAATTGCTTCTGATGGTTGCAATATTTCAGATTGTCCAATCGAAAGTTCCTGTTTAGCATTATGAAGTACATCGGCATTATAGTTATCATTTGCAATAAAAAAGCCCCCAATCCATACACCTGTTATACATAATATAAATCCCCAGACCGTTGCAACTATTGAGAATTCACGATGTAATACACCTATTTTCATTTTCTTAGATAAAACAGAGGCTTTAGAATAACTTTTACGAAATGGACCATATAAAAAAATCCCTGAAATAATAGTGAGACTACATAAAAATGATAAGAATGTTACAATATATATGCCAATTTTACCTAAATCTAATCGTGTATGTAATTGATGAAGAGTATGTAACATACTACGAATCCAAGGATGTACAGGAGGCTCATTATGTGAAGTAATCAGTTCTTTAGATATAGGATTATATAAAACATAATCCCCACCCATTCCCATGCGAGCTGGAGGTGCTACCGTAGCCGTAGATTCAATAATACGATACCGTAAAATATGTGTAGCCCCCATAGCAGGGGATATATTCAAAATATCTTTTGATGGATATTTCTGTTTAACAAGTAGTGCCCCCTGATCAGCATACTTAAATATAGATTCTTCATGTTCATTCATCGACATTATAGCTGATGAATGATGTATTGTTCCACCTTGAGCCCATGCATTTAACTCAGTTCGAAACATGAGTACTAATCCTGTAATACAAAACATTAAGAAGAAAATTAAGGAAATGATAGATAACCATTTATGAACTTTATATACTTTTGACATACGAATTCCTCCTTTTCTATTATTTTATACATCTAGATTGAAAGTAATTCAATACATTTACTACTATAGGTATAATCATAGATATATCTATGATTACTTGAATGTATATGTAAATATATGATACAATATTTACATCGTGCGGGCGTAGTTCATCGGTAGAATGCGAGCTTCCCAAGCTTGAGAGGAGGGTTCGATTCCCTTCGCCCGCTCCATATAATTTGTGATGTAATGTATATCACAAATTATATGCAAAATATTATAATATATATACTTTTTGTATTGTTTTTTAAGGAGATATCCATGAAATTAAGTGCAAGAAATCAATTAAAAGGTACTATCGTTGAGATCCAAGAAGGCGCTGTAAATGCAATCGTAAAAATCAACGTAGGTAATAATAATATTGTTACTGCTGACATTACTATTCAATCCGTTAAAGAATTAGGCTTAGCAGTTGGCAAAGAAGTTGTCGCTGTTATCAAATCCACTAGCGTAATGGTTGGTGTAGAATAATAAAGAATTAGAGCTGCTTAGGCAGCTCTTTTTTTGTATATATATTAAATTCCTAATAAGTTGTTATTAATATATAGGCTCTATGATTTTGTGATCATGGGGCTTGTTATTTACATAAATATGGAGTTGCTCAACTAGTTTACGGTTCGATACCATTGGTGCTGCGCACCGCGGTATCGATTAGATAAAGTTTATTTACATATATTTAAAGTAGCTCAACTGCTTTACGGTTCGGTAACATTGGCACGTTGTGCCTCGTTACCGTATGGATTAGTTAGATACTACCATTAGCCGCGGCTTCCTATCAATCCTCACTGTGGATTTCCCTTCTCTGCTTCGCAGCTCGGTAAATCTTACGTTCGGAAGAAAGCGATGCAGTGAATCTGTCGTCGTTTCACTCCTCCATCTTCTACTGCCCTGCTTTTCCCAGGGCCGTCTTACACGGACACGTACATAGATACAACCTCTACAACCTTGGCTGGAGGCTGCTCTAGTAGGGTTAGCTAGTCGAAGACTAGCAAAAAGAAAAAGGCCTACCTTTAGGTAGACCTTTTTCTTTTAGTCAATCAGCGGCTTCCTATCCTCCCAGGCCGTCTCCAGCCAAGTACTTTCGGCGTTTATGAGCTTAACTACTGTGTTCGAGATGGGAACAGGTGGATCCTCATAG
>NZ_DBFBTX010000006.1:0-24674 GCF_048309325.1 Veillonella parvula
CCGTCCACAATTCTACTTCCGTACAACAGACGTAACAGGTGTTGTAAACCTTCCTGAAGGTGTAGAAATGTGTATGCCTGGCGATAACGTAACAATGGAAATCGAATTGATTACTCCAATCGCTATCGAAGAAGGTCTTCGTTTCGCGATCCGCGAAGGTGGCCATACAGTAGGCGCTGGCGTAGTAACAGAAATCGAAGGTTAATACAAGTTTATAGCTCAATGTATCGATACATTAGCTATATAATTGAATTTTAGATTCAATAAAAGGGACCCGTTGGGTCCCTTTTATTTTGTATGTTTTGATGATTAAGAGTATAGGATTGAATCGCTAATATATTGAAACAATGATGATTTTGTAATGTGACATATACGTTGTATTCAGGCTTCAAAAAATAATCATACTATTGATACAAATTGAGAAGAAATTTTAATATATTGTAACCTTAGATACAACTTTATTTATAAAATTAGTGTATATTATATATGAGGAGAGCATAGGCTCTCTTTTTGTGCTTTTATAGAAAAGGAGGTAATGTGATGGGCGAATACAAAAAGTATTGGATAGCCGTAGTAGCAGTTCTTATTATTGGATTCTCTATTCTTGGCTATTTGGGTACTGATGTATATCATCAAGCGCCACCGGTACCAACCGCGTATGTATCTCAAGATGGACAGGTTTTGTTCACTAAGGATGATATCTTACATGGTCAATCGGCTTGGCAATCTACAGGTGGTCAATCTGTAGGGACCGTACTAGGTCATGGCGCATATCAAGCCCCGGACTGGACAGCTGATTGGTTGCACAAAGAAGTGTCCGTAATGCTTGATATCAAGTCTCAGGAAGCTTTTGGTGTTCTTTATGAACAGTTAGGTGATGTGCAGAAAGCGGCTGTTAAAGAAGCAGTTAAAGCGGAGTACTTTAACAGTGCTGTTCGTGAAGATGGGACGGTTGTGCTTTCACCGGAACGTATTACAGCGATGAATTTAACCGGACAATATTTTATTGAACTTTATGGTGATAACCCTAAATTGTCCGAAACACGCGATCATTTTGCGATGAAAGACAATACGTTGCCAGAATTAAAAGATCGTATTGATATGGCACGATTCTTCTTCTGGACTACGTGGATGGCATCGACTCAACGTCCTGGTACAGAGGCAACATACACCAACAATTGGCCTCACGAGCCATTGTTAGATCATAATCCAACACCGGAAAGCGTAGCTTGGTCTGTTGTGAGTGTTATTATTTTACTTTGTGGTATTGGTATTGTCGTATGGATGTGGGCATTCGGTCGCAAACAAGATGAACATGAATTAACACCGCCTGCGGAAGATCCAATTTCCAAATTGCATCTCACACCGTCTCAACGGTCTTTAGGAAAATATTTATTTACGATTTTGGCATTATTTTTACTCCAACTTGGTATGGGTGGTATCATTGCGCACTACACCGTAGAAGGACAGGCTTTCTATGGCATTCCATTGGCGCAGTATTTCCCATATTCTATTGCTCGTACTTGGCATATTCAAGCATCCTTGTTCTGGATTGCGATGGCATTCTTGAGTGCCGGTTTATTCTTGGCGCCGATTATTAATGGCGGTAAAGATCCTAAGTTCCAAAAATTGGGCGTGGATATTTTGTTCTGGGCACTCGTTGTGTTGGTAGTGGGTTCCTTTACAGGTACATATTTAGGTGTTGCTCATGAGATTCCGGCGTCTTTAAACTTCTACTTGGGTCACCAAGGCTACGAGTTTATTGAGTTAGGCCGCGTATGGCAATGGATTGAATATATTGGCATTCTATTTTGGCTTGTACTCATGGTGCGCAGCATCATTGGTGCTTTCAAAAATAAAGGGGATAAAAACCTTATTGCCGCCTTTATTTTCTCTGTTGTGATGGTCGGTATTTTCTATGGCCCAGGTCTTTTCTACGGGGAACACAGCCATTTGGCAATCATGGAGTACTGGCGTTGGTGGGTTATTCACCTTTGGGTAGAAGGCTTCTTTGAAGTATTCTCTACTACGTTGATGGCCTTTATTTTCGTAACTCTTGGTCTTGTATCCTATCGTGCAGGTACCATAGCAGCGATTTCGTCCGGTGCTATTTACCTTATCGGCGGTATCCCTGGTACATTCCATCATCTTTATTTCACCGGTGTTACATCGACTATCGTGGCCACAGGGGCATCGTTCTCCGCGTTGGAAGTAGTGCCTCTTGTACTCTTAGGTTATGAAGCGTTTGAAAATTATACACGTCTTCATAGTGCACCGTGGATGCATCGATTAAAATGGCCTGTATATTGCTTTATTGCCGTATCCTTCTGGAACTTGGTAGGGGCCGGTATCTTCGGCTTCCTAATCAATATGCCGGTTTCCTTATTCTACATTCAAGGTCTAAATACGACAGCTGTTCATGCTCATACGGCGTTGTTTGGCGTATATGGATTCTTAAGCTTAGGCTTTGTATTCCTCATTGCTCGTTATATTCGACCTGAAGTGGAATTTAATGACAAGTTGATGAAATTTGGCTTCTGGGCATTGAACTGGGGCCTTGCGTTAATGGTTCTTATCAGCCTATTGCCAATTGGCTTGATTCAAAGTTGGGCAAGTGTAACACAAGGCTTATGGCTCGCTCGCAGCGAAGACTTTATGCAACAACCATTGTTACAAAATTTGCGTTGGCTTCGCATGGTTGGCGATACCATCATGATATTGGGGGCATTGGCCTTCTTCTGGCAAATCGTGAAAGTAACTTTCGCAAAGAAACAGTAATAAACAAAGCAATAATAGTAAATATGTAAATATAATATAAAGACATATAAGCTAACTATAAGTTAATATGACATGGCGTTCTTTGGGTAGACAAAGGGCGCCATTGTCTGTTATACTATCCATGTCAGGCATACGTGCCTGGCTTTTTTGAGTTGCTTAATTTCTTGACATCGCTTGCTACGTATGATATAGTTTTTTAGTATGTAGTCGAGCGTTTTCGAGTACAAGAGACAGATTTAGTAAATATAAAGCGAGGTGTATCCGGATGCGTAATGCCATTACTTTAGCTTGCACAGATTGCAAACAACGCAACTATCAAACGAACAAGAATAAAAAGAACAATCCTGATCGTATTGAAATGATGAAATATTGCAAATTCTGCGGTAAACATACATTACACCGTGAAACAAAATAATTCTTATCATTCATTACCTGTTGATTTGAGGATGTGAAAACAATGGCAAAGTCTAACTCAGCAGTGCAGCAGCGTGGTGGATTTGGAAAATTCTTCCGCGGTGTGAAAGCTGAACTAAAAAAAGTAGTCTGGCCAACAAAAAAAGAGCTTATCAATTACACAATTGTAGTATTCTTAGTGACCATATTCATCGCTTTGATTATTTCTGTGCTTGATGGACTCTTTGCCCAACTTTTTAATACGTTGTTGCACTTTGTTGGATAAGGGGGCCATTACATGGAAGCAGATAAGAAGTGGTATGTAATTCATACCTATTCAGGCTACGAAAATAAAGTAAAAACCACTCTTGAACTTAAAGTTCAATCTATGGGGCTACAAGATGTGATCAGCCGAATTTTGGTGCCTCTTGAAGACGAAATAGATGAAAAAGATGGGGTTAAAAAAGTAGTAAAACGCAAGATATTTCCTGGGTATGTATTGGTGGAAATGGAAGTTAATGACCGTTCTTGGTATGTTGTACGCAACACGCCAGGTGTAACAGGTTTCGTTGGCTCTGCTACAAAACCAGTTCCACTTTCTGATTCCGAAGTAGAACATATACTTAAGTCTCAGGGCTTGGATAAGAAACCAACCATTAACGTTGATGTAGAAGTTGGTGAAACGGTTCGCATTACGTCCGGTGCCTTTGAAGATAAACTAGGTGTTATTACCGAACTTAACCCTGAAAAAGGAACATTGAAACTTAGTGTGGAAATGTTCAATCGAGATACCGAGGTAGAGGTAGAGTTCTCTCAAGTTGAGAAAGCTCTTTAATATATAAATATAACTCTAAAAAGAGCAATCGATTTTGGTTGCCAGTGGGAGGATGTATATCCGTTACCACCACAGTATAAGCATAGGAGGTTTAATTACCCATGGCTAAGAAATTAGTTAAACAAGTAAAACTACAAATTGAAGCCGCTAAAGCTACTCCAGCACCACCAGTTGGTCCTGCACTAGGTCAAGCAGGTGTTAACATCGTTGCTTTCACAAAAGAATTCAACGAACGTACTGCTAAACAAGCTGGCTTAATTATTCCAGTAGTTATTAACGTATATGAAGATCGTAGCTTCGACTTCATCACTAAGACTCCACCAGCTGCAGTATTGTTGAAAAAAGCTGCAGGTATTCCAAAAGGTTCTGGTGTACCTAACCGTGATAAAGTAGCAAAAGTAGGTCGCGATAAAGTTCGTGAAATTGCTGAATTGAAAATGCCTGACTTGAATGCTAATACCGTAGAACAAGGTATGCGCATGGTGGAAGGTACTGCTCGCAGCATGGGCATTGAAATCGTTGACTAATAAGCGTACGACTTGCGCATAAGGCGCAAATCGGTGGGAGGGAATTCCCGTTTGACCACATAAGGAGGATATTATAATGGCAAAAGTAGGTAAGAAATACGCTGAAGCAGTAAAACTTATTGAAGCTGGTAAATTCTACGAACCAGTAGAAGCAATTGAGTTGGTTAAGAAAACTGCAACTGCAAATTTCGATGAAACAGTTGAAATTGCTTTCAACTTGAATGTCGACCCTAAATACGCTGATCAACAAGTTCGTGGTGCAGTAGTATTGCCTCATGGTACTGGCAAAACTAAACGCGTTCTTGTATTCGCAAAAGGCGACAATATTAAGGCAGCTGAAGAAGCTGGCGCAGATTTCGTAGGTTCTGAAGAGTTAGTAGCTAAAATCCAAGGTGGTTGGAGCGACTTCGACGTAGTAGTTGCTACACCAGACATGATGGGTCAAGTTGGCCGTCTTGGTAAAATCTTGGGTCCTAAAGGCTTGATGCCAAACCCTAAAGTTGGTACAGTAACTCCAGACGTTGCTCGTGCAGTAAACGAAATCAAAGCTGGTAAAATCGAATACCGTACTGATAAAGCAGGTATTATCTCTTGTTCTATCGGTAAAGCATCTTTCGATGAAGAAAAATTACTTGACAACTACCGTACAATCGTTGATACTATTATCAAGGCTAAACCTGTAGCAGCTAAAGGTCAATACATTAAATCTGTAACCTTGTCCGCTACAATGGGCCCTGGTGTACCTTTGAACGTGTTCAAATTGAGCACTGTTTCTAAAGAGCAATAATTAAATATGTCTCTTAGCTGTAGACGGCTGGTATGTATAATGGATGAAAATCCGCCCGCTGAGGCTGACACTAGAACAACCTAGGACTAGTTACGACCTCATCGCGTGCGATGGGGTCGTTTTTACGCTAAGATAGTACATAGAGCACCAAAAAAATCTACAAGGAGGTAATCTAATGGCTGTCACTGAATCAAAAAAAGCAATCGTTGCTCAAATGAAAGAAACTCTTTCTGAAGCAAAAGGTGCTGTATTGATTGGTTACTCTGGTTTAACTGTTGCGCAAGCAACTGATCTTCGTCGCAAAATGTTGGCTGAAGGTGTTGAATACAAAGTAATCAAAAATACTTTGACTCGTATCGCTGCAAACGAATTGAATCTTGAAGGTTTCGCTGAGCATTTAGAAGGCCCAACTGCGTTGGCTACTTCTAAAGACGATGCTGTTGCACCTGCTCGTGTAATCGAACAATTCATCAAAGCAACTGAAAAAGAAGTTGTAACAGTTAAAGCTGGTATCGTTGAAGGCGAAGTTATGGACGCTGCAGGCATTAAAGCAATTGCATCTCTTCCAAATCGCGAAGGTATGCTTTCCATGTTGCTTTCCGTATTGCAAGCTCCTGTTCGCAATGTTGCATACGCTGTCAAAGCTGTTGCAGAAGCAAAACCTGCAGAATAATATTTTTTGCAAAGTATTCGTTGGCCGCTTGAGGCTGGCACTATAAACTAATTTATGGAGGAAATCTAAAATGGCATTGAACATTGAAAACATCGTTGCTGAATTGAAAGAAGCAACAATCCTTGAACTTAATGATCTTGTAAAAGCAATCGAAGAAGAATTTGGCGTAACTGCAGCAGCTCCTGTAGCTGTAGCAGCTGCTGGTGGTGCTGAAGGCGGCGCTGCTAAAGATTCCTTCGACGTAATCTTGAAAGATGCTGGCGCATCTAAAATCAACGTAATCAAAGTTGTTCGTGAAGCAACTGGTCTTGGCTTGAAAGAAGCTAAAGCTATCGTTGACGGCGCTCCTGCACCTGTAAAAGAAGGCGTAGCTGCTGAAGCTGCTGAAGCTTTGAAAGCTCAATTAGAAGAAGCTGGCGCATCCGTAGAATTGAAATAATTCTGGACATATTAAAGGCGTACCTTATGGGTACGCCTTTTTTTATTGAAGCTTATAAATTGATGCGAGTTTTGTTTTGTTGACTAATTTTGCCTCTCGATACGATAATGCATTAGAAAAGTCTTTGTCATATTTTTTCGGAACGATGACATAGGCACCAAGATTATTTGATACATCTTTTAGAAATGTTTCTTTAGTTATTGTAGGCATTAATGTTTTGCCTTCGGTCCATATAGAATCATCAGTTGTATCTACGAAAACTTGGGTGGGTATAGTATCCATGTAATATACAATAGAAGTATAGTAACTGCCATATATATATATTGGTTTTGATGTATCTTCGATGAACGTTCTAAACTGTAAACCAGACTGATTAAATAATATTGGTGGTACTGTAATTGTAATAGCCGAGTATAAAGTAATTAGTGGAACTAAAGCATATATTGCTAGTTTAAAAAATGATGTTATGTAGTATCGACCGATTAAAATCATACATACTATAATAAAGGAACCTACGATTAATGGTTTACTATCAAGACTTTGATCAAAAGCTGTAGCAAATGTAAAAATCATGTAGTAAATACCTAGTGGTAGGGTAATTAAATAATTAAACTTTTTGAATGATTGAGTAAATTCACCGGTTTCTTTGTCAGTAACTAATTCACAAATTTTTACGGCCGCCCATATTATACAAGGGATAATGGCAGGTAATGTGTAGGTTAGATACTTGGTAGCTACTAGAGAGTAGAAGAGTACTATAACTATAAACCATATAATACCTAATAGATCAAAATCATCTTTCCAGTTAATATCTTTTAAATGATAGACTATTACAGGTGTCCATGGTAATAGTGAAAGGGGCACAATTAATAGATAGTAATACCATACATTAAATTTAGGATGTTCAGATATAAGGGCTCGATCAACATTGTGTAGCCCTAAGAAGCCAGAAATAAACTGCTCACCGTGTATGGAATACATAGCAATATACCAAGGGCTAGCTATCGCTATAAAGACTAATAGTCCGAAGGGATTGAATAGTAATTTTATATCCTTTGAAAGTCGATAGATTTCATCCTTTCTATGGATTGCGTAGCGTGCACATACATAAATAAGTAATATTAGACCAGGTAAGATGATGCCTATAGGTCCTTTGGTAATTACAGCTAAGGCCGCAGCAATGTAAGCTTTCACCATAGCTGACTTGTCATTGTTGGTAAATGCTAAATAACTATATCCAAATATAGCTAAGGTGAAGAAAAATAAAAATCCATCGGTTATAACTGCATGAGATATGTACCAAAACTGTAGTGTACTCATTAATAAAATCGCACAAAGTACACCGGCAAAGGTGTTTTTAGACATGCGGTAAGTTATATGATACATTAGGGCCACACTAGCTCCCGCAACAAGTGTATTCGGTATACGAGATGTAAAGTCTGATATGCCAAATAGTTTGTACGTAATTATAAGTGCCCAATAGGTGAGCGGTGGTTTATCATACCATACGTGATCGTATATCATGGGGGATATCCATGAGTTATGTTTTAGCATGGTGATGGAGGAGAGAACATAGTTGGACTCCACCGGATCAGTGATTGGCAAATAGGCATTATAAAAGCCGTAGCTCAAAACGGTTAATAAAAAGAGCGCACCTATGCGCAGCATGTGATTGTTAATCATAGTTACTCCTTACTTACATAGTTTATATTATTGTACTATAGGGCGTGTAATATTTAAACCAATCAAAGATAAAAACAGAGCCTTTATAAATATGGAGATAATATGGAGATAATTACAAAAAATAATTATTTATGAAATAATATATTGTATAGAATATTGTTTATTCGGAATACATGAAATAACTTTTATGTATACAAAATACATGCTATAATGAGCGCATAAGATAAAACCGTTTCATTAAACTATCATCTAATATATGAAATAGTGGAAAGAGGATCTATTATGAGAAAAGAACATGATTTCCTAGGTGAATTAGAAGTAGCGGATGAGTTATATTATGGTGTGCAAACGATTCGTGCCTTAGAAAACTTCCATATTACAGGGAAACATTTAGACCAAGATTTTATTAAAGCTCTAGCGATGGTAAAAAAAGCATCTGCTTTAGCTAATATGAAAACAGGTCGTCTCAATGTATCTATCGGTAAAGCGATTGTTCAAGCCGCTGATGAAGTTATTGCAGGTGAATTTGCTGACCAATTTCCAGTTGATCCAATTCAAGGCGGTGCTGGCACTTCTGTGAATATGAATATGAATGAAGTGTTGGCAAATCGTGCTTGTGAGATTTTAGGTCATCCAAAAGGTAGCTATGATATTGTAAGCCCTAACAATCACTGTAACATGGCACAATCTACAAATGACGCTTTCCCAACAGCGATTAAAGTTTGTGCAATTTTGAAATCTAAACCGTTACTTGAAGCTTTGCAACGTCTTGTTGATGAGCTTGAGAAAAAAGCTGAAGAATATAGTGAAATTTTAAAAATGGGGCGTACTCATTTACAAGATGCGGTGCCTATTACATTGGGCCAAGAGATGGGCGCTTATGCATCTGGTATTCGTCGTGGTATTAAACGCATTAAATCTGCCGTTGAAGGTGCACATGTAATCAACATGGGTGCTACTGCAGTTGGTACAGGTCTTAATGCTGAACCTAATTATATTCATGATGTAGCGTACGAATTAAGCGAAGTAGTAGGCGAACCGTTCTATACTGCGGAGAACTTAATCGATGCCACAAACAATACAGATGTATTTGCTGATATCTCTAGCGGTTTGAAGGTAACTGCACTTGTGTTGATTAAGATGGCAAATGATTTCCGCTTAATGGCATCTGGACCTCGCTGTGGCATTGGTGAATTAAAATTGCCTGCCCGTCAACCAGGCTCCTCTATCATGCCAGGAAAAGTAAATCCTGTTATCGCTGAAGTATTGAATCAAGTGTGTTACCAAGTTATCGGTAATGACCTTACTATTACATTAGCTGTAGAAAATGGTCAATTCGAGTTAAATGTTATGGAACCTGTATTGGCATACAACTTGTTCAATAACCTTTGCTACCTCAAAAACGGTGTAAATACATTCGTTGATAAATTGCTTATTGATCTTGAAGTAGACCGTGAACAATGCGAGTACTGGTTGAATCGTTCCGTTGGTATCGTAACAGCATTGTTGCCACATCTTGGCTATGAAACAGCTTCTGCATTGGCGAAAGAAGCGTATGAAACAGGTCGAGCTATTCGCGATATCATCTTGGATCAAGGTTTATTGACTGAGGATGAAATTAATCATATTCTTTCTCCTAAAGAAATGACTCGCCCTGGTATCGCTGGTGCGAATCTTTTAAAACAAAAAGGCAACTAATTTATGGTTCTCTTTTGATACATGAATAAAGCATGAAAATAAAAGACTGTCAACCCTTTTGGTTGACAGTCTTTTTTAATACTGATAAAATTATATATTGCAAAAGTAGCGTTTTCTGCTTTTGGATGTAAAAACTATAACACAAATAGTGATGAGGTTTTCTTCCAAGGTTGTGCTTGGTTAATGGGAAGCAAGGTTATTTTAAAAATGAAATGGACCTTGCTTTATTTGACGTTGCCCGAGCAGGAAAACTGAGACCTGTAAGATGTCTTTTTCATGCCGTTATAGAAAATGGTAGACCAGTGTGTTTTGATAGGGGTGAAAGCAAATATGTTCAAACCTGAACAGGTAGGCAAACGAACTCGTTATACGTACGCTAAAATTAACGAAGTTATCAAGATGCCGCATTTATTGGACATTCAACGTAAATCGTATGAGTGGTTCTTGGAGAGTGGTTTACAAAATATTTTCAACGATATTTCTCCGATTAAAGACAATTCAGGTAATCTAGTACTTTCTTTTGAAGGTTTCAGCTTAGGTGAACCTAAGTATGATATTAATGAATGTAAAAACCGTGATGCTACTTACGCAGCACCACTTCGTGTAAATATTCGCTTGGTAAATAATGATCCAGAAAATATGGACATTAAAGAACAAGAAGTATTCATGGGTGATTTCCCATTGATGACGGATACAGGTACTTTCATCATCAATGGTGCAGAACGTGTTATCGTATCCCAATTGGTACGTTCTCCAGGCGTTTACTACAATAAAGAAATCGATACAATGGGTAACCGTTTGTATGATTCCACAGTTATTCCTAACCGTGGTGCATGGATTGAACTTGAAACAGATGCTAGTGAAGTGGTAGCTGTCCGTATTGACCGTAACCGTAAATTACCAGCTACTGTATTGGTACGTGCATTAGGTTGGGATACTAATGAAAGCATTCTAGACCTCTTCTGGAATGGTAAAACTGATGAAGATGGTTTACCAGTATATGATGAACGCATCGTTCGTACATTAGAAAAAGATACAACTCAATCTGCTGATGAAGCATTGGTTGAAATCTATAAAAAATTACGTCCAGGTGAGCCTCCTACTGTAGAGTCTGCTCGCAACTTGTTCGATAACTTGTTCTTCGATGCACGCCGTTATGACTTAGCGCGCGTTGGTCGTTATAAATTGAACAAAAAACTTGGCTGGCGCCAACGTATGTTGGGTCAAACATTGGCTCAACCAATTGTAGATCCAGAAACTGGCGAAATTATCCTTGATGCAGGCGTACAAGCTGGGGAAGAACAACTTGATATCGTTGCTAATAGCCATGTTTTCGATGGTGAAGGTTTTGCTGAATTCTACATCGTAAATAATGATGGTGTAGAGTCTAAAGTTATCTGTAATAACTGCAATTTACCATATGATCACCGTACAGTAACACGTGAAGACATGATCGCTAACATTTCTTACTTGCTCAACCTTATGGATGGTGCAGGTCATACAGATGATATCGACCACTTGGGTAACCGTCGCCTTCGTTGCGTAGGCGAATTGTTGCAAAACCAATTCCGTATCGGTTTAACTCGTATGGAACGTGTTGTTCGTGAGCGCATGACCATTCAAGAAACTGAATCCATTACACCTCAAGCGTTGATCAATATTCGCCCTGTAGTGGCAGCTATCAAAGAATTCTTTGGTTCTTCTCAATTGTCTCAGTTCATGGACCAAACAAACCCATTGGCGGAATTGACTCACAAACGTCGTCTTTCTGCCCTTGGCCCTGGCGGTTTGTCTCGTGAGCGTGCAGGTTTCGAAGTTCGTGACGTGCATCATTCTCACTATGGTCGTATGTGTCCTATTGAAACTCCAGAAGGTCCAAACATTGGCTTGATTAACTCCTTGTCCAACTATGCAAAGGTAAACGAATTTGGCTTCATCGAAGCACCATACCGTAAAGTAGAAAAAGTGTATGGTAAAGGCAAGGATGCTGACAAGGTTGTTAAAGTGCGCGTATCTGACAGCGTAGTATACATGACAGCTGATGAAGAAGAAGGCATGACAATTGCCCAAGCGAACTCTCCACTTGATGCAGAGGGGTACTTCACAACTGAACACGTAGCTTGTCGTCGTGGTCATGATGTATTGGAAGTTACACCAGATAAGGTTGACTATATGGACGTTAGTCCAAAAGAAGTTGTATCTATTGGTACAGCTATGATTCCATTCCTTGAAAATGACGATGCTAACCGTGCCTTGATGGGTGCGAACATGCAACGTCAAGCGGTACCACTTTTGCGCGCTCAAGCACCACTTGTTGGTACAGGTATGGAATATACAGCAGCTACTGACTCTGGTGTTTGCGTATTGGCGCGTGAAGCAGGTAAAGTTGTACGTTGTTGGGGTAATGAAATCCACGTTCTTCGCGATAGCGATGGTCGTGTTGATACATACCATTTGAATAAATTCCTTCGTTCTAACCAATCCACGTGCTTTAACCAAAAACCAATCGTCAATCGTGGGGACCATGTTGTAAAAGGCCAAGTATTGGCTGATGGTCCTGCTACAGATGGCGGCGAATTGGCATTAGGTTATAACGTTCTTGTAGCGTTCATGCCTTGGGAAGGTTATAACTACGAAGATGCTATCTTGCTTAGTGAAGAACTCTGCAAAGAAGATATCTATACATCCATTCATATTGAAGAATACGAATGTGATGCTCGTGATACCAAATTAGGTGCTGAAGAAATTACTCGTGAGTTGCCTAATACAGGTGACGACACACTTAAAAACTTAGACGAAGATGGTATTATCTGCATTGGTGCAGAAGTACATCCTGGCGATATCCTTGTAGGTAAAGCTACTCCAAAAGGTGAAACTGAGCTTACTCCAGAAGAACGTTTGTTGCGTGCTATTTTTGGTGACAAAGAACGTGAAGTTCGTGATACTTCCTTGCGCGTGCCTCATGGCGAATCTGGTAAAGTCGTAGATGTAAAAGTCTTCACCCGTGAAAATGGCGACGAATTACAACCAGGCGTAAATAAACTTGTTCGCGTATATATCGCTCAAAAACGTAAGATTCATGAAGGCGATAAAATGGCGGGCCGTCATGGTAACAAAGGTGTCGTTTCTCGCGTTATGAGAAAAGAAGATATGCCATTCCTTCCAGATGGTACTCCAGTACAAATCGTATTGAACCCATTGGGCGTACCTTCTCGTATGAACATCGGTCAGGTTCTTGAAACTCACTTGGGGTGGGCTGTTCAAGGCTTAGGTATGAAAATCAAAGCTACAGACCTTCACATTCAAAACGTGTTGAAAGAAGCCCGTACTGATGCATCTTACTGGGAACAAATCGATGCAATCCGCGACCTTTATGCTCAAATTGAGGTATTGGAAGCGAAAGTTGCGGAAGATGTTACGGTAAATCATTTCGAAGAAAATGAGCAAATCATTGCTTTGAAAACTAAAATTTTAAAACATGTAGAAGCAGCAGCGCAAAAGAAATTGGATGCTATGGGTGGCGAAGCTCGTTACCAAGAGCTTAAAGCTATTGAAGCTAAATACAATGCACTTCATGTAGAATTCTTTGATTCTGAAGAAGAGGCTCCTGAAATGGATCCTGCGCTTGTAGAAGAATTAGAGGCAATTAGCAAAGTCAAGAATACTCTTAACAACATTCACTCTGCTGAAGAAAAACGCGTTGAAATTCGCAAAGAGTTGGAAAGCCTTGGCTATGATTTTGACAAATATGGCATGCCAAAACCAGATGTAGCAGGTATTCACATTGCTACACCTGTATTTGATGGTGCTCACGAAAAGGACGTATTCGAAACATTGGCGATTGCAGGTCGTCCTGATGATGGTAAAACTGTTCTATATGATGGTCGTACTGGTGAACCGATGGATAACCGCGTTACTGTTGGTTACGTTTACATGCTTAAACTCCATCATTTGGTTGATGACAAAATCCATGCTCGTTCTACAGGTCCGTACTCCCTTGTTACACAACAACCTTTGGGCGGTAAAGCTCAGTTCGGTGGCCAACGTTTCGGGGAAATGGAAGTTTGGGCTCTAGAAGCATATGGCGCAGCCTATACCCTTCAAGAGCTATTAACTGTTAAGTCTGACGACGTTGTTGGTCGTGTGAAAGCATACGAAAAAATCGTTAAAGGCGAAAACATCCCTGAACCAGGTGTACCTGAGTCCTTCAAGGTATTGCTTAAAGAACTTCAAAGTATCGGTCTCGATGTAAAAATCTTGAACGAAGATCAAGAAGAAGTTGTTATGAAAGAACTTGAGGACGAAGATGAGGTGGTAGAAACTGGTATTGAAGAAGTTATGGAAGGCAGTGCTGTAGAAACTGATGAAGTAACTGTAGTAGAACCAGAAGTAGAGGAAGAGGAAGAATTACCAGCTGATAATGGCGGTGAAGATGATATCCTTAGCCAATTGGCGTACCCAATGGGCGACTCCTCTAACGATGAAGACTAAAACTATCTATAAGGAAGGGAGCGATAGTAGTGCTAGACGTAAATGAATTCGATTCCATGCGAATCGGTTTAGCCTCTCCAGAGCAGATTTTATCCTGGTCTCATGGGGAAGTTAAGAAACCTGAAACAATTAACTACCGTACGTTGAAGCCAGAACGTGATGGTCTATTCTGTGAACGCATTTTTGGACCAACAAAGGACTGGGAATGTCACTGCGGCAAATATAAACGCATCCGCCATAAGGGCGTAGTCTGCGACAAATGTGGTGTAGAGGTTACCCGTGCGAAAGTACGTCGTGAACGTATGGGCCATATTCAATTGGCTACTCCTGTATCTCACATTTGGTACTTCAAAGGAATCCCATCCCGTATGGGTCTTATCCTTGACATATCACCACGTTCTTTGGAACGCGTATTATACTTTGCTTCTTACATCGTAGTAGATCCAGCTGGTACACCATTGACAAAACGTCAATTGTTGTCCGAGCAAGAATACCGCGAATACGAAGCTCAATTTAATGAAGACGGTTATACTATCGGTGGTAAATCCGTCGTAATCGAAACAGTGGCTCAACGTAATGAACGTTTAGCTATTGTTCGTGAAGCACAACGCAAAGAGCGCTATAATGCGGCTCTTCGTGATGATGCAACAATACCAGAAGCTGATAAGGAATACGAAGAATTAACTCGCGAAGAACGCTATGAGTTAGGCGCTGCTGAAGAGGTTCTCTTCGCATGTATCGACATGGGTGCTGAAGCGGTAAAAGCTCTCTTATCAGAACTTGATCTTGAAGCATTGAATGCCGAATTGCGCGAAGAGTTGAACACTGCTAGTGGTCAACGTAAAATCCGTGCAGTTCGTCGTTTGGAAGTAGTAGAAGCATTCCGTCAATCTGGGAACCGTCCAGAATGGATGATTATGGACATCGTTCCTGTAATCCCACCTGAATTGCGTCCTATGGTCCAATTAGATGGTGGCCGCTTTGCTACATCTGACCTCAACGATTTATACCGTCGTGTTATCAACCGTAACAACCGTTTGAAACGTTTACTCGACTTGGGTGCTCCTGATATCATCGTGCGCAACGAAAAACGCATGCTTCAAGAAGCGGTTGATGCATTGATTGATAATGGCCGTCGCGGTCGTCCTGTTACAGGTCCTGGTAACCGCCCATTGAAATCCTTGTCCGACATGCTTAAAGGTAAACAAGGTCGTTTCCGTCAAAACTTGCTCGGTAAACGTGTTGACTATTCCGGTCGTTCCGTAATCGTAGTAGGTCCTGAACTTAAAATGCACCAATGTGGTTTGCCAAAAGAAATGGCATTAGAATTGTTCAAACCATTCGTTATGAAACGTTTGGTAGAACGCGGTCAAGCATCCAACATCAAGGCTGCTAAACGCCAAGTTGAAAGAATTGGCCCTGGCGTGTGGGAATCCTTGGAAGAGGTAATTAAAGAACATCCAGTTCTCTTGAACCGTGCCCCTACATTGCATAGACTTGGTATCCAAGCCTTCGAACCAATCCTTTGGGAAGGTCGTGCTATCAAATTGCATCCATTAGTATGTACAGCCTTCAATGCCGACTTTGACGGTGACCAAATGGCGTGTCACTTACCATTGTCCGTAGAAGCACAAGCGGAAGCTCGTACATTGATGCTTTCTAGCCATAATATTTTGTCTACTAAGGACGGCAAGCCAGTAGCAGTACCTTCTCAAGATATGATCTTAGGTACATACTACCTAACAGTTGTACGCGAAGATACTCGTGATAAAGCAAAAACATTTGCTACCTATGATGAAGTTATGCTTGCCTATGAGTCTCATATCATTGGTTTGCAAGATATTCTTTATATCCGTTTACCTGATCATGGCCGTGTAGAAACAACAGCAGGTCGCTTGATCTTCAACAATGCTTTATTCCCAGAATTGTGGCAATACGAGAAACGTGAAGATGGCACTTACTCTTTAGGTAAGGTTATGGATAAGAAAACAGTTGGTAAATTGGTTGATCAATGTTTCCAATTGTTTGGTAATGAAAAAACAGCAGAACTATTGGACCGCATCAAGTCCTTGGGTTACTCCTTCGCTCGTCGCGCAGGTATGACGGTAGCTATTGCTGATATTAAAGTACCAGAAGTTAAAACTAGTTTGTTAGATACAGCGGAACAAGAGGTAGAAAAAGTATCTCGTATGTACCGTCGTGGTCTTATTACAGAAGAAGAACGTTATCGTAAAACTATCCAATTATGGACAAAGGCAACAGAAGATGTTACCGATGCGATGATGGATAATATGGCGTGCGATAAAGACGGCTTTAACCCTGTTTACATGATGGCTATCTCTGGTGCCCGTGGTAATAAACAACAGATTCGTCAGCTTGCTGGTATGCGTGGTTTGATGGCCGATCCATCTGGTCGAATCATTGACTTGCCAATTAAAGCAAACTTTAAAGAAGGCTTGACTGTATTGGATTACTTTACATCCTCTCATGGTGCTCGTAAAGGTTTGGCCGATACAGCGCTTCGTACAGCTGACTCTGGTTACTTGACACGTCGTCTCGTTGACGTATCTCAAGACGTAATCGTTCGTGAGGACGATTGTGACGTTGTAGGTATCGATCTCGTTCGAGAACGTGCTCGCTTGGCTACATCCCCACGTCAAGCATTAGAATTGCTTAAAGATAAACTTATTGGTCGCGTTTTAGATAAAGATGTTGTGAATGCTGAAACAGGGGAACTTGTTGTACCAGCTGAAACTATCTTGGATGAACAATGCTTGGCAGATATTGCTGAAGCTGGTGTTACATCTATCGCATTGCGCGGTGCACACTTGGGCTCTGATAGCGATATTAATCATACTAACTTGGTTCAAAAAATTATTCTTGGTGAAAGCGACGATAGTATCCGTGCAACATTGAAAGAAACTATGGTTCAAAATATGTTGAACAAGGATACTGTACAAGCAATCGTTGACAGCGAAGGTGTAGAAATCTTCCCAGCTGATACACGTCTTACAGAAGAAGGCATCGAAGCTATCCTTAACTCCGATGTAAAAGAAGTACAAGTACGGAACAATGAAATCCACGGTATTGAAGTGGAAGCTATCGTTGAAGGTACTGGTGTTATCGAGCCATTAAAAGACCGTATTGTAGGTCGTATTGCAGCTGAAGAATTAGTTAACAAGGAAACTGGCGAAGTTATCGTTCCTCTTAATGGTGAAATCACAGAGGCGTTAGCTGATGAAGTTGTAAAACACTATGAAACAGTAAAAATCCGTTCCGTATTGACTTGTCGTAGCCCATATGGCGTATGTCGTAAGTGCTATGGTCGTGATCTAGGAACTGGCAACCAAGTTCAAGTTGGTGAAGCTGTAGGTATCATTGCAGCACAATCCATCGGTGAACCTGGTACTCAGTTGACAATGCGTACGTTCCATACTGGTGGTGTCGCAGGTGACGATATTACACAAGGTTTGCCACGTGTCGAAGAATTGTTCGAAGCTCGTAAACCAAAACGTAATGCTATCATTGCCGAAAACGAAGGTACAGTTCGCGTTGTGCCTAATGAAGGTAAGAAAGGTACGAACACTATCTTTATTACTGGTGAAGATGGTATTGAACTTGATTACCTCATTCCTTACGGCTCCCGCATTATCGTTAAAGACGGTGACGTGGTATCCTTGGGCGCTCGTTTGACAGAAGGCTCCATCAATCCTCATGACATTATGCGTGTCATGGGTACTGAAGCAACTCAACGTTACCTCGTATACGAAGTACAAAAAGTATACAAATCCCAAGGTGTAGAAATTAACGATAAACATATCGAAGTTATCGTTCGTCAAATGCTTCATAAAGTTAAAATTGAAACAGCTGGCGATGCGGATATGCTTCCAGGGGATATGGTGGACGTTAATACCTTTGACGAAGAAAACCGTCGTCTTACCCTCAATGGTCGTGAAAATGCTACAGGCAAACGCACGCTATTGGGTATTACGAAAGCCGCTTTGGCAACGGACTCCTTCTTGTCCGCTGCGTCCTTCCAAGAAACAACACGTGTTCTTACCGACGCTGCTATCAAGGGTAAAATCGATCCATTATTGGGCTTGAAAGAAAACGTAATTATCGGTAAGTTGATTCCTGCTGGTACAGGCATGAGTCGTTACCGTAAGATTGAAGTTGTAAAAAATACACCTGAAATCATTGATATTACGGAAGAGGTTATGTCTGAAGATTAATTACTTTGGATTAGCCGTTAAGCTATATTAACTGTATAGACTTGTTGCATAGTTGATATTGTGCGACATAATAAAAAGGGTGCACCTGCGAGGTGCACCCTTTTGTTATAGGTATTATTGGTTTGAGAGATATATGTGTATGAGCTCTATGATTATATGTCTCTATAATTATAGGTTTATATAAATTGAGGATTTCATGATATGTGTTAGTATCAGTTTGTTAAATAAAATGATACTTTGTTAAGGTTGTGGTATGAAAACTATTCAGCTGCTTCTTCCGCGTCATGAGACATGATGTCATAACCGACGTCATCCGATAAAGTAAGATATCGTTCGTACTGACGAATGATATCGGTAATGATATCCTCCCGTGTCATATACTGCGCATCGTATCCGGCGCGCCCGTCACTGAAATATGTCATAGGGATTGCGTTGGTGCTTTCAGTAATGTGAGGAATGTTAGAATCTTCGATGAGATGATCCGATACCTCTTGCGTAACGAGTTTGATGCCGTAGGTAAAGTTGCGCATTGATTCTTTTTCGATGGTTAACTCTACGGAGGCGTCGTTACCGTTGAAATGTTTGTCAATTCTCGTAGTTAATCCGTACTCTTCGGTTAATTCTTTATTGAGCTGATACATAGCAGGCAGTGCTGTTGTTTTCATAAAGGAAATAACATCTTCCGACTGCGTTTGGTTGAGTATTTTGGCAAGACCTTGTTTCCAGTTTTTGCTGTCCCAGTAGATGGATGTGGTTGAAAGTTTTGTGTTAAAGTATTGCGTATCTGTCAATAATCCTTGCCATAGGCTGTAGCACATGATAACCATCAAGGCTGCAAATGGTAAGGCGAGAATGAGCGTTACCGATTGTAGTACATTAAGCCCACCAATACTGAGCAAACTGATGGCAAGAAAGGACATTACAGAGCCCCACATCAAGCATTGCCACTTTGGAGATGAAGTAGATTTATCATAGGCCGCAATATTATTTAACACATAAATGCCTGAATCGGCAGATGTGATAAAAAATAATGCTAATACGATAATTGATAGAAGACTAGTTAAACCGGATAAAGGTAAATATTCAAGGAATGCAAAGAGTAGTTGTTCTGGTTTATCGGTTAATGCACCGAGTGCACCGTTTGCTACTGTTTCATCGATATAAATTGAAGTATTACCAAAGATAGTAAACCAAACGATAGTAAATACAGTTGGAATAATGAGTACCCCAAAGATGAACTCTCGAATAGTCCTACCTTTTGAAATACGTGCAATGAACATGCCCACAAATGGTGCCCAAGATAACCACCAAGCCCAGAATAGTATGGTCCAGCTGAAGAACCATGGACGGGTTTCTGGTGTATAGATAGATGTATAGAAGCTTTGACCTAAAATATGTGATAGATAGTATCCAAAGTTTTCTACCATTGTATTTAATAGGAGTAATGTAGGACCTGCACAGAGTACAAAAAGCATTAAGATCAATGCAACAGATATATTGATTTCGCTGAGCAGCTTAACGCCTTTATCAATACCTGTAACAGCAGATAGAACGGCAATGGACATAATGACGATAATGATGACCGTTTGTGCGGAAAAGTCATTAGTGGAGATGATATCAATATATAGGAACCCTGCACCTAGTTGGGCGGCGCCAAATCCTAAGGTGGTTACGATACCTAATAAAGTTACACAAAGTGCGATGATATCGATAATGTGCCCTCGTGGGCCATTGATCTTATCCTTCCACAGCGGATAGAAACATGAACGTAGTGATAATGGCAATTTATAGCGAAAACCAAAATACGCTAATGCTAAAGCCATAATACCGTATACCGTCCATGCATTGATGCCCCAGTGGAAGATGGAGCGGAATAATGCTTCCTTGGCACTAGATGTGCCATCGACTAAGCTTACAGCAGAGTGATAATGTGAGAGCGGCTCAGCAGTTCCGAAGAACATGAGACCTACACCGGTACCTGCCGCAAATAACATGGCGAGCCAAGCTGTATAAGAGAATTCCGCTTCTTCATCATCGCTACCGAGTTTGATGTCACCTAGCGAACTAAGTGCAAGAAAGATATTGAAGATAAAGAAGAGACTTATGGATAAAACATAAAACCAGCTAAAATCTTCAAATATAATATCACGAACCCCTTGGAGGATCGTTTGAGAAATTTGCGGAATCAGAAGGGCACATAAGCTCAGCCCTAAGACGATAGACAAGCTACCTATAATTACAGGGGGATTAAAGTTTGAATAACGTTTAATGAGTTTAATCATATAATCTCCTTTCTTTAGTAACTTATAAATACAAATATTTGTTCTATATTAATTTATATCATAATAAAATGGTGTTTATATTAATTTTGCATAATTGGTAAAAGAAAAAATAATAGTGAATGTATAGAATGATTATTTATACATAAAAATAATGATATATGAATAAAAAATCACTCTTCATTTATAATTTAAGATTGAAAGAAACACACGGATGAGTGTACATATAAAATGCAGCTGTAGAGCGGTGTGTGACATTGGAAATTGTTTGACATGGACTGATGTAATTGATATACTTACATAGTGCTTTAGGCGAGGTATGCCTAATGGGCATAATTTCGTAAGGAGAATTAGTACAATGGACATTGCCCATCTGAAGTCGGTGAACAAAACAATCGGTGCCAAGCAAACGTTGAAACAAATTGCTAAAGGTGCTGTGAAGTACGTGTTCCTGGGTTGTGATAGTGATGAACGTGTGGTACAGCCTTTACGGATTGCTTGTGAAGAACAGGGAATACCTGTGAATGACAAACACACCATGGATGATCTCGGTCGTGCGTGTCGCATTAAGGTGCGGGCCACAGCTGTAGGCGTCCTACGTTAATCTTGGTAATATCCGATGTAACACTTTGTTATGACGGATCAATTATAAATCTCAAATTTGGAAAGGAGGTGCCCAAATGCCAACAATTAATCAGCTAGTACGCAAAGGCCGCATGAGCTTGACTAAAAAATCTACAGCTCCTGCCCTTCAAGAATCTCCACAAAAACGTGGTGTATGTACTCGTGTGTACACAGCTACTCCAAAGAAACCAAACTCCGCGCTTCGTAAAGTTGCCCGTGTACGTTTGACAAACGCTATTGAAGTAACTGCTTACATCCCAGGCATTGGTCACAATTTACAAGAACACAGTGTTGTACTTATCAGAGGCGGTCGTGTAAAAGACCTTCCAGGTGTGCGTTATCACATCGTTCGTGGTGCATTGGATACAGCTGGCGTACAAAATCGTATGCAAAGTCGTTCCAAATACGGCGCGAAAAAAGCTAAAAAATAATTTTAGCCATTAAACGAAATTAACACACATCATTATAAAGGAGGAATTGAACATGCCAAGAAAAGGCCCTGTTCCGAAACGTGATGTACTTCCAGATCCGGTGTACAACAGCAAATTAGTAACACGTTTCATTAACAAAGTTATGTACGATGGTAAAAAAGGCATTGCTGAAACTATCGTATATGATGCATTCGAAATTATTCGTTCCAAAATGGGTCAAGACCCAATGGAAGTTTTTGATCAAGCATTGAAAAATGTTATGCCTGTACTTGAAGTACGTGCTCGCCGTATCGGTGGTGCGAACTATCAAGTGCCAGTTGAAGTTCGTGCTGATCGCCGTCAAACCCTCGGTATTCGTTGGGTTGTAAATTATGCTCGTCTTCGTGGTGAACGCACTATGAAAGAACGTTTGGCAGGCGAATTGATGGACGCTTTCAACAATGCAGGCGCTGCAATCAAGAAAAAAGAAGATACTCATAAAATGGCAGAAGCTAATAAAGCATTTGCTCATTATCGTTGGTAATAAGAGGTGACAACTGTGGCAAGAGAGTTTTCCTTAGCAAAAACTCGTAATATCGGTATCATGGCTCACATCGATGCTGGTAAAACAACAACTACAGAACGTATCCTCTACTATACAGGTATCGTTCACAAGATCGGCGAAGTACATGAAGGCGCTGCTACGATGGACTGGATGGAGCAAGAGCAAGAACGTGGTATCACAATCACTTCTGCTGCAACAACTTGTCAATGGAAAGAACATCGTATCAATATCATCGATACTCCTGGTCACGTTGACTTTACTGTAGAAGTAGAACGTTCTCTACGTGTACTTGACGGTTCTGTTGCGGTGTTCAGTGCTAAAGGTGGCGTTGAACCTCAATCCGAAACAGTATGGCGTCAGGCTTCTAACTACGGCGTACCTCGTATCGCTTATGTAAATAAGATGGATACTGTAGGTGCTGACTTCTTCAACGTAGTTGACATGATGAAAGCTCGTTTGGGTGCAAATTCCGTAGCTATCCAAGTACCAATCGGTGCTGAAGATACTTTCGAAGGCATCATTGACTTGATGACTATGAAAGCGGAAATTTATAAATCCGATGACGGTAAAGAATATGAAATCACTGATATCCCTGCTGAATATCAAGAAGTAGCAGAAGCTCGTCGCGAAATGATGATCGATGCTATCGCTGAAACAGATGATGATATCATGATGAAATATTTGGAAGGCGAAGAAATTTCTGTGGAAGAATTGAAAGCGGCATTGCGTAAAGCTGTTATTGCTAATCAATTATTCCCAGTTCTTTGTGGTTCTTCCTATAAAAATAAAGGTGTTCAAATGTTATTGGATGCTGTTATCGATTACATGCCAGCTCCAATCGACATCCCACCTATTAAAGGTGTTGTTCCTGGTACTGAAGAAGAAACAACTCGTCCTTCTTCCGATGAAGAGCCATTCTCCGCATTGGCATTCAAAATCATGGCTGACCCTTATGTTGGCAAATTAGCGTTCTTCCGTGTGTACTCCGGTACATTGGAATCCGGCTCCTACGTTTTCAACTCCACTAAAGGTAAAAAAGAACGTATCGGTCGTATTCTTCAAATGCACGCTAACTCCCGTAAAGAAATCGAACGCGTATATTCTGGTGACATCGCTGCGGCGGTTGGCTTAAAGGATACTACTACAGGCGACACATTGTGTGATGAAAAATCTCCTGTAATTCTTGAGTCCATGGAATTCCCTGAACCAGTTATCTCCGTTGCTGTTGAACCTAAAACAAAAGCTGACCAAGAAAAAATGGGTACAGCTCTTGCTCGTTTGGCAGAAGAAGATCCTACTTTCAAAGTTCGTACTGATGAAGAAACAGGTCAAACTATTATCTCCGGTATGGGCGAACTTCACTTGGATATCATCGTTGACCGTATGAACCGTGAATTCAAAGTAGATTGTAACGTAGGTAAACCTCAAGTAGCATACCGCGAAACTATCCGTAAAGCTGTTAAGGCTGAAGGTAAATTCGTACGTCAATCTGGTGGTCGTGGTCAATATGGTCACTGCTGGTTGGAATTGATTCCTCAAGAACCAGGTGCTGGCTTCGAGTTTGAAAACAAGGTTGTAGGTGGTGCGATTCCTCGTGAATACATCGGACCTGTTGAAAGCGGTGTTAAAGAAGCTATGGAATCCGGTGTTATCGCTGGGTACCCTATGGTTGATGTTAAAGTTATCGTATTTGATGGTTCCTACCATGACGTTGACTCCAACGAAATGGCCTTCAAAATTGCTGGTTCTATGGGCTTCAAAGAAGGTGCTCGCAAAGCAGATCCTGCATTGCTTGAACCATACATGGCTGTAGAAGTAGACGTTCCTGAAGAATATATGGGCGACGTTATCGGTGACTTGAACTCTCGTCGTGGTCGCATGGACGGCATGGAAGCTCGTAATGGTTCCCAACATATCAAAGCATATGTTCCATTGAGCGAAATGTTCGGTTACGCAACTGACCTTCGTTCCAAAACGCAAGGCCGTGGTAACTACTCCATGACATTCGATCATTACGAAGAAGTTCCTAAGAAAATTGCTGAAGAAATTCAAGCAAAGAAAAACGGTTAATCTCATATTAGATTAATAGAATTACTATTTTCCTCGGAGGATAATTTAAAATGGCAAAAGAAAAATTTGAACGTACGAAACCGCATGTTAACATCGGTACAATCGGTCACGTTGACCATGGTAAAACTACTTTGACTGCTGCAATCACTAAAGTATTGGCTGAAAAAGGTCAAGCTGACTTCCAAGATTA
>NZ_DBFBTX010000007.1:0-109887 GCF_048309325.1 Veillonella parvula
GTCCTGAGCCAGGATCAAACTCTCCAAGATATCTTGAAGCTATTTGAATAGCTCATTATTTGTTGTCGTTACATTGAAGTAACTTTGAATTATGGTTGGTTTTGACTATGTCAAAACCCGCACTCTGGCATATGTTCAATCATATGATTGATTACCTATCATTGTTCAGTTTTCAAAGATCTGTTACGTTAGTTCTGCGCCCTAACGACTTGTATAGTATATCAATCTAACCTTAAATCGTCAACCTCTTTTCCAAAGATTTTTTCAACCGATTTTTGATTAAATTTATACTCACAATCATAACCAAAATCTCTAAAAATAGAGATAGAAAACTCACAAACCGAAGTTTGTGAGTTTTAATTTGGTGACTCACCCGCGACTCGAACGCGGGACACCCTGATTAAAAGTCAGGTGCTCTGCCAACTGAGCTAGTGAGTCATGTTGGCAGGGGTGGCTGGGATCGAACCAGCGCATAACGGAGTCAAAGTCCGTTGCCTTACCACTTGGCGACACCCCTACAGTGATTACGATGTGTAGGTTATGGGGTGAGTAGTGGGGATCGAACCCACGCGTAACGGAGCCACAATCCGCCGTGTTAACCGCTTCACCATACCCACCACCTTGTAGGTATCGAAGACATTGTCTTCGTAACAAAGAGAATTATATCTTTTCTAGAGATTTGTGTCAACACCTTTTTCTCAATTTCATTAATTTTTACAACCGAAACTTTTGATTGTGTTATCTCTAATATAAGCCCTTTAATCCTCATATAAATAAGGAAGCACTATCGGAAACTTTCATTTCACAAATGGTGCTCCCCCATTATACATATTATTTACTTAGTTGGCAAATAATTTTTTACAAAATTTGGCAATGCAAATGCAGCTTTTTGAATATCCGCATTATAATACTTAGTTTCAAAGTTTTGTTCACGGTTTGGAGTCCATGTTAGAGGATCAAATGTTTTGGAACCCAATGTAAAACAATGCATTCCTGCAGGATAGATTGGAATAAAAGCTGTATATAAGCGAGCAATTGGGAAATGGCTATTAACGTAACCAAAAACTTTTTCCACTAATGGTTGATGTAACATCGGAGATTCTGTTTGTTGTACAAACAAGCCATCAGCTTTTAAAGCTTTTAATGTATTCTTATAGAATTCTTCTGTAAATAAGCCTTCACCAGGACCGATTGGATCGGAACAATCCACGATAATTACATCATAGTAATCTTCTGCTTCTGCCATGAAACCAATACCATCACCAATTTTTACAGTCAATTTAGGGTGGTTTTCAATCATAGCTTTAGCAATAGTTGGTAGATATTGTTTTGCCAACTCTACAACCTTACCATCGATTTCAACCATTGTTACTTCTTTTACACAATCATGACGTACACATTCTCTAGCTACGCCACCATCACCACCACCGATAATCAAGACACGTTCAGGATTAGGATGTAAGAACAAAGGGATATGGCTCATCATTTCATGATAGATAAACTCTTCACGCTCAGATGTTTGAAAAACGCCATCTAAAGCGAGCATCATACCATACTCTTTTGATTTAAAAACTTCAATTTTTTGAAACTCAGATTCCCCAGAGTAAAGCACTTCTTCCGCTTCAGCGCTTAGACGTAAGTGAGGTGTTTGTTCCTCAGTAATCCATTGACTCATGTAGTACCTCCTACTATTTATACTACAATACGCATCGCAAATCACTGCGATGCGTATATATATTACTTTAATTACCCTGTTACTTACTCTTTGCGACTAATGTAACAGAATCCACCACCTAAAATAGTGTCTTTCATCCAATTCGCCAAAGAGAAATCACGAATTTCACCTTCATCAAAGATGCCACAGCGGATATCATCGCCGTCCATAAAAATCTTGTGAATCGGAACCCAATGCCAGGTATAGAGAGCCTTCTCTTTTCCTTTATGACGATTTAAAAATGCTACAGGCACATCCTGTGCCAATGCATCATGTATAAACTGAGCTGCAGCCTCCACCTCTACGCGTGATGCACAGAACGGAGATACATTCAACATATGTACATCATAAGATAGGCTTTTATCCTCGAGTAAGCGAGTAAGACCACGTTCCATCCATTGAGTTTTATAAACACCACCACCAAAACGTGGCTTTACATATTTCCAAACTAAGTTCATCCGTTCTAAAGCAAGCGTTTGGTCGGATGTGGTTTCTAGATCTAATAAGCCATCCCTAAATAGCGAATAGCCCAATACTTGTGATGCCGATGTAGGCCCACAACCAGACAAGCGTTGCCACTCATCAGTGAACCACTCTTGGTCATACCCATATGATGTTTTACCATTTACATCGATATATAGCCATTCTGGATGTTTAATAGATACTTCATTCATGAGATTAACCTTCGATTACTTCTACAGTTTCCATGATAGCACCTTGTTGGATACCATCAACTACATCCATACCTTCAATGACTTTACCAAATACAGTATGTACACCATCTAAATGAGGTTGTGGCTCATATACAATAAAGAACTGACTACCACCAGTATTAGGGCCACGGTGAGCCATAGATAAAGCACCGCGCTCATGTTTATGCGGATTGCCAACTAATTCATCTTTAATTGTATAGCCAGGACCACCTGTACCGTTGCCATTAGGACAACCACCTTGTGCTACGAAACCAGGAATTACACGGTGAAAACGAAGGCCATTGTAGAAGCCTTTGTTAATCAAGTCGATAAAGTTTTGTACTGTGCCAGGCGCTTCTTTTTCAAATAATTCAATTACGATATCGCCGCCGTCAGCCATATGGATTTTCGCTTTTTTCATTGTTCAGGTACCTCCAAAATTGTACGCAACACATGTGCTGCTAATATAAAACCTGCCACGGGTGGCACAAAACTACATGTCCCAGGACTTGTGGCATCACCACGGAACTGTGGTTTTGTCGGTTTTTCAGTAGAAAATAAAACTAATTGTTTTTTTATACCCCGTTTTTTGAGTTCCCGACGCATAACGCGTGCCAAAGGACATGTATGAGACTTATTGATATCTGCAATCATAAGTTTTTCTGGGTAAAAGCGATTACCTCCGCCCATACAAGAAATAACAGGGATGCTTTCACGTTGACAAACCTCAATGATATTAAGTTTCGCCGTTACCATATCGATGGCGTCAATAACATAATCAACGTTCAAGCTTTGAATAAATCCAGGATAGTTTTCCTCAGTATACATAATATCATGAGTTTCTATCACCACATCAGGATTAATAGAAAGAGCTCGCGCCTTTGCTACCTCTACCTTACGTTCCCCAATCGTATTATGAGTCGTAATCATTTGACGGTTCAAATTGCTAGGCGCTATGGAATCTCCATCGATAATGACGATGCGACCTACACCAGCTCGCACCAATGCCTCAAGGGCACCACCACCTACGCCACCTACACCAAAGAGCGCGATAGACGTGTCTCTTAATGTTTGGATTTTATTGGGACCAACCAACCACTCTAAACGGGTTAACATATATTCCATTAATATTTACCCGCCGGAATGATTTCTGTCCAATATCCATCTGGATCTGCTATGAAATAAATACCCATATCAGCATTCTCATAAGCAACAACGCCCATTTCTTTATGCTTTTTAAGAGCCGCTTCATAGTCATCTACATAGAATGCTAAGTGGAATTCATTATCCCCCAAATTATAAGGACGATCCCAGTCACGCAACCATGTAAGTTCTAATTCATGTGCTGTATAAGGACTTTTTAAATACACGAGGGTAAAAGCACCGCTTGGATCTTCCAAACGACGAGACTCCTCGAGCAATAATGCCTCTTTATAGAATGCTAGACTTTTATCAAGGTCTTTAACATTTATATTATTATGAGCAAACGAAAACTTCATAGAACCCCCTTCGTAAATACAGGATGTTTTTGTAGGAATTCTCCTCTTTTTATAGTAACACATTTGGCAAATCTATATCTAGTTTATGATATCTAGTTAATAACAAATTTTGCCGTACTACCGTCGTCACCTCGAGTCACGTCTAAATGAGCAGGTATACGAGACTTTAACTCAGGTACATGAGAAATGATGCCGATGAGACGTCCTGACGATTGCAACTGTAACAATGTTTCCATGGCGAGTTCCAATGTATCTGGATCGAGTGTACCAAAACCTTCATCAATAAACATCGTATCCATATGGATGCCACCAGCATAACTTTGGATAACATCCGCTAATCCCAAGGCAAGCGCCATAGAAGCCAAGAATGTTTCACCACCAGATAAGGTATTTGCTGGTCTAGATTGGCCTGTAAAAGCATCCATAACCGCCAAATCGAGGCCTTGCTTGCCACGACCACCACCTGTATAATCGGATCTTTCCAAGGAATATCTGTTGCGACTCATCTTCTGAAGTCGTAAATTAGCAGCATATACAACCTCATCTAAAATCGCCCCCAGTACATAGCGTTCAAAGGTAACATTTTTAAAGCCTTGCTCCCCACCATTAGCGAGATCATTTAATCGGCTTAAGAACTTCACCTTTTCACGAGCCTCGCCCATAGCAGCTTCGAGTGCTTCTAATGAGGTGAGCGTAGTTTCGATATGCTTTGTTTCTTTATCCCATGCCGCAAGATTACCTACTAATATATCTCGATGCTCTACTGCTGTAGCATAGATTTCATCAGAAACAGTATCACTTGGTTTAACCACAGTTTCTGCTACCTTTAACGCCGCATCATATACAGCTTGTGCTTTATTAAAGGCTTCATCCAAAGCATGCAGCTGTATTCTATAGGTCTCTATCTCTTTAATATCACGTAAAGACTCTACAAAATCATCCTCTCCTAAAGAAATGGCTTGTAATGACTTTGTATAGTTCTTATACCGCAAATTAAGATTTTTTGTTTCTTCTTTTACTTGAAAGGACAAAGTTTCTAAGCGTCCACGTTTGGCATTCAACTGTTCTCGAGCAGTATCTAAATTAGTTTTGCTAACTTTCACCTGCTCATTGTAGAGTGTAATATCACTATCCAATGACTCTAACTGTTTTTGCCATGCATCTATATCCGTGATTGGTAAAGTTTTAGATAGAGCATCAATATTAGCTTGTACTGAGCTAATACGAATTTCTAGGTCGTGTAGATTTTTAAGTAATTCATTATGGGCAAGTTCTAAAGTTGCTAACTTATCTCTAGCTACTTTTAACTTCTGCTCATTGTCAGCTACAGTTTTACTTAACAATTCAGACTTATCACGTAAAACTGTGAGTTGCTCCATTTTAGCCAACAAATTTTGTTGAACAGATATAGCGCTCTCCTCAGAAAAACCGTCCATAGATAACTTTAGCGTAGAAACTTGCGCGTCTACTTGCTTAGTTAACTCACCAAGACGAGTAACTAAGGTTTTCTGTTGTCCCACTTCGCTAGCTTGCTTTTGTAATGCTACGTCACGAGCTGTACGAGCCTCTTCAATTTCAGCCTTAGTCGGATAAATCTCTGGCTTCGCCGCTAACTGTGGATGATCTGTAGAACCACAGACCGGACAAGGCTCATTATCTACAACTAAATGTACTAGCTCAAAGGCACGCCCTTCTTGCATTAGATGCTCTAATCGTTCAAGATGTACCTTTGCAACCTGCAAGGTTTCATCTAAAGACGCTAACGTTTGACCTTTATCGTCGATTTCTTTTTGTACCTTATTAATTTCTTCTAGCAATTCAGAATATCTATGTAACTCATTTAGTTGTCCTTGAATAACATTAGCACCCTCTAAAAATTTATTATTATCTCGTAACTGTTTACGCAAAGCTTCTAAGTCGTTTTCTAAAGTCTTTACAAGCTTCCGTTGTTTAGTTAAGGCATCTTCGCTTTTTTTACTATCTAATTCTTCTAAATTACTCTGTAATGAGGACAATTCCTTTTTCAATACATCTAACTCATTAAACTTCTCTGCTTGTTGTTGAAATTGAGCCAAAGTAGTTCTTTTATCTTGTATACTTTCAGCTCGACCTTCTAAGTCACTGTATAAGTCTAAACATTTAGCCTCATGTTGAGTTGCTAGTTCTACATGTTCTTTCGCATCTGAAAGGGCCTGTTCTAAAGTTTTTAATATAGCTTGTTTCTCAATATATTGTTTATATAATTCATGAGTTGGTGCCAAAGAGTTAAGGAACTGAACCTTTTCGCTTAGATTTACACGCTCAGTTTCCCTTACTTTCACCATGTCAAGTTTCGAAGTAGCCTCAGCAAGAGATTGTTGAGCCTGATTATATAAAGACCATTGATTTCGGAGCACATTAAACTGTTCTACCACGGTTACTGCCTCATCTCGTTCTACCGCGAGAGCATCTCGATGTGGGCCCCGATTTGCTAGTAACTCACGCACATGCTCAATGGTTACCATTGGAGTCGCTCCATCATGAGGGATAGACTGCATAAATGCAGTTTGCTTAGTTAGATTTTCTTCAATACCTGCCTTTGCTTCATCATAAGCAGCCTTCAGTGCTTCTTGTAATTTTCGATATAGCTCCGTTCTAAAAAGTATATGTAGTAATTCCTCACGTTCACTCGTAGAGGACACTAGCAACTTTCGGAATTCCCCTTGAGGTAATAGCACAACTTGTAAGAACTGATCCTTACGAAATCCTATAATTTGCTGAATAGTATCGCGAATGGCGACAGCCGAGGTAGCAATGACCTTCCACTCACCATCTTTCTTCTCATATACAGTAGCGCTAGCATTCTGCTCACGCATCCCTGTACCACGTTTCTTTGCTACCATCTGTTTCGGTAATCGTTCAACACGATATTGTGCATTGCCAATAGCAAAGGAGAAATCGACACGAGTCATACGATGAGGTTCTGCAAAGTCACTACGAATAGCATCTGTTTTGCGTACTTCTCCACTCGGCTCACCATACAAGGCATACACTATGGCATCTAAGATTGATGTTTTCCCTGCCCCCGTAGGACCAGCAATGAGAAACATGGAATGGTCTTGAAGCTCATTAAAATCTAAAGTGACCGAATCACGATACGGACCAAAGGCTTCTATAGTTAATGATATAGGCTTCATTTAGTCCTCCTTAAGAATTCGGTCCCATACAGAGTTGATATATTGCTGTTCTTTCTCTGTTAAAGGTTCCTTCCACACAGTTTCTGCAAACTGATTAAATAGATCCCGTTCATTTAATTCTTTGAAAATTGCCTCACCCATATCTGCTATAGGCCCTGCCACGCGACCAACTAGATCAATGGTCATACAACGATGATATACCTGGCGCAGTTTAGCCATTCCATCCATAATCGGCATCGTATCAAGTAAACGGGCTTGTACATAATCATCCCTATGTTTAGCCTGCAATGCTTTATCATTTAACAGGTCTTCAAAATATCCTTCCAAAATGACTACGTCTCGCTTCGCCTCTACAGGAATCGTGTTAATATCTACGTTCCCCTTTGTATCCATATCAATGATGGTAAAAGACTTCTTCTGCATATGTTCATCAAAGGAATATTTTAATGGGGATCCACTATAGCGAATATGATCAGCTCCCATTCGCTGAGGCCCATGCAAATGTCCCAAGGCAGTATAGTGAAAGTCTTTAAAGACTTGAGGATTTACCTGTTCGCTGCCACCTACAGACAAGGTACGCTCTGAACCCCCTACTTCACCGCCCATAACAAAGGCATGGCTAATAGCGATACTGCGCATCCCCTTAGGTACTTGTTTATACAAGTGGTCGCTCCAAGCCTGATACATTTGGTCATAATTGTGAAGATTCAAAGCGCTTTCGCAATTTTGCTCATAACACTGTGTTACTATGTCAGCAATTTCAGTATCGGTAGATTCTGCATTAGTAGCCTCTACATCAGCAAATAAAGCCTCTCCTATGCGCCGGGGTTCACTAAAAGGCATAGGACAAATTGCCACCTTGCCATCTGTCCCTTCAAATTCAAAAGGCATCAACGCGTGATGAGGAGAACCCCAAATATGGATACCCGATTGACTCAACATAGAGCGTCCCACTTCAAGACGTTCCGCCCCATCGTGATTACCGCTCACCACAAAGAAAGGCACCTTGTAGTCCATAGCGAGACGAGTGATGATGGAGTCCCACAATTCGATAGCTTCAATGGGTGGCACCGCTCTATCAAAAATATCCCCTGCGAGCAATATGCCATCGATGTTTTCATCTTTCAAAATATTAAAAAACTGATGTTCCAACACATGAGCTTGGTCCTCTGTTAAGTACTGGCCATAAAAAATACGCCCTAAATGCCAATCGGCAGTATGTAAAAAACGCATTTTGTCCCCCTTTCCAGTTCTCCCTATACCTTACACAATGTATGTATTCAAATGCCAAAACGAGCTCTTAGTCCCATAAGTTTATGGAAATTCAATAACTTTATATAGCTTTATATAGCTTTAACAGCTTTAATAGCTTTAACAGCTTTAATAGTTTTAATAACTTTATGAGTTTGCAATAACTAGTATAGCATCAGGTATTCTACATATTTATTATATAACTAAATTAACATCTGTATTTTAATTATTTATTTTCTACGATAGAGCGTAGCATAGCAATTTCCTTTGCGTAACCGTCCAATTCATTTGGTGTTTCCAAGTAGAATGGCAAGTTCGTCAATTTAGGATGTGTTACAACGCGAGCAATAGCATCAATACCAATATGTCCTTCCCCAATTTTTTCATGACGATCTTTATGGGCACCCATAGGATTTTTAGAGTCATTCAAATGAATGGCTTTCAAACGATCAAGACCTACAATTCGATCGAACTCGTCAATAACGCCATCGAGATTATGCACGATATCATAACCCCCTTCGTGAATATGGCAAGTATCAACACACACACCCATGTACTCTTTTAGCTTTACGCGATCGATGATGCGTGCAATTTCTTCAAAACGAGAGCCAATTTCTGTACCCTTACCAGCCATTACTTCCAAGAGGACTGTTGTCTTCATACCTGGGAATAAGATTTCATTCAAACACGCTACAATGTACTCAATACCTTGATCTACGCCTTGCTTCACATGGCTACCAGGGTGAAAGTTATACATTTGACCTGGCAAATATTCCATACGCTCTAAATCTTCCATCATAGATTGCTTCGCAAAAGCGCGTAAATCCTCTTTGGCGGCACATGGGTTATAGGTATACGGTGCATGGGCCAACAAAGTACCAAAGTTGTGCTCTTTCATATATGAACTAAGGTTATTCATATCCTCTACATCGAGAGCTCGCATGCTACCACCGCGAGGGTTGCGCGTAAAGTATTGGAACGTATTGCCCCCAATTTTAGTCGCTTCCTTGCCCATATGTAAATAACCTTTGCTAATTGATAAGTGACTGCCTATTACAAACATAATACTCCTCTATATATGACTATACGATTTCTACAATTTTATAATTATAAAACGCCTAACTCTAATATCTATTGTATTGTGCTTATATCTAATTATAGCTATTCTATAACACTAATAGATATAAGGTATACGATATACGATAACTAATATAACCCCTGCCGTGAAGGAGCCCTTCAACAACAGGGGTTATCTATTAATGACTTTCTTTTTTTGCACACTCAGGACAAACACCTTCGAAGGTAATATGTTGACCTGTAATTTGATATTCACTACCTTGATCAGCAATCGTTTTGATAGCTTTCAAATCAATGCCCATCATGTCCTCTACCTTATTACAACGAATGCAACGGATATGGGAATGAGCTTGTGTGTCCCAGTCGTAATGAGCGCGCTCATCACCAACTTCTAGAATTTTAACAAGACCGATTTTTTCAAAAATCTCCATCGTCTTATACACTGTAGCCAAGCTCATGCTTGGATGTTCTGGGCGCAACGTATGATACAACATCTCTGCTGTTGGATGATCATGATGACCACGCAAAGCATCATAAATCGCAATACGTTGTGGGGTTACTTTAAACCCCTGACTACGCAAAATTTGTGCGATATCCATAATAATCTACCTTTCTCCACTTGGAAATCTATAAGGCATAGGCCATTATCGACCGTTTACAAGAAATAATTATTATTTATTATATCAAAATTCTCAACACTTATCAAGATAAATAGTATTAACTATTAAGTAATAAAAAATGTGGATTGCCCAGAAGCAATCCACATCCTATTAGTCTTTAAAGTAAGGCTTAAAACCTTCACTTTGATGGCGAGTTTTTTTCTCTCCACGCGGACGATCAGATTTACGATCATCTCTGCGACGGTCACCTTTACGGTCATTGCGACGATCACTTCTACGATCATCGCGACTGCGACGTGGGCGGTCATCTCGACGACGATCACCATCACGACGGCGACGATCACTACGACCACTTTCACGACGACGGCGTACACGCAATGGTTTTTCTTCTGTAATATTTACAGGAGTAGTATCTGGTTCTTTTGTTAACAATTTAAGAGCTGCCGCCAAAAGTGTTACGGAATCTGTATCATTCAACAATTCCTCAGCACTAGATTTGAAAGGCGCCAATGCTTCTAAATTATCTGTCATTTCAACGAGGCTTTCAATTGCCAAACGTTGTTGACCTTCAAGAACTTCACCTAATGAAGGTGCACGACGACGTGCAATTTTACGTTTTGTTAAACGCTCGATAGCATGTAAATGCTCCATTTCACGAGGGATAACGAACGTGAAAGCTTGACCTGCTTTACCGGCACGACCTGTACGACCTACGCGGTGTGTGTAGCTTTCAGGATCTTGAGGCATATCATAATTATATACGTGAGATACGCCAGAAATATCAAGACCACGAGCTGCCACATCTGTAGCCACGAGAATATCAATGGTACCTTCGCGGAATTGGCGAATTACGCTGTCCCGTTTTTGTTGAGACAAGTCGCCATGGATGCCTTCCGCCATGTAACCACGTTTCTTAAGACCTTCTGTCACTTCATCAACACGACGTTTCGTACGCGTGAAAATAATAGCAAGTTCAGGTGTTTGGATATCAAACAAACGACAAAGAACATCGAATTTTTGACGGTCTTGCACTTCGATATAGTATTGTTCGATCAAGTCCATCGTAACTTGAGTCGGTTTCATGCGAATCAATGTTGGCTCTGTCAAATATGTTTCAGCTAATTGTTGGATAGCTTTAGGCATCGTAGCAGAGAACAACAATGTTTGATGGTCTTCTGGGATAGCACCCAAGATTTTATTGATATCATCAACAAAGCCCATATTTAACATTTCGTCGGCTTCGTCCAATACCACAACTTTCACATGGTCAAATTTAATAGAACCACGATCCATATGATCCATCAATCGGCCAGGAGTGGCAACGATGATTTGAGGGTTCTTTTTCAAGGCACGGAACTGACGATTAATATCTTGACCACCGTAGATTGGTAGTGCTGTGATATTCGTGTACTGAGCCATTTTGTTAAGCTCTTCAGCTACTTGAATAGCTAATTCTCGTGTAGGGGATAAAATAACTACTTGAACGTGACGCTCATTCCCGTCTACGCGTTCCAATACAGGCAAGCCAAATGCTGCTGTCTTACCAGTACCTGTTTGAGCTTGACCGATCATGTCCTTACCGCTCATGGCAACTGGGATAGCTTCCTGTTGAATTGGCGTAGGCTCTTCAAAGCCCATATCGTTTAACGCTCTTAGAACAGGTTCGCTAATCATTAATTGTTCAAATTTTTCTAACATCTAAATGTGTTTCCTCCTATCGCGCACGAACTATGCGCATTTAAGTAGTATATCATATTTCGAGGGCGAGCGCTATAAAAGTAATTCTGAATCTAAGCTAAATAGGATTTCTTTTCCCCTTAAAATGTTCAATCAACACAATTCCACCTGATACGCATAACAAAACAAGATATGACAAATGAATAGGCATATACAAGCATTCAACAAGAACAACCCATAGAATCAAAATTAATTTAGAAATCCATTTCGTTCTTATTTTATCAGCGATCATAAATATAGATAAATTGATAATTATTTTAATGATTATCGCAGAGATAATAACTACTGACGTAAATTCTTCTCTATAATCAGTCAATTCATATAAGGGATATAATAAATAACTTAATAAAACGCTAAGTATTATTAAAAACCAAATATTGAGTCCCTTTAAAAGTTTAGATTTACTATAGTGAAATACGCCAACCAAAAGAAAAAGTAAAACACTAAGTAATATTCCTATAATTAATAGATAATCTAACTGAATCATGATTTATACTGCCTTTTAATGATTTTTAATTTCTAAAAATCATTCCATAAGTGCCCACACAAAACAACATTATTTTAATAATATCTGAGTTGATATATGGTCTATTAAAATAGTACTTTCCTAAATGCATAAGCAAACACGATCATACCAAACAACACAGAAACTATAGCAATAAGACTCCGTTTAAAATATACGCTGTCTCTCTTCTGACAAAACCCTGTAAGCATTGTTAAAAAAAAGAAAAACAACCAAATACTGCCATAATTCACTATAAATTTATAATCTTTATCAATTAAAAATTTAAGATTTAATATCACCAAACTTATAATAGAAATTATTGATAAATACTTTGTTAAGCTACCAAAAATCCTATGTTCTTTTATATATTCATGTTTTTTATCAATTGGATGATTACGAATCTCAAGTTTATATAATCCCATAGATAACGACATAGATATAAAAATCCAAATATATCCTAATATTTCAAGTTTATTCATCTTCCACCTTCCACTATATGGTTACCGACTCAAATACTGACGAAGTGTCTGGTTTTCTAACGGCCCTAACTGCAATGCCTTCCGATTTTTAATTGCATCAATGGTTAATGCTTCAAAGGTAATTTTATCAAAATCAGAAAACTCGTTAAAGGAATTAAACACGATGAATCGTTGATTTAGTAAATTAGTTAATACCTCTATGTCTTTCGTTCTTACTTTATTTAGCTCATTTCGTGCATAAGATTCATATCTCTCATCACCTGCATTATTCTTGCTAAACCGACCTATATCAAGATTATTAGAATAATAGCTATATATAGCTTTCTGAGAGAAATCAAGCTTAGTCAATTTTCCAAATTCAAAGTTATAATAAGCATTATTTCTTAAAATATGCTCACTTCCATACTCACCAATAATAGTCCCTGTAGAAAGATCTACTATATCATTATGCTTAATCGAGTCTTCCTTTCTATACGATACATAGAAAGGTAACTTTATAGTATATCCAGCGTTTGGACCTGTATATCGTTTCTCACTATCATAAAAGATCTCATGCCATATATCTCTATCACTTTCATCAAGACTAGAAATATTAGGGTATAACTGATCAAGACTTACATTAAATTGTGTTTCTTTAGAATCTATCCGAGGAATGAAAGTATTATATTTATTAAGATTTTTATTCCAAGCATCTAGTAAACTTACATTTTCATCAAAAATACCAATACCGTCTAACGTTATGTAATAAAGTTTATTATCCACCTCATGAACAGCAACTACATTATCAGCAATCTTACGGTTTTCATTGCCATAATATAATCCACTCTCTTTAAGATCACTTAAATAAATCAAACTATTTTTAAAGTCACCACTTGCCAAGAAATATATCAATACTCCCAATATGAGTATATAAAGCACTACTATTATGCCAACAATATATCCAATCCATTTAATTACTCTCTTTAAATTCATAATAGCCCTCTATAAATAACACGATTTTATATGGCTACAATTATAACATACACTATGCTTTTACATATAATAGACTATTGTTAAGTACAAAAAAGACACCTCTTTCGGGCTACTTCTTTATTATGATTTATTGAGAGGTGTGTGGTATTAAATCAGCTATATGAGTAAACATTTAATTTAGATATAATATAATTAAAATAATGTACTCCAAAATGTACTCCAAAATTCCACCAATAAATTAAACAATACCTGTTAAGCAATTACGATTTACTAAACTTCCTAAAGTAGTATAAAAGGAATATACAATGAAACCTTTTACCCTAAAACGATTTATATTATTGCCACTGATTATACTATCCCTCATACTAACAACGGGTTGTCATCTTCTCTCACATTATAGTGAAGATGAGGTACAACAATATATAAATGAGGATTATCCTAATCTAACATATCACTTAGAGTCTCATAGGAACAATAGATGGCAAGTCACCTTTGACAAATATCCACAAATGCCCATTGAAATATCTGAGGCCTTGCATACCTCTGCACCTGTTGTACCACAAGTGGAGCGAATACTGATAACCAACATCCCGTTAATAACTGCATTCCCATTAATGAAAAACTATATAACAGAAGAGGAGTTATCCTATGCTACATACGATACATCTTCTTTGTATATTGAAATGCCTATTCCCTATTCGGCCATACAAAACCAAGATGTAACAAATTTTTACAATCGAATGGATCAATTCTGCAAAGAATATGCAGCAACATATCCAGACTTCAAAGAAGATATATATATTAGAGTTATTATAAAACCTTCTGATGGTTCTGATGCACCAAAAGAGTATAGAAAAATATTCCGTCTATCTCAATATTAGTAAAAGAGGCACCTCTTTCGAGGTGCCTCTTTGTTATAGTTTATTGGAGAGATTGCTATTTTATTAGTCTAAATCGTAGAATCCAGATGGTTTATCACTCAAGTTTACGATGATGTTTTTCATTTGAGTGTAGTGCTCAAGGATAACCTTATGAGTTTCACGACCGATACCGGATTGTTTATAGCCGCCGAACGGAGCGCCTGCAGGGATAGAGTTGTATGTATTTACCCACATACGTCCTGTTTCGATACCGCGAGCTACGCGGATAGCACGGTTGATGTTTTGAGTGAATACACCACCACCAAGACCGTATAAGCTGTCATTTGCTTGTTCAATCACTTCTTCTTCGCTGTGGAATTTGATGACAACTGCTACAGGGCCGAAGATTTCTTCGCGAGCTACACGCATATCATTTGTAGCATCTACAATAAGTGTAGGTCTTACAAAGCAACCTTTACCAAGTTCACCATCAGTAACACGTACACCACCGGCTACAATGCGAGCTCCTTCTTCTTTTGCAAGGTCTACATAACTCAATACTTTATTAACTTGGTCTTCGTAAATCAAGGAGCCAAGTTGTGTAGATTCTTCCCAAGGCAACCCGACTTTCACCTTATCAAATAGTGCGGCAAGTTCAGCTACGAATTTATCGTAAATTGTATCTTGTACGAAAATACGGGAACCAGCGCAGCATACTTGACCTTGGTTGAAAAGGATTCCGAGCATTGCTCCATCAAGAGCTTGTTTCCAGTTCGCATCTTCAAAGAAGATATTCGCAGATTTACCACCTAATTCCAATGTGGCAGGGATCAAGCGTTCAGATGCTGCTTTATATACATCAAGACCTACCTCTGTAGAGCCTGTGAAAGCAAGTTTACTGAAACCTGGATGATCGAGGATATATTGACCGGATTTAGAACCTTTACCAGTTACGATGTTTACAACACCTGGCGGCAAGATTTCTTTCAAAATATCGCCAAGTTCTAATAAGCTAAGAGATGTGTGGCTAGAAGGTTTGATAACAACTGTACATCCTGCTGCAAGAGCTGGAGCCAATTTCCAAGCGGCCATTAGGAATGGGAAGTTCCAAGGTACAACTTGGCCTACAACGCCAATTGGTTCGCGCACAATAAGGCTCAATGTATTTTCATCAAATACTTGTGCAGAACCTTCTTCGGAACGAAGCACGCCTGCAAAATAACGGAAATGGTCAGCCCCAAGTGGAATATCCACATTCAATGTTTCGCGGATAGGTTTACCATTGTCGTATGTTTCAACTTGCGCCAAATGTTCTTTATGCGCATCGATAGCATCCGCAATTTTTAACAAATAATCGGCACGTTCTACTTGAGATACTTTTTTCCATGTTTTGAAAGCTTCTGTTGCAGACTCTACAGCTTTATCAACATCATCATTCGTCGCCTCTGCACAGATAGCGAGTTGTTCGCCATTAGCAGGGTTATATACATTAAATTCAGCACCGTCAGATGCCTTTACCCATTCATTATTAATTAAAAGTCCATATCTTTCTTTAAGGTTCAAGCTCATTGCATTACCTCCTCTTTAGGAATATGATTTAGGAATTCCCCCTCTTTGATTTCATCATACTCCTCATATCTAAAATTTTCAATCAGATATATTATTTTCGATATATCTATTCTGCATTAATATGCATAGATTTTAGCTATATAGAAAAACCACACCCTCTAAGACCATAGAGGGTGTGGTTTTTAGTATAATGACTTTTAGTCAAGAATGACTATCACTTAAAATCTATTAATGTAGATTAACTAGACTTTTATTAAATTATGAATTACGACAACTCCCATTATTACGAGAGCCATTATTGTGATTCTCATTTTGACGTCCACCATTATTACGGTTATTATTTCGGTTATCATTATTTCGACGCTGACCGTTATTATTTCTATTACGGTTATTATCGTTATTCTTCGGCTTTTCTGGTTGCAATGCTTTTACGGACAAACCGATGCGATTGCGTTTTACGTCAACAGAAATAATTTGTGCTTCGATAATATCACCTACAGCAAGCACATCAGATGGATGCTGACGGCTGTTGCAAAGCTCGCTGCGATGTAATAAACCATTCGTTTTAAGCCCAAAGTCTACGAAAGCTCCGAAATCAACTACGTTATGAACGGTGCCTTTTACAACGGTGCCTACTTTAATATCTTCTAGACTCACTACGTGCTTTCTAGTAAGCGGAGCCGGTAAATCTTCCCGAGGATCACGACCTGGTTTTGCAAGAGCCGCTAAGATATCCCTAACAGTCGGCACGCCCGCATCAAGTTTAGTAGCCATTTTCTCAGCATCTACAAGAGGTAATTTTACTTGCAACGCTTCTAATTGAGCTTTATCTTGTAAGTCTTTTAAGGTAAAGCCTAACTCACCAATGATGCGCTCTGCCAATTCATAGGACTCTGGGTGAACAGATGTATTATCTAGTGGGTTTTTACCATGTTGTAAGCGCAAGAAACCAGCACATTGTGTAAAGGCGGCAGGGCCTAAACGAGGCACTTTTAGCAATTCCTTACGGCTTTTAAATACACCATTCTCTTGACGGTATGCAACAATATTTTTAGCCACCGCACTAGAAATGCCTGCAACATGTTGCAAGATAGCTGAAGATGCAGTATTTAGCTCTACCCCAACGTGATTTACTACAGTTTCAACCACTTGATCCAAAGTATGAGTCAATTGTTTTTGGTTTACGTCATGTTGATATTGACCTACGCCAATAGATTTAGGATCGATTTTAACAGATTCAGCCAATGGATCTTGCACACGGCGTGCAATAGATACAGCACCTCGAATGGTTACATCTAAATCTGGTAACTCATCAATAGCTAATTTAGATGCAGAGTATACAGATGCGCCTGCTTCATTAGTGATGATATAGTGGCAATCTAATTTTTCCTCTTCAATCATAGTAGACGCAAATTGCTCTGTTTCGTAGGATGCAGTACCATTGCCGATAGATAAAAGAGTAACCTTAAACTTACGGATTTTATCAGCCAATACCTTTTGAGCTTCCTTGCGAAGCTTTTCACTATTTGTTAAATAATACGCACCATAATCGAGCACATTACCTTGTTGATCGATAATCGCCATTTTACAGCCAGTACGGTAACCAGGGTCAAGGCCCATGATAACATGTCCAGCCAATGGTGGTTGTAACAATAGATTTTTGAGATTTACACCAAATACCTTGATAGCTTGCTCATCGGCTTTTTCCGTCAATTCATTGCGAATTTCACGCTCTAAAGCTGGGAAAATAAGACGTTTGTACGCATCAGCTACAGCAGCCGCTTTATACTCTGCGAAGATCGACTTCGGATTTTTCTCTAACTTTTGTAACATATAAGCAACATAGGTGTCACCTGGTACAGTTAGAGCTAATTTTAAAGCACCTAATTTTTCGCCGCGATTAACCGCCAAAATACGATGGGACGGCATTTGACGTACGGGCTCAGCATATTCAGCGTATTGCAAGAATTGTTGTTGTTCTTCCTCTTCACCGCTCAATTCAGCTTGAATAAAGCCTTCATTCCACATCTTCTTACGCAAGTACGCCCGGAAGTCTGCACTATCACTGACGATTTCCGCCACAATATCAGAAGCACCTTGTATGGCATCCTCTGGCGTAGGAACCTCTTCTGTTATGTATTCTTTTGCAATCTCTAACGGATCTCCAGAGGTAACCGTATCGTTGATAATCATATCAGCCAATGGTTCCAAACCACGTTCACGGGCAATCATAGCACGCGTACGTTTCTTTGGACGATATGGCAAGTACAGGTCTTCTAACTCTTGTAGTTTTGTAGCAGCTTCCAAAGACTTCATCAACTCGTCTGTCATCTTTTCTTGCTCTGTAATAGAAGCAATGATTTCTTGGCGACGTGTTTCTAAGTTGCGCAAGTATTTAATGCGTTCTTCAATGGTGCGCAATTGCTCATCTTGCAATTCGCCCGTTACCTCTTTACGATACCGCGCAATAAATGGCACCGTATTGCCTTCGTCCAACAATTCTACGGCAGCTTGCACCTGCTTTGGCTTAACATTTAATTCACTCCCAATAAGGGCAAACATTCTTTCACTCATTTAGCTGCCTTTCTGCGATAGGTTACAAAACGATGAGGATATTGATTCTTTTCATTCACAATGCCGTCTACAACGGATTCGATGGTGAAAGCATTCTCTGAGAATTCAGGGAAAAATGCATCCCCATCAAATTCGTGGTCTACTTCAGTAATATACATAGTATCTACATAAGGTAGAAAGGCCTCGTATACTTGAGCACCACCAATAACGTAGGCCGCATCAAGCGCACGTGCGGCTTCAGCAGCCGCCTCAGGGTTATGGAAAATCTTAACCCCTTCTGGTGCATCAAAACCTTTATCACGAGTAATTACCCAATGCTCACGATTGGGCAACAAGAACGGTAAGCTTTCAAAGGTCTTACGGCCCATGATAATAACATGTCCTGTTGTTTTTTCCTTAAAGAATTTCAAATCATTTGGCAAATGCCAAATCAAAGTATTATCTTTACCGATTACACGATTATGTGCTACGGCTACAATTAATGCTAACATACTGCCCTCTTTCAGTTAATACTATATGGCAACAGTCATAAATTATACTATTTAGCAATGGCTATGAACACAATACTATATAGCAATAGCCATACATATTATGCTATTTAACAATTGTCATAAATACAATGCTATACAGCAACAGTCATGGATAATTTACCAAGGTGCTCATATCCATCTAAGGTAATGTCCTCTGGTGTGAAGTCATAGAAGTCTTTTACCTCAGGATTCACAATAATTTTTGGAGCAGGCAACGCTTGTTCACGACGTGCTAATTGCTCACGCAATGCATCTACGTGATTTTCATAGATGTGAGCATTGTTGATAACATGTGTAAATTTACCTGGTTTTAGACCGGTTACTTGAGCAATCATACATTGTAATGCCGCATATTGAGCCGTGTTAAATGGGACGCCAAGCCCCATGTCGCCACTGCGTTGGATGAGCATACAGTTCAAGTAACCATCCCCTACATCCCATAAGGTTTCATACGCACATGGTTGCAACGCCATATCCTCTAAATCTTCAATATTCCAAAGGGTTACAATCATTCGGCGGCTATCAGGATCTTCTTTAATCGTTTTGATGAGCTTATCTAGTTGTTTGTACTTCGCAATTTGATAGCCGTATGCTTTACCAATAGTACCATCTTCACGCATCCATTCATCCCATACGTGCACATTCATTTCTTGCAATTTGCGCACGTCATTGGACTGCATTTGCCAAATCCACAATAATTCTTTTACAGCTGTTTTGAAAGCTACAAATTTAGTGGTTAAAATTGGAAATTCCTCTTGCAAGTCAAATTGCATGATTTGTTGAGGCAATTTGTACGTTGCAATGCCTGTGCGATTTTGACCATAAATGCCATGATCTAAAATATTTTCAATAATACCGAGGTATTGTGTATCTGCTAAGCTCATTTATCCCCCTAAATCTATTTATAATAAGCAAAAATACTAATGTATATCTTGATAATCTTACTAAAATATATAGTACTATCATACTAAAAAATATACAGTACTACCATATATACAGTAAAATTTATTATCCCTTATATTCTGCAATGGCCTGTAAAAAGGTAAGTCCATATTTTTTTAATTTTGCTTCCCCTACGCCTTTAACATTGCCAAACTCACCTAATGTTGTAGGTCGTAAATTTGCCAAATCTATGAGTACTGTGTCAGGGAAGATAAGATACGGTCTAAGACCCGCTTTTTCTGCCAAGTGTTTGCGATGTTGACGTAAATGTTCAAATAAGCCACCCGATGTAGAGCTGGATTTTCCTCGCACCACTGAGGCAGCAGACTTACTAGTACGAGAAGGCACAGACACATATTGTCTAATTTCCTCTACCTCTTTATGACCTGCTAGCACTTCCTCTGCACCAGCCGTTAAGGATAATATAGGGTATTTTCCAGTCGAACTGCGCAAGTAACCAGATGCCACAAACTGTTGAATAAGCCCTTTAATAGATTTTTCATCTACATTGCTCAATAAGCCAAAGACTGGCAATGCATCATGACCAGCACGCATAATCCGATCCGTTCGCTCTCCGCGGACGATAGAGGTTATCATTGATGCCCCATATCGCTCATCGGTGCCCATGATGGCACGGAAAATAGCCTTTGCTTCTTTCGTAACATTAACCTTATCAGCAGAGCCCTTACAAGAGCTACAATTATCACAAGTTGTCCAAACGGTACTTTCACCAAAGTAATTAAGCATATATTTACGCAAGCAATTACTACAGAAACAGTAATCAATCATAGACTGTAATTTACGTAGCTCCACATTTTGTCGTTCCGGCGTTTCGATAGACTGTTCAATCAAATACTTATGAACCTGTACATCCTGCCCACTATAAAGCAAGATACATTCAGCAGGTGCCCCATCACGGCCAGCTCGTCCTGCCTCCTGATAGTAGGATTCCATATTACGCGGCATTTGATAATGTAGCACATAGCGTACATTACTTTTATCAATGCCCATACCAAAGGCATTCGTCGCTACCATAACCTGCAATTTATCGTCTGCGTAGGCATTCTGCATTTCGCGGCGCACCTCGTCGTTGAGTCCCCCGTGGTAATGGCCAGCTTTGATTCCCGCACGGGTTAAATTTTCATACACACGATCTACATCCTTGCGCGTTGCACAGTAGATAATACCATTTTCATTAGCGTGCTGACGCACATAGTGGACAACGTAATCCATCCGCTTTGGTGTGCGGATAACAGAGAAGGATAAATTAGGCCGATCAAAACCCGTCACGTATACATTAGCCTTATCTAGGCCTAATAATTTTTTTATATCGTTTTCTACATATTTCGTCGCCGTCGCTGTGAAAGCCCCCACGATAGGTCTCTTTGGCAATGAATTGAGCCACTCACCGATAAGGCGATAAGATGGTCTAAAGTCATGACCCCACTCAGAGATACAGTGAGCCTCATCCACAATGACTTGTGCAATCGGTAACGCTCGCAGTACATTACAGAAAAAATTAGAACTCAATCGCTCTGGTGCAATATATAAGAGTTTAATCTTACCACTGCGTACTTCGTACATGGTCTTATTAAACTCAGATTGTGTAAGTGTACTATTGATGAGCGCTGCTGGTATATTCTGCACCAAAAGACCATCCACTTGGTCTTTCATAAGAGAAATGAGAGGAGAAAACACAATAGTCAAGCCCGCCTTACAGAGCGCAGGTATCTGGAAACAGATAGACTTCCCAGCCCCTGTCGGCATGATTCCAATTACATCTTCATTCCGCAACAAGGATGCAATAGGAGCCTCTTGAGCTGGTCTAAAGGAGGTATACCCAAAGTAGGTCTCCAACATGCGCAATGCTTGTTGTTTCGTCACAACTTGATGTTGTCTAGATACATCTTGTTTTCCGCCTACCTGTTGTTCCATAGGGTCCTCCTTTCACGTTCCAGAAATATAAGTATTAATTTCGATTACTACTGACAAATATTTCGTACACTCAATACGAAATATTGTTTTTTCATTCTTTTATTTTATCATATTTCATTCGGTATGGGGCTTATTAATATATGATTTCATAAGTAATCAGCTAATGCGTATCTCTAAAATATATAGCCTAAATTAATATAGGAATCTTATTGATATCACTAATTTTTTACCCTCTAAAGTACTAATATGTGGTACAATAAAAATTATTTACTATACTATAGAATATAACTAGAACCTAAGGAGGTCTTATATAGGCATGACACAAGACAACTTAATGATTATTATCGCCTTTGCCTTATATCTAGGGCTCATGATGTATATCGGGGTCTACTATTATCGTAAATCGAACAGCATTGGTGATTACATCCTCGGTGGCCGACAATTAGGACCATGGATTACAGCACTTAGTGCGGAAGCATCAGATATGAGTGGTTGGATGCTTATGGGGGTACCGGGCCTAGCGTATACAACGGGGATTTCTGGTGTGTGGATTGCCGTAGGCCTCACATTAGGCACATGGGCGAACTGGAAATTCGTTTCTAGACGCCTGCGCAACCATACGGAGGTAGCCAGTGACAGTTTGACCTTACCGGATTATTTAAAGAATCGTTTCCACGATCAGTCTCATTCGGTAGCTGTCATTTCCGCCTTATTTATCTTGATTTTCTTCTTGATTTATACATCATCAGGCTTCGTGGCAGGGGGCAAATTGTTCAATACTATCTTCGGTCTTGATTACACCGTATCCCTCTTTATCACAGCTGGTATCGTCGTATTCTATACCTTCCTTGGCGGATTCCTCGCCGTATCTTGGACAGACTGTATTCAAGGCGCATTAATGTTCTTTGCCATCTTGGCAGTACCAATTACAGCAGCCATGTACATGGGTGGCCTTATAGAAACATTCCAGCTCATCCAACATGAGTTCCCACAAGGACTTAGCTTGTTTGGTAATCCGTCTGATTGGTTTACTTGGGCTATCGGCCTAATTTCTTCTCTTGGTTGGGGTCTTGGCTACTTCGGTCAACCACACATTTTAGTGCGCTTCATGGCTATCTCTGATGCGAAAGAACTTAAAAAATCTACGAACATCGCCATGGTATGGGTTATCTTATCCCTTATGGCAGCTATTGCAGTAGGTCTCATCGGTCATGTTTACATGCTGCCAGATAAGTTAGTAGGCACTGATGCGGAAACAATATTTCTCATCATGACTGAACGGCTCTTTACTCCATTTGTAGCAGGCCTTATCTGGTCTGCTGTATTGGCCGCTATTATGAGTACCGCATCTGCTCAATTATTAGTAACAGCCTCTGCTATTTCTAATGACTTCTATGCTAATATCATCCATCCAAAAGCAAGCGATAAAGAGCTTGTATTAGTAAGCCGTATCGTAGTACTTCTAGTGGCATTGATTGCCATCTATATGGCAATGGACCCAGACAGCTATATTTTGACAATGGTAGCCTATGCTTGGGCAGGCTTCGGCGCAGCCTTCGGTCCGGCCATCTTGTTCTCTTTGTTCTGGAAGCGCATGACGCGTCACGGCTGTATCGCTGGTATTGTTGTAGGTGGTTTAACAGTACTCATTTGGAAACAATTTGGATTCTTTGGCCTATACGAAATTGTGCCAGGCTTCATCTTCTCTTCTATCGCAATCTATATTGTGAGCCTCATGGGTAAATTGCCTCCACGTCCGGTTCTAAAAGACTATAGAGAAGCAGAAAAAATGCATGTTCTATAAGGAAATATAAAAAAGCTAGTTGATTCATCGATCAACTAGCTTTTTATTTATGAGTATTGGTGTAAACCTTCCTCAATTGCGGCTTTTACCTCTGTCACTAAAGAGGCTGGAGTAAGCACTTTTACACTTTGCATATATTGGAGCGCCCAATATTTAAAGGCGTCATGATTAACACGTACACGACATACAACATTATCGGCTGTTATATTCGTAAACTCTACATTGCCATCAAACCAATCTAAAATTTGATTTACGATGGACCGTTTAGCTTTAAACGTAACAGTAATAGATTCACCGCCGAACATATAAATATGTTCCTTTACGTATTGTGACACGTTAAAGGTATGTTGTTGTTGGTATCCCTTTATCTCCCGTAAAGGTTTTCTACGTTCATTTAGCACCGTAATATGTGCAATTCGATCGACACGTAATGTAGACATGTCATCATAATTTTCGTGATTCCCCACCAAGTAATAATGTCCCCGATTCATTACTAGTTGGAATGGGTTAAATACATACTTCCGTTCCTTATGATCTGGCCCAAGATTAATGTGTAATCGCTTATCCACATCTGGTTGGCAATAGGCCAACGAAATTTTTCTACCCTTTTGTATTGCTTCTTCTATGAGATCAATATTAAGAAATAAATCTTGGCTTCTATGAAGGTACTCCGTATTACTTTCAATATCAATACCATGAGGCTTAAAATAGGAGCTCCCCAATTTTGCAACACGCCCGATTAAATCTTTACGTTGAGATGCAGTAATATGGCGAGATGCCAATATACCATCAATCAATAACCGCAATTCAGAATCTTCAAAGGTATGAATCATATAGAAATCAGTACGTCGAATGGTGCCATCTGCTCCCACAGCAGACTCTTCACATTGAATACCAAAATCTCCAGATTCATATAAATCATTTAAATGACGGCCTAAGGTTTTCCGATCGACGGATACCTCGTACCGTTCGGCTAATATACTGCGAATCTCCTCTTGAGATAACGTATGATTAGCATCTGTTTCGTCTTTCAGGATTTCTAGTATGTATACTAGAACTGCCTTTTTAGATGCCATAAAAGACTCCTTTTACAAATAATACAATTAATACAACTTTATCAACTAATACAATTTATAGAATCATCCACAACACATCGGATGATATTTACAAAATACCCAAACACATTATACCATACTTTCATGAACGGTTCATTTTTTCCTCATTAAAATTATCGATTTACTATACTTTTTCAGCAATATAAAATAACTAAAAGTAATAAATATAAAATAAAAGTAAATTTAATTATATAAAACAAAACCCGTTAACACTTAATACATATATATGTTATAAGTGTAACGGGTTTCTATTTTAGCTATAAAATCAGCAGAATATAATACAGCCCCATAGCAACAGAATCAAATAAAGGGAGCTATCACTTAGGAAATACTACCTGTTTTCTTACTTCTAATAAAGCCTAATTGTTCCATACGCGTTGTTAATTCATTATAAAAAGCTTCAGCCATGGCATTTTGATGCTTTGTAGTTTGAGACTGATCTGCACTAAAGAGAGCCTCTTTAATCTTTTTAATTACCGTAGATTTCGCTTTTGGTTTGTTCAACAACTCCATAAATAATAAATCCTCTTCAGAAATATCACCAATAGCATCATTGAACATATCTGCTCCATACATATATTCACTGCCACCATGAACAATAGCTTTTACAAAGTTTGTAAAACGGGCAGGTATATAAGATAAGCCCTCCATATACTCTTCTTTTACAGGGAATGTTTTATAAAAGCGAATACCACCACGTACCATATGCTCTACTACAGCACGATACAAGCTACATACAGCAGGTTCTAATTCATCATCAGATGCATGAGCTGCCTCATGAGCTGCTTTTAAAATAGCTAGAGCCTCGATCATATTGAACGTACCACCATCTTTAATAAGCGCTTGGAAGGTATCTCTTACGAGTACATTTTCAAACATTTCTAGTGCTTCCTCATCAAAGAGAATTTGGAAAACAAAGCTATTTACAATAGTACGTACAGGAATTGTATTCACTTCAGCCGGATTTGCAACAGCAAAGTTGATATCTTTGGCAACGCTAGCTTTACAAATAATCGACTTGCGGAATGTCGTATCTAGTATAAAATCTAAATATTGTTCTTGATCCACTTGACTATTAGGTGCCAATTGCTCAAGTTTAGCTGCAATACTTTCATCATAGGTACGAACCATAGATAGTGTAAGGTCTGCATCGCATACATACGCAAGATCATGCGCTTTCAAATGATCATTGAATTGATAGAAATAGCATGGATCATTATGAGGTTCTAAATGGTCATGACCTACATAATAGTCATCCTTTTGCATAACAGAGCGCAATGCACCAAGGAATTTACTATTTCGTTCTTTAAGATTATCATAGTTAAGAATCTGAGCACCTACAAGACTGCCTACGGTCTTCCCGCGCAATACCTTTTCCTTATGAGTCAAATTATCTTGATCACGATTAGCAAATAGCATAAGCTGACGAACCTCTTCCATAGTATGCCAGCCTGGATACGTATTGTACGACACATAGGCAATACCATTATCCGCCAAATGATTAGAAATAATATTGAGCAATTTATCCTTCATTTCATCACTAATCCAAGAGTAGAATCCATGGGCAATAATGTAATCGAAGGTCCCCATAGATTCCTCAAAATTCAAGATGTTCCCTTGTATCAAGGATACATTGTCTAGTTTGGCATCACTGATGATTTGATTGCCCTTCTCTACTTGGTCTTGTGAAAGCTCAATACCTACAAAGGTCGCCTCTGGATTAAATACGGCTTGAGAAATAATATTACCGCCATAAGTAGCACCTAGTTCAAGAACGCGAGCGGTCTTCGCAGGTGGAGTATTTAGCCCTACAAGAGCGCCATACGCTTCTAAATAGGCCGGCGTCGTAAAAGGAAATGGATAGGATTTATAGCCTAACTCTTTATATATCGTTTGTTGCATGTCTTCCGTTGTCATTTGTGTATTATCCTTAGCCATATGTACCTCTATATTTAATATTAGAATTATCCCAAATATGTATTGCTAAAATTATGCATGACTCCTTATCATTATACCAAATTCCTAGTATATTACCTATTTTTTTAGCAGTTAATACGTAAGTAATACAATAGTAACCAGCACTATAACTGATTTATGGAAGATACTTAATATGATATTTAGAAAACTAAATTTACATACAAAAGAGGCACCCTCGAAAGGGTGCCTCATATAGTTCTCAGTCGTTAAATAACGAATTATTTTACGTCTTCAAAACCTTTTTGCAAGCGAACATAGCTTAAGCGACGTTCTTTAGCGTCTTTTTCAGTTTTAGCGAATAATTCTTCTGCAACGTCTGGAGCTGCTTTAGCCAAGGAAGCGTAACGTACTTCACCTTTAAGGAAGTCTTGGAAGCTTTCAGTTGGTTCTTTGGAATCCAAGGAGAATGGATTTTTACCTTCTTCTTTAAGTTGAGGGTTGTATCTGTAAAGATCCCAGTAACCAGCTGCAACTGCTTTACGTTGTTCTTCTTGAGCTTTACCCATACCAGCTTTGATACCATGGTTGATACATGGGCTGTAAGCGATGATCAAGGATGGACCTGGATATGCTTCAGCTTCTGTAACAGCTTTCATCAATTGGTTTTTGTCTGCACCCATAGCTACTTGTGCTACGTATACATAACCATAAGACATAGCCATCATGCCAAGGTCTTTCTTCTTAGTACGTTTACCAGAAGCTGCGAATTGAGCAACTGCTGCTACGTTAGTGGATTTAGATGCTTGACCACCAGTGTTGGAGTATACTTCAGTATCGAATACGAAGATGTTTACGTCTTCGCCAGAAGCTAATACATGGTCAACACCGCCGAAGCCGATGTCGTATGCCCAGCCGTCACCACCGAAGATCCAGTGAGAACGTTTGATCAAGAATTGTTTTTTCTCAAGAATTTCTTTCAATTCAGGAGTTGTAGCGCCTTCAGCTTCGATAGCTGCTACTAAACGTTCGGAACGTTGACGAGTAGCTGCACCAAGGTTAGCAAATTCAATCCATTGTTCTAAAGCGTCTTTCAATTCGCCAGTAGCAGTTTCAACTGCTTTAGCAGCCAATTCTACTAATTGTTGGCGGATTTTCTTAACACCGATGTACATACCATAACCATACTCAGCATTATCTTCGAACAAGGAGTTTGCCCAAGAAGGACCATGACCTTGTTGGTTAGTTGTGTATGGAGATGCAGGCATGGAAGCACCCCAGATGGAGGAACAACCAGTTGCATTGGCAATCATCATACGGTCACCGAACAATTGAGTTAACAATTTAGCGTAAGGAGTTTCACCACAACCTGCGCAAGCACCGGAGAATTCGAACAATGGTTGTTCAAATTGGGAACCTTTAACAGTTTCCTTCTTCATAGGGTTTTCTTTTACAGGAAGGTTAACACCATAGTTCCAAGCTTCAGCTTGTTCGATTTCAGTATCGATGGATGTCATCACGATAGCTTTGCCTTTAGGAGCTGGACAGATATCAACACAGTTACCGCAACCCAAGCAATCTAATGGGGATACAGCGATACGGAATTGAAGGTCTTTAGCGCCCAATGCAGGGATTGTATCGAAATGTTCTGGAGCCGCAGCCACTTCTGCTTCAGTTGCCAAAATTGGGCGAATTGTAGCATGAGGACATACGAAGGAACATTGGTTACATTGAATACAGTTTTCAGGCAACCATTTTGGAACGAACAATGCAGGACCGCGTTTTTCGAATTTAGCAGTACCAGCAGGTAATGTACCATCTTCATAGCCAGAGAATTTGGATACAGGAAGATCATAACCAGCTTGTGCATTGATTGGTTGTGCAATATTTTGAACGAAGGATGGGCAAGATTCGCAACCAGGTTTAACTGCATGATTGCCATCATCTACTGCGTCTTTCCAGCTAGCAGGAACATCTACTTTTACCAAAGCGTTAACACCTTGATCGATAGCAGCATTGTTCATGTCAACGATATTTTGACCTTTTTTACCGTAAGAAGTTACTACGGATTCTTTAAGGTATTTAACAGCATCATCTACAGGGATGATTTCAGTCAATTTGAAGAATGCAGCTTGCGTTACCATGTTGATACGACCGCCCAAACCGATTTCGGAAGCGATTTTCGCAGCATTGATGATGTAGAAGTTCAATTCTTTTTCTGCGATTTGACGACGTAATTTAGCAGGTAAATGTTCATCCAATTCTTCAGGAGACCAAGTACAGTTCAATAAGAATGTACCGCCTTTTTTGATGCCGCGAATCAAGTCGTATTCATGTACATAAGATTGACGGTGACATGCTACGAATTGAGGTTCAGTAATCAAGTAAGGCAAGTTGATTGGGTTTTTACCAAAACGAAGGTGAGACATTGTTACGCCACCAGATTTTTTGGAGTCGTAGTCAAAGTATGCTTGAGCATACATATCAGTGTGGTCACCAATGATTTTGATAGCGGATTTATTCGCACCTACTGTACCGTCAGAACCAAAGCCCCAGAATTTACATTCAGTCAAACCAGGAGTTTCAACTTCTACGCCTTCAGCACGATCTAAGGACAAGAATGTAACATCATCATTGATACCCAATGTGAAGAATTTCTTACCATTTTCAGCAGCTAAATTATCGAATACAGCAACGATGTCTGCAGGGATAACGTCTTTGGAGCTCAAACCATAACGACCAGCGATAACTTTTACATTACGGCCACCGTCAACTACAGCTGCTTGTACGTCTAAGAACAATGGTTCAGCCAAAGCACCTGGTTCTTTAGTACGGTCAAGAACTGCAATGCGTTCTACAGTTTTAGGAAGAGCTTTCAACAAACGATCTGTTGCGAATGGGCGGAACAAATGAACGTTGATAAAACCAACTTTGCGACCCAATTTGTTGAGGTAATCCACAGTGGATTCTACAACTTGAGCGGAAGAACCCATAGTTACAACAACGTCAGTAGCATCAGGAGCACCATGGTAGTTGAACAATTGGTAGTTAGTACCTGCCAATTTGTTAACTTCGTTCATGTAGTGTTCTACAACGTCAGGAACGTTCAAGTAGAATTTGTTGGATGCTTCACGATGTTGGAAGTAAACGTCAGGGTTTTCTGCAGTACCACGAGTTACAGGAGCATCTGGATTTAAAGCATTTTTACGGAAAGCTTTAACAGCATCCATGTCAACCAATGGTTTTAAATCTTCATAGTCCCAGATTTGAATTTTTTGAATTTCGTGGGATGTACGGAAACCATCAAAGAAGTTGATGAAAGGCACGCGAGTTTTAATAGCTGTCAAGTGAGCTACAGCGGACAAGTCCATTACTTCTTGTACAGAGGATTCAGCTAACATAGCACAGCCAGCTGCACGAGCAGCCATTACGTCTTGGTGGTCACCAAAGATAGCCAAAGCATGTGCAGCCAATGCACGAGCAGCTACTTGGAATACACCTGGAAGTAATTCACCTGCTACTTTATATAAGTTAGGAAGCATCAATAACAAACCTTGGGAAGATGTGAAAGTTGTTGTTAATGCACCAGCTTGTAAAGAACCATGGGTTGCAGCAGCAGCACCTGCTTCAGATTGCATTTCTACAACTTGAACAGTGTTGCCGAAGATGTTTTTTCGACCAGATGCAGCCCATTCATCAATGTGTTCTGGCATTGGAGAAGATGGAGTGATTGGATAAATCGCAGCAACTTCTGTAAAACCATAAGAAACGTGAGCAGCCGCTTGGTTGCCGTCCATAGTTTTAAATTTACGACTCATGTGATTATTGCCTCCTTAAGCATTTAGCAAAAATAGAACACTTGCTTAATCTATCATTATGTTTAGGAATAACAACCATTACAAACTTGCGCACATGAAAAAATAATGCAATAATATATATGTTATATATAATATGGCATTATGTGTGAGCATACTTTTTTGTGATGGGCACAACCATAATTCCTAATATCATAACTTGATATAGCCCTATATGCTAATTATAACGTGCTGGGCCCTATCAACGCAACACATACAGTGACTGTCGCTTTGCCAATATTGCTATCCATGCTTTACATAAAGTAATAGCTAATTGCATTACAGTAATAACTATTCTCATTTAGTTAGGTCACGTCCTATAACCAAGTTTTATTTTTAGGGGGTTAATTATGGATTTTCATCATTTGAAATACTTCGTTGAAGTAGCTGATCAAAAAAGCTTTAGTAAGGCTGCAAGGAATTTACACATCTCCCAATCTGCAATCAGCCGTACAATTAAAGCTTTAGAAGACGAACTTGGTGTTGTTCTCTTCATGCGTAATGCTAAATCTGTAGAACTTACTGATGGGGGTACCATCTTCTTAACCCACGCTAAACGCGTTGTGTTTATGTTTGAACATCTAAAAACTGATTTTGAAAACGAATTTCGTTTGGAACAAGGTTCCATCAGAATTGGTATTCCACCAATTACTGATGCTCCCATTTTTGCCCAGTTATTAGGTGAATTTAAAAAAGTATATCCACAAATCGAATTGGAACTCTACGAACAAGGTTCTAAAAAGGTTGAGATCAGCGTTCAGGAAGGTTTAATTGATATTGGCATCATCTGTACTAAACCAAACCCTAAAGAATTTGAATCTTTCTACCTTACAAGTGACCCACTATCCGTTATCATTCCAAAATCTAGCCCTTTGGCAAAAGAAAAAGAAATTCGCTTAGAAATGCTAGCCGATGAATCTTTTGTATTGCATAAAGACGATTTCAACTTACATGATGAAATCATCAAAGCTTGTAAACACACCGGCTTCCAACCGCATATCGTGTTTGAAACGAGCCAACGTGATCTCATGTTACAAACGGTTAGTGCAAACCTTGCTATCGCATTATTACCATCTCGCCTCTGCCCTGAGGTAGGTGAAAATACGGAGGTTGGTTCTAAGGTTGTCGTAAGACCTCTCGTACCTGAAATTATTCATACCCTTTATGTAATTTGGAAAAAGGGTCATTACCTCTCCCACGCTTCTCGCTTGTGGTTAGACTTCGTAAACTCCAAATTACCATTACCTGGATTACAACTCGAGGATCGTCAATAATGAACAAACCATCTGGGCTCGCATCTAAATTGCGAGCCCTTTTGAAAGCTAAAGAAGCTCCCATGTGGGGCGTTATCATTGTGCTGGTTATCGTTATCATATTCCAGCAAATACAAATCTCTGAATTACAATGGCGTGTCGATGAAGACCACGATGGCTCTACCATCGACAGTGTAGCAGGTCGTCTTTACATTCTTGAAGGGATGGCTAATAAGCATAGCGACCAACTAGACGAAATCCTAAAAGATATTCGTCAACTACAAAATGACGGTGCCAAGTACGACTGGGAACTAAAACAATTACAATGGTTACATCCAGAACTCAAAGTACAACCACCAGAGGCAAACCCACACCCATTCAAATCCACAGATCTAAATCTCGATATGAATCCTGGGAAAGTGCCTGATGTAACAAAATAAACTCAATAAAGAAATCAAGAATAAATAAAAGCACCTTATATACCTACAAAAGTCATCACAAATGACTCTTTTCATAGGATATAAGGTGCTTTTATCATTATTCTATTATAGATTTAATTACTAGTTTTCCCATACGTCTCTGCAATGACAAGTTACTTCTACTTGCGATACGCTTCTAATTTATATGCATATTCAGTTAAAAGATCATTTGAATAAATTTTTTCATGTTTTGAATCTCTAACTTCTTTCCAAATAATAGATGCTACTTTTAATTTATTCGAATAGTTGCCACTACATTCGTCTGCACAAAAATCCTTAAAAAATTGATTCCATTGACAAGCCGAATTGTCATACTTTGCATAATCTGATTCACCATAATATACTTTCAGCAAATCTCCAATGGTAAAGCTAATATTTTTTTCACTTTTTACTTTTCTCCAAGCAGTAGCCATATCAGCATTAAATTTAAATCGTGAAACACCTGTTAAATCAGAAAAATATTCTCTAAACTTCGTATTAAAAGAAAAATTACATTCAAGTAATGGTGTATCTAGAGTAATATTTTCCACTTGTTTTTTTCTATTTTTTATTGATGATTTTTTAATTAAATTGCCTTTAAAGTACTGCTCAATAATATGATTGAGTTCTTGTTTTATTCCCCTATATTCTAATCCTAATGATTTACATATTTGTGAAAGTTCATCACGATACCAATAATATTTTTTAAATTCATCAAACGATGTAATTTCATCAAACTTAGGTCTACACTCTTTCAATATTCTGCCTCCTCAAGTTTAAATAATACTATTTTGTAAATTGTAACATAAAATTGAATAGTACCCAAAATCACACCATTGAAGCATTCGTTAAATATTTTCCTATTAAGTTGTCTATAATCTAGTTATCTATAATATAGCTCTACTTAATCCTCTTTATGCTCCATAGATTTTGGAAGTGTCAAAATTAATAAACCAGCAAGGAACATACAAGCCCCCATTACATAGTAACCATAAGCAAAGCTACCTGTGTGACCATTGATGAATCCAAGCATATAAGGACCTACCCAGCCCCCCATGTTACCTGAAGAGTTAATGAGTCCCATCGCCCCCGCTGCAGCAGCGCCAGATAAGAAGGTTGTTGGCATGGTCCACCATACACCCATACCACCGTAAACACCTACTGCAGTTAAGCATATAAAGAATAAGCTAACTTCTGGAGATGGACTGTGTGGTGTTGCTAAGAAACCAATAGTACCAATGAACAATGTAGTAGCAACATGCCAACGTTTTTCATTGCGCTTTTCAGAAGAGTAACCACAGTATATTTGTACAAGTAAGGCTGCTGTCATTGGAATAGCAATAGACCACGCTACCACACTTGGTGGCCATCCAGATAAGCTTTTAAGAACTTGAGGCATCCAGAAACTAAAGCCCCAGAAACCAATAACCCACAAGAAATAGATTAACGCTAAACGCAATACTTTTGGGTCTTTTAACGCTTGCCAAGTAGTATATTTCTTTATGGCTTGCTTTTGTTGCTCTTCCTTTTCAAGTTCAGCTTTAATATATACCTTTTCTGCATCAGTTACCCAAGATGCATGTTCAGGACGCTCTTTCATCCAGAATGCGAAAATAAACGCAAAGATCACGGCAGGAATGGCTTCAACGATAAAGAGTGTACGCCAACCATGTAGACCAAAGAAAGTTGTATCCAACAAAATACCTGCCAATGGCCCACCAATGATGTTAGAGAACAATAAAGACGTCAACATCAAGGAGATTGCCTTCGCGCGCTCCTTTGGCAAGAACCAATTTGGAATGAGTAATGAATAAACTACAGGATATAAAGAAGCCTCACATAGGCCAAGTAAAAATCGATAAACATAAAATTCCAACTCAGTGGTCATCGTCGTCATAAGAATACATACGAGACCCCAGCTAAACATGATACGCGCCACCCAATGCATAGCATTACAACGAGCTGCAATTAAAGATGCAGGCACTTCAAACAAAACATAACCAATAAAGAAAATGCCTGCCCCCATACCAAATACTTCTGGCGTCAACCATGGTAAATTCTCCTTCATAGTCAAGCCTGCATAGGCAATGTTAACGCGATCCAGGAAGGCAATAATAGAAACAATAAACAATGGTAAGACTACGTGAAGCATACGACGTTTCGTAAAATCTTTGAAATTGATGTCCCCACTTTGAGGCTCTGGTGTAGATGAGTTCATATAATTCCTTTCTGCTTATTAAAATATTACATACTTTACCATCTTAAAAGAACAAACGTCCTCTGTCAATGGAATTTTATAGAGTATAGAAATAACAAATAGGAATAGTAAAACCAAAATAATGACATATAAAATAGAAAAGGTATATTCGCTAGGAATGACTGTATAAAACAAAAAGCACTTTATAGTATAAATATATCTCTATCACAAGATAAGAAAATACTATAAAGTGCTTTCATATTAATTTGTACTAACAGGATCATAATCAGCAGGCACAGGAGCAACGATACTTACAAAGATAACATCTTCTGTCCCAGTATTTTTTGCGCCATGACATTCACCCTTTTTAGATACTATAACTTGTCCCTTTGTAAAAGGCACCTCTGTATCAGGCGTTGGATAAAATACCCCCTTACCTTGCAATATAACCCATATATCATCAGAGTTATGATGGTAATGCTTTGGTAAGGTTTGCCCAGGTTTAATAACCCATACTGAGCCACCTGTGGAATCAGTTTGATAAAATGGAGTCCTAACAGCTTTCTCCAAACTTTCAACTTTCACAAGTTCCATGTCAAAAATACGTTGATTACTCATAATGCTCACACCTTTCATCGATTAACAACTAACGAGTACCCGATGCATATTCTCCCATATTAATATCTATAACAGTTCGAACAGGTTGAATTAAGGAGTCCTCATACTGAACCGCCCATTTAATATCTGGATTCATATCTCCATTTTCTAAGCCTGCAATCGTTTGCCCGTCATCAATAGGATTATCGTGCTCAAAGATATAATACAATACACTATACGCATGATTTACAATTTCATCGGGGTTCATACCGTGAAAGTGATACTGCAAATCAGGGTAGAATAAGGTGTTCATACCTATCGTATCAACCATCATGTCATCTGTGCCTTGAATGCTAAAATATCGCACATTTACGGCATAATAAATAAAACGTGTTACAGCTTTATCAGGATGATTTTCAATGGTTTCTCGACTTAAGAACTTACGAGATGGACCAAAGACAACGGCCTTACAGGATGGATATAACTCTAACAACGCATCTACATATTTCACGAGCATATCAGCTCGTTCTTTAGGTTCTAAACCCGAAGCTAACATGTCTGTAGCAAATACTCTATATTGGCACTCATCTAGCAAGTCATCTACATTTGGACAATCCCAAACCTGACTACGTGTAAAATCATCTAGTACAGGTTTGTCGATTTTTTCACAATTCGTCACCATCAAGGTTGGTGAAATATCTGCATCGTTATCCTCGTAATGAACCTTATAATTCTGAGGTGCAAAACCAGCAGATTCAACGCCATAACTAAAGCAATCAACAGGACCTAAATGCTTTGTGAATACCTCTACCATTGTATCTCGATTAGGCATATCACACTGCTTTGGCATTAATAACTCAACGAAAAACAAACCGCCAGGGCGAACAGAATCATCTGTTAAATCTTGTTTAAATACTTGAGTCATACACGCTCTCCTAAATTAAAACATAATGTAAAATATATCTTTCACTTTATAGTATATCAGATGTTTATAAGTATTACAATTACGTAACCACTGTTTCATAAATAATAAATAATCTATATTTCTACTACATGTTAGCGTAATATCGATATACTGTGGCATCACGATTATATAATCTAAAGATAATGACTCATACTCAAGTTCAAACGTCTTATTATTCTCCAAGGTTTGTAGAAATCGCGCATATAAATAATCAATACTTTCAGAATGATTACCAAGTTTGCAATTTCCCATATCAAATAGGTTACGATAGGAAGTGTCCCCTGGTAGCACAGACATCCAATCTAAAGCATATTCTGATACACCGAACACCGTTTTTTCAGGATTAGGTCCATCTAAATCATCCTGTAACCAAGCAGATATTATTTGGTACATATTTAGTGTTTCATATTCGCTTACATCACTATAAAACTCACTTAGCCCCTCTAGGTCAATCTCTAAATTGGCAATACAACGATACATAGAAACTACCTCCTAAAGATCTCCAATCTTCTTATAGTAAAAGTATAACTATATCTATGTACCATTTTTATCTCATTAAGTTTTGACCCTGTATCTAAAATTAACACTAAATCATTTATAACTACAAAAAGACCCTCTCCATAAGTCCGAGAACTATGGAGAGGGTCTTTATATTATCTAATCAGCATAGGATGATGAGCCGATGGCCTACCTGTTACGGTTTCCCTCGAACTCTCAGCACTACTTAATTATAGAGGTTTACGAACCACGTCAAGAATGGAGCCATCGCGGTATTCAACGATTGCCACGATGTCTTCATCTTTGTCAGATACAGGGATATCTTGTGGTTTACCAACTAAGTCAAATGCTAATTGTTGTAATTCTTCAATTGTGAAGATAGGCAAGTTGCTATCTTTGAAACGTTCAATCAAATCAGTACGAGCTGGGTTGATTGCGATACCGTATTCAGTAACAAGTACGTCAACGGAGGAGCCTGGTGTAATTACAGTAGCTACTTTATCACGGATCATTGGTAAGCGGCCGCGGATCAATGGACAAGTAATAACTGTGCATTTAGCACCTGCTGCTGTATCGGAGTGACCGCCGGAAGCGCCCATCAATACACCGTTGGAGTCAGTCATTACGTTTACGTTGAAATCAAGGTCGATTTCAGTAGCACCAAGGAATACTACGTCTAGGTAGTTTGTAGTGCAGTCAGTCCATGGGTTAGCGTACATGGAAGCAGACATTTCGATGTGTGCAGGGTTTTTATCCAAAGATGCTGCTGCAGTAGTATCGAATGTTTGAGTATCGTAAATGGCACGGATTAAGCCTTCTTCAAGCATACCAGTCAAGATACCAGTAGCACCACCGATAGCGAAGCCACCTACTTCACCGCGTTTGCGAAGTTTTTCAGCAATGAATTTCGCTACAGTCAATGGAGCACCACCAGCGCCCAATTGGAATACGAAGCCATCTTTAATGATGCCAGCTTGGTCAAGGAATTCACCAGCTAATTCAGCAATTTTAATTTGGATAGGGTTTTTAGTGAAACCTACCGCACCAGAAGCGATACCTTCTGGATCACCAATGCTTTCAACCTCAACAACATAATCTACATCAGTTTGAGGGATTGCATAGTTGTGTACATAGTCAACCAAGTTATCAGTGATGATAACAGTTGTGTCTGCATAGTGGGAGTCAACTTTAGCATAGCCAAGTGCACCACATGCGGATTTGCCCATACGACCAGTAGCATTACCACGTGGGTCAGCTGTAGGAGCGCCCATGAAAGCTACGTCGATATGAACTTCACCAGATTCGATAGCACGAGCACGGCCACCGTGGGAGCGAATGATTACAGGACGTTTCAATACGCCAGGGTTTTGAGTTAAGAATTTACCAAGACGATCGCGCAAGCCAGATGTTTCGATAGCTGTTACAGTACCATCTTGAATCATTTCTACTAAGAACTCATGGCATGGAGACAAGGAAGAAGATGCGATTGTAATATCTTTAATGCCTTTAGCTTGTACGCGTTCCATAACCATTTTCATTACATAGTCGCCATTGCGCAAGTGATGATGGAAGGACAATGTCATACCATCTTTTACGCCAGCTTTTTCGATTGCTTCGTCGATAGAAGCAAGAACTTTGTTTGTGCCAACACGGCTCATGTGTACAGGTTTACCTGCACGTTTCACTTTAGGTTCGATTGCGAATTCACCTTGATATACTTCGCGACCTTCTAGTGCTGGGATATTTGTTGGGATATCGCGACCTACTTTATTTAACATCGTATTCTGCTCCTTCCTCTAATTCAACTTTAATGCCTGCTGCACGTGCTTTATCAACAACGCGTTGTGCACGTACCACGATAGGACCATCGATCATTTTGCCATCTACAGAGATTACGCCTTTATTATTGCGCAATGCATCAGCATAGCTGTTCAATACTTTAACGGAATGAGCGATTTCTTTTTCGTCAGGAGTGAATACTTCATGAACAATTTTAATTTGGCTTGGGTGGATACAAGATTTACCATCAAAGCCCAAAGCTTTAATGAATTCTACTTCTTCACGGAAACCTTGTGGATCTTTCACGTCGGAGAATACAGTATCAATTACGCGGATACCTGCTTCGCGGGCTGCATGAAGAATTGTTTGGCGAGCAAACAACAATTCAACAGCTGGTTTATGTTTACCTGTACGAAGGTCAGCACGGTAGTCTTCAGCGCCAAGAGCGATTGCAACTACGCGAGGACCGTGACAGATTTCGCGAACATTGTACAAGCCACGAACGGATTCGATAGCTACGATAATGTTGATTGTACCTTCTGGCCAGCCATTAGCTTTTTCTACTTCTTCGATTTTCTTCGCTACGATTTCAACTTCAGAAACATCTTCAGTTTTAGGTAAACGAATCATATCAGGTTTAGCTGGAACGATGACATCAAGATCGTCATAGCCATAAGGAGTTTGTGTAGGATGGTTGATACGAACAACTGTTTCTGCACGGAATTTACGGGATTTCAATGCTTCTGCAGTTAAAAGACGAGCTGTGTCTTTTTCTGTAATTGGCACGGAATCTTCGATATCGATCATGATGGAGTCAGCACCGTGAATATCTGCACTGTTAATCATTTTAGGTGTATTACCTGGTACGAACATCATGGAACGAGACAAACGTTTTTTAGCAGCCTCTGTTAATGGGTTTGTTTTAACTTCTGGGAATGTTTTATCGTTAGCCATTATGCTTTGCTCCCCCTTTCCAATGCACCTAATACGCGAGCTTTAATTGTGTAATCCCAAGCATTTTTATCTTGTACGATTACTTTTACGCCATCATAACCAGCTTCTTTCACTGTATTCAAGATAACGGATTTAATTTGGTCGCCGTATTGGCGGATAACTTTGGATGTTAATTCAATTTCGATACCGCTAGCAATCGGTTCAACCGTTACTAATGCATCATTTTTTTCGTCGAAGCCAGCTTGTGCAGCTTTTACTAATTGTGCCATGTTGCATCCTTTCCTTGTGAAACATTTATAAAACCCAAATCTGTACAGACTCGTCGCGAGAGTCTATACAGATATTGAATACTAATAATTAAATTCTAACACTCCATAGTGAAGATTTCTGATTACATGAAACCAATGATTTTCCACCAAGGGATACCGATTACGTAGTTCAAAACTAAACATACAACGGCGGAGATAAGACCAACTGTCCACCAGTCTTTTACATTATTGTAACCAGCAGAGAAAATGATTGGACCAGGAGCCGCACCATAGTGAGTTACGGAACCGCCATAGGAGTTTGTACCAATTAAGATGAAAGCTAATAATGTAGGATCGATACCTGCATTGATACCTACAATCAAGAATACTGGTAACATTGCAGAAATATATGCAGTACCAGATGCAAAGAAGTAACGAACAGCAACGGAGATCACAGAAATAAGGATAAGCATCATGAATGGATCTAGGCCAAAGTTCATATGAGCTTCTAAGTATTTAGCCAACCATTCGAAGAATTTACCTTTAGTTAATGCAGAGGATAAGCCCAAGATACCACCGAACCAAATCAATGTGTTCCAAGCCGCTTTAGTTTTGAGCAAGTCATCCCAATTAATAATGCCACATACAAATGTAGCAAGCATAGCTACGATAGCCACTGCAGTAGCATTAATATTAATATCAAAAGTAGGAAGAACCCAACCTACGATTGCAAGAAGTGCGATGGCAATAAGGCCTTTTTCTGACGCTTTCATAGGTCCTAATTCTGCCAAACCATCCTCAGCAATTTTTTTGTTGTCGATTTCTTTTACAGAAGGACGTTCATACATATAACCGATGAATGGGATACACATTAGCATGATGAAACCAGGTACAAACATAGCCAACGCCCATTGCGCCCAGTTCAAGGATACACCTGTCAATTTAGTGATAAAGTCTAATGCTAATAAGTTTGGCGCCATTGCAGTAGCAAAGAAGAAGGATGTGACCTTTGTTGCGAAGTAACCATTTTGCAAGAGGTAAGCACCAGCTTTTTTAGCAGTTTCACCAGGATAGGAACCAACAGCTTCAGCGATGGACAAATTGATAGGATATACGATACCTGCCGCGCGAGCTGTGTTGGATGGTGTTGCTGGAGATAGGATCATATCAAGGAATGCAGTTACATAGCCAAGACGAAGTGTAGTGCTACCAAAGGCGCGAACCAAGTGATATGCAATGCGGTGACCAAGACCAGTTTTACCAAACGCAACGGATAATGCGAAAGCTGCGAAGATTAACCATAATGCTGTGTTACTGTAGCCAGTTAATACATCTTTTGTGTTATTCAATAAAATAGAGGATGTAGCAACACCTAATAATACTGTAATAGGAACTGGGAATGGTTTTAATACCAAGCCCACGATAGTTGCTAAATAAATACCAAATAATTGCCATACTTGTGGTTTGAGGCCTTCTGGTGTGCCACCAAACCAAGCGATTGCGACGATGGCAGCCATAACGGCAATGCGCCATAATTTGTCTTTCATGTGTGTCTTTCCCTTTCTTAATTAACTTAGGCATACATAAAATCATCTAGTCTTCAACAACATAATCGCTCGCGACGTCGATTACATTGATTAAGTCTATATTCATTATAAATGTTTAAAAGAAATATGAATAATAGATTACCTTTATAGGGGTTATAAAAACTTTTATATCTACTATTCATACTTTTTATGCATTTTGAGCATAGTTTTACAGTTCCAAATGAAAAAAATGCATGTATACGTCCCCAAAGGGGTGTATACATGCACTTACATGGTACTGCCTTTCTCTTTCGAGACACCTTTATTATTATCTATTATATCGAAAAAGTCCAATACTGAAATAGCATGGATAAACAGTTAGAAAACCTCATAGATATGCTCTATTGATAATTCCTAGGACTTATATTCTCTAAGTATACTATTATCTACAACGGTGTGTTCCTTGTAATAATTACGGACATATTCAATAAAGGTTTTAACAACGATTAAATTTTCCGAATCTTTTGTGTACACCATATTGGTATCACGGGTGATATATTCACCATTTTTACTGCGTAATGGACTCACATAGATATCTTTGTCCTTACAGGATCCAAGTCCCATATACGTCAAGATAGACCATCCTAGACCTGCGCGCACAAAGTGACGACACGTACTCATAGAATTTACGTCCATCGCCACACTTGGAGGCTCGTCAAAATGTTCTGCACACCAAGTTTCAATAATATTTGCCACCGATGCATCTGTTTGGTATTTAATGAACGGTACCTTTACTAAGGATTCAGGCGGCACTAATTCTTTATATACAAGACAATATGGCTCTGCTAGTAACAGTTCAGACTTACCAGACACGTCATAGCCACCACGAGCAAAGGCGACCATACAGTCACCAGTATTAAACATTTTTACCACTTGATGGCTGAAAGCAGTCTTCACTTGGATATGAACATCAGGATATTGTTCGCGGAAAGCTCTCAATAAAGCCGGTAGTTCATAATCTGCAAAGTTGATAGATGATGCGATTTTCAAGGTCCCTTGAATCTTGCCAGAAGCGGAGTTCATAGCGTGCTCCAAAGCCTCTTCTTCTTGCATCATTCGCTTACAGTAATCATAGAAAATTTCGCCTTGTGCCGTGAGGGCAATCCCCTCAGCAGTCCGCAACAACAGAGAATGGCCCAAGGCTTTTTCCATATGGCGCAACCGATAACTCAACGCTGGTTGCGATAAAAATAATTTTTCTGCAGCCCTTGTAATATTGCCTTCATCGACAACAGTAACAAAGGTTTGCCATTCTCTATCGTCCATACAAACTCCTTTATTATCGCTTATTACCAAAGATGCGTAATAAGGATAAGAATAAGTTAATGAAATCTAGGTATAGGCTCAAAGCGCCTGTGATTTCAATGCGGTCTAAAATTGTTTCATCCTCCATGAGCGCCACTTGTGTCACATTATTCTTAATGCGGTTCACATCGATAGCTGTAAAGATAGAGAATACTACAACACCTACATAACCTAGAACTAAACTAACAGTATCACTAAAGCCACTGAGTACAGTCCAGTTAAAGAAGCGGGCCCCCATCATCACCAAGGATACGATGATCATGCCGAACAATGCCGCCATCACATATGGTGTAAGGGATGATAAATTACGTTTAGTTGTAGCCCCTACCACTGCAAAGCCAATGAAGAAAGCAAGCGTACCTATTAACGCCGGAATAACAACATCAAACACATTGTATCGCAATGATACCAAGGTCAATGTGAGACCATTCAAAGCACTATAGAGGAAGAACATACCTCGTAACGTCATTACATTAGCAGAATATGCACGAGCACTAAAAAGGAATACCACACCTAGCTCTACTAATAAGATAATATTAAAATTTTGGTACGCAAAGCGTAACCAATTTGGATTCACTAATGCAGCAAAGCCAACACCAATAGTTGTAAGTAAGCCTACAACCATCCATAAAAAAGAGCCTTTTAATCGTTGGGATACGATACTTTCAACCTGTGCAACCTCAGCTGCAGTAGGTCCTGTTACATTATATGGATTCATACTATCCCTCCTTATTTAATTATCACTTATAGAGATTATCGAGCATTGGCAATGCCCGCAAACACCTTACCACGTTCGCCATCGATAGTCACTTCTTGACCTTCAAGAAGCACTTCATGAGCATTTTTAGCGCCTAAGATAACAGGAATACCATAGGTAATGCCCGCAATAGCGCTGTCCGATGTATAACCATCTTCTACGGCAATAATGCCACCTGCTCGTTTTGCAATAGCCATCAATTCAGGCTCCATTGTGCCTACCACAAGGATATCACCATCTTTGAAACTTTCATAATTGCCCTTATGATTAGCAGCAATGTACACATTACCTGTAACGGATTTGCGTAGAATACCATTACCAGACAGGAGCACTCGACCTGCAATATGAACGCGAATCATATTAGTCGTACCTGTTGCACCAGATGGTACCCCAGCGGTAACAACTACGAGGTCACCAGACTCGATGGCGCCAGTGCCGAGAGCACCAGTAATGGCTTGCTTAACCATTTCATCGGAGTTAATGATTTCATGACCCTTGATAGCCTCTACACCCCAACATAATTGCATACGACGGATAGTTTCCTCATGAGGTGTAACAGCGATGATTTTACAATCTGGGCGATGACGAGCCACACTAAGTGCGGTGTGTCCAGATTCAGTACATGTCAAAATAGCTGCGGCCCCGAGGTTTTGAGCTACGCGCACGCTAGCCAAGCATACAGCGCTTGTGGTAGTCATTTCTTCATCCTCACGAGCGCGACTATAACTATCGTAAATAGCAGCCTTCTCCGTTACCTCTGCAATACGAGTCATGGTCGCAACAGCTTCTACAGGATAGGAACCATTGGCTGTTTCACCAGACAACATAATCGCATCAGTACCATCCAAAATGGCGTTAGCTACGTCACTTGCTTCCGCACGTGTAGGACGTGGGTTTTGAATCATAGACTCGAGCATTTGTGTCGCCGTAATAACGGGTTTCCCCAAGTCATTACATTTTTCAATCATCATCTTTTGAAGTACTGGCACCTCTTCTGCAGGAATTTCTACGCCGAGATCGCCACGAGCAACCATGAGTCCGTCAGCTACTTCCAAGATTTCATCGATATTTTTAACGCCTTCTGCATTTTCAATTTTCGCGATAATCTTGATGTCTTTTTTCTCAGACTCAAGAATGCGGCGAATAGCCACAATGTCTTTGCCACGTTGCATAAAGGATGCGGCCACAAAGTCTACCCCTTGTTGACAGCCAAAGCGCAAGTCCGCTTCATCCTGTTCAGATACGGGTGGCAAGCTTAGTGCTACACCTGGTACGGCTACGCGCTTGCGGTTGCCGATTTCTCCGCTGTTTTGAACAGTTGTAACAATATTATTGCCTTCGATAGCATCGATGGTAAGTGTTACAAGCCCATCAGCCAAAAGGATTTTATCCCCTACGGACACATCGCCTGTAAGACCTTTGTGATTCACGGAGCTAAGCTCTTTTGTGCCTTCCACATCATCTGTAGTCAACGTAAATTGTTGACCCGCTTCGAGGAATACCTTGCCCTCTTTAAATAGACCGAGACGCACCTCAGGGCCTTTTGTGTCGAGCAATAATGCGATTGATTTATTCACAATCATCGCTGCATCGCGCACCATTTGCATGCGTTCTGCCTGCTCTTCATGGGATCCGTGAGAGAAGTTAAAACGAGCTACGTTCATGCCCGCCCGCATCATATCTTCTAAGATACCAAATTTATCCGTTCCCGGACCTACAGTACATACAATTTTTGTACGTTTCATAATCCCTCCTATGAAAGCACCTCCAAGATTGGATCTTTCATTTCTTATTATATCAATGTTGGTGAAAGCTATCTGTGCTCCACGCAACATATGTTATTGCACCTCTACGGAGCCCTCGCCTAGAATAGATTCAATAGCCCTAATGGATTCATCACTAGGGTCAAAGCACATATTTGGTGGCAGATTAATCCGTTTTCGTTGACGGTGTAAATATAATGACGTTGGCACGGAGCCAGCAGTGCTAGTCAACACGCGTTTTAAGGCTTCACTATTTTCTGGCGTATCATATTGACTATAAATATGGATTGCCACCTGTTTTGCCTGACTATAGTTTACCTTTAATGGCGTAATACGATCTGCAATGATTTGCACACCCTTTTCATCCGCATCAACCCGACCTTTTACCTTAACGATCATATCGACCGCAAGGAATTGTTGACTTTGACTAAAGACCTTAGGGAATGCTACTACGTTAGCCGCACCAGAATAATCTTCGATGCGAAGAATGGACATAACCTCATTGCGCTTTGTCATGCGGTCCGATTTATTTTCGATGAGACCGCCAAAGGTAATGGTTTGACCATCATATTGCTCTGGATTTTCTACAAGAGCCCCTAATTCAAAGAGCCCTTCCAACTCCTTCGCATATCCTTGCAATGGATGCCCCGTAATGTAAAAGCCAGTATATTCCTTTTCATCCTTTAATTTATCGTCTTCCGATAAATCCTCCACATTAGGAACAGGAATGAAATCGACAGTTTCTTCCATATCGCCAAAGAGATTCATGGTACCCATAGCGGCATCTTTTTGCTCTTTAGCACCAACGGCTTGTGCGCTTTCATACATATGCAACAATTGGTTACGATTTTCCTTGAAGCCATCCATAGCGCCGCAGCGAATGAGACTTTCAAGAAGTCGTTTATTAACAACCTTATTGTCCACCCGTTTGCAGAAGTCCACGATATCCGTATATAGACCGTGCTCATTGCGCTCCCGAATCAAGCGATCGATAGCATTATCCCCTACATTCTTGATACCGCCAAGGCCGAAACGAATAGAGTCATCTTGTACGGCAAAGCTACGCTCAGAATAGTTAATATCTGGGCCTAGCACCTTAACATTGTGCTTCTTGCAGGCATTAATGTAGTAAGTCAATTTCTGCATGTTCTGCATGAAGCTAGTCATGGTTGCAGCCATAAATTCTGGGAAGTAGTGGGCTTTCAAATACGCCGTTTGGTACGCAATATACGCATACGCCGCACTATGTGATTTATTAAAGCCATAACCTGCGAAGTATACGAGCAAGTCGAATACTTCGTTCGCCACGGATTCTTCTATACCATTATTAATGGAGCCTTGAATAAAGGACTCTCGCTGTGCTTTTAAGACAGATTCCTTTTTCTTGCCCATGGCGCGGCGCATCAAATCCGCTTGACCAAGGGAGAATCCCCCCATGGCAGAGGCAATCTGCATAACCTGTTCTTGGTATAAGATTACCCCGAAGGTATCTTTCAATATAGGTTCCAATATGGGATGTAAGTAGGTAACCTCTTTTTTACCATGACGGCGATCGATAAAATCCGCCACCATGCCAGAGCCTAATGGACCTGGACGATACAAGGCTACCAACGGAATCAAGTCCTCAAAATGCTCAGGCTTAAGATCCATTACAAGCTTAGTAATACCTTCCGACTCAAGCTGGAATACACCAGATGTGTCGCCCTTTGTGAGGAGGTCGCAAGCCGCCGCATCATCGAGCGGAATGGCGTCTAAGTCTAGGTCAATACCACGGTTCGCGTTGATGAGTTTTAAAGCATCCCCCATAACCGTCAAAGTACGGAGGCCCAAGAAGTCCATTTTTAGGAGGCCCAATTCCTCGATATTATCCTTATCATACTGCGTTACAAAGCCTTCATCGTTGGCATTTTGTACAGGTACATGGTCATCGAGAGGATCTGCAGAAATTACGACGCCCGCCGCATGCGTGGACGAATTTCGCGCTATCCCTTCTAGCTTTTTACCAAAGTCGAATAACTCTTTTACATTTGGATCGGCTTCGTATAAAGCTTTTAACTCTTTTCCTTGTAGAGCCTTATCTAAGGTAATCCCCAGTTCGTTGGGAATCATCTTAGCGATGCGGTTCACTTCAGCCAGAGGTAAGTCGAGCACGCGACCTACGTCACGAATTACGGCACGAGCCGCCTCTGTACCGAACGTAATAATCTGGGATACACGCTCCTGTCCGTATTTTCGCGTTACATATTCAATGGCTTGACCACGTTTTTCATAGCAGAAGTCAATATCGATATCAGGCATGCTTACCCGCTCAGGATTCAAGAACCGTTCAAAGAGCAAATCGTATTTTAATGGATCAAGACCTGTAATACCTAAAAGGTACGCTACTACAGAACCTGCCGCAGAACCACGGCCTGGTCCTACTAAGATATCGTGCTCACGGGCATACCGCACATAATCCCACACGATGAGGAAGTAATCTTCAAAGCCCATGGTTCCAATAACATCTAACTCGTAGTCGAGACGTTTTTGTAACGCTTCAGACGTTTCACCATAAAGGCGTGGAATTTCTCGTTCACAAACCTTACGTAAATACGTTTTAGACGTTTCCCCTTCTGGCACATCAAAGTGAGGCAAGTGATGTTCGTCGAAGTTGAATTCTACGTTACAGCGCTCTGCAATTTTTAATGTGTTTTCAATGGCCCCAGGAATATGAGAGAACAACTGCGCCATCTCATCCCCAGACTTTAGATAGAACTCATCATTAGGGAACTTTAAGCGGTCCACTTCGGCACGGCGGCGGCCTGTAGAAATACAAACCTTAATATCCTGAGCGTCTGCATCCTCTTTTAAGACATAGTGGAAGTCATTAGACGCTACGATGCCGAGACCGTATTCCTTGCTGAGCTTAATGAGCTCCTCTTGTGCCTTTGCTTCTTCTGGTAACCCGTGATTTTGGATTTCCAAGAAGAAATTGTCTTTCCCGTACGTCTCAATATACCATTCGATGGAACGCTTCGCGCCCTCCATATTATCTTGCAAGATATACTGAGGGATTTCTCCTTGAATACAAGCACTAAGGGCAATTATACCCTTGCTGTATTGGCGCAATAAATCACGATCTGCACGAGGACGATACAACATACCTTCTGTAGATGCTTTAGATACGATTTTAACGAGATTACGATACCCTTCCATGGTCTCAGCCAACAAGATAAGATGTTTTAGTCTTTCACGGCTGCGACCTTCTGGACGATCGAATCGGCTATTTTCCGTTACATATACTTCACAACCAATGATAGGCTTAATGCCTTGGGCCATACACTCTTTATAGAAATAAATGGCGGCGTACATATTGCCGTGGTCTGTAATGGCAAGGGCCGGCTGATTTAACTCCTTCGCACGACGTACCATGTCAGGCAAACGACTGATGCCGTCTAGCAAACTAAACTCTGTATGACTATGTAAATGTACAAATGGCTGCATGGTACACCTCCTTTAAGGGCGATGAGCAAAATACACGTTCAATGACTTCTTACGAGCCTTCCAATCTGGCAAAAACTGTGCCACGAGATTGTGAAAGTTCTTGGAATGGTCTAAATATTTAAAATGAGCAAACTCATGAACCATGACGTACTCAATATACGCCTGTGGTCCCTCTAACAAACGGGTGTTCATCTTGACGAGCTGCTTTGCAGGCGTACAAGAACCCCAACGACTCTTCATTCGCTGCTGTTTTATGATTGGCATAGGCACATCAATACCTTGCTTGTGAAAGCGCTGATACACGACCTTTGCCCAATGGACAAAGACCTTCTCCCCTAAATTACGCCAATAACTTTGCATTAATTTATGTTTAGCTTCAAAGGTCGTACCACGAGGTACAACCATGGTAAGAATGGCTTTTCCGTCAAAGCCGATATGAGGCTTTCCGTCCTGCTCAACTAGGCGTAATGTAACGGGAATACCGAGAATTGATAAGCTTTCACCATTCACATACTGCAATGCATCGACACGCTTAGCATTCAATGCATCAATCTTGTAACGAGCCCGCTCAATGAAGGGCATATTCTCGATGACAAACTTGTCCACCCTATAATCCGGCACATACCCATTCGCCGACACATGGATCACACCATCCCTCGTGATGCGCATATTCATGTTCTTCACACGCTTGATGGTTAACTCATATTCAATTCTGTCGCCATTATAGGTAATAGACCTAGTTGTTGAAGTATTCATACCTTTTATTTTATCATAAAACACTCATGAAAACGTAGAATTCTGGTAATTTTAATAGAACTACTTAGATTTTAATCAATACTGATTTTTATTAGTTTTCAATATAAAAATGACACCTATACCAGTCCCTTATGAAAGGTATAGATGTCATTAAAATAAGCTTATAACATTTAACACTAAATATTATTTAAGGATAGAAGTTAATAAAGGTTAATCCCAAAATTAAAAGTAATCATAAGTATAGAACCAACTTAATAATCTTTTAGAATCTATAATCCCAAGTCTATAAACTTCCCTAAAACTTTAATTTGCCAGAACATCCCTCTAGTAGCTTTTAAATCAATGTCTGTTTTTAACTTATCAAAACTCACATCATAAAATGGTAATAATACCTGTAATGATGCTAATTTTGCTTTCATAGTAATTAATTCTTTACTTAATTGCCCGGATATATTAGTATCAACTATCTCCTGTAAATTGGAAATACATGCTTGAAAATCTTCATTCTGAATACGTTCACACGTATATATTTCAGACAAATAGGTCTGTTTAATACAACTTAAGATTGATTCAGAAATGAATTCAGGTTTTTGTAAGACTTCATACAATCCTAACAAAAACAACGCCCAAAATATCTCCTCTACATAATCGGTAAAGAAATAGATACCGAACTTCTTTTCATCATGTGTAGAAATCTTTAACGCTTCAGATAAAGTATTACCCTCTAACTCCCGTTCTATTAAAGCAATCCAACTACTGCATTCAATATCATCTAACATATCATTTAATGGTGGTATAGGAATCCTACGAGCCATCCACTCATCAACATCCTCTAAACTCATCCCATCTCCAATAATATTTAACAATTTATCGGACAGATGTGCTTTTCTACACATTAATCGAATTAACATACTAAATATGTAATATTCTAGAATGGTCAAATCAATATAATTTCGTCTATATGCCTTAACAGCGCCCAATATAAAGACCATTAAAAATGTATCTAAACTTTTTTTATTTTTAAAATAGATCATATTTATACCTCTGTCCACTAATTTATTTTAGCTTTCGATTTACTGGTTTATCATTAACCCTTTTTATTTATAGTAATAAATAATATATATTCTTTAGCCAGCCTCCCCAACTAAGTATGAATACATTGAAAAGTTAATCACTCTAAATAGTTTTCTAACCTCATTTTATGTTCTGGTTTTAAGCTCATATTATCTCGTGCAGTGACTAACTTAACAAATAATTCTTCTATAACCTCCTTATCCTCTTTACTAAATTGACTATAATGATCTATAGCTATAATTTTATCTTTCAATTGTTTATCATGATTTCGTTCTTTGATTAATTCATTAATACTAAACTCTTTTGATTTACTAGAAACCGTTTCATTAATAAAATTATAATTTAATAAGTTATTAGAATAGTACTTCCATACTATACCAGTTTCTAAATCTATCTTAGTAATGCTTCCAAAATCAACATTATAGAATATATTATTAGAAATTTTATACGTATCAATTTTCGATAATTTAGATCCTGTAGCTAAATTATAAATTCCACGGGTTTCGTAAGAAAAAAAGAATGGAAATCTAATGATACTTCCCTCCTCTATAGGAATTCTTTGCCTAAAATCAGCATAAAATTTGCTTTTCCAAACTTCCTGTTCCGAATCAGAAAAACGACTAAATTCTGGATATACATTAGTAATGTCATTTATTCTGATTTCATTAGATGGCTCTTTATGTAATATAAATACATGTTCGTTATTTAATTCATTATATACACCAATACCATTTGTAGTTATATAATATATTTTCCCTCGTACTTCATCAAAACCAAGAACATTAGAAGCAATTATATTAGTTGGCTCTTTGTAATATATTATACCTCCCCTCAGATCCAAATAGTGGATAAATGGATGCATAAAGTTTGTAGCAAAGAAAAGCCAACCGCCAAAAATAATACCTACTACTATTAAACAAGAAAGAAGTATTCTCTCAAGCCATTTTTTTGAGTTTTTTCCTATCTGCATGAAAGCTTATCCAATCAATTTCATCAACGAACTTAAAATTATTTATCTCCATAAGTTAGCTCTAAAGATACCTCACCATTAGAGGTTAATGTATATACTAAACCAGAGAATGGGTTTTGATTATAGAATTTAAAAGTCTCAATCATCGCTACAACTTCATTTTTTAAATCATACATAATTTCCGAAATAATAGCAGGCTCTTCATCATTATTTTCCACATACTTTGTAATACATGAGTCATCCTCAGTTTTATAAACCCAAAGCTCTACAAAGGGATTATTAACATTCATATCAAAGTGTAATTTAGCACGATGCCAATTTAGAGGCGTTAACTTGTATATACTTTTGGCCACTTTATTATAATGTTTTTCAAGTTCTGATTCTAAGCTTTTATGCTTTAACTTAAACGCCTTATCAATGGCAGTATAATTTTTTGCTAATACACGAGACTCCATATCTTCCAATAATAAAACACCTCGTGGACCTTTTAGCATTTCTTTATATACATTCGGATCAAATTCATCTTCATTTTCCAAAATACCAAAGTTTTTATATACCCACTTATATCTATTTTGGAGCCAGCAATCGTCAGTTACAGGATCATTATGAAATTCACAATGGGGCTCATAATCATCGCGTGAAATATACATTGTTCCCCAAGTCCACTTCTCAATCGATGCTTCGTGTAATAATCTAACATTCGTTAAAATATCATACATCCCCTGTTTCATTCGTTCGCTATTTTCATCAGAAAAATTATATATAAATTCACCATATTGAATAATAGATCCACCTGGCGTTTTTATATAATAACAACCTGATGTTGATCCTAACTCAGAACATTCAAAATACAAATAAATTTTATACCAATGCTTGGGCATTAAATCAACTAATATATCTCTTATTTTATTAATGTATATATTCATATGTACTCCTATTAATTTTCACTTTTCCAATTAAATTAAATCTATTTAAATCTTGATGAAATTAAATACAAACATACATGTTGCTATAAAAAATATTGGCAATATAGAATAAAAATCTTTTTTAGCTTTTTTAATGAGCATTACTTTCACGTCAGGTGATAAACTACAATCCAATTCAATAGCAGGAACTCTTAACCACATTTCTAATAAAAACAGAATTACAGATGTCAATTCTATTAAAAACCGCACTAGTCTAGAATATCCTGCAAAAATAATATATAAGAAAATTATCACACCTAAAAGCAGCTCTGAAATTAACAAAGATTTTGAGCGTTTAATTTTAATATGCTGTAATGTGAAGTATGGATTTTTAATGAAATACAGACAAAATAAAAATGCTAAAAATCCTGCAAATACTACTATCATAGCTTTCTCCTGTAAGACTAGTAAATATTTATTCCACGTCTATAATTCAATTATATGTTAAACTAATGTATACCACCAACGAATATTTTATTATATACGGCAAAAAAAGCACCATCTATCGAGGGACGACTTATGTTTCGTTTAGTCCCTAAATAGATGGTGCTTTTTATTTTAGATTCCGTCGTGCCGCCAGACTACCAGCACTGCTAGCTAGTCCAGCCCGATTGATATGTGGGTTCCCATGTTTGTACGTCTTTGGCTTGCTGTCTTTATCTTCTACTTTTGATTTCTCAAATTTAGTAAATAGATTGTCTAGCTCACGCAAGAGCGCACGTTTTTGTGAGTCTTTCAACTCGAATACTTCACCTTTATAGGCGATGTATTTATTTTTTAATACAGGACTGAGATCATAGATGGGCTCGTGTTGTTCTCCATTTACATCCAACAGCTCATCCAAGGTCAATCCATAATATCGAGACAGAGCACAGAGTGTATCTAAATCTGGTTCGCGATACCCTGTTTCGTAATTTGAAAGCGCCGCATTACTGATACCTACGGCCTTTGCTACTTCGATTTGGCTTTTACCCATGCGCACGCGAGCACGCTTTAAGTTCTTGTAAAACTGCATGTTCATCACCTGTATCGATACATAAACAACTACAAACTATAACTTCTTATAATAATGTATCACTGATTTTTTTGAAAGCTTCATCAGCAACGGCTAATGTGCGTTCCACTTCACTGCTCTTATGGCAGATAGATACGAAATTACTTTCATAAGGACTTGGCGCATAGTAGATACCATGACTCAAGTTATGGTGGAAGAACATTTTAAATTGTTCTTCGTTGCAAGATGCTGCATCATCAAAGTTCTTAACTGGTTTGTCAGTAAAGAAGATGGTGAACATAGAGCCTACTCGTTGCACAACAACAGGCACATTGTATTGTGCCGCCAATCTTTCAAAGCCTTCGCAAAGGGCAATCGTCGTATCTTCTACTTGTTTAAACACCGTTGGATCCCGTTGCAGAATGGAAAGTGTTGCCAAACCAGAAGTAACAGCAATAGGATTACCACTCAATGTACCAGCTTGGTAAATAGGACCAGCTGGAGCAATTTGGTTCATAATCTCACGAGAGCCACCGAATACAGCAAGTGGCATGCCGCCACCAACGATTTTACCAAGGCATGTAAGGTCCGGTTTGATATTGTAACGTTTTTGAGCCCCACCGCTGCTAGCACGGAAGCCACACATGACTTCGTCAAAAATCAGTATAGCACCGTGAGCCTTAGTTACTTCACGCAAGGTTTCGAGGAAACCTGGTTCTGGAGGCACACAACCCATGTTACCAGCTACAGGTTCAACGATGATTGCCGCAATAGTATCGCCCATATCGTCGAATAATTTACGAACCGCATCAGAGTCATTGTATGGCAATGTTATGGTATTTTCTGCTACGCCTTGTGGAACCCCAGGGCTATCTGGTACACCAAAGGTAGCAAGGCCAGAGCCAGCTTTTACCAAGAGAGCATCGCTATGACCATGGTAACAGCCTACAAATTTCACGATGCGATCACGACCAGTATAGCCACGAGCAACGCGCAAGGCACTCATGGTAGCCTCTGTACCAGAGTTTACGAGGCGGATAACCTCCATGGATGGCATGAAGGCTTGTATCTTTTTAGCCAATTCTGTTTCTAGTAATGTAGGCGCACCATAGCTAGTACCGCGAGGAATAGCCTCTTGTAGGCTCGCGATAACCTCTGGGTTCGCATGGCCCAAGATCATAGGGCCCCAGCTCAATACATAGTCGATGTATTCGTTATTATCGATGTCATAAATACGGCTACCACTGGCACTGCTAATAAACGGAGGGTTGGATCCTACGCTGCGATAGGAACGAACAGGACTATTTACGCCGCCAGGCATATAACGTTTAGCCTCGTTAAAGGCCTTTTCAGATTTACCGAGTTGGAACATAGTTCCTCCTTATTGTTGTAACCATTTAGCAATATCTAAGGCATGGTACGTAATGATGATTTTAGCACCAGCGCGCTTCATGGAAAGCATTGTTTCCATAACGAGGCGTTCTTCGTCGATAAGACCAGCCGCTGCAGCGGATTTAACCATCGCATATTCGCCAGATACATTGTATACCGCAACCGGCAATTCATAGCGGTCACGCGTTTCACGAACGATGTCCAAGTAGGACAAGGCCGGTTTAATCATGATAATATCCGCACCTTCAGCGATATCAAGTTCGATTTCTCTGAAAGCTTCCAATCGATTGGCTGGATCCATTTGATAAGATTTACGGTCACCAAATTTTGGCGCAGAATTAACAGCACCGCGGAACGGACCATAGTAAGCAGATGCGTATTTTGCCGCATAGCTCATAATGGATACATTGGTATAGCCTGCCGCATCAAGGGCTTCACGAATAGCACCTACACGGCCGTCCATCATGTCGGATGGAGCCACCATATGTGCACCTGCTTCCGCTTGGCTTACCGCAACTTTACAAAGTAATGGTAATGTTTCGTCGTTCAAGATTTCATGGTCATCAATCATGCCACAATGCCCTGTTGTAGTATATTGACACAAGCATACATCAGCTACAACCAATAGGTTTGGTACAGCTGTACGGATGGCTTTGATGGCTTGTTGTACTGGTTGGGACATATCCCACGCAGAGGAACCTTGCTCATCCTTGTATGTAGGAATACCGAAGATTTCTACGCCAAGAATACCAAGATTATATACCTCTTGGGCTACTTTCACAGCCTCATCAACAGACAAGTGATATTGACCTGGCAATGTGTCGATTTCCTTTTTGATACCTTCACCAGGCACGATAAATAATGGATAAATCAAATCAGTTACGTCGAGTGTCGTTTCGCGTACCAAATCTCGCATTTCTGGATTGATACGCAAGCGGCGAGGACGGTATGTTAAATCGTACATGTAATCCTCCTAAATGTCTTTTACAATAGCGTTTACTAAGCCATCAGTTGTATATACATCACTAATGATAGCCGGTTTAAGACCTGCACTCATAGCCGTAGCAGCCGTAATTGGACCGATGCAAGCCACTTTAGTATTGCCTAATAGCTCTAGTGCATTGTCGCCCAATAATTGGATTGTATTTGTTACAGTGGAAGAACTTGTAAAGGTAATATAATCTACTGTGCCTTCTGTTAACGCTGTTACTAATGCTTCTTGTTGAGATGTATCTTGTGTTGTTTCGTATAAACGCAAAATATCTACATCCATATTGCGATGACGCAAGCAGCGTGGAATCACATCGCGTGCTACCTTTGGTTGAATCAATAATACGGAATCCCCTGCATTGAGTTCTTCTTCAAGAGCCTCTACAGCAGATTCTGCCTTGTAATCTACAGGAATGATATCTGGTACGATGCCATATTTATGGAGTTCACGAGCCGTAGCACAGCCGATAGCCGCTACTTTAGAATTGCCTAAAGCACGTGTATCTTTGCCTTCTTTATATAGAGCATCGAAGAAGTAGCGAACCCCTTCACCAGATGTGAATACGATGCATTGGTATTGTTTTGTATTATTGATGATACGTTTATCTTCCTCAAACAATTCCAATGGAGATGTTTTAATTGCTGCTGCTTCCACTACATTAGCGCCTTGAGCCGCTAATTTTTCGCGGAATGCACTTGCTTGGGAGCGAGCGCGTGTGACCACAACAGTTTTGCCAAATAAAGGTTTATTATCGAACCATTGTAATTTTTCACGAAGGTTGACTACATCACCTACTACGATGATAGCTGGTGCTTTCAATTTAGCCTTTGCTACATCTTCAACGACATGTTCAAGGGTGGAAACCAATACCTCTTGTACTGTTTTTGTTCCCCACCGAACAAGTGCTACAGGTGTAGAGGCTGCTCGCCCATGAGCCATCAACTTTTCTGCAATGACAGGCAAGTTGCCAACGCCCATTACAAAGCAAAGTGTATCTACCGCCGTAGCAAGGCCTTCCCAATGAATGCCAGATACTGCTTTTGTAGGATCCTCATGACCTGTTACAACCGCAAAGGATGTAGCCATAGCGCGTTGTGTTACAGGAATACCCGCATAAGCAGGCGCTGCGATAGGAGATGTTACGCCTGGCACGAATTCAAATGGTACACCGGCTTCACCAAGAGCCATCGCTTCTTCACCGCCACGACCAAATACGAGCGGATCCCCGCCTTTTAAACGCGCTACAATTTTGCCTTCTTTACCCTTTTGTACTAAAAGCTCATTGATTTCCCATTGATGCATTGTGTGATCTTTACATTGCTTACCAGCATAAATCAATTCAGCATCTGGACGTGCCCATTCTAACAGATGAGCATCTGCTAAATAATCATATACAATTACATCTGCCTTTTCGATGCATTCACGACCTTTTACAGTGATAAGTTTAACATCGCCAGGGCCCGCACCAATTAGATATACCATACCTGTCATTTTATAATTCCTTCCTCTATGAGAGCATCCACAATGCGTTTGCCCCCTTCTTCGTATAAAGCTTTTGCAAGGTTTTTTCCAAGGATTTCTCCCTTTTTAGCAGGGCCAGAGATTTCCCCTTCGTACACAGTTTTTCCATCGAGGGATGCAATCATGGCTTTCAAGGTTAATTGCCCTTTATTGATAGTACCATGCACGCCCATTGGCACTTGGCAACCACCGTTTAGTTGACGCAAGAAACTGCGTTCCCCTTCAACGGCATAGCGCGTTGCTTCATCGTTGATAGGAGCCAACATATCAAGCATCTCCGCATCGTCGGCGCGACACTCAATAGCGAGCGCCCCTTGTCCAACGGCAGGAATCATTTCATCAGCCTTGAAGACTTGTGTAATTTGGTCTTCTAAACCCAATCGTTTAAGCCCTGCTTGAGCCAAGATAACACCATCTAGCTTTTCCGTTTCAATCTTGCTCAAACGAGTCTGTACATTACCGCGAATAACCTCTACCTTAAGATCAGGACGAGCATGCAATAACTGCGCTTGACGGCGCAAGCTACTGGTACCAACGCGAGCCCCTTGTGGCAATTTGTCTAATGTTTTATACACGGGACTCACCAGTGCATCATAAGGTACTTCACGAGCGGAAATAGCACCAAGAGTAAGTCCTTCTGGCAACTCTGTAGGCATGTCCTTTAAGCTATGTACGGCGATATCGATATTGCCTTTATGCATAGCCTCTTCTAATTCAGCGGTAAATAAACCTTTACCACCAACTTGAGCTAGTGGTTTCTCTAGGATACGGTCACCCTTTGTATTAAAGTGAACTAGCTCTACCGTAATATTTGGGTACAGACGTTGTAATTCTGCACTAATATGTTCAGCCTGCCATAGGGCAAGGGCACTTTTTCGCGTGCCGATTCGAATATGATCTCTCATGGCATTAGCCTTCTTTCTCAAGATTAAACATATCTTTGAATAAGTCCCAGTACAAGCCTTCTTCCTCTGTACCAGCAATTTCGTTGAAGTGAATCATCGGTTCACGCAACATTTTGCGAATAATCATGCGACTCATCGAGTCCATAACACGGCGCTCTTTATCGGAAATATCTGGCAATTTAGCTAATGCGCGATGTAACTCACGACGGCGAATCCGCTCTGCCTTTTCTGTGAGCAATGCCATCATAGGACGCACTGTTAAATAGCTCAATTTATCCAACAACTCTTCAATAGCATCATGAATAATAGGTTCTGCCCGACGAGCTTCCTCTTCGCGCTGCGCCTTATTTTCTTCTACTACACTTTCAAGAGAATCAATATTAAATAGGTAAATACCGTCCAAGTCTGCCACCGCAGGATCGATATCGCGAGGCACCGCTATATCGATCATAACGATAGGTTCACCTTTACGAAGAGTCGTAATTTTCTTGGCTTCTCGTTCCGTAATAATATAATGTGGCGCCCCTGTAGATGTGATAAGAATATCCGCATCTTTAGCATAGTCTACAAAGTTATCGAGCTTAACAGCTTTACCATTAAAGCGTTCCGCTAACATTTCAGCCTTAGCAAAGGTTCTATTAGATACGAAAATCGTTTTTACACCCTTCGCTTGTAAATGTGTAGCCGTTAGCTCACTCATGGTGCCAGCGCCTAAAATAAGAACAGTCGCTTCAGATAATGGCTTATCTAAGCTATCCTCTGCAAGATTGACCGCCGTATAACTAACAGATACAGGCGTATTAGCAATGCCCGTATTGGTGCGCACCTTTTTACCAACCCCAATAGCACGTTGGAATAAAATATTAAATATTGTGCCCGTACAGCCTGCGCTATAAGCCTGAATATAGGCTCCTTTTAATTGGCTCAAGATTTGACCTTCCCCCAACACAAGGGAATCAAGGCTAGCAGACACACGGAATAGATGTTCAATACAATCTCGCTCTTCGTAGAAGAAGAATGCATCTGCATCGATATGATCTGCTCCTTTTAAATCTTTTAACACTGCCAACATGTAATCCTTCGGGAATTCTACACCTTCTAAAGCAGCATAAATTTCCGTTCTATTACAGGTGGATAATATAACGCATTCTGAGATACAGTCAAATTCATAGAGGCGGTTTAGTGCGGCAACTACCTCGTCTTTATCAAACGAGAAACGTTCACGCACCTCTACAGCGGCACTTCTATGATTTAGACCTAATACCACTAATTGCATGGTTAAGTTTCTCCTCTATAATCATCCACTCTCCCTTGAGAATGGCTTCAAATGTTTCTACCGTCAGATTGTCTCGCCAAAATTTCTGTCGAGCCTCTGGCGTAGGAAGCAGTAACTTTACTTCTTCTCTAAATATTTTAAGTCTAGGCATAGCCTTTTGCAACTGACCATAACGATTCATCATATCTTGTCGTACGAGACGATTAATACGAGGGCCTACATTGTTAGCGCTAATAGCAATATGAAGATCGCCAAGCTCAAGGGATGACGGCACAGTAAAGATGCACGCGCTCGGGTCATCACTGCGGTTGGTCCACACGCGATGCTTTTTACCAAGTGCATACAACGAATCGTTCAATTTATGATTATCTGTGCAGATAAAGAGCAAACTGCTCGTTATGATGAATTGTTCATCATCACTGGTGAAAGCACGGTCCCACCATGTGATGCGCTTGTCCTTTGCCCATTGACTAATCATATCTGTTACAACAGGAGCGATAACGACAATGTTACAAGGCTCATCAATAAAGAGCCGCATCCGTCGTTCTGCTACTTCTCCGCCGCCTACGAATAGGATTATATCTTCAGTTGTAGGTTGAAATGTTATGGATACCATGGCTGTCCTACTATATATAAAAAAATCGGCTTGATGGTCAAGCCGATTTTCAACTGCCTACATAAATCGTTTCAGGTATACGCCGATACGCCCTTTACGAGAGGTACCTGTAATAGCTTCTACCTTCATTCGGCCACGACCACGCATGGATATGACATCCCCTTCTTTAACTTCTTGGGATGCCCCCTTAGCTGGTTGCCAGTTTACTTGTAATAAGCCCGCATTGATAGCACTCACTAGTTTAGTACGCGATACACTAAATCCAGAGCTCGCTACCGCATCTAAGCGCAAAGAAGCAACTGTAGTGCGGACTTCTTTAATTTTTTCTTCTTTTGGTGCAATATCCGATAACTCAATAGCCTCTACAGATACGGAAACCATAGCAATTTTCGTAAAGTTTTGAATTACGAAATCAGCCACGCTTTCATCCACCATAATCTGAGCGCCCCCTTGTTGGACGATAACGTCCCCAAATTTGGAGCGATCAATGCCTAGGCCCATTAAGGAGCCAAGCACATCGCGATGAGTGAGCAATCGGAACCGAGGGTCCCAATTCACCTTAAGGGCGCGAATGCCCATGTCCACAGTACCGTTAAAGTCGCTGTCTACGAAAGCGATACGAATGCGTTCCGCCCCTTCATAGCCACCATCAGTTTTAACTGTTAACTGTGGGTAATTAGCCTTGATAGCATCTGCAATAACAAGGCCTGCAGGGCTCGTAAAGTCCGCCACACGATAGGGACGACCTTTTACAACCTGCTCAGCCAAATCTAGCATGCGACGAGCTTCCTCGCCACTGCCACTGGCCTCGAAATATCGTATTAATTTACTAGTATCTGCCAAAATTATTTCCCCAACTCATTCGACCGAGCAAGACATGCTACTACGCCATCTTGGAGAGCACTGCGAAGTCCACCTTTTTCCATAGCACCAATACCCGCAATGGTAGTGCCACCAGGGCTTGTCACTTGATCTCGTAGTACCGCTGGATGATTGCCACTTTCAAGAGCCATCTTACCAGCGCCGTACATTGTTTGAGCCGCCGCCTTTATCGCCAATTGACGTGGTAAACCAATGCGAACGCCCGCATCAGCTAAAGCATCAAGGATGACAAACATATAGCCAGGGCCCGCACCGGATAACGCCCCTAAGCGATCTAAATCGGCTTCACTCACTACTGCTACCTCGCCTACAGCCGCAAACAAGGCTTGTACAGCACGACCTAGGTCCGTATTCACATCATCCCCGGCGAGTGCCGTCATGCCAGCACCGATAGAAGCCGGTGTATTTGGCATAGCTCTAAACCAGTTAGCTTGTGGAATCGCCGCGTCAAGAGTATCTAAGGTTATACCAGCGGCAACGGAAATCATAACAGTCCCATAAGGCACTTCTTTCAACGACTCTAATACAGATGGTAACACTTGTGGTTTTACAGCCAATAGAATAGTGTTGTACTCGTTTACATTAGGCAATGTAGTAAAACCTACTACACCAAGCTCCTCTGTAAGAGCCTTACATTGTTCTTCGCGACGCACTAGAATGTGTGTATCACATGCTTTCAAAATACCATGCTGTAATGCACCGCGCAATAGAGCGCCCCCCATTGAGCCAACGCCTATACATAGGGTTTTACCTAACATAGTTATCACCACCATTTATAGAGAGATTATTTATTTTCCCAAGAGTATTCGTTTTGCTCAGTTGTGTTGCTTTCATTGTCATTATAATCAATGGAAATATTTACAGGTACACACATGAAAATGTCTTTACCTACTTTTTCCAATTTGCCATCCAATGCATAGGTCGCACCAGATACGAAATCTACAATACGAGCTGCTTCATGAGGGTCTGTATTTTCAAAATTAATCAATACAGGACGCATGTCGCGCAATTGATGTGTAATATTTTCAGAGTCTTCAAATACTTTTGGTTCAATTACAACTACTTTCATAGCTGTTGGACGTTGTGTCATCGTAGATTGGCCTCCTACCTTGCGTGGATGAAATTCAGATGCGCCGGACACGGGAGCCGCTGTTGCTACTGGGGTAGGTTCAGCTTCGTATTCCTCTTCATCTTCGTATTCGTAATCATCATATTCATAGTCATCATCAGTTCTGCCTAAGAATAAGTTTTTTGCTTTGTCTAAATAATCTCCCAATGCCATTTGGATTTCCTCCTAATACAATTAACGCTTCCGATTATCAGGTAACCCGAACCTTAATAATATACACGTTCCCCAAAAATTGCTGTGCCTACACGAACGATGTTAGCCCCTTCTTCCAAAGCGACCTCAAAGTCATGAGTCATCCCCATAGATAAATATTGAATCTGCCCTTCTTCAAAGTAGCGTTTCATATCCTCAAACAAGGCATTCGCTACGCGAAAGATTGGACGAGCTTCCTGTGGATCATCGAAAAATGGCGCCATACACATCAAGCCCCTTACGCGTACATGAGGCAATGTTTTTGCATAATCTCGTATTTCTGGAAACTCTTCGATGGTCATTCCCGTTTTAGAAGCTTCGCGGGCCACATTGACTTGCAGTAATACATCTTGTATTTTATCGTGCTTTGCAGCAACCTTTTCGATTTCATCTAATAATTTACGGCTATCCACAGAATGAATTAAATCAAACATAGGAACCGCTTGGCGCACCTTATTGACCTGTAAATGACCAATCAAATGCCATGTTAATTGTGGCCCCTTATAGGTTAGCTGTTTTTCTTTGGCCTCTTGTACTCGATTTTCTCCTACATGAGTGACACCGAGCCGTGCGACCTCTTCCACAGCCGACACAGGGTGGTTCTTTGTAACCGCCACTAATAATGCTGTATCTACGCGACCAACACGCGCCATAGCATCGGCCATGCGCTGCTGTATAGCGTGTAGGGATTCTTCAATCACGTGAATGCCCCCTTCAATCTATATATCATAATCATCAAATATATTTGTATAGACTATTTTATTATATAGTATTTAAGGTCAAATGTACATGATTTAAGGCTTATCCCTTCCACAAATCCAAGCATGTATATATATATAAAATATCATACTTTATTATGATTCCTGTGAAAGCCGAATTTTATCGGTCTTGTAACATCGCAAATAAGGCCATGCGACCTGTTAGGCCTGCCTCTCGACGATAGGAATAACAGTCTACTTCACTTACACTATCGGTACCACCAATCGTGATATGCTCTGAAGGAACTCCATTTACAACGAGATCCTCACCAATAAAGTTCCATAAATTGATATAAGCCTTATCTAATTTATCACCAGGATAATTGACAACATCAGATGCATCTCTGTCTGTCATATCTCTCCATGCTAATTCAAAGCGTTTACCTAGTTCTATATCTACTTCAAAGGACTCTGGGCCAATACTAGGCCCAAGATATATATAGCAATCTTTGAACTCGGTCCCATAAGCCTCTTTCATGGCCTCAATAGTAAGTACTGGTAAGCGGCCAATGGCACCACGCCAACCTGCATGCGCCGTAGCAATCGCATGATGTTTAGCATCGTAAATACCTACGCCAACGCAGTCTGCTGTGAACAGAAATAATGGCACATGCGGTAGATTTGTAAATACCGCATCACAATCATCGATGGCCGTATCTTCTCCAAAAGCACCTGCCCCAACAAGGTCTTCTGTGATTTCTACAGCCTTTAAACCATGGACTTGATTGCCACAAGAAATACGATTTGGTTCAACACCTAAATATTTCGCAACAATAGCTCGATTTTCTCGTACGCTTTGAGCTTCATCCCCTACATGAAACGCTAGGTTTAATGATTCATAAGGAACTTTAGATACACCACCATGACGATAGGTATCGCCCATAACAATGGGAAATCGATCAACCCAGCTTGGCGCCTCATAAGACCATGTTCCATGAGGGCCTTTCACATCTATACGTTTTACAGATTGATTCATCTGTTCCTCCTATTTACAAACGCCACAGCGTTTACAACCTGCTGCACATGGAGGGGTATATGCTTCATCGATAGATCGTTTCCATTCCATTTCAAGATAGCCCTCCTGCATGCCCATATCTAAATGGCTCCATGGCAAGAATTCATCAAAACTGCGTTCACGATAATTCATATTATCCATATCCAGGCCAGCAGCCTTCATTTCGGACTTAAAAGATTTACTGCCCCGATCGGCTGCACATGCTGCAATGACAGCGCCTAAGCGACGATCTCCACGAGCGAGAACTCCTTGAATGTACGCCTCTTTAGGAGACTCTACGAGAACCTCAATACGGCGATTCTTTTGCAATGCTTTCTTTATATATTGTAACTTTTTCTCCACCGCTTTTTGATTATCCATGGCCATCCATTGGAACGGTGTAAAAGGCTTCGGAATAAAGGGATTGATACTGAGCGTCAAACGACCTTTACAGCCAACTTTTTCCATATGAGCCTGCGTCCTTTCCGCAAGACCTACAATAGCCTCAATATCTTCATCGGTTTCCGTTGGCAGCCCAATCATTATATATAAGCGCATGTGCTGAATACCTGACTTTGCAGATAAGGTAGCTGCATTTTGTAAATGCTCTTCACTGATACCCTTGTTAATGACGCGACGCAACCGTTCACTACCCGTTTCTGGGGCAATGGTAATCGTCTTTTGTCCACTATCCGCTAGTCCATCCACCACGGCTTGTGTTAACGAGTCAGCACGCAAGGATGCACAAGAGTAACGCATATCTTTAGAGCGAATATAATTAACTAGCTCATCTACCTCGGGATAATCCGAAATAGCAGCACCCATGAGTCCCACCTTTTTGCCTAGCTTTTCTGCGCGCTCTACGCCTTCTTTCAAAATGTCCAAAGGACGTACACGCGGTACGCGGAAGCAATATCCAGCCATACAGAAGCGACAGTGCCGACCACAACCACGGGCTACTTCGATGATATACATAGCACCAAATTCAGTATAGTTCGTAGCTACTACCGTTTCACCACCGCTAGTGAGCATTTCAAAGTGACGTTTGATCGTTTTAGGCACGCCCTCAGCAATATCATAGCCTTTAAATTCACCATCTTCATTGTAAATCGGCACATACAGGGATGGTACGTAAACACCCGATACATCCGCTAATTGACGTAAAATAGCGTGACGATCCAAGCCTTCCATTTTTCCATCTCGAATGATATCTAGTACGCGACTGACGATACCTTCCCCTTCACCGATGATAAAAGCATCGATAAAGTCGGCAAAAGGCTCAGGGTTAAAGGTCGCACAAGGGCCCCCTGCAATAACGATAGGGTCAAATTCGGTACGGTCTTTTCCCATGATAGGTACACGGCCATGGCGCAACATCAAAGGAATATGGAAATAATCCATTTCAAAGGTAACATCAAAAGCGACTACATCAAATTGATGCATAGGCCGTTGTGTTTCAACGCTCATAAGGGGAGTCTTAGTCTTATCGTAAGCTTCTAATTCCTTTTTCTCAGGCAAGAAAATCCGTTCGCAAACGCTATCATTTCGCAAATTGATTTCCTCATAAATGATATGAAGTCCAAGATTACTCATGCCCACGAAGTATGTATTTGGATAGACGATGGCCACCTTTTGCCCTGCATGAGGATTTACTGTTACCCGACTATCTTCATCTTTATATAATTCTTGTAATCGATCTATTAAATCTTTACGATTCACTAATTTCCTTTCTATATAAGCCCACTACGAATAGTGGGCTTAATAACATTATATATATTATTTATATATTTATAAGACTACGAAATACGTATCTCGCCTATACTATAAGAGCAATAGATATTATAATTTAGATTTCAATTTATCTTTAGTATAATTGGTCTTACTTTTAAGAGTGCTTACAATTTGTGGACGATGTTTTCTTTCGTAAGGATATACAACAACTTTTCCATCTTTATATTCTGCAATATATATATCCTTAACAGAGTATCCTTGAGCTTGGATTTCTTGTTCAAGCCACTCTCTATCTTTTTCAATTACATCGAGGGTAAACTGATTAATTTGACCATCATCGATAAGATCAAATCGGATATTATCTTCACCGAATTGAACCACGTTGAGCTGACCGTTTTGCTCCAATACGGCACGCTTAACATCCGTAACATATTGAACACCGGCAGCACGAAGTTTTAATTTAAGTTCAGCCGCTTGTATACCATAACGCATACATTCTTCTGTTAGAATATGACCTTTTTCGATTACTATAACTGGATGACCATCAAGAATTGCTTTAAAAATACGAAGATTCCCTTTTAAAAACTTAAGAGTCATTACGAGGATAGTCCATAAAATAAGGACTAACATAAATTGTAAAATACCAATTTGATCATTGTAAATAATGGCACCGATAATACCACCAAGTACGTAGTTTTGCAGTTGATCTAAGGCAGAGGTTGGGGCTAAATTGCCCTTACCCATTAAATTGATTTGTAAAATAATCGCCAAGAGACCGATGGCGAGTTTTGCAAAGACCATCCCATAGACGGCCATAGCTTCTGTCATATGTGGTCCTCCTTATTGTAATGCATCCTCTTTATCGTGAATTCGATCTATAGGGCTTACCTTATAAACACGTGTAATAGTATAGGTTGAAAATTCTGGATTAAATTGAACCTCATAGTAAGCGTCACTTACTTTTAAAATCATACCATTACGAATCTTTAAGGAGTTAACCGCCAATTGGTCGCTCGGTACGGAACGATCTGAACTAAAAGAATGTAAAAATTGAGCCATACGAGAGGAGTCCTCAGAATAGGTTTTCATCCGATTATACTCTTGGTATTCAAGCCCTAAGAAGAACACTACGATTAAAGACAATATAATCATCAGGTCACGATAGCGACTAGTAAAACCATTTCGCAATACTTGTACTCCCAAAATGAGTAATGCTAACAGAACAGCTACAATTATAATAAAGTCCCAAGTTTGACCTATTACAGCCTGACTTTCAACATAGGCTAATGTGTAAAAATCCATGCTACACTCCTTTCAAATATTACTTTTTATTATACCATATTTGATTCCAATATTTTCGATGTAATCGTCAAGATGGCCCAAAATAATGTAAGAAAAGATAAAAAATAGCGACCCCTTACGGGGTCCCTTTTAATAAGCATATAATCTCACAAAAGATTACCTAAGTAATACTCTTATTTTAACCAGCTCATCAAGTTGCGAAGTTCTGCGCCAACTGGTTCAATTGGATGATTAGCAGCTGCTTCACGATGTTCTTTAAGGAATTTTTGACCATTTTTAGAATCTGCTAAGAATTCATCAGCAAATTTACCAGATTGAATATCCGCCAAGATTTGTTCCATAGCTTTTTTAGTATCTGCAGTGATTACGCGAGGACCTGCATGGTAATCGCCGTATTCAGCAGTGTTGGAGATGGAGTGGCGCATTTTTTGGAAGCCACCTTCGTAGATAAGGTCTACGATTAATTTCATTTCATGCAAGCATTCGAAGTAAGCGTTAACAGGTTCATAACCAGCTTCAGTTAATACTTCAAAGCCAGTTTTGATCAACTCAGTAACACCACCACACAATACAGCTTGTTCACCAAAGAGGTCAGTTTCAGTTTCGGATTTGAAGTTAGTTTCCAAAATACCAGAACGGCCACCACCGATACCAGATGCCCATGCTAATGCCACTTCTTCAGTATCGCCAGATGGGTCTTTTTCTACAGCGTACAAACAAGGAACGCCAGAACCTTCTTGGTATGTACGACGAACTAAATGACCAGGACCTTTAGGAGCTACCATGAATACATTGATGTCTTCACGAGGTACGATTTTACCAAAGTGAATGTTAAAGCCATGAGCAAATGCCAAGTACGCACCTTGTTTCAAGTTTGGAGCAATATCTTGTGCATATACGTCTGCTTGCAATTCGTCTGGAATCAATACCATAACGATATCAGCGCCTTTAACGGCTTCTGCAGTTTCTTTTACTGTAAGACCTGCTTCTTCAGCCGCTTTCCAGCTAGAAGAACCACCGCGAAGACCAATTGTTACGTCCATACCATTTTCTTTCAAGTTCAATGCATGAGCATGACCTTGGGAACCGTAACCTAACACTGTAATTTTTTTGCCTTCCAATTTGCTTAAATTACAATCTGCATCATAATAAACTGTAGTACCTAAAATTTTACCTGCCATATTAGACAACCTCCAAACATATTCAATAGAATATAGATTATATATACTGTACACAATCTAACAAATTTTTGCAAGATGTGGCGTACATTAATTTAGTATCAGTAAGCCGAGTTTTAAGCCTCTGATAAAAAAATTTGATAACTAGCGAACCATCACCCATGGACGATCATCTTTCCATACAACTTGTACGGAAAGTCCAAAGACATCAGATAAAATATCATCAGTTAGTACCTTGTGTTTAGGACCTGCATGAATCATCTTACCCTCTCGCAAGATAGCTACATGAGTAATAAACGATAGTATCTCTTCAATTTGATGTGACACATAAATAATCGGTGTCTGCTGCTCAGCTACCAAAGTGGATACGGTGCGTAAAAACTGCTCCCTCGCTGGTAAGTCCAAACCAGAGCAAGGCTCATCCAAAATCAATAATTCTGGATTTGCCATAATAGACCTCGCTAACAATACCCGGCGCTGTTCGCCAGCAGATAAGGTGCGAAAACGATGACCTTCCAAATAGTCTAGTCCAAATTCAGATAATAATTGCATACCTCGTTGGCGCACCTCAGGTGCTACCTCTTGGTATATACCAATACTACTAAATGCACCAGAAATAACGATATCTTCAACGACTTGTTTATCCAAGGTTGACTGAAATTGTCCAAGCGCAGAGCTAACAAATCCTAGTCTAGCCTTGATTTTGGGCCACGCATATTTACCAAATTCCTTGCCAAACACACGTAAAGTACCCGTTGTGGGAATTTGATAAGCAGGTATCATGCTGAGCAGCGTCGATTTACCAGCCCCATTAAGCCCTAATAAAGCCCAATGTTCACCGTCCTCTATATGCCAATTTACATTATCTAAAATAGGTCTACCATCACGGCGAAAGCAGACATTTTCATAATGGAGTAATTCACGCCCCACGTTATCAACTCCTACATTTTTTCTCCGCGGCTCATAGCGGTGATACCTGTTTTGGCAATTTCAAGAATACCATAAGTTTCCATAATTTGAATGAAGCCACGTAATTTTTCTACACTGCCAATGACTTCAATGATCATAGATGTAGGAGAAATATCTAACACATTACCACGATATACATCGGCAATCTGTACAATTTGTGATCTTGTAGAAGCAGATGCTTTTACCTTGATAAGCATTAACTCACGGCATACCACATCATGATCTTCAAACACTTTAACCTTAACAACATCGATAAGCTTGTAGATTTGCTTTTGCACTTGATCGAGAATTCGGTCATCGGCCTCTACAGTAATAGTAATACGTGCATAACCTGGCTGATTTGTAATGCCAGATGTCATTTTTGTAACGTTAAAGCCACGACGGTTAAAGAGTGCCAAAATACGTGTACCAATACCCGGTGCATTTTTTGCAATGATTAAGACTTGATGTTCTTTCGCCATTATAGCACCCCTTTCTTACCCATCATACCGCTTATCGTGCCGCCTGCTGGGATCATTGGCAATACATTATCCTCTCGTTCAACGCGACAATCCAAGACAATGCTTTCATCCGATGTAATGTATGATTTAAATTCTTTGTTGAAAGTTTCAACATTATCTAGACGAGCTGCTTTTAGGTCAAATGCATCTGCGAGTTTCACGAAGTTCGGACTCACTTCTAAATCTACATAAGAGTAGCGTCTATCATTGAAGATTTCTTGCCATTGACGAACCATACCAAGATAGCCATTGTTAATAATAACAATCTTGATTGGCAAATTATATTGACGAACCATCATGAGCTCTTCACAAGTCATTTGGAACCCGCCATCACCGACAACGAGGATAACTTGCTTCTTAGGTGCCCCTACTTGAGCCCCAATAGCCGCCGGTAAGCCATACCCCATGGTACCCGCACCGCCAGAGGTAACGATAGTATGAGGTTTTTTATGAGTTAAGAATTGAGCCGCCCACATTTGATGTTGACCGACATCACTTACGATTATGGCATCTTCCTTGGCAATCTTATTAAGCTCAGACAACACATATTGTGCATGCAATACACCATTTTTCGATTCAGGAATCACCATAGGGTATTCCGTTTGCCATTCTCGAATTTGCTCAAGCCACGCTTCATGCGTTGTAGGTTCTACAAGAGCATTAAGCTCCGTTAATACCTGTTTTAGATCCCCTACGATAGGCACATTGATTGTAACATTCTTATCAATTTCAGCTGGGTCAATATCGATATGGATAATTTTAGCTTTTTTACAGAAGAAATCTGGATGGCCTGTGATGCGGTCATGGAAACGAATCCCTGCAGCAATCACGAGATCAGCCTCATCTGTACTATTATTAGCTGCAACAGAACCGTGCATACCAACCATACCTAGAGCCAACTCGTGATCTCCTGGGAAGCCACCAAGCCCAACTAATGTATTCGTCACCGGGATTTGAGCCTTTTCAGCTAATTCCTTAAGCTCATCCATAGCACTAGATTTCAATACGCCTGCCCCAGCAATGATAAGTGGGCGCTTTGCATTTTTGATGAGAGTAGCTGCTTTTTTGATTTGACCTTGATGCCCTTTATAGGTTGGATCATAGCCTTCAAGATGAATAGGTACTTCGTACAATTTGTTGTATTCCGCCATGGATATTTTTTCGGTTTGAATATCCTTAGGAATATCAATGAGTACAGGGCCTGGGCGACCTGTGCCAGCAATAAAGTACGCCTCTTTAATGATGCGAGGCAAATCATGAATATCTTGAACAAGATAGTTATGCTTGGTTATAGGCATCGTAATACCTTGGATATCCGCCTCTTGAAAGGAGTCCTTACCGATAAATGGTCGGCCAACCTGACCTGTAATGGCCACCATAGGTACGGAATCCATGTACGCAGTCATAATACCTGTTACAAGATTCGTTGCACCAGGACCAGACGTAGCAAGACATACCCCAACTTTGCCGGACACACGTGCATAACCATCCGCGGCATGTGCAGCACCTTGTTCATGACGAACAAAGTAATGTTTAATTTCAGGGAAGCTATATATTTCATCATAAATTGGAATTACCGCGCCACCTGGATAGCCGAACATATCGGTTACACCAAGGCGATGCAATGTTTCAAGGACAATGCGTGCCCCATTGATTGTTTCTGCGCTCATAGGAACCCTTTCACCCAGCTATTCAGACAATATTTCGCTGGAATTTAAACGTTTAATAATGTAGCCATTATGTTTGAAAGTATCAATAATGTGTTGGATGTGCTCTTCACCATTTGTTTCTACCGTTACTTGCAATTCCACTTCATGAAAACGGTCAAGGTTTTTGAACTGATTATGATCAAGTTTAATAACGTTTGCATCTGCATCCGCCAGCATTTGAGATACCGCAACCAATTGACCTGGTTTATCAGGAAGGTTAACGGAGAAGGTAAAGATACGACCACGCAATACGAGACCTTTATTAATCATGGACGATATAGTAAGTACGTCGATATTACCACCGCTGACGATAGCTACCACCTTTTTATCGCGGCACTCTAATTTTTTAAGACCAGCGAGTGGTAAAATACCAGAATTTTCTGCTACTAACTTATGTTTTTCAACAAGCAATAAAAATGCTTCCATCAATTCATAATCAGAAACGGTAATAATTTCATCTACATATTGTTTGATATATTCTAATGTAGTTTCCCCAATTTGGCGTACTGCCGTACCATCTGCAATCGTCGCCACTTCATCGAGAGGTACAGGATGATCAGCCTTTAAGGCAGCTAGGGCACTCGCTGCACCTTCTGGTTCTACACCGATAATCTTAACGCGCGGATTTTTTAATTTTGCAGCAGCCGCAATACCAGATACGATACCACCGCCACCAACAGGAACGAGCAAGATATCTGCATCAGGCAATTCATCAAGAACCTCAAGGGCAATCGTACCTTGCCCTTCGATGACATCTTCATCATTAAACGGATGAACGAACACATAGCCGTGTTCTTTTTGCAACTCCATCGCCTTTTGATAGGCTTCGTCATAAATCTCGCCGAATAGTACAACATCTGCACCGTATTGTTTTGTAGCATTCACCTTGATAAGAGGCGTGTGTTTCGGCATGACAATAGTCGCTTTAATACCAAGACGTTTCGCAGCAAGGGCCACGCCTTGTGCATGATTACCGGCAGACGCAGCGATAACACCGCGCGCCTTTTCCTCTTCTGTTAGTTTTGCAATTTTATTATAAGCTCCACGAACCTTGAAAGAGCCTGTTATTTGCAAGTTTTCTGGCTTGATGTATACATCATTTCCACACTCGTCAGAAAACACATCACTATGAAGTAACTTCGTTTTCACAGTGATTGTGCTCAATCGCTCACGAGCCTCCATAAAATCATATAACTTATACATATACACGGTCTCCTCTAGTTAGTATTAAATGAAAGTCGAGTATTAGTCTTCAAATACTTCGATAGCACCTTGTGCAGCAGAGGATACGTGAAGAGCGTATTTTTTAAGATATCCAGTTACATTGGATTTGAACGGTTTCAATGCAGCTTTACGACGAGCGATTTCATCATCAGATACAGCTAATTCCAATTTACCGTTTGGAATATCGATGTTGATAATATCACCATCTTCAACGATGGCAATGGTACCGCCTGCAGCTGCTTCTGGAGATACGTGTCCGATCGATGCACCACGAGTCGCACCAGAGAAGCGTCCATCTGTCAACAATGCTACATCTTTATCTAGACCCATACCGGCAATCATAGATGTTGGAGTCAACATTTCACGCATACCAGGACCGCCTTTAGGGCCTTCGTAGCGGATAACTACAACATCACCTTTTACAATTTTACCGCCCGTGATAGCTTCAACCGCTTCTTCTTCACTGTTGAATACCTTTGCTGGACCAGAGTGAACAAGCATATCTGCATCTACGGCACCGGCTTTTACAACGGAACCATCTACAGCAAGGTTACCTTTGAGAACCGCGATACCACCAGTTTCATGTACTGGATTATCCCATGGATGAATAACATCTTCATCCACAACATGAGCGGCCGCTGCAATTTCACCTTGTGTTTTAAGAGCAACAGTTTTGCAATCTGTATGAAGGCGACCATTTTCTGCTAAACGTTTCAACACGGCAGATACACCACCTGCAGCGTACAAGTCTTCAATGAAATATACGCCAGATGGAGATAATTTAGATAATTGAGGTGTATTTTGGGCGATGCGATCAAAATCGTCTAAGGATAATGGTACACCTGCTTCATGAGCAATAGCCGGTAAATGAAGCGCCGTATTAGAGGAGCCACCCAAAGCCATATCTAGAGCTACCGCATTTTCAAAGGCTTCACGAGTCATAATATCTTTAGGTCGAAGGTTTGCTTTTAATACCTCTACCGCTTGCATACCCGCTAATTTTGCTAAGCGCAAACGTTCAGAATATACCGCTGGGATTGTACCATTGCCAGGAAGGCCCATACCGAGAGCTTCTGTTAAACAGTTCATTGTATTTGCCGTATACATACCAGAGCAAGAGCCACATGTAGGACATGCCGTATTTTCGATATCGGCTAGCTCAGCATCATCCATTTCACCAGTTTGATGTTTACCTACGGCCTCGAATACGTCGGACAAACCAATCTTTTTACCTTTATGTACACCAGCGAGCATAGCCCCACCAGACACGAATACAGATGGGATATTAAGGCGCGCAGCTGCAATCAACATGCCTGGCACTACCTTATCACAGTTTGGAATGAATACCATCGCATCGAATGGTGTAGCCATAGCAGTAGCTTCGATGGAATCTGCAATGATATTACGTGTAACTAAGGAGTATTTCATGCCGATATGGTTCATTGCCAAACCATCACAAATACCGATAGTATTGAACTCAATTGGCACACCACCTGCGTTGCGGATACCGTCTTTTACGGCTTGTACAATATTTTTCAGGCCTACGTGACCAGGGATGATTTCATTGAAAGAATTGGCAATACCGATGACTGGTCTACCCATTTCTTCATCAACAAAACCTAGAGCTTTTAGTAAAGATCTGTGTGGTGCACGTGCTACGCCTGTTTTCAAATTGTCACTTCTACAACTCATGTTAATCTCCTCACTTTTGAAAGCATCCACTTGGACAGCTTTCACGACGCATAAAAAAAGACGATTCCAATGAATCGTCTTAAAAGTTTACAAATGATATTCCTTTTGTTTACAGAATTCCTATATACATAAATAATCCTATGTACCCCTTGGAAAATATACACATAAGAAACAAACCATATAGTCAAATCTTATTGATTGTATATTAAACCATTCGCGGAACTTCTAAGACAAAAACGTGTTAAGTTGTTGTTCATAATTCGAATGTCATTAATAATCACGACTAGCGCAATAATCAATAAGCTAATGACTAAACCTAACATGTTTCCTCCTAAAATATTCTGTAATATTAATCACGGAATAATAATAACACGTTATATTATCCCGCGCAAGATAATTCACAATAAATTCTATAGATTCATCATAGTTTTTTTATGAAGTTCACCATACCCAAAAACTATAGCAAACCTAGTAAGGTATAAAAAATATAGATATAACAAGAAAAATCCCTCACCGTAGTGAGGGATTAAATATATTATAGGATACCAAAGAGCCACATGCCAAAGGTGCCGCCCCAGAAATGAATGAGGAAGCTCACCACAGAGATAGCAAGGCCTACGCGCCACCACGTACCTTGTGGCACATAGCCAGCACCGAAGAAGATTGGTGTTACACCCGAACTATAATGAGTCAATGTACAGCCAGGACTATTCATCAAACCAAAGAGCAATATCGTAAACGGAATAGGAGCCCCCATCGCCACTAAAATGGCTGCAAAGGCGGAGAACAAAGCCGTAATACGCGCCGTACCACTGGCAAAGAAATACTGAGAGTACACAAAGGTAGCGGAAATGATAAAAGACGCCCAGAACCAATCAAAGCCAGCTAAATGTTGACTTACAAAATCTGCAAACACAGCTACTACACCGAGTTTACCAAGCAACCCAGCCATGCCGACAAGCGTGCCCATCCAGATGAGGATATCCCAACCAGTGCGTTCACCCAAAATATCCTCCCACGTAAGAGAGCCTGTTACAACACACGCCAAAACCCCCATCATCGCAACAACTGTAGGATGAAGCTTAGTCCAAATTGCTGTAGCCCAAAGTAAGATGCAAAGAACAAAAATAATGGCAACAGAAATTTCGGCCTTCGTAATAGGACCAAGAGCATCTAGTTCTTCTTGAGCCATTGCTGCAGCCTCTGGTGTTTCCTTGATTTCTGGTGGATAGATTTTATAAATAAACCAAGGCATCAAAATCATACAAATCACACCAGGAATGACACCGGCTTGGAACCATTCCCACCAAGATATATCATAGCCAAACAGTTTAGCACCTAAAGAAGTAATAAGCAAATTACCGCTACATGCAGTCAAGAAGATCGTTACCGTAATAGTGTTAATAGTATGTGCCGTCGTCATCAAGTACGCCCCAATGCGGCGAGCCGTATTACCATATGGTTCAGAATCAAATGCTAAGGAAATATTTTGTACGATGGGGAATACGATACCACCACCACGCGCCGTATTAGATGGTGTAGCTGGAGAAATAATCAAATCCGTACAAGCCAAAGCATAAGCAAGCTTTAAAGAGCTTGTACCAAAGGAGCGAATCAAGGTGTACGCAATACGCTTACCAAGGCCAGAATTAATAATACCTCGTGAAAAGAATACAGCTGCTACGATAAGCCACACATTCGCCTCAGCATAGCCACCTAGTGCCTGTACCATAGTGATGGAGTTAGTGGCTACGGCTACAACAATACCAAAAAGCGCCATAATGCCCGTTGGCCACGGACGTAAGATAAAGCCCACAATAGTAGCCGTAAAGATAGCTAATAAATGCCAACCTTCAGGCTTGATTGCCTCTGTATGAGGTAAAAACCAAATGACGAGGCCCACTAAAACGGTAAGGGCCGCTCGTGTAAAAGTATTCATAGAACCTCCATTAGGCTTAACAACTTTCCAAGAATTCTTTGATTTTAGGATTTGCTCTTAACGCATCCATTTCTTCAGGGGATAATAACTTTACCTTATCCCGGTCTTGATTTACCAAGCAAAGAAAACCAATATAATCTCCCTTATTAGCACGGAATTGATGAATTGTTTTGCCTGGAATTTCGATAAAATCACCAGCTTCTACATCGTGGATTTCATCACCTAATAAGACCTGCCCCTTACCGCGGAATATCATAACCATATGCGTATGATCGTGATACTCTAAGGTAGAATACCCTCCTGGCAAACATTCAAAATAGCGGAATTGACATGGAATATCATGAGCCCCATCGTATAATACTTGACGTGTTACATCTTTAAAAGGGCTACCATCTTGTTTATACACCAAGGTTTCGATACCATCCCACTTAAAATTTTTAGCATCAAACTTACGTATCATCGTATTACCTCTTTAAACAAAAAAGGGCTGCATCGAAACAAGGTTTCAATACAGCTCCATCGGTTCGATTATTTGAAGAGACGTTTCAAAGTGCCTAGTAATCCATGACTATGTTTTTGTACACCATCTGCAACGCCTGCCACTTCAAAGCCAGTTCGTTCAATGGCTTTTGTAATAACTTCTACAGATGCTTTTGTTGGATCAAAAGAAACTGTAGCAGTCTTTTCTGGCAAATCTACTTCTGCACTTAATACGCCAGGCAAACCTAGAGATGCTCCTTCAACTGTTTCTTTACAGTTGTTGCACATCATCCCCGGTACGGTAAATACCTTTGTTACAACGCCATTATCTTCGCCACAACCACAATCTTTACACATAGTGTTACCTCCTATTAATCGTTAGCTTCTTTATGTTTATCGTCGTTCTTAGCCCCTGCTGTCACATCGATAGTAGTCGCTTTCTTAACGGCTTCTTTCGTTTCATCAACAGCCTTTTTAGGCCCCGAAATAGCATCTTTAAACTCATTGATGCCTTTACCAATAGCTTTACCGACTTCAGGCAATTTACCAGGTCCGAAGATAACTAGAGCAATCACTAATATAACTATTAATTCAGGTGTTCCTATAGACCCCATATGTATCTCCTTTATTTTTACTACTACTTATACTCTTTAGTGTACATCATCATAGGCTGCCTTGTCCACATACCAGGTCATAGCTTCTTGTGAAAGCACCGCTCCAGGCAATACACGACCAATGCGTTTTTCCCAAGGTAAATCCTCGTAATCTTCGCGTTGATACAATACCTTTGTCAAAGCAGTTCGCTTACTTTCACCAGTTACGGTAAACCAAACCGCATCAGATTTTGCTAAGAACGAAAAGGTCATAGAAATACGTTCCCACACCTTTCCATCCTCAACAGCTACCACGTCTTGATCTGTGACACGCAATGCATGAGAACCTGCAAATAGACCGGCTGTATGACCATCTTCGCCAAGATCGAGCAATGCCAAATCTAGGCCACTTTTTTTACAAGCCTTGAGAACATTCTTAACCTCTTTCTCGTATTCCGCTGCCGCTTCTATTACAGTTTTAGAATCTGTATTGATTGGCAAGAAATGAGCCGCCCCTTTCGCCTTACACAACAAATAAGGTTTCACGCGATTGAAGTAATTATCCTCATGAGATTGCGGTAAGAATCGCTCATCAGTCCACACAAAGAATATGCGTTCCCAATTGAGGCGCTCTATATATTCTGGGGAATTAAGCAATTCTAATAAACCATTAATAACAGTCCCGCCCGTAATACCAACAACACACGTTTCAGTGCGATTGATTTCCTCGTTGGTGAAAGTAATAAAATCCTCTGCCAATGCTTGAACTACATCGCTAGGGCTGTCATAACATTTAATTGTATCTTGAGCCATGTAATAATGACCTCCTAAAACTATTTCAATAGTTCTATTATATACACTTTTTCTGTGTAATGAAAGCAAAACCGATGTAACTCAATAGTTGGAGCCACATCGGTTCTAATTATATTTGTATTTACCTATGAATTACAGGAAATTCCATTCCGTATATTCATAAATCAATATTATTGTTGACCAAATTTAGGACGGCGACGCTCTGTGAAAGCACGGACTCCTTCTTTGAAGTCCTCTGAAAGACCTAATGCACATTGGTTTTCTACTTCAAACTTCTTGTACTCTTCCCAACCCGCTAAGAAGCTATTCCACATCATTTCCTTCATAACGCGGTAAGATTGTGCAGGCCCTTTTGCCAATTTCTCAACAAGGCGTCTTGTAGCAGTCTCTAAATCTTCTAATTCACAAACCTTATACACAAAGCCAAGTTCCTTACCCTTTTCAGCAGATACGGCTTCACCGGTCATGACAATATGCATAGCACGATTCATACCAATAGAGCGAGTTAACAAGAATAACCCGCCCGCATCAGGAGCAAGACCTACATTTACGAAGGCTTGAATAAAGCGTACGTTATTAGCAGCCACAACAAAGTCCGCTGCCAAAGCCATATTAAATGCCGCTCCTGCTGCAGCACCTTGAAGGCTCATGATAACAGGTTTTGGTAATTTCTTCATAGCCATAGAAATCTCAGCTACCAGCTCAACAATTTCAAATAAAGACTCAGTATCCCCTTCGTTTACAGCGCGCTCCATCTCTGTTAAATCGCCACCCGCAGAGAATACCTTACCCTCTGCATTAATGAGCAATGCACGCACGCTTTCATCATTATGAGCTTTATCTAAGACCTCAAGGATCTCCTTGCACATCTCGATATTAAAACCATTGGCTACGGTTGGCCGATTAAAGGTCAACGTACCAATACCGTTGTCCACTACGTACTGAATTGTATTATAAATCATATGATTTCTCCTATATGAAAATCTATTTTCGAAAAAATTCGATTATATCTCTATTATAGGAGAATTAAATGTCTGTGTAAATGATAGAATTAAATAATCCTATGAATTAAAACTTAAGATAAATATAATCTAAGTTAAAAACTATATATGATGCAAAAACACCTGCAGACATTGTCTGCAGGTGTAATAACCTGTATTCCAAATATTAACGTTTGGAGAATTGGCTTGCTTTACGGGCTTTTTTAAGACCGTATTTTTTACGTTCTTTCATACGTGGGTCACGAGTCAAGAAACCAGCTTTTTTCAAAGATTGACGAAGTTCGCCATCTACGTCCAATAACGCACGGGAGATACCGTGACGAATTGCACCAGCTTGACCGGAAGGACCGCCACCAGCTACAGTTGCGATAACATCGTATTGTTCAACTGTATTAGTCAAGTTCAAAGGTTGTTTTACGATCAATTCCAAAGTTTGGCGACCGAAATAATCATTAAGTTCACGTTTGTTAACAGTGATTTTACCTGTGCCCGGTACCAGACGAACTCTAGCAACGGAAGATTTTCTACGACCAGTGCCGTAATATTGTGCTACTGCCATTATATATTCCTCCCTCTAGATTATCGTACGGAAATTTCTAATACTTCTGGTTTTTGAGCTGCATGTGGATGCTCAGGACCAGCGTATACGTTTAATTTACGGTATTGTTGTGCACCCAATTTATTTTTTGGAAGCATACCACGAACTGCCATTTCAACAACACGTTCAGGTTGTTTTTCAAGCATCATGGACAATTTAGTGAAACGGGAACCACCTGGGTAACCAGAGTGACGGAAGTATTCCTTTTGTTCCAATTTTTTACCAGTTACGCGAATTTTTTCTGCGTTTACAACAATCACATGGTCACCAGTATCTACGTGTGGTGTGAAAGTTGGTTTATTTTTGCCCCGAAGAACTTTTGCAACTTCGGCAGCAAGGCGTCCTAAAGTTTTACCTTCAGCGTCAACAACATACCATTTCCGTTCGATTGTGTTCGGATTGGCCATATATGTAGTTTTCATGCTGCATATCCTCCTAATAACGTCATAATTCTACCAAAATCAGCTTGTCCTTTGCTTCCGGGGCTAATGGAAACACGACTAAAGCTTACTCAAAATAGTATACAGATTTTGGTTGTCTATGTCAATTGTTTTTTGCACTGTCATAGCCCTTTGACAGTAATATTCATAAAGAAAAAACCACCCAATTCTGAGTGGTTTTCCCAAAAGCGCCAAATTATTTGGAGTACAATTCGACGATAAGTGTTTCGTTAACTTCGATAGGAAGTTCTTCACGTTGAGGAAGACGAGTGAATGTAGCTTTGAAGCCTTCCAAGTCTTTTTCAATGTAAGGAAGTTCGAAAGAACGAAGTTCTTGGAAGTTAGTTTTGAACATTTCGTTGTCACGAGATGCTTCGCGTAATTCGATTACATCGCCTGGTTTGCAGGAGAAGGAAGGAATGTCTACGCGACGACCGTTTACCAAGATGTGGCCATGGTTTACCATTTGACGAGCTTGACGAATGGAGTTACCGAAACCGATGCGATATACAAGGTTATCAAGGCGTTGTTCCAAAAGGATCAACATGTTTTGACCTGTAACACCTTGCATTTTTTTCGCTTTATCATAATAGCGTACGAACTGGCGTTCTAGCAAGTTGTAGTAAGCTTTAACTTTTTGTTTTTCTAATAATTGTGTGCCATACTCAGACATTTTTTTCTGACGTTGGTCTTTTTTGACGCGATTCAAGGCTTTTGCGTGACCGAATACGTTCACACCAAAGCGACGACAAAGTTTGAATCGAGCCTCTCTTCTCGTTGCCATGTGATTATCACCTCATAAGATTAAAATAAACTTGTACCTACACATAATGGTACCCAAGTATAATATCATTTTCATCTACTTATGTCAATTATTGATAATAGTGAAAGTTATTGAAATAAGTGCATAATCACAATTTTTGATTACACTTTTTTACGATAATACTACTCTCTATATCGATTGTGCATGTTTCATCATATTTTATAGATTTAGATGAAAAATCAATTATAGTATGCTACAATATGAATAAGTAAGGTAATAGGTATCATTGGATTCTTATAACTAAATTGGGGGAATAGCATGAAAGAGTTACCTACAATGCAAGAGCTACAAAGTTTTATTACCTATAATAAAACAGGAAGCTTTACATTAGCAGCACAATCTATGAATATTACACAATCAGCTTTCAGCGCTCAAATGAAAAAATTAGAGCGTTTAGTTGGTGTAAAATTAATCTCCCGTTCTACAAGAGGTAGCCGTTTAACACCAGAAGGTGAGTTATTTCTACCAGAAGCAGAACAAGTTCTCGACACATTGGAACGAGCTATCCAATCCATTCGTTTGGCCAGCAAGGTTGAACGACCAATTCTAAACATTGGCGTATTACGTAGTCTCGGGGATATCCGTCTAAATGGTTACGTATCCCACTTCTTCCAAAACCATCCTGAATTCTCTGTCAGTATTTACGACATGGAGGAAGAAGAATTGATGCTCGACTTGCGCGAAAATCGCATCGACATTGCATTACTCTATTTGCCAAACAATAAGGATATGTCCGCATATGAATCCACCGCTCTTAGAGAAGACGAATTTGTATACTATGCACCAAACTTAGTGAACGGTATGGAAACAGCCAGTTTAAAAGCTATCCAGCAACAACCACTGCTCATGTATCCACCTAAATACTTTATGTACCGCACATTAAAAAACTATGTTGGAAACGGTCAGCAAAACCTACATATCCGCGGTAGCCGCCTGTCCAATCCATATACAATGATCGACTATTGTCAAAAGAATAAATCTGGCTGCATTGTAGCACGTCAAATTTTAAGCTCCTTAAATATCAATGATGGCTTTGTACCTTTAGAAAAACCATTCAAACTACAAGTGTGCTTCGCATTTAAGAAGAACAATTCTAAAACAGAAACCATGCATACCTTCATGGATTATGTACAAAGCGAATCACCACCACGTTTATAAAAAATAACAAAACCTCGTATACTTTTTTAGGTGTACGGGGTTTTGTTATTTTCACAACACGACTCAATTCCATCACTACTAAAATCTATATTTAAGTAAATTTTCTCTTTCATTCTAAACGATTAATAGTCTAAGGGTATAAAATAATTGCTCTCTTCTAACTCAGGTTGTACAATAGAGAATAGATTTCAATTAATACAGTAAGAATACAGTGAGGTTACTATGCTCTTATCTATTCTCTTCTTTATATTGGCAGGACTTGCGGAAATCGGTGGTGGCTATCTCGTATGGCTCTATATGCGCGATGACAAAGGACCGATTTACCTGATCGCAGGTGCATTTATATTATTTTTATACGGTATTATCCCTACCTTTCAACCAGAAGCTAGTTTTGGTAAAGTTTACGCCGCCTATGGCGGTGTATTCATTGCCCTCTCTATTCTCTGGGGCTGGCTTGTGGACGGCTTGCGACCAGACATGTACGACATCATCGGTGGTATCGTATGTCTTGTAGGTGTATATATCATCATGTACGCACCGCGATAATTTTACATACTAAAAAACGGCTATCCGAAGATAACCGTTTACTTTGGTGGACGATGACAGGATCGAACTGCCGACATCCTGCTTGTAAGGCAGGCGCTCTCCCAGCTGAGCTAATCGTCCATGTGGTGACCCGTCCGGGAATCGAACCCGGGATACCGCCGTGAAAGGGCGGTGTCTTAACCGCTTGACCAACGGGCCAATAAAAATGGCTCCTCGAGTAGGACTCGAACCTACGACCGATCGGTTAACAGCCGATTGCTCTACCGACTGAGCTATCGAGGAATGTTTATGGAGCGGGAAACGAGATTCGAACTCGCGACCCCCGCCTTGGCAAGGCGGTGCTCTACCGCTGAGCTATTCCCGCAAATGGTGGACGATGACAGGATCGAACTGCCGACATCCTGCTTGTAAGGCAGGCGCTCTCCCAGCTGAGCTAATCGTCCATATGTGGTGACCCGTCCGGGAATCGAACCCGGGATACCGCCGTGAAAGGGCGGTGTCTTAACCGCTTGACCAACGGGCCAGAAATGGTGACTCACCCGCGACTCGAACGCGGGACACCCTGATTAAAAGTCAGGTGCTCTGCCAACTGAGCTAGTGAGTCAAATGGCTCCTCGAGTAGGACTCGAACCTACGACCGATCGGTTAACAGCCGATTGCTCTACCGACTGAGCTATCGAGGAATGTATGGAGCGGGAAACGAGATTCGAACTCGCGACCCCCGCCTTGGCAAGGCGGTGCTCTACCGCTGAGCTATTCCCGCATACAGAACCGATAATTACTATAACATAATTATCAATCTGTCGTCAAGGATAAATTAAGTCCGTCCTGACTGCCATATAATAATATCAATTTACACATATAGTGTCAATGGTTTTTCCATAAAATGCTAGTAAATATTGGTTTAAAGACCATCGCCCACATAAGAAAAATGGAGATGGTACAATCCCCTTTAAAACGGGTTATTCTTTATTCTTTTGTCTACCTTTACCGGCTCCATCTTCGGCTACACTCACCTCTGCTTCAACGAAGGTTTTCATGTCATTTAGCATATACATAGATGCATTGATAACAGATAGGCCCATGGTAGAACCTAAGGCTTCATCGATTAGCAATTTATAGTCTAAATAAGGCTTTACCCCTAAGAAGCGACATTGTTTTTTATGTATTGGCGCATCATGTATAGGCTCATCATAGGCAGCCGACGGGAACACATAGTCCTTAACTAGCGGTTCAATGGTAACCGCCGCTAAAACAGCTGCACCAGTTACTATATTATCAAAGACTACAGCCATGCGATGGCTAGCAGCTCCTAAGATAAAGGCCGTTAAAAATGCAATATCTAAACCACCCGCTATGTGAAGCAAGTGCAATACCGCATCACGGCGCTCACTTTCACTAATAGTAGACCAATCATCAACAGCAATCTTGAATGGATCTACAAAGGAATGAATATGAGCAGCACGTTCATCCACTGTAGGCCCCCATTCATTGTGTACGAGAATATCATTGTAGGCACAGCCTGTAATAGTAGCTGTCGTTACGAGAGAATCTAAAAAAGCTCTCTCCCCTATGTTACCAATCGCCACCACTTGTAATCCATCTGCATGTAATTTATCTGCATAGGCAAAACCTAGCTCAAGAGCACGGTCTAATTCATCTCGAGAAATAACAGGTTCTACACCAAAGAAATGGGACCCCTTCCGAATCACCTGTTGCTCAATATTTGCTAAATCAGAAGTGTCTTGTTCTAGACCTATATTCACCACATGTACAACAGCATTTAATTTAGCTGCAGCCCCTTGTGTAGCTGTTGTTCCCTCATTAAAGCGTTTTATGGCAGCATAACTTTCACTACCATGTTGATCATTTTGCGGTCCATCTACCAAGTGATCAGCTGCCACAACGAGCACACCTTGACGCAAATGATTTGGTTTAGGGTCTCTTAAAATTCCTGCAAAACGCTCCGCTATAGTTTCTAACGTAGCCAAGCTATAGATAGGCTTTGTCAGATTATCAATACGGAATCGACATGTTTCCATTGCTTGTGTATCTAACGGCTCAATTTTGAAAGTTCTCATTTATTACCTCCTGTAATAGCCATATACATATGCACCGCAAGATCTAGCATCCCCATTTGTATCGAACTGCCAGAGGCCTCACCCAAACAAAGTCCCAAGTCTACATACGCTTCTAAGCCTAGGTTTTCTAAGGAGGACTTCGCCGCCTTCTCTGCAGACAAATGAGATGCCATCACATAATCCATCGCTTTTGGAGCCAACGTTTTAGCCACCAATGCACAAGCCGATGTATTAAATCCATCAATAATAACTAACCCATGATTTGCTGCAGCGCCTAAGATAACACCAACAATACAAGCAAATTCAAAACCGCCTACAGACGATAAAATACCAAGAGCATCATCCTTACTAATATCCTTATATTTTTCTAGCACATCATGAACGATCCGCTGTTTTAGTTTGAGGCGTTCATCGGAAATATTCGTTCCTCGTCCCGTCGCCTCTTCCGCTGTAAGTCCTGCAAACTTAGCGGTCATAAGAGCACTAGCTGTCGTATTCGATATGCCCATTTCACCTACCAAAAATACGTTGAAGCCTTCATCGATTTTTTCTTTTACTAGACGAATCCCTGTTTCGATGCCCTCCACGGCTTGTTCGCGCGTCATAGCCGGCTCTTCTACAAAGTTTTTTGTACCCATCCCCAGTTTATGACTTCGAAGACCTGGAACCCAACTCATATCCGCATCAATCCCCATGTCGATAACTTCCATTTGGGCCCCACAATAATTAGCTAGGGAGTTAGCACCCGCCCCTTTGGGGATTAGATAATTTTGTGTCATCCCAACAGTTGTTTCCTTAGGATACGCACTGACACCCATATCAGCTACGCCATGATCCGCAGAAGCAATAATCATGCATGGTTTTGGCACGGTTACCTGCTCTTGATTCGTAGCCGCCCCGTATTGAGCCACAACATCTACAAGACGACCATATAGTTCCACCGGCGATTCTGCATTCCAGCTATTAAATATATGTTGTTCAATCTTTAAGCTGCGACCTGTAATAGCGCCACAAGTTTCTTGTAACAAACTCATAAAAGCTCCCTTAACATAATATATTTACATACTCATATCGATATATAGTATACACGATTCTAGCTATATGTCATGTTTTTTCAGTTACATTTATACTCTTATAGGATACAAAACTACGCAAATTTAATTATCCTTGATTTAACCAGTTAAATACGGTAACTTTCCTCGAATCTCGCGACTTCGTTCAAGATAGCTTTCTAATTCTTGACCGTCATCCTCTTGTAAAAGTATCTCTTTTACACGTTGAATTTCTGCTTCAACTTGTGTAAGACCTTCGATGACATTACGACGATTTCCATAGATAATTTCACGCCACATAGATGGTAATCCACCTGCAACACGGGTACAATCACGGAACCCACCAGCAGATAATTTCATGCGTAATTCGCCCAATTCACCACCGCCAGAAACTTGTGTCACAATGGACGCCAACAAATGAGGCATATGACTAACCATCGCAAGATATGCATCATGGGCATAGATATCGACAAATTCAATACGAGACCCTAAGGCACGACCCATTTCAGCTAATTCTTGAGCTACTTCTTCACTATATACATCAGATGCCTTATCTTCTAACACGATCCAGCCCATACCTTTGAATAGGTTTTTATGAGATACTTCATACCCACCCTTTTCGGATCCTGCCATAGGATGGACAGATACAAAAACGGTCCCCTTAGGAATCGATTCATAAACGGCTCGTACAAAATTTTCCTTCGCACTAGATACATCGGTTACGACTTGTCCCGGTCTAAATAGATGAGCCGTTTCAGTAAAAAGTCGTGCATTTGTATCAGGTGGCAAGGAGAACACAACGATATCTGAGTTCTTAATCAATGGCTCAACTTCAGTCCACGCAGCTTTTACCACACCATCTTGAATGGCCGCATCACAGACCTCTTGACGACGTGCATAGCCTACTACCTCATAATCTGTATATTCCTTTAGAGCCTTTGCCAAGGATCCACCTAATAGGCCTAAGCCAATAATGCCTACTGTCTTGCTCATATAAACCTACTTTCAAGTAAAACTAGCAATGTCTATTCTCCAATATAATGCTAGTTATATTACATTATTATTTAGCTAATTATAAATCAAAATTAGGAAGAATGAAATTAAGCTTCGATAAGATGCTTGTTTCTCCATTTACCGCTATACCAACGATACACAAACAATACACCTCGCAAGATTTCATCAGCGGCCATGGCAATCCATATACCAACAAGCCCCCAGCCCCAGTAAATACCAAATAGATATGATAATGGCACGGCGCATAACCACATGCCAAAGATTCCCACTAGCATAGGCGTACGAATATCACCGGCAGCCTGCAAACAACCAACCATAACGATATTTACTGCACGTCCTAACTCAAGGAAGATCTCAACCAGTAATACATTATGTGCTAACTCTAAGATTTCCGGATCTGAAGTAAACACAGATACAACAAAATCACTAGTCACATAGAAGAATGTAGCAAGACCTACGCTAATAGCAATAGCTAAATACATGGACCGCCATACACGACTAGTAACCTCCTCTTGGCGTTTAGCGCCCATTAGGAAGCCTACAATAACTTGTGAAGCATTGGATAGTGCTATGGTGTATACATAACAAAGCATAGCGATAACAGATACATACACCTTTGTATTGATTACCGCGAGTCCCAAAATATTGACCATTTTCATAATCATCGTTTGAGATAATTGATAGCTCAATGTTTCTCCACCAGAAGGAACACTGATATGCAATAAAGACTTAATCGTATGCCACGGAAATGGTTTTAAGAATTTAAAGCTCACCTCTAAGGTTAATAATTTCTTAAAAGTATATCCAATAATCACGAGTCCTACCACTTTAGATAGCCACGTAGAAATAGAAACACCTAATACACCAAGACTTGGTATTGGATCATGTCCAAAGATTAATACATAGTTTGTTAGAATATGAATGATATTCATCACAAGGGCAATGTACATGGTAACGCGTGTTAATGAGTGACCTCTAAATACGGCTACTAACGCATAATACATCGCTTGTATCGGTAGCCCTGCAGCAACGATAGTAGTATATATCGACGTATCACTCATCGTTTCTGGTGGTATACCTAGCCATGTAAAGATCCATTCATGGCAAGTAATAAAGAATACTGCCGCTATAGATGAAAAGAAAAAATTCATCACTAAGCTGACCGTACATACCTCTGATAGCTTGGACTGGTTTCTCGCTCCTAAATATTGGGCAATCAAAATCGTCGTAGCTGTACTCATGACGATGATGAGCATAATAAAGATATTTAAAATTTGATTGGCATTAGCTACCGCTGCTACCGCTTGAGGCGCGTAGTGACTCATCATCAATTGGTCTATATTACCTACTAGCATCTGTAGGAACACTTCAATAAATATAGGCCAGCTCAAAGTCCAGATAGATAGACTAATCCCCTTTTCGTATGCTTTCATAAAAACCTCTGCAATGAATACGATACAATTGCAATGAATATCATACAATGTCCTTATTATATCACGTTATATAACCACATGGGACAAATCGCAGAAAGCAATATACTAAATAGTTTTTCATAAAATAGTACATACAAAAAACGTGCCACCCAAAGGTGACACGTTTATTATGTAGACAAGCAAGTATCTATAGTGTTCTGCTAATAATTATTTGAAGCTATTGCAAAGACTATCAAATAATGCTTGGTCAGGTTTTACAACATCTTCAGTCAATGGACGAGGATGTGGGCCACCATTTGCTGCAGCCAATGCTTTTTCAAAGGAAGGTTTAGATGTATTTTGATAGATAAGGCCTGTAACCAAACCATCAGTATCACCCAAAGTTTTAAGCGCTGTAGCACGATCTGTTGGATCATAACCTTCAGGCAATGCTACTAAATGTTCTTTGAACCAATCGTAACTATTGCGTTTGTTATATGTAACACATGGGCTGAATACATTGATGAAGGAGAAGCCCTCATGATCCATAGCTTGTTGAATCAAATCGACGAGCTCTTTACGATTCACCATATAGCTTTGCGCTACAAATGTAGCACCTGCTGCAATCGCAGTTTCACAAACGGATAATGGAGACTCAAACGCACCATGAGGAGTTGTTTTTGTAACAAAACCAATGTCAGAACGAGGGGATGCTTGGCCTTTAGTCAAACCATATACATGGTTGTCCATTACTACGTATGTCATGTTTACATTACGTTTGAAAGCATGAATGGTGTGACCCATACCGATAGCAAAGGCATCACCGTCACCAGAAAATGCGATAACTTCAAGATCTTGGTTAGCAAGTTTAACGCCTTGCGCATAAGGAAGCGCACGGCCATGAGTTGTATGTGCACCATAAGCGTAGAAATAGCCACCGATACGGCTAGAACAACCGATACCGGAAATTACGGCTAATTTTTCTGGTGGAATATTTTTCGCTACTACAGCGTCAGTAATCGCCGCTTGAACCCCATAATGGCCACAGCCTGGACACCAGTTAGGACGAATATCATTTCTGTAATCTTTAGCTGTTGTCATATTATAGGACCTCCTTAATCGCATTTTTCACATAACTTTTTGTGAATGGATTACCATCGTATTTCAAGCAGCTAGAAATCTTATGTTTCTTATGCATGTTGATTTTAAATAAGTTAGCCAATTGACCAGTTTTATTGTGTTCTACGATAACTACTTTTTTCGCAGCATCAAAGAACGGTTGTAATTGCTTTGCTGGGAATGGTTTAATTAAGCGCAATTGTAAGTGGTTAACTTTAACGCCTTCTTGATCGAATTCAGCAACGGCTTCTTCAATAGCACCACGGCTAGAAGCCATACCTACAACGAGTACATCTGCTTCGTCGTATTTAGCATTGTTCAAGAATGGTTCATAGTTATCAGCTACAGTTTCCAATTTGTGGAACCGTTTATCAGTTTGCGCTACGTGCATTGTAGGCGCTTCTGCTGGTTTACCTTCTTCATTATGCTCTAAACCTGTGGAAAGGAATAAACCATTTTTCATACCTGGAATTGTACGCGGAGAAATGCCATCTTCAGTCAATTCAAAGCGTTTGAAGTAGTTAGGTTGTACCAATTCAGGAAGTTCAGCTTCTTTCATCATTTTACCGCGATTAATAGGTACGCGGTTCAAATCGAAGGAAGGAACTGATTGTTTATTCAAACCTTGTTGTAAGTCAGGCATAAAGATAACTGGACATTGATACATTTCTGCCAAGTTGAAAGCTTTTTGAATTTCATAGAAGCATTCTTCGATAGATGTTGGTGAAATTACGATACCAGAATAGTCGCCATGTGCATTGTAGCAAGCTGCATCAATATCAGATTGTTCAACTTTTGTAGCCATACCAGTGGATGGGCCAGAACGTTGAACGTCGATAACAACCATTGGCAATTCAGCCATAGAAGCCATGGACAAGGATTCTGCCATCAAGGAAAGACCTGGGCCAGAAGTACATGTAAAGCCGCGAACACCAGCGTATACGCCACCCATAGCTGTCATACACGCTGCGATTTCGTCTTCTGTTTGAACAACAGTTGAGCCCAACTTATCCATAGTTTTAATCATGTATTCCATAACTTCGGATGCTGGTGTAATAGGATAAGACGCCATAAAACGGGAGCCTGCTGCAATAGCACCAAGAGCACATGCTTCGTTACCTAATAAGAACATTTGATCTTTCTTACCAGGCGCTGGCAATGTATCGATTTCAACATCGCCTAATTTTTCCATTACAAGGCTATGACCATCATCGAAAGCAGCCAAGTTTTTATCAATAATCTCTTGGGATTTCTTTGCAAATTTCTCAATAATAGCATCTTTAAACATCTTAGTATCAAAGCCAAGAAGCGCTACGGACATCCCCAGTGCTACGATATTACGCATCAACAAGGAGCCTTGTTTCATTGCTGTTTCAGAGATAGGCAAAGATAAGCAATTAATCTTTGTACCTTCAAATTTAGAAAAGTCTGGATTAACTTTGCTATCACAGATGATATATCCACCATCACGTACTTCGGAACCGTGCATATCAACGGTTTCTTGATCAAGGGAAAGCAAGAAGTCTACCCCTTCACCAATGGACATAATTTGTTCCAATGCTACGCGCAATGCGAATGTAGTATGACCACCTTTGATGCGAGATGCAAATAAACGTTGGCTATACAAAGAGTAGCCTTCTTTAGCAAGGATTGTGGCCATAATTTCGCCGCAACTCTCGATACCTTCACCTTGTTGGCCGCCCATTTTCCAGATAAAATCTTTACGTTTTTGCAAGAGATTCACCCTCCTTAGGATAAAAATTACACTGCTGACAAGAGTCTACCTTACTATGTTAATGTTTTATAGTACGAACCTGTCTTATATCGCCATTGTATCATGTATATTTTAGGTTTACAATGTATCATTTCACATAATAATAGGTATAAATTAAGGCATTATAACTAAAAATTATAAGAAAAAAAGGATACTACTTTTGAAGTAGTATCCTTTTAGTATTTATGCTCAACGTTTTATACTTTCACATCAAAAAAAGAGTCTATATAAAATTATATAGAATATTTATTCTCAAATCATCTAAAATATTTATTCCGTAATACCTCTTGTTGTCGCTCTTCAGTGAAGAATATTTCTTCTAAACATAAGCCTTGAGCAGGTGCAGTTTTCCCTATAGCACGCCGGTCTTTAGCGGCTAAATATCCTTTAATATCCTCAACCTTGCGACGACCAAGACCTATATCTACAAGTAAACCTGCAATATTGCGGACCATATGATATAAAAAACCATCACCAATCACAGAAATCGTTACCTGTGAACCTCGGGCCTCAACACGAATTCCCATAATTGTCTTTACAGGATCCGCCGGAGTTGAGTTGGTGCCCTTTAGGGTTGTAAAGTCATGCGTACCTACTAGTTCATTACCTGCAGCCTGCATACGAGCAATATTTAAGGGCTTTTTCACATGCCAATGATATCGCTGCGTCAAAGGATCTGCAATGAGCTGATTATGAATCGTATATACATACTCTTTACCGTATATATTCCACCGTGGCTTCCAATCTAGCGGAATTTCTACCGCTTCTAGAACGACTATATCCTTAGGAATATGAGCTATCATAGCGCGAGGAATATTTTCTACTGGTATAGTCCCCGACGTTTGAAATGTACAAACTTGAAATTTAGCATGTACACCCGCATCCGTACGAGAGGCACCATAAATTTGAATGGGTTCATTACAAATACGTGATAAACCATATTCCAAACAACCTTGTACCGTTAACCCCTTATCATTAGGTTGCTTTTGATAACCTGCTAAATCTGTACCATCATAAGCCACTATGATTCGTATATTTCTCATAGGCCAAGCCACCATAATGCAATGAGTATAATCGTAATCAAGACAACAGCACCGACGCCGATATAATCGACATAGGTAACTTGTAATTCTTTCATACGTGTACGATTGACGCCACCTCTATAGCAACGCGCCTCCATAGCGATGGCTAATTCATCAGCCCGTCGAAACGCACTAATAAATAATGGCACTAAAAGAGGCACCATATTTTTTGCGCGTTGAATGATAGAGCCTGTTACAAAGTCTGCCCCACGAGCAGATTGTGCTTTCATAATACGATCCGTCTCGTCCAATAAGGTAGGGATGAAACGCAGCGCAATAGTCATCATCATAGCCAGCTCATGAGCAGGAACACCTATGCGACGAAACGGATTGAGCAAGTGCTCGATACCATCAGTTAAGCGAATTGGTGATGTGGTATAGGTCAACAAAGAAGAAAACAAGATTAAGAAGATTAAGCGTGCCGCCATTTGAAGGCCCATTGCCACGCCATGGTCGGTAATATTGATAATCCCCCATTGAAAAATTGGATTGCCTGGTGTCGTAAAAATATGAATCCCCATAGTAAATACGATGATAATCCAAAGCGGTTTAATAGCAGACCACATCAGACGTAACGGCAAACGTGATAACAACATTGCAAAGATAGTGAACCCACCTACAATGCCATATGCCAGTGGAGAATTCGCCAAGAATATGGCTACAACGAATATAGTAGTGGCAATAATCTTTGCGCGTGGATCCATGCGATGCAAGAAAGAGTTTCCTGGGAAGTATTGACCAATAGTAATATTATTTAACATGGTTACCTCCTTCGAGAATTGCTTGTACCGCATCATCTACAGATAGTACGCGATTAGACACATCAAGACCTCGTTCGCGCAAATATTCCATGGTAACAGACACTGGCGGTACATCTACACCGACGGCCTGTAATTCATCACGATGATTATTAAAGATGTCCATCGGTTCACCATCGAGAACGATACGCCCTTTATCGAGTACCACAAGACGAGAAGCCATGCGAGAAATATCTTCCATATTGTGAGATACAAGAATTACAGTGATCCCCTTTTCTTTATGAAGTCGAATGATTTCTTCAAAGATTTCTTCCCGTCCAAATGGATCAAGACCAGCAGATGGTTCATCGAGCACGAGAAAATCTGGATCCATAGCCACTACGCCAGCAATAGCCACGCGGCGCATTTGACCACCAGATAAATGGAATGGAGAACGTTCTGCATATGTGTCATAATCGAGCCCTACGAACTTCATCGCATCTCGCACACGCTCGTCTACGTCATCAGCACTAAGCCCTAAATTTTTAGGACCAAAGGCGATATCTTGAGCGATGGTTTCTTCAAACAATTGATGCTCTGGATACTGGAATACCATCCCCACCTTGTGACGCATTTTTTTTGCTTCTTCTGTAGAAGCACTAATATCTACACCATTGACAGTAACTGTACCAGTTGTAGGATGTAATAGCCCATTTAGATGTTGTACAAAGGTAGATTTACCGGAACCAGTATGACCGATAACACCTAGAAACTCCCCATTTTCAATGGTAAGTGATACACCACGAAGCGCAGTCTTTTCAAAAGGGGTACCCATGCCGTAGGTATATGTAATATTATCTAACACAATCGCCATTAATGGGTTCCCTCCTCTCTTGGAGCATCTGTTGAGTGTATAGCGGATAATTGCTTGCCTAACTTTGAGCCTTTAAGGCCCTTTGCTAACTCTTCATTATTAATGATACTCTTACCCACTTCATAACCTTTAGCATTCAATTTGAAAGCAATCTCAGAGGCTACCGGTACATCGAGGCCCAGACCTTTTAAGGTATCTACATGGCTAAAAATTTCACGAGGCGTACCATCATGTAATTTCACACCATTTTTCATAACCACAACGCGGTCTGCCGTAACAGCTTCCTCCATGAAGTGCGTAATATACACAATCGTAATGCCCTCTTCTTTATTGAGTTTGTGAACCGTTTCAAGCACTTCCCGGCGACCTTTTGGATCGAGCATCGCTGTTGGTTCATCAAGAACGATGCAATCAGGCTTCATCGCTAATACACCTGCGATAGCAATACGTTGTTTTTGTCCGCCCGATAATAAATGGGGACCATGTTCTCTATATTCAGTCATATTAACAGCGGCTAAAGCTGCATCGACACGTTGTCTAATTTCGGCACTAGGAATACCTAAGTTTTCTGGACCAAAGGCAACGTCCTCCTCTACAACGGCCGCTACGATTTGGTTATCAGGATTTTGGAATACCATTCCTACATGTTGGCGAATATTCCAAATATGCGCTTCATCCCGCGTATCAAAGCCACATACATTGATATGACCTTCACTAGGTTGTAATAACACATTAAAATGCTTGGCAAGCGTACTTTTACCACTGCCATTAGTGCCAATGATACAAACAAATTCACCACGCTTAATGGATAGATTCACATCATCCAAGGCACGTACATCATTGCCGTTTTCATCAGTATAAATATGACTCATATGATTGACCTCAATCATAATGTCTTGTTCATTCATGGATAACCTCATATCTTTCTAGTCAATTTCGTTTCTATGAAAGTAGAACCATTTGCATCATCTATCATACTCATGTTGTGCATAATCCCCATATTTCAATTTATCCTATTTAATAGAACTTGAATTTAATAATGTCTTAGATATTATGCAAAAGGTTGACAATACATATTCATCCTTTACGATAACTGCTAACATATTACGATATTATACTAGTCGATTGTACCATAAAATTGACAATAAAAAAACGGTGCTGCAACATAAGTTACAACACCGTATGAGTTTGATTAAACTAACTCGATAATAGCCAAAGGTGCAGCGTCACCTTTGCGAAGACCAGTTTTGATTACACGAGTGTAACCACCTTGACGGTCTGCATATTTTGGAGCAATTGTATCAAACAATTTTTTTACTACACTTTCATCCATGAGGTATGCAAGAACTTGGCGACGTGCATGAAGATCACCACGTTTAGCCAAAGTTACCATTTGATCAGCTAAAGAACGAAGTTCTTTCGCTTTAGCTTCAGTCGTTTCAATACGCTCATATTGGAAGAAAGATGTTAACATGCTACGGAACAACGCTTTACGAGCGGAGCTGTCGCGGCCTAATTTTCTGTACATTCGTCTTCCTCCTTATTCGCCTTTTTGTTTAAGTTGAAAACCACCTGGATGATTATTGAGTTTTTCCTCAATTTCATCGATAGATTTTTTACCTAAGTTGCGAACTTTTCCTAAGTCATCAATGGTTTTGTCTAGCAAGTCTGCAATTGTATTAATGCCAGCACGTTTCAAGCAGTTATACGCACGAACAGAGAGTTCCAACTCGTCGATGGAAATCTTTGCTGGGCCGTCATCTACAGCTGGTTCTTCATTATCGGAACCTACTGGATCTATAACGATACCGCCTTCACCAGTGTTTACATCTACAACATCTGCAGAATGCGCTAATTTAGTGAAGTTCCCTAAATAACCAATCATAATGGCAGCAGATTTTGCCACTGCATCAGCAGCAGTAATGGAGCCATCAGTCCAAACTTCTAATGTAAGTTTGTCGAAGTCCATTTCATTGCCTACACGAACATCACTCACTTCGTATTTAGCACGAAGAATTGGAGAGAAGATGGAATCGATTGGAATACAACCAATAACATCAGTATCTTTTTTATTCTTCGTTGAAGGAACATAGCCTTTACCTCGTTCGATTACTACGTCCATTACGAGATGAGCTGTCTCATCCATTGTCGCAATCACGAGTTCAGGATTCAATACTTCTACCTCTGGTGGGAATTGTTCAGCCAAATCAGCAGCTGTCAATATTCCATCCTTTTGGAAGTCGAAATGAACTTCCAAAGGTAATTGTGCTTCTTCTTCAACTTTGATGCACAATTGCTTTAAGTTAAGGATGATATCCGTAACGTCTTCGCGAATACCAGGAATAGTAGAGAATTCATGAAGAACTCCATCAATTTTGATAGAGGTTATAGCTGCCCCATCCAAGGATGAAAGCAAAATTCTGCGTAAGCTATTACCGAGAGTGATCCCATAACCACGATCTAATGGTTCACATACGAACTTACCATAACGACCGCCATCGGCGATGTCCACTTTCTCGATTTTAAGTTTCTTTTCTTCGCTCATCAGGAACATCCTCCTATATAACACACGTTCATAGTTAATTATAGCACCGTATCATATCGGTCGCTATAAATTATACACGACGGCGTTTTGGAGGGCGACAACCATTGTGAGGAATTGGAGTTACGTCTTTAATGGAAGTAACTTCAAGACCTGCAGCTTGTAAAGCACGGATTGCAGCTTCACGGCCGGATCCAGGACCTTTTACGAATACTTCAACAGTGCGAAGACCATGTTCCATTGCAGCTTTAGCAGCTTGTTCAGCAGCCATTTGAGCAGCAAATGGAGTGGATTTACGAGAACCACGGAAGCCCAAGCCACCAGCGGAAGCCCAAGACAACGCATTACCGTTTGTATCTGTCAAAGTTACGATAGTGTTATTGAATGTAGAACGAATATGAGCCGCACCGGATTCAATATGTTTCTTTTCTTTTCTTTTAGTTCTAACAACTTTTTTAGCCACGCTTTATCCCTCCTTTATCTTATTTCTTTTTACCAGCAATTGCTTTTCTAGGACCTTTGCGAGTACGTGCATTCGTTTTAGTACGTTGACCACGAAGTGGTAAACCCATACGATGACGTTTGCCTCGATAGGAGTTGATTTCAATTAAGCGTTTAATGTTAAGAGCTTCTTCACGACGAAGGTCACCTTCTACTTTGTAATCAGCATCTAACAATTCACGGATTTTCGCTACTTCATCTTCAGAAAGATCGCGAACGCGTGTGTCAGGATTGATACCAGTTTTAGCAATAATTTCAGATGCTAAAGTCGGACCAATACCATAAATATAAGTTAAACCAATTTCCACTCGTTTATCACGAGGTAAATCTACACCGGCGATACGTGCCATCTAATCATCCACCTCCTATCAGATTATCCTTGTTTTTGTTTATGTTTTGGATTTTCGCAAATAACCATTACACGGCCTTTGCGTTTAATGATTTTACATTTTTCGCATATCTTTTTAACTGATGGTTGAACCTTCATTAGTACCTCCTTTGTGGACCCTATGCTTATTTAAAGCGATAGGTGATGCGACCACGATTTAAGTCATACGGTGTCAGTTCCATAGTAACTTTATCACCAGGAAGAATACGGATAAAATTCATACGCATTTTACCTGACACATGAGCCAATACGATATGACCATTTTCCAATTCAACTTGGAACATGGCATTCGGTAATGCCTCAACGACCGTACCTTCCACCTCAATAACGTCTTCTTTTGACATATCTTTTCCTCCGGTTACCTGTTTATTTAATTAACCGCGGTTCTTCCCGCATAGTTAATATTTCAGGGCCGTTTTCTGTAACAACCACTGTATGTTCGAAATGAGCAGCAGGTTTACCATCTACTGTAACTGCTGTCCAGTCATCCCCTAATACACGAACACGGTGAGTACCTAATGTAATCATCGGTTCAATACACAATACCATACCTGGTTTCATAAGAGGTCCTTGATCAGGACTACCATAGTTTGGTATTTGCGGATCTTCATGCATTTCGCGGCCTAAACCATGACCTACGAAGTCGCGTACGACACCGTAACCATGTTTCTCACAATACGTTTGAACAGCGTGACCGATAGCACCAATACGGTTACCGACTTTCACTTGTTCAATTCCCTTGAACAGACTTTCCTCTGTAACTTTTAACAATTTCATCACATCGGGTTTGACGTGACCGATAGGAATCGTCACAGCCGAATCGCCGTGATATCCATCAATAGATGATACGAGATCAATACTGAGGACATCGCCGTTTTTAAGCTTACGCTTAGCGCTCGGAATACCATGAACGACTTCTTCGTTAATAGAAGCACAGATTGTAGCGGGGAATCCATAGTACCCTTTACAACTTGGTATACCACCGTGGCTGCGAATATATTCTTCGGCAATTGTATCTAACTCAAGCGTCGTGATGCCAGGTTTAGCCTTTTTTACTAACAAGGACAACGTGTCTGCTGTAAGCTTACTTGCCTTGCGGATACATTCAATCTCATGGGGCGATTTTAAAATAATCATAGATTATTTCTCCAACGCCTTAATGATGTCAGCAAATACTGCGTCTACATCTTGTAAACCATTAATTTCTTGATATAATCCGCTATTGCGATAGTAATCAATTAACGGTTTAGTAGATTCTTCGTACACAGCTAGACGTTTCTGTACTGTTTCAGGGTTATCATCAGCACGATTTTCTAGAACAGCTCGTTCGCTAATACGTTTAACCAATTCCTCGGAAGGAACGTTTAAGTTAAGTACAGCGTCCAAAGAAATTCCTAATTCTTTAAGGATTGCATCCAAGGATACAGCTTGCGCTGTAGTTCTTGGAAATCCATCAAGAATAAATCCAGATTTGCAGTCATCTTTCACCAAGCGATCACGTACGATACCAACAGTTACACTGTCTGGTACCAATTGACCAGCATCGATGTATTTCTTAGCCTCAACTCCAAGAGGTGTTTCGTTCTTAATCGCAGCGCGGAACATATCACCTGTTGAAATTTGGGGAATACCGTATTTTTCAATAAGTCGAGCTGCCTGAGTGCCTTTACCTGCACCAGGAGGTCCCATTAATAAAATATACATATCGTTTCCCTCCTATTTCACAAAGCCTTTATAGTGGCGTGTTACCATGAGCGACTCAATTTGTTGCATTGTATCAAGTGCTACACCTACAACAATAAGAAGAGCCGTACCACCAAAGTATACGCCTTGGACGCCGGTTATACTACCGAGGAAATTCGGTATAATAGCAACGACAGCTAAGAATACAGCGCCAGCCAAAGTGATCTTGGTCATCACGTTATCCACATAATCAGCAGTTGGTTTACCCGCACGAATACCTGGGATAAAACCACCGTATTTTTTCATATTATCTGCCATATCTGTAATGTTGATAGAGATTGCAGTATAGAAATACGTAAAGATAAAGATCAATATCGCATACAATGCCGTTTGTAACGGCGTCCCCCATGTAAATAAATCAGCAGCTTTATGAACAAATTCATTGTCAATAAATTGTGCAATTGTTACAGGGAACATCAACACAGATGACGCAAAGATAATTGGGATTACACCTGCCTGATTGACTTTCAACGGCAAGAATGTAGAGTGACCACCGTACATTTTACGCCCTACTACGCGTTTTGCGTATTGGATAGGAATGCGACGTTGGCCTTGTGTAACTGCCACTACGACAGCGATCATCGCAAGTGCAATTACAGCAAATAAGAATGCTTGGAACATGTTAATGGTTCCGTTTTGGATATATTGATAAATAGTTTCGAGACCATCTGGCAATCGAGCTACGATACCAGCAAAGATGATCAAGGAAATACCATTACCTATACCATATGCTGTGATTTGCTCACCAATCCACATCAACAAACATGTGCCTGCTGTGAGGATGATGGCCACAACGAATACGCTAAGGAAATCATTATTTACCAAAGCGTTGTTTGCTCTAAGAGCAAATGCCATACCAGCGGCTTGTACAAAGCCAAGGACTACGGTGCCATAACGAGTTACCTTCGCTATTTTCTTACGCCCGTCTTCACCATCTTTACTCCATGCTTCAAACTGAGGAACTACAGACTGAAGCAGTTGCATGATGATGGAAGCATTAATGTAAGGGGTAATACTCATCGCAAAGATAGAGAACTTACTTAGCGCACCACCAGCAAACAAGTCTAATAGACCAAATAGGTTACCGGATGTAAACAAGGATTCGATAACAGATGCATCTACACCTGGTACTGGGATGTGAATGCCGGCTCTAAACACAGCAAACATCATCAATGTGTACAAAATCTTGTTACGTAACTCAGTAATCTTAAAGATGTTCGAGAGGCTATCTAGCACCCTAGATCACCTCAACTTTTCCGCCTGCTGCTGTGATTTTTTCTTCAGCAGCTTTAGTGAAGCCATTAGCGATAACAGTCAAGTTTTTAGTTTCCAATGTGCCGTTACCTAAAATACGAATACCATCGCGTACATTTTTCAAAATGCCAGCTTCAATAAGAGCTACTGGATCAACTGTTGCACCATCTTCAAAGCGATTTAATTGTGCTACGTTAACTTCAGCATATTGTTTAGCAAAAACGCTGTTGTTGAAACCGCGTTTTGGTAAACGACGATAAAGAGGCATTTGGCCGCCTTCAAAACCGGAGCGAACGCCACCGCCAGAACGGGAGTTTTGACCTTTTTGACCACGACCAGATGTTTTACCCAAGCCAGAACCTAAACCACGGCCTACACGAGTACGAGTTTTTTTAGAACCAGCTGCTGGTTGTAATTCATGAAGTTTCATTCAGTGCACCTCCTTATCAGTATTAAACTTCTTCAACTTTTACTAAATGTCTAACTTTATGAAGCATACCTTCGATTTGAGGTGTTACTTCTTTTACGACTTGAGAATTAGTTTTTTTCAAGCCCAAAGCTTTAACTGTCGCGCGTTGATCTTCAGGACGACCGATTAAGCTTCTTGTTAATGTTACTTTAACTTGTGCCATTTCTTGTCTCCTTATTACGCGTTATAGATTTCTTCAACGGTTTTACCACGAAGCTCAGCAACTTCGCTAGCGCGTTTCAAATCTTTCAAACCTTCGATTGTAGCGCGAACCATATTGTTAGGGTTAGAAGAGCCCAAAGATTTAGTCAAGATGTTACGAACACCTACTAATTCCAATACGGCACGAACAGGGCCACCAGCGATAACGCCAGTACCTTCAGCAGCTGGTTTCAAGAATACGCGGCCTGCACCGAATACGCCTGTTACGCTGTGAGGGATTGTACCATTTTTAATAGCTACGTTTACAATATTTTTCTTAGCATCATCGATACCTTTGCGAATTGCTTCTGGTACTTCCGCTGCTTTACCTAAGCCAACGCCTACATAACCGTTGCCATCACCAACAACTACAAGAGCGCTGAAGGAAAAACGACGACCGCCTTTAACTACTTTGGCTACGCGGTTGATGAATACTACTCTTTCTTTAAGATCAAGACTGGTGTAGTCAATTCTCGCCATGTCTATAGTTCCTCCTTCTTAGAATTTTAAGCCTGCTTCACGAGCACCTTCTGCAAGGGCTGCTACGCGGCCGTGGTAAATGTAACCACCACGGTCAAACACTACAGTGTCAATGCCTTTAGCGATAGCTTTTTTAGCAACTGCTTCACCAACAGCTTTAGCAGCAGCTACGTTACCACCATAGGATAAGTTCAAATCTTTATCTAAAGAGCTAGCAGCAACCAAAGTTGTACCTGCTACGTCATCGATTACTTGTGCGTAAATGTTGCTCAAAGAACGGTAAACGTTCAAACGTGGGCAAGTTGCCGTACCAGAGATGTGACGGCGAATACGAAGATGACGTTTTGCTCGAGCGATATTTCTACTAGATTTACGAGGCAAGATATTCACTCCTTTCATTCATATAGATGATATTACTATTTACCTTTTGCACCAGCTTTACCAGCTTTGCGACGAACAACTTCGCCTTCATAGCGGATACCTTTACCTTTGTAAGGTTCAGGTTTTCTCCATTTACGGATATCAGCTGCTACTGCACCTACAACTTCTTTGTCTGCACCAGACACAACGATTTTGTTAGGAGCTGGAACGTCGATTGTAATACCAGCTGGAGCTTCCATTTCTACTGGATGAGAGAAGCCAAGTGTAAGAGCTAATTTATTGCCTTGTTTAGCCGCTCTGTAACCAACACCGTTGATTTCAAGAGTTTTTGTAAATCCTTCAGATACGCCTGTTACCATATTAGCAACAAGAGCGCGAGTCAAACCGTGAAGGGAACGATGATTTTTATCGTCGGAAGGACGAGTTACTGTGATTGTGTTACCTTCTACAGTGATATTCATATCTGGATGCAAATCGCGAGATAATTCACCTTTAGGGCCTTTTACGTTCATATGATGGTTATCATATGTAACAGTAACGCCTGCAGGGATCTCGATAGGCATTCTACCGATACGTGACATTATTTCTACCTCCTATTGCTACTATTACCAAACGTATGCGATTACTTCGCCACCAAGACCTTCTTTACGAGCTTGTTTGTCGCTCATAACGCCTTTGGACGTAGAAATAACTGCGATACCCAAACCACCAAGTACACGAGGAAGTTCTTCCTTTTTCGCGTAAACACGTAAACCTGGTTTGGAAATACGTTTAATTCCTGTAATAACTTTCTCGTTATTGGAACCATATTTCAAAGTTACTTTTAAAGTGTTTTCTTCTTTTTCAACGTTCTTTACAAAGCCTTCTTGTAAAAGGATGTCAAGAACGGCTGCTTTCATTCTAGATGCAGGAATGTTTACCGTTTCATGAAGTGCAGCGTTTGCATTACGGATGCGCGTAAGCATATCCGCGATAGGATCGGTCATTACCATAATCTAAAAACCTCCTCTCGTCTAATATTACCAGCTGGCTTTTTTAACACCAGGAATTTGTCCTTTGTACGCCAATTCACGGAACGCAATACGGCTGATACCGAATTTACGCATATAGCCGTGAGGACGACCAGTTAAGTTGCAACGGTTGTGCAAGCGTGTTGGGGATGCATTTACTGGTAATTTGGATAAGCCTTCATAATCACCTGCTGCTTTTAACGCTTCACGTTTAGCTGCATATTTTTCAACGATTTTAGCGCGTTTCTTTTCGCGTTCAATCATAGATTTTTTAGCCATCTATATGTTCCTCCTATTATTTTTCAAAAGGCATACCGAATTGAGTCAACAATTCACGAGCTTCTTCATCTGTCTTAGCACTTGTTACGATAATGATATCCATACCAGTAACACGTTCTACCTGATCATATTCGATTTCAGGGAAGATGAGCTGTTCTTTAAGACCCAAAGCGTAGTTACCACGGCCATCGAATGCAGTAGCGCTGATACCGCGGAAGTCACGTACACGAGGTAATGCCGCATTGATCAATCTATCAAGGAATTCATACATGCGTTCGCCACGAAGAGTAACTTTTGTACCCAACGCCATGCCTTCACGAACTTTGAAGTTCGCAATGGATTTTTTAGCTTTTGTGATAACAGGTTTTTGACCAGCAATAATAGTCAAGTCATTAACTGCTGCTTCCAATGCTTTTGCATTGCCTACTGCATCACCTACGCCGATGTTGATAACGATTTTTTCCAATTTAGGAATTTCCATTACATTGCCGTATTGGAATTTTTCTTGCATACTCTTTTTGATTTCAGAGTTGTATTGTTCAAACAAACGAGACATTTATGTAGCTCCTCCTTTCCTGATTATTTAAGTACTGTACCGGATTTAACAGTAGCGCGAACGAATTTACCGTCCTTGCCTTCTACCTTTTTGATACGAGTAGCTGTTTTAGTTTCTGGGTCGACAACCATTACGTTAGAAACATGAATGCCAGCTTCTTTAGTAACGATGCCGCCTTGTGGGTTAGCTTGGGAAGGTTTTGTGTGACGTTTTACAGTGTTAACGCCTTCAACAAATACGCGTTCTTTTTTAGGTTCAGTTGCGATAACTGTACCTTGCTTACCTTTATCTTTACCGGAGATAACAACAACTGTATCGCCTTTTTTGATTTGTAGCTTAGCCATATGCTGCGTTCCTCCTTCTTATAATACTTCTGGAGCCAAAGAAACGATTTTCATGAAGTCTTTTTCACGAAGTTCTCTAGCTACAGGTCCAAAGATACGAGTACCACGAGGGGTCTTGTCATCTTTAATAACTACTGCTGCGTTTTCATCGAAACGAATATAGGAACCGTCTTGACGGCGGATACCTTTTTTAGAACGAACAATAACAGCTTTAACTACGTCGCCTTTCTTGACAACGCCACCGGGTGATGCATCTTTTACAGAAGCAACGATTACGTCACCGATATTGCCGAATTTGCGATAAGAACCGCCCATGACTTGGATGCACATAATACGTTTAGCACCAGTGTTGTCGGCAACATTCAAAATTGTTTGTTGCTGGATCATCGTCTATTCCTCCTTACATCACTCTTATTTTTGTCTTTCAAGAATTTCAACAACTCTCCAACATTTATCTTTAGAAAGTGGACGAGTTTCTACAATTTTAACTGTATCGCCAATTTGACACTCATTATTTTCATCATGAGCTTTGAAGCGTTTTGTGCTAACCATTGGCTTGTTATATAATGCGTGAGGTACTTTACGTTCAACAGCAACAACAACAGTTTTGTCCATTTTGTCGCTAACAACTTTACCTACGCGGACTTTACGTACGTTTCTTTCTTCTGCCACGATTTTAAGCCTCCTTTTCAAACTTTAACAAATCTGTTATTATGCGTTTTCAGATTTAAGTTCAACTTCACGTTGTACAGTTTTAATACGAGCGATTGTCTTCTTAACTTCACGAATGCGCATAGGATTTTCTAATTGACCTGTTGCAAGCTGAAAACGGAGGTTAAATAACTCTTCCTTAAGACCGGAAACTTTTTGTTCCATTTCGGTAGCGCTCATATTGCGAATGTCATTAACCTTCATTTACGTCACCACCCAATTCTTTACCCTTAACAACAAATTTGCATTTGATTGGAAGTTTATGGCTTGCAAGACGCATAGCTTCACGAGCTGTAGCTTCTGGCACACCGTCCATTTCAAACATTACACGACCTGGTTTAACCACTGCTACCCAGTATTCAGGAGAACCTTTACCGGAACCCATACGAGTACCAGCTGGTTTAGCTGTGATTGGTTTGTCAGGGAAAATTTTAATCCATACTTTACCACCACGTTTGATATAACGAGTCATAGCAATACGGGCAGCTTCGATTTGACGGTTAGTGATCCAAGATGGTTCGCATGCTACCAAGCCGAACTCACCATGAGACACTGTATTACCGCGCATAGCACGACCTTTCATACGGCCGCGGAATTGCTTACGATGTTTTACGCGCTTTGGAATAAGCATTACTTGCCACCTTCTTCCTTCTTAGCAGGTGCTTGTTTTGCTTCTGGCAAAACTTCACCTTTGTAAATCCATACTTTAATGCCGATACAACCATATGTTGTATGAGCTTCAGCAGTACCGTAGTCGATGTCTGCACGAAGTGTATGCAAAGGAATAGAACCTTCACGATAGGATTCGCTACGAGCGATTTCAGCACCGCCAAGACGACCGCTTACCATGATTTTAATACCTTTTGCACCTAAGCGCATTGTACGACCTACAGCTTGTTTCATTGCACGACGGAAGCCGATACGACGTTCCAATTGGCCCGCAATGTTTTCAGCAACTAATGTTGCATCCATGTCTGCTTGTTTAATTTCTGCAATGTTAACGTCCACTTGTTTATCAGTGAAACGAGTCATTGCTTTTTTGATATCTTCGATACCAGCACCACCACGACCGATAACCATACCTGGTTTCGCAGTGTGGATAGTCAATTTAATACGTTTATTTGTACGCTCGATTTCAATGCGGGAAATACCAGCAATGAAAAGGGTTTCTTTCAAGAAGTTACGAATTTTTACGTCTTCATGAAGATTAGCAGCGAAATCTTTATCTGCATACCATTTTGCGTCCCAATCTTTTACGATACCGACACGCAAACCGTGTGGATTAACTTTTTGACCCACTCTGTTTCCCTCCTTCTTAAGCTCTTTCTTTAACTACTACTGTTACGTGGCTAGTACGTTTCAAAATTTTGAAAGCTTGACCACGGGAACGAGGATGAATGCGTTTTAATGTAGGGCCTTGATCAACGAAGATCTCGGATACGTAAAGATTGTCAACATTCATATCGAAATTATGTTCAGCGTTTGCGATTGCAGAACGCATAACTTTTTCTACTACATCAGCGCCAACTTTCGGAGTGAACTTCAAGATGGCAAATGCTTCGCCGATGTTTTTACCGCGCACTAAATCTGCAACGATACGGATTTTACGAGGCGCGATTCGGATATGTCTAGCGATTGCTTTTGCTTCCATGTATTATTTCCTCCTATTTTTTGCCTGTAGATTTTTCGTCCTTACCATGACCTCTATAAGTACGTGTAGGAGCGAACTCACCTAATTTATGACCTACCATATCTTCTGTAATGAATACAGGTACATGTTTGCGACCATCATGCACAGCAATTGTGTGGCCTACAAAACTTGGGATAATAGTAGAGGCACGGGACCAGGTTTTTACAACTTTCTTTTCGTTAGTTTCGTTTAAAGCTTCAACTTTCTTAAGCAAATGATCTGCTACGAAAGGGCCTTTTTTAATAGATCTGGACACTATTTTATCTCCTTTCCTTTATCCTATTTTGTACGACGTTTAATAATTAAGCTGTTAGAAGCTTTTTTCTTGTCGCGAGTTTTAACACCATGTGCTGGTTTGCCCCAAGGTGTAACAGGATGTTTACGACCAACAGGAGATTTACCTTCACCACCACCATGTGGATGGTCACAAGGGTTCATTACAACACCACGGTTGCCAGGGCGAACACCCATCCAACGATGACGACCAGCTTTACCAATTACAAGGTTGCTGTGGTCAGCGTTACCAACAACACCAATTGTTGCACGGCACTCTTGACGAACACGACGCATTTCACCAGATGGTAAACGAAGAATAGCGTAGCCATTATCTTTACCCATCAATTGAGCAGATGTACCAGCGGAACGAACGATTTGACCACCTTTACCGATTTTCAATTCGATATTGTGGATTTGTGTACCGTCTGGAATATTAGCCAATGGTAAGCAGTTACCAGGTTTAATATCAGACTCAGGACCGGAGAATACAACGTCACCAACTTTTAGACCGTTAGGAGCTAAAATGTAGCGTTTTTCACCATCAGCGTAGTTAAGCAAAGCGATACGAGAAGAACGGTTAGGATCATACTCAATTGTTGCTACTTTAGCTGGAATATTATCTTTAGTACGTTTGAAGTCAATAATACGGTATTGACGTTTGTGACCGCCACCTTGGTGACGAACTGTCATTTTACCAGTATTGTTACGACCACCTTTTTGAGAAATCTTAGCGAGCAAGGATTTTTCTGGTTTGCTTGCTGTGATTTCGTCGAAGGCGGATACTGTCATAAACCGGCGACCAGCGGAGTACGGTTTAAATGATTTAATTGCCATTAGTGGGCCTCCTTACAACTAGACTCTTAGACACCTTCAAAGAATTCAATGGATTCGCCAGCTTTTAAGGTTACGATAGCTTTTTTATAATCGCTACGTTTACCTTGTGTACGACCCATGCGTTTAGTCTTACCTAAAACACGAATAGTAGCTACTTTTTCTACTTTTACATTGAAGATTTTTTCAACTGCTTGACGGATTTGCACTTTATTTGCAGTCAAAGGCACACGGAAAGTGTATTTGCCTTCTTCCATAAGCATAGTGGATTTTTCGGTAATAACCGGGCGGATTAGTACATCATGTAATTGCATTATCCGAGCACCTCCTCGATTTTTGCGACAGCGCCTTTAGTAATGAAGAGCTTATCGTAATGAAGAAGATCGAAAATGTTCATACCTTCGCAAGCCAAAGCTTTAACACCTTGGATATTACGAGCGGAACGTTCAACATTTACATCACCTTCAGTGATGAACAATACTTTTGCATCACCAACGTTGAAGCTGTTAATAATGTTCAACACTTCTTTTGTTTTAGGAGCTGCTAATGTGATTTCTTCCAAAACGTATAATTCGCTATTATTCACTTTATCGCTAAGAGCAGATTTAACTGCTAAACGTCTAGCCTTACGAGGCATAGCTTTGTAATAGCTGCGAGGTTGTGGACCAAATGTAGTACCACCACCGATCCAGATTGGGGAACGGCTGGAGCCTGCACGAGCACGGCCAGTACCTTTTTGTTTCCAAGGTTTGCGGCCACCGCCACGAACCATACCTCTAGTTTTTGTTGCATGTGTGCCGAGACGTTCGTTAGACAATTGACGAACTACGGCTTGATGCATTACGGCTTCGTTAACTTCAACGCCGAATACTGCATCGTTTAACTGTATTTCACCGACTTTAACGCCGGATTGATTATATGTTGCTACTGTAGGCATTACATAATCCTCCTTTCGACAAATGATTATTTAACAGGTTTAACCGTGTTGCGAACCATAACCAAGCTACCTTTAGCGCCTGGGATACCACCTTTAACCAATAAAAGGTTACGTTCAGCATCAACTTTCACAACGGATAAGCGTTGTACGGTAACTCTGTAACCACCCATTTGTCCAGGGAGTTTTTTACCTTTGTATACCTTACCGCCGCCACCGGAGATCATAGGACCGATGGAACCAGGTTCACGGTGAGATTTAGAACCATGAGTTTCAGGACCACGGGAGAAGTTATGGCGTTTAATTGTGCCAGCAAAACCCTTACCTTTACCTGTACCCACTACGTCCACCAATTCACCTTCTGCGAAGATATCAGCTGCCAGAGTTTGGCCTACTGTGTAGTCAGCTGCATTAGCTACGCGAACTTCGCGAAGATATTTCACTGGAGCTACGCCAGCTTTGTCGAACTGACCTTTTACAGGTTTTGTTAAATGTTTTTCTTTAATGGAACCGTAACCAATTTGTACTGCTTCGTAGCCGTCTGTTTCTACAGTCTTTACGCGCACTACAACGCTTGGGGTAGTTTCCACTACTGTTACAGGAACTAATTGGCCTTCAGCTGTGAAGACTTGTGTCATTCCTAATTTTTTACCCAAAATAGCTTTAGACATTATCGCACCTCCTTATAGTTTTATTTCAATAGATACACCAGCTGGTAAATCTAAACGAGTGATAGCATCTACTGTTTTCGAATTTGGTTCAAGAATATCGATTAAGCGTTTATGTGTACGCATTTCGAATTGTTCACGAGAATCTTTGTTTACGTGTACAGAACGAAGAATTGTGAAGATATTCTTTTCTGTTGGCAATGGAATCGGACCAGATACCATAGCGCCATTTCTTTTTGCAGTGTCTACGATCTTAGCAGCGCTTTGATCGAGAGCTTTGTGGTCGTATGCCTTAAGGCGAATACGGATTTTTTGCTGTTTAGCCATTATTAATAATTCCTCCTGTCGTCCATTTCGTGAATGGGCTGCTCCATAGAAATTCTCCTCCGCAGAGGCAACCTTCTACTTCATAGTTTAAAAACACAACACGAGAGCGGCATTATCTGCCGCTCTGAGTGCTGCATGTATTGTGCTCAACGCATTCTACGATGAGCATAAAAGGTTAAATTAACCTTCGATTTCTGTTACTACGCCAGCGCCTACTGTATGGCCACCTTCGCGGATCGCGAAGCGAAGACCTTCTTCGATAGCGATTGGAGTAATCAATTCGATTTCCATTGTTACGTTATCGCCAGGCATACACATTTCTACACCTTCAGGAAGGTTTACAACACCTGTTACGTCTGTTGTACGGAAGTAGAATTGTGGACGG